>DASYEQ010000017.1:0-7998 GCA_036498945.1 Burkholderiales bacterium | reverse complement strand
CCTGCAGATGGACAAGTACCCGGTGATCTGGTCCGGGTTCATCCAGGGCCTGGGTACCGGCTTCGTCTATGTGCCCCTGGCCTCCGTCACTTTCGCCACGCTGGACACGCATTTCCGCAACGAAGGCACGGCGCTGTTCAGCCTGGTGCGCAACATCGGCAGCAGTATCGGCATTTCCGCGGTGACCGCGCTGCTCACGCGCAACACGCAGGTGATGCACTCGCGCCTGGCGGAAAGCATCACGCCTTTCAGCGACGCGCTGCGTAACCAGATGCCCGATGCGCTTTCCAGCGTCAGCGGCCTGTCGGCGCTCAACGCCCAGGTGAGCGGGCAGGCGGCGATGATCGCCTACAACAACGATTTCAAGCTCATGCTCCTGCTGACGATGCTGGCTGTGCCGCTGGTCGCGCTGCTGCGCGGCGCCAAGCCCAAGACGGCCGCCAGCGCCGATGAAGAACCGATGGTGATGGAATGAAACTCACACGAATTGCCCACGCGCTCATGCTCGCGGGTGGCACCCTGGCGCTGGCCGGCTGCATGGTCGGCCCCAACTTCAAGAGCCCGGACGCCCCTGCCGAGGACAAGTACACCGCCGAGCCCCTGCATACCGACGCGCCCAATGCCCAGCAACTGGCGCTGGGCGAGGCCCTTGGCCGCGACTGGTGGCAATTGTTCCAGTCGCCCGCGATCGACGATGTGGTCAAGCGCGCGCTCGCCGGCAACCAGAGCCTGGCGGCAGCCGCCTCCAACCTGGAGCAGGCGCGCGAACTGGCGGCGGCGCAGGCGGGCGGGCGCTATCCGCAAGTGGGCCTGACGGCCGGCATCGGCCGCGAGAAATACGGCGACCAGTTCCTGGGCACCTCGCCCAAGCCGCCGATCTTCACCTATTTCTCCGTCGGCGCCACGGTGAGCTACACGCTGGACTACACCGGCGGCATCACCCGCTCGGTCGAGCAGCAGACGGCGCTGGCCGATTACCAGCGGCAGCAACTGCGCGCCGCGCAACTGGCGGTAAGCGGCAATGCGATCAACCAGGTGCTGCGCATCGCCTCGGCGCAGGCGCAAATCGCCACCGTCGAAGAAATCCTCAAGCAGGACCGTGAAAACGTGAACCTGGTCGGCCAGGCCTTTGCCGCCGGCGCGGTATCGCGCGTAGATACCGTCAGCGCGCAAAGCCAGCTGGCGAGCGACAGCGCCGAATTGCCCCCGCTGCGCCAGGAGCTGGCGCAGGCGCGTACCGCGCTTTCGGTGCTGCTGGGCCAGCCGCCCGCGACCGCCAACCTGCCGGACGTGACCATGACCGGCATCACCCTGCCGCAGCGCCTGCCGGTGAGCCTGCCTTCCGAACTGGCGCATCGCCGTCCCGACATCCTGGCCGCCGAAGCGCAGTTGCACGCCGCCACCGCCGCCGTCGGCGTCGCCACCGCGAACCTGTATCCGCAGATCACGCTTTCCGCCACCGGCGGCCCGCAGTCCACCGAGTTGGCGCACCTGTTCGACGCCGGCAGCAACGCCTTCGGTTTGGCCGGCAGCCTGCTGGCGCCGATTTTCGACGGCGGCACCCTGCGCGCCCGGCGCCGCGCCGCCGAGGCGGCGATGCAGGCCGGCGCGGCCAACTACAAGCAGACCGTACTGACCGCCTTCGGCCAGGTGGCCGATGCGCTGCAGGCCTTGCAGCACGACGCCGAAGAGCTCGACGCGCAATCGCACGCGCAGGATGCCGCGCGCGAAAACGCCGACCTCACGCGCCGCAGCTACACCGAAGGCAACATCGGCGTACTGCAGGTGCTGGATGCGCAGCGCGTCTACGAGCGTGCACGATTGGGCTTCGTGCGCGCGCAGGCGCAGCGCTACACCGATACCGTGCAATTGTTCCTGGCACTCGGTGGCGCCGAGCCGCAAGCGCCGGCCGCGCAGGTCGCGGATACCAAGGCGGCACGGTAAAGCGGCTGCGGCGGGCGCTGGTTTGCCCGCCATCGCCTGCCGCCAATTCTCGATACGAAGGCGAAAGCCTCAGCGCTTCTTTTTCTTCGCCGGCCGCGATTCGTCGACGTCGCGCGCTTCGGTGTTCATTTCGACGTCGTCGCGCCGGCGCCTGGCCATTTCCTCGCCGGTCTTGAAATACTCGCCCTTGACCGCGCGCTCGGCGAAGCGATCGAATTCCGGCGACCAGGCGCCAAGTGAATAGCCGAACCACGGCGACTGCGGTTTCAGCGCCGGCAGGCCGAGTTCTTCCCAAATGTCTTTAGCGTTTTCCATGAACTCGCGCTTGGGCAGGGAGATCGGCGGAAAGGCTTCCTTCAGCGTGGCGTCGATCAGCATCGAGGCGTCCTCGCCATTGTTGCGCTTGCTGCGCGGGCCGTGGCCGGGGTCGCGATGGCCGATGATCTGCACGTCGAGCGCGAAGTTGGCGCGGTAGCACAGGGCCCAGAGCAGGGCGTTGGCGTTATCCGGATCGATGTCTTCATTGACCGCGACGACCAGCTTGCCGCCGGCGCGCAACAGCGTCGCCGCGCCGTAGAGCGCGCGCCAGACTTCGGTGGAAGGCATGTCGCGCTCCACCACCACCGCCAGCACCTTGCGCAGGTTGGTCAGCGGCTCGTGCATCGACACCTTTTTCACGCCGCGGATACCCATCGCGCTGCGCAAGTGGTTGAGGAACAGCGGTTCGAGCGCCACGCGCTTCATCAGGCTGGATTCGCTTGGCGTCACCTGCGAGATGATGGAGGTGAGGATCGCGTTCTTGCGCCGCGTCACCGCGGTCACCTCCATGAAGGCGTTGAATTCCTGCAGGTTGACATGGCCGTGCGATTCGCCGAACGGTGCCTCCGGCTCCAGCCACTTGGTGTCGATCAGGCCTTCGATCACCACCTCGGCCTCCGCCGGAATCATCAGGTCCACCGTCCTGGCGCGCACCACGTTGATCGGCGCGCCGGCCAGGCCGCCGGCCACCGTCAGTTCGTCCATGTCCTCCGGCAGCTTTTGCGCCGAGGTGAAGGCCACGCACGGCGGCGCGCCCAGAATCACCGCGGCCGGCAGCTTTTCGCCGCGCGCCTTGGCCTTGCCCCAGTGGATGTAGATACCGGGGCGCAACTCCAGTGATGGGTTCATGCCGAGGCGTTTTGGCGCCTTCACCTGGCCGCGATAGATGCCCATGTTCTGCACGCCCGTCTCCGGGTCGCGCGTGATGTATTGCGACAGGGTGGTATAGGGCGAGACGTCCCAGCCGGGGGTGGAGATGGGTAGCGGGATGCCGTCCAGCGCGTTGCCGGCGCGATCCAGTTCGCGGCCGGTGATCACGATGTCGTGGCAGGGCGCTTTTTTCACCACGCGCGGCTTGACCGGATGGGCGATCGCGTGCGTCCAGGTTTCGTTCAGGCGATCGAGTTCGCAACCCATGCCGATGCGGTATATCTCGCGGTTGGCCGCCAGCACGCCCACCGCCACCGGAATGTCGAATTTCCTGCCGCGGCTGTCGTGCACGTTGGTGAACAGGAAGGCCTTGCGGTCCTTCTCCTCGATGCCGCCGACGAATTGCCAGCGCACCAGCGGGTGCATTTCGGTGTCCTTGTTGATCGGCCGGTCGACGGTAACCAGCAAACCGGCCTTTTCCAGGGCGCGCAGGTGATCATGCAGGTCGGCGTATTCGCGGGGCGGGTCGCCTTTTTCCACCACGATGGCCGCCTTGCCGCGCGTCGGCTTCTGCGCCGTTGTACTTTTCATTGCAGCTTTTTTTGCCGCCGGCGTCTTGCTGCGGGTTGCCATTGCCTTGCCTCCTGATGATCGGGTCAGTCGACTGAAATCTTCCGCTTCTGGATCAGCCGGCTCCATTTGCCCTGCTCATCGCGCATCAGCTTGGTCATGGCTTCGGGCGAGCCGGCGACGATTTCCGCGCCCTGCTGCGTAAATTGTTCTTTCATCGCCGGCTCGGCGACGATTTTCGCGATGGTGGCATTCAGCCGGTCGATCAAGGGGCGCGGCGTTTTCGCCGGCGCCACCAGGCCAACCCAGGATTGCGTCTCGAAGCCGGGGTAGCTGGCCGCGATCGTCGGCAGGCCGGGGTGCAGCGGCGAGGGCGCGGCGGTACTCACCGCCAGGGCCACCAGTTTTCCCGCCTTGACGTTTTGCTGGATGGTGCCGCCGCCTTGCACCAGCATCGCCTGCACCTGGCCGGAGAGCAGGGCCTGGATCGCCGGGCCGCCACCCTTGTAGTGCACCGCCACCACGTCGATGCCTGCGACATCCTCGAACAGTTCGAAGGCCAGGCGGCTGCTGGACGCCGGGCCGGCCGAGCCGTAGTTGAGCTGTGTGCGCTTGGCTTTCGCCAGTAAGACGAAATCCTTCAGCGTCTTCACCTTCAGGCCCGGATGCACCAGGAACACCTGCGGCAGGAGGCAGACCTGGGTGACCGGCGCGAAATCGCGCAGCGGGTCAGGGACGTTCTTGAACAGGAAGCTGTTGATGGTGAAGGAATCGAACGACATCAGCATCGTGTAGCCGTCGGGCGCGGCTTGTGCCACCAACTGTGCGCCGATCACGCCGCCCGCGCCCGCATGGTTGTCGACCACGAAGGGCTGGCCCAGCACTTCGGCTAAGCGGGTGGAGAGCATGCGCGCGACGACGTCGCTGGCGCCGCCGGCACTCGCCGGCACGATGATGCGCACCGGCCGGCTCGGCCACTTGTCTTGCGCGCAGGAGAGTGAAGCCGACGCCAGCGCGGCTACGCCGAAAAGGGCCGCCGCCAGCCTGCCCAAAGAACGGATGGATACGGTCATGCAGAAGCCTTCCTTCGTTGCCCGGGTAAAACGCCGCCGCAGGCTACGGTATTTTTTGCTGCATGGAAGGCATGGCCGTCATAAGCGATCCCCCTATGTGGATCGAAGGTGCAATGTATTGCGTAACGCAGCCTCTTAGTGCGTTTTACGCGTGGTGCTCCGAGCGGATGAAGCCGCCAGTTCGCGCACGCGGGCTTCAAAGGCGGCGAAGCGCGTATCCAGCTTTTGCAGTTCCGCCGCCTTTTGCGCATCGGTGAGGAAGGCATGGCGGATGCTGTTATAGACCGTGCGCTTGAGCTCGTCGTAGGCGGGCTTGTAGCGGCTGGCGAACAGTACGTATTCGTGCGACAGGTTGTCGCGCGAGACACCGGGGTCGTCGGTGGAAATCACGAATGGCACGCCGTGGCGGCGGTATACCTGCACGGGGTGCGCCGCGCCTGCGACGCCGAGGATGAAGGCGTTGCTGGTCAGGTTGATTTCCAGTGCGACGTTTTTCTCGCGCAAGGTGCGCAACAAGCTGTCCGCATCGTGCTCGTAGGGCAAATCCACGCCGTGGCCGATGCGCTGCGCGCCGGCGATTTCCACCGCTTCGCGGATGTGGCTTTGCAGGCCTTCGGGCGGCACCATGCCCAGCGTCAATTCGCCCGCGTGCAGGTCGAGATGCACGTCGGGAAATTTCTGCCTGAGAAAGTGGAACATGCGCATGTGCAGGGTGTAGTCGCGCATGGACACTGGCCAGTTCTCCGGGCCGACGATGTTCACGCCCACCAGGCGGCCGCTGCTCTTGGCGCTGCGATTGGTGGCCGCGAAGGCCGCATATAGCCCGGCGAACACCTGTGCCGGCGGATTGTTGCGCGAGACGTAGGCCTGGAAGCGCATAGTGAAGCTGTCGTCGTCGATGCCGGCGGCGGCGTCTTCGAGCACGCTCAGGTATTTGGCGATGTCGTCACGCGTGTGCGCGTCGGCAGCCAGAACATCGTAGAGCGGCGCGAGCGCGGCATCGACGTTCGCCTGGTCGGCATCCGGCGCCAGCGCATCGGCCTGCTTGCCGGCGGCACTGCCATAAACCTCCGCACGCGCCGGGGCGCTGCGCAACATGGTCTCGATGTACTGCACGTTTTCCGCCTGCGCGCGCGCCTTCAGGTTGCGCAGCGCGAGGTTGTAGTTATAGGTCGAGACCGGGCCGAAATAACCGAAGGTGTTGAAGAACTGCGCGTCCGGCGGCGGTTGCTCGTGGTTGTGGTTGGCATAATCCTTGTCGGACCAGCGCGACAACAGGCCGCGGTAGAAGTCGTTGTTGCGTGCGTCGCGAATGGCGTCGGCGTCCAGGCACAGCGCGCCAGCGGCGGCCGGCAACTGGTCGCGCGGACGCGTCTCGACGTGGTACCTGGCGGCGCCGGACTCAGCGTTGTCGGCGCGGTAGACGCACCAGCCGGCCAGCTTCAGCCAGTCGAGGTAATCCTCGACGTAAATCGCGCCCGAGTAGTGGTGATGCAGGTCGCCGCCCTTGGGCATCAGGGTCATCAGCAGCGTGAGTTCGGCGAGGTCAGGCGCGGGCGCGGCGATCAGGCGCGCGTAGTAGTCGCGCGCGGCTTTGGTATTGGCGAGAGCGACTGCCTGCGGCGCGGTGTCGCGCGCCACGGCAGGCGCGGGTGCCAGGCCCAGCAGGCAGGCACTGAAGGCAAAAGCCAGGGCGGGCTTGAACATGGGCTCCTCCTTTTTATTCTGTGTGCCGGTGCTCCGGCCCGCGCCACGAGCCGCCGCTTATTGCGGCCCGTGCCACGTACCGCGGCTTATTGCGCCGGCAGGCCGAGGAAACGCTCGGCGTTCTTTTGCATGATGGCCACAAAGGTCTCGTCGTCCAGCCCGGCCTTTTTCAGCGAGCCAACCGGGTCGGCGTCGCCCATGTTGAAGGGGTAGTCGGTGCCGATCATCAGTTGCGTGGCGCCGAAGCTGTAGATCAGGTGCTTGACCGCCTGCGGGTCGAACACCAGGCAGTCGTAATAGAACTGGCGCGCGTATTCGCGCGGCGACTTCGGCAGGCTTTCCTTCGCCTTGGGGATGTGGTTCCAGCCGTGCACCAGGCGCGGCAGCATCATGGCAAAGGCGCCGCCGCCGTGGGAGAACGCAATCCTCAAGCCAGGATTGCGCTCCGCAATGCCGCCGGTGATCATCGAAGCGACCGCCAGGCCGATGTCGCCGGGGAAGGCCACCGCCTGCTCGGAGAAGGCGCCGACGATGCGGTCCTGGCCGGCCGGGCGCAGGGCATGGACGAAAATCGCCGCATTCATTTTCACCGCGGCGGCAAAGAAGGGTTCAAAGCGCGGGTCGCCGATGGAGACACCGTTCACATGCGAGGCAATTTCCACGCCCTGGAACTTGAGCGTGCCCATCACGTATTCGAGTTCGCGGATGGCGCTTTCCACGTCCTGCAGCGGCACGCAGCCCAGGCCCACGAAGCGGCCCGGCGCCTGGTCGATCATCGAGGCGATCTGGTCGTTGAGGTAGCGGATCATCACCTTGGCGTCGTCCAGCGGCAGCCAGTAGGAAAGCAGCTCGGGCATGGGCGAGAGCGCCTGGCGGGTGACGCCGGTCCTGTCCATGTCGCTGATGCGCCGCGCCGTGCTCCAGGAGCCGTCGGCCACCGTGCGGTAGACCTTGCCGGAGATCATCACGTGGCGGTGGCAGGCGTGCGCTTCCGCCATCGACGGCCAGGGCACGTTGACGTTGCGCCCGGCGTAGGCGGGGAAGTTCTCCGGGACGATGTGGTTGTGGATGTCGGTGCAGGTGCAGGCGGGCGTGCTCATGGAAATTCCTTCGGAAAGACCTTATGTAACGGGATGCGCAAAGGCGCGACATATTACTCCGGTAGCCTGGACAAGTCGCCCTCCATGCGCTTATGGCGGGGCGAAAACGGGCTTGGCGGCGGCACTGTCGCGGTTTTCGCGCTATAATTCTAAGCTTTTGATTTAGAAGCATTTCAGCCTGCGGCGGGTGTCCGCGCAAGCCCTGTTTACCGGTTCGAAGCCATGCCTATTTACGCCTATCGTTGCGAAGACTGCGGTCACGCTCAGGATTTCCTGCAAAAAATCAGCGATCCGCTGATCGACACCTGCCCCAATTGCGGCTCGAAGAATTTCCGCAAGCAGGTCACTGCAGCCGGTTTCCAACTGAAGGGTGGCGGCTGGTACGTCACCGACTTCCGCGACGGCGGCAAGAAGGA
>DASYEQ010000016.1:0-7509 GCA_036498945.1 Burkholderiales bacterium | reverse complement strand
TGGCGCCAGCCGCCTTCGCTGTACTCCTGGCCCATCCATACCAGCTGCACCTCATAGCAGGCCACCAGCGGCTCGACGCAGGAGAACTGCGGGCTTTGCTTGTAGGCCTGCGCGCGGGCCCAGAGGTCGTCGCGGATTTTTACGCTTTCGGGAATCAGCGGCGTATCGCGCGGGATGTTGGCCTTTGCCTCCAGGCCCTTGATCAGCGCGGCCGATTGCTGCATGGCCGACTCGATGGTGCCGGTGCGGTCGTTCTCGTGGTAGTTGTGGCGCGCCATGTCGAGCCAGCACTGTGCCTTGGCCCAGTTGTAATTGGACGTCGGCACGGCGCCGTTGCGGTTGAGCAGGGCCAGGCGCAGTTGCAGCATCTCGATCGACTCGTAGTCGGCGTTGATCGCCTGCTCGGTGATGCGGTCAGGCGCGGCATAGGGCGGCAGGGCGCCGGGGTGCAGCGCGCCGCTGCTGGTGCAGCCGGCAACGAGGAGGGCAGCGGTGAGCGCGGCGGCGCCGCGGGCGCTTGCGGAACGAAGGGATTTCATGCGGGTCTCGTCGGTCGGATTGGCGGACAGAAAGTAAAGTTTCATCGCGGGCCTCGTGTTTATTTGCCGGGCAGCACGGCGGCGGCGGGCACCGGGCCGGAAGCGCTCATCGGCGCCAGGCTGTGGTTGACCGTCGGGTCGTTGGCCCCGAACAGGGTTTCGTCGAACTTGAAGCGCAGGCGGATATAGGCGCCGCGGTTGGTGTAGCCGGCGCCGTCCAGTTCGCGGTCGGAGAAGCCGGTGATGTTGTAGCCCACCGTCACCCACAGGTTCTGGCGCAGCAGGTAGCCGGCTTCCACGCCGACGGCGGTCTGCTTGCTGTGGCCTTGCGGGCTGTACATGATGTTGGCCTGGGCGCCGACGTCCCATTTCTCCGTCAGGTCGTAGACCACGCGTGCGCCCAACAGCATGGCGGTGTAGGAGGAGGAGATGTCACCTTCAAAGCGCTCGCCCACCCACTTCGCCGCGGCGCGGCCGTTGATCCACAGCGGCCGGCTCGGGTGGTAGTCGGCATTCACCGACATCACGTGCGACAGGCGCGAGTAGTAGCCGCCTTGCGGGTCGGTCATCTGGTAGCGCATCTCGTAGAGCGCCAGCGCGTTCATCCGGTTGGTGTCGGTGTCGCGGTAGGCGCTGCCGATCTGGAAGCGGTCCTGGATGTTGGAGGCCACCGTATCGTTGCGCGCGGCGTTGTACAGGTACTCGTTGCGCGTGAGGAAGGACCAGTCGCGGTTCATCTTCGAGGTGAAGGCGAGTGTCGACAGATAGTTGTTGTAGTTCGGGTCCTGGCGATACTCCAGGCGAGCGGCGCCGCGCCAGCGCGGATCGTAGGTCAGGTCCAGCGCGCCGGTCACCGCGTTGGCGGTGGCGTTGATCCCGGAGAGGGTCTGCTGGCGTTCCGCACCGACGTTGAAGCGCACCCCGTCGCGGATCATGTAGGTGTTGCGCAAGCCGGTGGCGTTGACCGCGCTGCGGCCGTCGATGGCGTCGCGCAGGCGGTATTCGTTGAACAGTTCGCCACCCTTGGTATAGCTGTTCGACATGCCGAACACCATTGCCTGCTGGCGCGAGTCGGGCACGCCCAGGCCGTTGATGCCGCCTAAGCCATCGGCGACCTCGGCGCGCGCATAGGCGCGGTACTGGTCGTTGAGCCGGTAATCGCCACCAAGCGTGACGCGGCGGCGACTGCTTTGCTCGACGTCCTGCTCGTACTCGGAAAGCAGCTTCAAGCGGTCGGTGAGCTGTGCATCGGCCGACAGCGACAGCGCGTCGAAGGTGATCACCTGGCCCGGCTGCGCGGCGAACAGCGGCGCGCTGATCTGGGTTGGCGTGAAGCCCGGGGTCATCGGGATCACCGAATAGCCCGGGGTGGAAGCCGCGTTCACCGGTCCGCCGCTGTTGTCGACGTGGCGGTAGCCGATGCCGAGGGTCCAGATGTCGGTTGCCTTGTACCGCAGACCGAAGTAGCCGGATTCCTGTTTCGCCTGGCTCACCTTGTCTTCCGTCTTGTAGGCATCCACCCGCACGCCGAGGCGTTCGGTCAGCTTGTAGGTACCCACCGCGCCGGCTTCCAGGCGCCCGCCGTTCAACTGCGAAGCGACGTTGTCGAAGGTGGTGTCGGTCGAGCCATAGTAGAGGCGGCCCTCCAGGTCTTCGCTCTTGTGGCGCAGTTCCACGCGCGAGCCTTCGCCCTGGCCGAGCTGGCCCAGCAGTTCGTGGTTGGAGCGCGCGTATTCGCCGACCACATAGGTGTCCTTGCCCAGGCGGATGGTGGAATTGACACTCGAGAGGCGGTAGGGATCGGAAGGATTGCGGTCTTCCACCACGCTGGCGCCGATCTCGAGGTTGGAGAATATCTTCCACTGCCCGTCGGCGCCGCCAAGCCAGAACTTCGGCCCGCCCTGGTCCACTTCATACGTGACACGGATCGAGATCGGGTTCAGGTTGGCGTCCACCGACGGCACCGGCGACTTGAAGATGATGCTGCCGGTGAATGGCTCGAACTCGTAGTCCGACAGGCGCACCATGTCGATGTCGCTGAGGATGATCGCCGGTTGGTTGCGGTCGCGCGTGATCAGCTCGACCCGCTCGGAGCCGGCGATGCCGTCGTTGCTCGACAGCGCGTACGGACCCGAGGTGCCGCGCGCCGGCTGCTCGTCGACGATGCGGGCGGCGGTGGTGCGCACTGCCCAGGCGTTGGCCGCGATCACGTCGTTCTCGTAATGCTCCTTCGCACCCGACACCGTGCGGCTGTAGTTGCCGAGCTGGCGTGCCGGGGTGGTGGAGGCGGTAGTGAAGTCACCGTAGAGGAAGAACGACTTGCCCTTGTCGACGCGCACATACAGCCGCTGCGTGCTTTGCGCATCGAAGCCCTTGACCGAGGAGTCGCCGTAGATCGGGTAGAACTGGTCCGGGTTGATGTCGCGCATCAGCATGGTGCCCGCTTGCTTCTCGGAGTCGTAGGCCAGCGTCAGCAGATAATCGCCCTTGACCATGCCCTTCAGGAAGAAGGCGCTGCGCGCCCCCAGCTCGCTCTTGCCATCGCCGGTGCCGAAAGGGTGGATGTTCTGCAGCTCGAGCTCGAAGGCGTCGTTGGTGCGTGACTGCGCCAGCTTGGAGGCGTCGATCGAGCGCAGGTTGAAAGCGCCCTCGACCACGCCCACCGCAATCATCGGCCGCTTGTCCGGCAGCATGCTCATCTTGCCCCGCACAACCACGTTGCCCGACTGCGCGATGATTTGCGCGTCGCCCGGCTCATGGGTGGTGATCAGATACAGCACCGCCTCGCCACCCTTGACGGAGAGGCGCAGCTCGTTGCGCGGCATTTCGATGGCCGGCGCATCGGGCCGGCGCAGGCGCCCGCGGGTGGTCTTGATCAGCACCTCGGTGGCCGAGGTATACGGCTTGCCATCCTTGTCGAACAGGCGGATGGTCAGCGGCACCGAAGTCTGTCCGTCAGCCGGCAGGTTGTCGCGCTCGATTTCCATCACGATCTTGCCGGAATCGGGCAGCGAGACCGAGCGCAGCAGGTCGGGCAGGCGCGTGGAAGTCACCGGCACCGGCAGGTTGGAATTGCCGGGGGTAAGCGCGCCGCGCGAATCGAGCCCGTCGAAGCGCCCGCTGCCCGGTTTGCCGTTGTTGTCGCACGGGCACGGATCATTGGGCATTGCCGCCGGATAGGTCGGCTGTGCCGGCGCCTGGTAAGGCGCCGCGTGGGTATCGAACTGCGGCGGTTGCGGCGCGCCGTCGTACGGCGCCGTGGGCGCCGCCGCCGGTTTGGCCTGCGGATCGGCCGCGGGCGTGATCGGCGCGGGTGCTTGCGGCATCGCCTCGCCCGGCGTCATTGCAGGAGTGGCCGAAGGTGGCGCGTTGGCGCCGGCGGCGTCACTCGCCACCTGCGCATACGCGGGTTGCCCTTGGGCCGTCACGGTGGCCGCAATTACCGCGGCGGCCAGGCGCTTCATCACGAGGGCGCTCATTTGACACCTCCGGTAGCGGGGGTGGCAGGTGCGGTGCAGGTGCCTCCAGAGCAGGAGTGCATCACGTCGTTTCGTTCCTTGGGTATCGAATCGCGTATCGACCCTGACTCGAAGATCAGTTTCGGGCTGGCCTTTTTCTCCGGCATCGGCACGACCACGGCGCCCTTGCCGCGGCGTGCCTTGGTCTGCTCGACCACGCCGGGGCCGCAGGAGCCTTCGATGAAGTCGGCACGGTGCAGTTCGCCGAACTGCAGGTCGAGGAACAGGCTGTTCGGATCCAGCGCATTGCGGTTGCTGGAAGTGCGCAGCTGCGAGCCGAGGGGCAGGGTGGTGCCGTCGACCTTCATCACCGCGGTGCGCGCGGGAAGGCCGCAGAAGCTGTACTTGCCTTCGACGTCCGAGATCAGGTAGGTACCGTCCTGCAGGTAGAAGCGCACGCCGGGAATGCCGAGCTCTTCCTTGTCCTGGATGCCGTTGTTGTTGCAGTCGATGAAGATCTTGCCGACGATGCAGGCTTCCTGGAAAAACACGCCCGAGGTGATCTTCACCTGCGCCTGCGCCTGGTTGGAGCGCGCGTTGGCGCCGCCGATGCTGGCCGTGGCCGAAGCGCGGTTGATGCCATCGCTTTGCTGCGCACCCACGCCGACGCGCACGCGGTAGGTGATGGTGGTGATGGCACCCGGCGTCGGCAGCGTGCCGACGTTGAAGTCCAGGCTGGGGCCGGGCGAGCCTCCGGGGTCGGCCATCTTGCTGATACCGGCGCCGGTGCTGATCGTCACCGTGCCGGGAATCAGGCGGAAGCCCGCCGGCATGGTGTCGTAGATGTGCACGTTGGTGGCGATGCTGGAGGGCGCGCTGATGCGCAAGGTGTATTGCACCGAGTCGCCCAGCTCCACCGTCTGCACGTTGACGGCCTTTTGCAGGAACAACGCACCGCCGCCGCCCGGATCGAGCGGGATGTGGTTGTGGATCAGATCGGGGACACCCGGCGACAGGTTGAACGACAGGTAATAGGTCGTCGGCTGGCCGCCGGTGGGCGGGCCCGCCTGTGCCTGCACCCGCACCGGCGAGGCGCCGGCCGGCGTGAACGGCCCGGGCGAGGGCGCGATCAGGGTGGAAGGCGCCGGCTTGTGGTCCGGTGCGCTGACCACCAGGCTGTAGGTGCCCGCGGGGGCGGTGCTGGTGAGCAGGAACTGGTACAGCCCGGTGGAGTCCGTCACCATCGAGGCGCAGCTGCCGGTAACCGTATAGCCGGCGCCGCCGACCAGCATGGTCGTCGGGTTGAAGCCCGCCGGGCCGCACATCTGCACCGTTGCGCCGCTGATCGCCGCGCGGGTGACCGAGTCATACACCACACCGGAAGGATCCAGCGGCAGGTCCTGCTGCGGGATGCTCTGGCCGGCGCCCAGCGTGATGTTGAGCGCGTCGTGCGAGGTGGCGACGTGCGAATTCGGGTTGTTGCCCGAATTCATCGGCGTGCCGTAGACGATGTTGCTGTTGGTCGCGCTGTTCGGGTCGAAGAACTTGATGGTATAGCCGCCCGGCGCGAGGTTGTTGGCGCCGTAGTTGCCGTTGGCGTCGGTCTTGAACAGCGACTGGCCGGTGCCCGGCAGGGTGATGCAGCCGGTGGTGGTGTTGGGTACGCCGGTGGTAACCGACGTCGGCACGCAAGGCACGATCTGCCCGGCGGCGTTGTAGATCGCCACGCCCCAGCCGGAGAGCGGGGTATCGCCGCCGTCGCGCACACGGTTGCTGTTGTTATCCAGCCAGGCCGAGCCCGAGACCGCCGCGGTGGTGCCGGCCACGCCGCCGATGTGGATCACCGTCGGCTGACCGTTGTTGGCGGTGTTGGGCGTCGGCTGCGGCAGGCTGTTGGGCGGCACGATCACGCCAGCCGGCAGGCCGGGCGTGGTGTTGTCGGCGTGATTGGTCGGTATCGTGGTCGGGTTGCCCTGGTTGGCCAGGGTGCCGGTGGCTGCCGGCTGCACCACCACCGGAATGTTGATGGTGACCACGGCGCCGGCGCTGAAGGTGGCGCCGGCGTTGAGCAGGTTGCCGCTGCCGGCCCATGCCGGGTTCACGGTGACGCCCGCCACCACGCCGCTGCTGGATAGCGTGATCGCCGGCGCGCCGGTGCGCGTCAGGTTCGCCGGCAGGTTGTCGGCGATCTGCAGGGGCTGGCTGGTGGTGGACTCGTTCTTGTAGCTGATGGTCCAGACCACCACGTCGCCCACCGCCGGCTGCTGGCCCGGGTGCGTCTGGTTGGCCACCGACTTGAAGCCGCGGATCAGGCCGGTGGTGGCCTGCTCGAGGAAGTTGACGTCAGGGGCGCTGGCGCCGGAGGTACCGAGGACCACGCCCACGGTCTCCTGCGTGCCGCCCAGGGGGCCTACCGCGCCGGCGGTGCCGCCGCCGGTGACGGTGCCGGCGCTATTGAGCGTCGAGGTGTAACTGGCCGGCTGGTTCTCGGTCACCGTGTAGCCGGCGGCGTCACTCGGCGGCAGGCCGGTGAAGCTGTACTGGCCGTTGACGTCGGTGCCGATGAAGCGGCTGACGGCATTGCCGAAGGCGTCCTTGCCGGTCACCTGCATCACCACGCCTTGCAGCGGCGTATCGCCGCCGTCGAAGGTGCCGGAGTGGTTGACGTCGGCGAACACGCGGCCGCCCAGGGTCACGTTGGCGATTTCCGGGAAGTCGTAGTTGGCGCCGGTCTGGTTGGCGGCGATTACCACGCCGCTGATGACCGAAGGCGTGGTGCCCTGCGCGGTAGCGGTGCCGGTGGTGACGCCGTTCACCGTGCCCACATGCGTCTTGCCGTCGTTGGTAGCGGCAGGCTGGTTCGGCTCGACGATCTTGTAGGTACCCGGGGCAACGACGGGAAAGCTGTAGAAGCCGTTGGCGTCGGTGGTGGTGGTAGCGACCAGGGCGTTGGTGGTGTTGTCATGCAGCTCGATGGTCTGGGTGCGGATGCCTTCGTCGCTGCCGGAGTCGAACGCGCCGTCGTTGCCGGCGTCGAAGTAGACGCGGCCGGTGATCTGCGAGCCAGGTGGCAACTTGGTGAAGTTGTTGTTGATCGAGATCGTGTTGGCGACGGACAGGTTGATGCCGCTGATCGCCGGTACCGCCTGCGTGCCGGCGGCCGCGCCGCCGGTGGTGCCCGGGTAGGCAAGCGGGCCCGGATTGTTGACGAAGCCGGCCGGCGCCGCGCAGGTGGTACAGGTCACCGTGTAGCTGGTCGAGGGCGGCAGGTTGGTGAAGCTGTAGCTGCCGTCGGCGGCCGTGGCGGTGGTGAGGCTGACCGCGTTGCCGTTGATGTCGGTGCCGGTGAGCGTCAGCGTCTGGGCGACGTTGTTGGCGCCGGTAGCGCCGGTGCCAACGCCGGCATCGGCGTTGTTGAGCGTACCGTCGCCGTTGTTGTCGGTGTAGATGCGCCCGGAGATGCTGCGGCTGTTGGAGATTTCGCCGAAGTTGTTGTTGGGCGAGGTGGCGTT
>DASYEQ010000015.1:0-73176 GCA_036498945.1 Burkholderiales bacterium | reverse complement strand
TGGCGGATGGGGTGGGATTCGAACCCACGAACGGGTTGCCCCGTTGCCGGTTTTCAAGACCGGTGTATTCAACCGCTCTACCACCCATCCGGTGTTTCGTGCGCGCAGTTTCAATACCGGGCGCCATTTTACCTGCGCGCGTTGCCGGTTTTGTTTTAAGCGCCGCTTTTTTCCAGCCGGTAGCCCTGCAGGTAGACCGAGACCAGGCGCCAGCCGGTGTCGCCGCCGTTCAGGTCGAGCTTGCGGCGGATGCGCGAGATGTGGGTGTCCACCGTGCGCGTGTCGAGGGTCGCGGTCTTGCCCCAGACGGATTCGAGGATGTGGGCGCGCGACAGGAGCTTGCCGGCGTTGCGGAACATGTAGAGGGCGAGCTCGAAGTCTTTCGGTGTCATGTCCAGCAGGTCGCCGTGGAATTCGATGCCGCGGGTGGCCAGGCGGAAGGTGAAGGGCGGGCAGGTGAGGATGCCTTCGGGGGTCTCGCGGGGGCGCCCGCGCCGGGTCAGCGCGGCGACACGCGCCAGGGTCTCGGCGCGGCGCAGCGGCTTGGCGAGGTAGTCGTCGGCGCCCAGCGTGAGGATGTGCACCACGTCTTCCTCGCTGTCGCGCGCGGTGACGAACATCACCGGCACCGGGTCGACCACGCGCTCGCGCAGGATCCTCAGCGCTTCCTCGCCGGAAACGTCCGGCACGTTCCAGTCGAGGATGTGCAGGTCGTAGGACTCGCGCGCGATTTCGCGCAGGTAATCGATGCCGGAACTGAATACGCGGGTACGGTAGCCGGCTTCGGTGAGCCAGGCGTTGAGAATCGCCGCCTGGTCGGGGTCGTCTTCAAGCAGGGCCACGCGCATCAGTTGAGCTCCGCCAGCACGCGCTGGTAATCCGCGATCAGGCGGCTTATGCGCGTGGCATCGCCCGCGCCGGCGGCGGCTTCCAGCTCGCGCCCGGTGGTGCTGATGGCGTCGTGCCCGTACGTGGAGCCCAGGCCCTTGAGGCGATGGCCGATGGCGGCAATCGCCGGGTAGTCGCGGGTCGCCAGGGCGGCGTCGAGCAGGCGCGCGTCGGCTGCCCGACGCTCGAAATAGGCCGGCAGGAGCGCAGGCAGGGCCGGGTCCGGGGTGGGGTTCCGGGATGGAGCGGAGGCAGTTTTCACAAGCTTTGACACATAGATATGACGGGGCTTCCTAGAATCTATCTAGCGCGAAAACAGTGCACCGTCTGACCATTCGCGCGGCGGCTGGCTTGCGCACGGGGAAACGTTCGCCCGTGCCATGCCGGCAACAAGTATCCATTTTATGCCATTGCCCGCAACGCTGGCGAACCTTTGCGCTGTGATGTCCGCACAAGCAATGGAGTCGCGCATGAAAATGTCACCGGCCGCCGTACCGGTCGCCCCATCGTTCAAGCCCGTTAAAATGCGCCGTCGCCCGCGTGGTGTCGCGGGCGCGGACATTGGCGGCATGAACGCGAACGCATTCCGGACCATTTTCAACGTGGCGATCGCCACCGGCCTGGCGATCCTTTTGGCGATTGCCTGGCTGGCCTATGGCGCGGTCGAGGCGGCGATTTCCAGCGGCCGCCAGGAAACCCATACCCAGGAAGTGCTGACCGGGGTGGAAGAGATTTTCGCGCAGTCCGAGCGCGCCACCGCCGCCGCCCACCGCTACGCCGCGTACGGCGACGCCCGCTCGCTGGAAAACTTCCATTCATTGGCCACCATACGGGTGCCGAAGGAACTGGACGACGTCCTCGCGCTGACCCACGAGGACGCGGTGCAGCAGCAGCGCCTGGCGGAGTTGTCTTCGGCCCTGCGCGAACAGTTTGCGCTGCTTGAGCGCATCATCATGGCGCGCGAGCGTTCCGGCCAGCAACCGCCTGACTACGACAAGCTGACGCCCCTGGAAGAGCGCATCGCCAGCCTGGCGAGCGCGGTGCGGGCACGCGAAACCGGACTGGCGGCGGCATATCGCGAGCGTGCCGCCAGCACCGCGCGCGCCGCCCAGCTCACCACCTTCTGGGGCGGCCTGCTCACCATGCTGCTGGTGGCGGGCGCCTGGTGGATCGCGCGGCGCTACGACCGCGAGCGCGAACTGGTGGAAGCGCGCCTGCGCGCCGCCGAGGCGGGGGTGCGCCGCCTGACCGATTCGGTGCCGGGCATGATCTGCTACCTCGACAGCGAGCGCCGCATCATCTATCACAACCGCACCTACCGCGAGGTGCTGGGCCTGACCCGCGAGCAGATCGAGGGCCGCCCGTCGCGCGAGGTGGTGGGCGAGGACGTGTACGAGCAGTCGCACCTGTTCGTCGAGCGCGCGCTGGACGGCGAGACCGTCGCCTTCGAGCGCGTGCACCGGCTGGCGGACGGCCAGCTGCGCCACCTCGCCTGCAGCTATACCCCTGACCTGGATGGGGAGGGCCACGTGATCGGCCTGTATGGCATGCACCTGGACATCACCGAGCGCAAGCGCGCCGAGGCGATGAAAGGGGAATTCGTCGCCCAGGTGAGCCACGAGTTGCGCACGCCGCTGACTTCCATCCTGGGAGCGCTGGAGATCGTCCACGACGGCATTGCCGGGCCCTTGCCGGCACATGCGGCGCGCATGGTGCGCATCGCCCATGCCAACACCGAGCGCCTGCTCAAGCTGGTGGGCGAGATTCTCGACGTGCAAAAGATGGGCGCCGGGCAATTCGAGGTCAAGCGCGAGCCGGTGGACGTGGCCGAACTGGTGCGCCAGGCGGTGGCGGCCAGCGCCGGGCTGGCGGCCAAGGCCGGCGTCGGCCTGGAAACCACGTTGCCGGCCGGCGCCGCCGCCATTGGGGATGCCGACCGCATCGTGCAGGTGGTGACCAACCTGGTGTCGAACGCGGTGAAATTCTCCCCGCGCGGCGGCAGCGTGCACATCAGCATGGAGGTGTCGGCGCGTGCGGTCAGTGTCGCCGTGACCGATCATGGCGCCGGCATTCCGCGCGCTTTGCAGGAGCGCGTGTTCGAGCGCTTTTTCCAGGGCAGCAGCATCCAGGGCACGGGCCTGGGCCTGGCGATCAGCAAGGGCATCATCGACATGATGGGCGGGACGATCGGTTTCCAGAGCGAGGAGGGGCGCGGTTCGACCTTCCGGTTCAACCTGCCGCGCACCGTGCTGGCCGAGGAGGGCGCGCATGCGTGAGCCGATGCTCAAGCGCGTCCTGCAGATCGACGACGACGAGGACATCCTGGCCGTCGGCCAGGCGGCGCTCGAAGGCTATGGCGGCTTCGAGGTGCGCATCGCGCAAAGCGGCTGCGCCGCCCTCGAAGTGGCGCGCGACTTTACGCCGCAGCTGATCCTGCTCGACTGGATGATGCCGGGCATGGACGGGCTGGCCACGCTGCACGCCCTGCAGGCCTCGCCCTCGCTGGCGCAGATACCGGTGGTCTATCTCACGGCGGCCGTCTCGCCTGAATTGCGCGAGGCGGCGCTGGCGGCCGGCGCGCTCGACGTGCTGATCAAGCCGTTCGTGCCGCGCCAGCTGGTGGCCGATCTCAACCGCATCTGGGCGCGCCACAAGCCCGCCGCCGCCTGAGCGGAGCAGCTATCATGGCGGCGCTTGCGCGGCAGCCTGCAGTTCTGCAATCGCAGGTTGGGGCCGCGGGCGCGCCGTCCTACCCTACAGGAGCCTGCGATGCTGGAAATCAATCTGCCGGAGGTGGTGGCCGAAGTCACCGCCGCCTTCGAGCGCTACGAGGCGGCGTTGAACGGGAACGACGTGGCGGTGCTCGATGAGCTGTTCTGGAAAAACCCGCTGACCATCCGCTACGGCATCGGCGAGAATCTCTACGGTCACGACGAGATCGCGGCCTTCCGCTCGGCGCGCTCGCCTGCCGGTTTGAAGCGCAGCACCAGCCGTACCGTGATCACCACCTATGGCCGTGACATGGCGACGGCCAATACGCTGTTCGAGCGCGAATCGAGCGCCGGCAAGACCGGCCGCCAGAGCCAGACCTGGATGCGCACACCGCAGGGCTGGCGCGTGGTCTCCGCACACGTGAGCGTGATTCCGAAACCTTAAGGCGATGGCGCGCCGGACTGGCGGGGGAGACTGAAGAAAAAGCGCGCGCCTTCGCCCAGCACGCTCTCGGCCCAGACGCGGCCGCCGTGGCGGTTCACCACCCGGTGCACCATCGCCAGGCCAACCCCGGTGCCGGGGAATTCCTGGGTGCTGTGCAGGCGCTGGAACACGCCGAACAGCTTCTCGTAATAACGCATGTCGAACCCGGCGCCGTTGTCGGCGACGCAATAGACGACGGCATCGGTTTCGGCGCGCGCGCTCACCTCGACGATGGGCTGCCCGCGCTTGCTGCTGTACTTGCAGGCGTTTTCGAGCAGGTTGGCCCACACCTGGCGCAGCAGGGCGACGTCGCCATAGGAGGGCGGCAGGTCGCCCAGGCGCAGTGCGGCGGCGGCGTTGGCTTCCGCCCCTATCTGCTGCCACGCCTCGCGCACCAGCGAGGCCATGTCGAGCTGGGTCGGGCTTATGCGCGCGCGCCCGAGCTTGGCGAATTTCAGCAGGTCGTCGATCAGCGCGGCCATGCGCTGGCTGTTACCGCGGATGGTGCCGAGCAGGCGGTGTCCCTTTTCGTCGAGGGCGCCGCCGTAGTCTTCCTCCAGCATGCGCGAGAAGCCGTCGATGGCGCGCAAGGGGGCGCGCAGGTCGTGCGAGACAGTGAAGGAGAAGGCTTCCAGGTCTTCGTTGGCCGCGGCCAGTTCGGCGGTGCGTTCCTCGACGCGGCGTTCCAGCTCGGCCGCCTGGCGCGCGATGCGCTCGCGCAGCGCCGCCTGCTGCGCGGCAATGCCGATCTGGTTGGCGATGCTGCGCGCGAAGTCGAGCTGTTCGGCGGTGAAATGGAAGGTCTTGTCGGACCCCAGGTTGAGGCTGCCGACCAGAACGCCTTCGACCATCATCGGGATGCGCGCATAGGAGCGCATGCCCTGGCGGTATAGCGTCTTGACCACCGGCGGCGGCGCATCACCGGCGGAGATGTCGGGAATGTCGAGGATGCGCCCGTCGCGCAGCACTTCGAGGTCGCGCGTGCCGTATTGCGCCAGCGTCATGTAGCGCCCGGGAGCGTAGTGCGAAGTGGGGCCGGCGGCAATGTCGGCCAGTACCACGACACCGTGGCCGGTGGGCTCGAGCATGGTCACCGAGGCGCCCCAATAGGGCACCAGGTGCGCCAGGTGCTCCAGGCCGATGCGCACCAGGTCGCGCGTGGAACGGGCGGCGAGGATTTCGATGCCCAGCGCGCGCAATGCTTCCAGGCGCTGCAGCATGCGCAGCATGGTATGGCCGCTGTGCTCGCGCTCCTCGGCCTCGACCTGCAGGCGCTGTGCGCGTTCGAGCAGGTGCTGCTGCGCCTCGGCCTGTTCGAGCAGGCGCCCGAGCTGGGCGCCGAGCAGGGCCAGCAGGCGCTCGTCATCGGCGTTGAAGCCGGGGTTGCCTGCGCGCGCGGCTAGGCAAATCCAGCCGCGCGCGCCTTCGCTGGTGGTGAGCGGCGCGGCCAGCGCTTCGTAGATCTGCGGGTATTGCGGCGGCAGCCCGATGCGCTCGGGGCGTCCGCCGGTGACACTCAGGCGGCGCGGCTGGCCCGCGGCGTGGATTTCACCCAGCCAACCCGCTTCCAGTGATGGCGGCGGCAGCGGCGCGGCGGCGGAGCCGCTGAAGCTGCTATAAGCCGCCTTGCCGGTGGAGTCGGTGGCGGCGAGCACGGCATAGGCGGCGCCGAGCAGGTGGCGCGTACCGCGCGTGGCGAGATCGAGCAGGGCCTGCGGTTCGCGCCGCTCCACCAGTAGCGCGCACAGCTCACCGAAGAGTTGCAGTCGGATACCGTTGGGCGCGGAGGCGGTGGCGTTGTCGGCGAGGGAATTGGGTGCCATGTCCGCCGCTCATGGATGCGCGCGGCGCGCGCGATGAGTCACGGACACGTCTTGCATCCCGTCGCCTGCATGCGGGCGCACGAGGCAGGAAATCACGTGAATCGGTATAAACGGATTCAGGCTCACAATGCAGATCCTTGCTCACGCGTAACCGTGCCCTTTTCAGGCCAGGCGGCGTGCGTTCAGGGAAATGTTGCACCCGGAGGAACCGATAAATCAAGCACCAGCTGGTGCTGCATGGCAGCAGGTGCATGGCGCATTACCCACTGCTCCCGTTCAAGCTACAAAGCGCTTGGGCGTCCGGTCAATAATACGAAAGCATTAGAAGGGTTTTTCCTCTGCCGTAACAAGAGTTTGACGAGGAGGGGGCGGAAATGTTTCACGGAAAATTTGACGCGTGGGCATTCCATTTGCTCCCGCAAATTGCACCAAGCCGGGCTTCCTCATTTTGTTCGCGGCCACGATGAGCGGGTGCCGCGAACGATGCACTGCGTTCGGGCGCTATTTGCCGCCCAGGTATTCCTCGGCCCACTTGGCGTAGTCCGCATCGCGCGTCAACTGCTTCATCAGCGCGACGGGGGCGACGCCGGGAAGCTTGGCGGGGTCGGTGCCGTCGCGAAGCGCCTTGAGGGTGGAGTACGCCGCCTGCACGCTGGCCATGAAAGGCTGGTGGCCGGTGAGGCAGATGCGCACGCGCCGGCTCGACAGGTATTCACGGTCCATCATGTCGGCGGGGACGCCGCCGAGGATCAGCGGCGCCTTGGTTGCCTTGAAGACGGTTTCAAGCTGCTCGCGGGTCTTCATGCCGACGATGAACAGCGCATCGACGCCGCAGGCCTCATATGCCTGTACGCGGACGATGGTGTCGTCAAGACCGGTGATGGAGATCGCGCTGGTGCGCCCGGCGATGACGAGATCCGGATCCTGGCGCGCGGAGACAGCGGCCTTCATCTTGCCCACGCCTTCCTCTTTCGACAGCAGGGTGGCCTTGGTGCCGGCGCCGAAGGCAGCGGGCAGTTCGGTGTCTTCAATGGAGAGGCCGGAGACGCCGGCGGTTTCCAGTTCCTCGACGGTGCGGCGCACGTTGAGTGCGTTGCCGTAGCCGTGGTCGGCGTCGACCATCAGGGCGAGATTGCCGGCGCGGCAGATACGATAGGCCTGGTCGGCGAATTCGGAGAGGGTGATGACGGCGATGTCCGGCCCGCCGACGATGGCAAGGGAGGCGACGGAGCCGGCGAACATGCCGATCTCGAAACCGATGTCTTCGGCGGCGCGCGCCGACAGGGCATCGAACACCGAGCCGGGGTAGACGCATTGGTTGCCGGCGATGATGGCGCGAAAGCGCTTGCGGCGTTCAGTCCAGTTCATTTAAGTCTCCTTGTTGGCGAAATGGAAGCGCGCGCAGGCCGCGCGCTGCTCGCGCGACACTATACGGGGTTGAGGCGCAGGCGGCACGAATGTGCCGCATCACGATGACATCGATGCGGGCCGATGCTGAAAAGCATCGGCCCGGGTTTCAAGCGCTGGTGCTGGAAAATACCAGGCCGGATCTTCAGGACCCGGCGCTGGAAAAGACCAGGCCAGCGTGCTCGCGCAGCGCGTGGAAGCGGATGTCCTTCCACTGCTCTTCGATCACCCGCAATTCAGCCGGAAAGGAGACCAGGAAAGTAGGCGCATCGACGGCGTCATAGGCGATGCGGTGGGCGTTGGCATCGATGAAGCGCGACAGTTCGCGCTCGTTGTCGCAGGTGACCCAGCGCGCCATCATGTATTTGGATTGCAGGTATCGCGCTTCGACGCCGTACTCATGCTGCAGGCGGTGCGCCACCACGTCGAACTGCAGCGTGCCCACCGCGCCCAGCAGCAGTGCGCCGCCGGTATGCGGGCGGAACACCTGGATCGCGCCTTCTTCGCCCAGTTGCGTCAGGCCAGTGCGCAATTGCTTGGCGCGCATCGGGTCGGCCACTTCCACCGCCTTGAACATTTCGGGGGCGAAGAAGGGCAGGCCGGTGAATTGCAGCGATTCGCCTTCGGTGAGCGTGTCGCCCAGCTGCAGGGTGCCGTGGTTGGGAATGCCGATGATGTCGCCGGCGTACGCTTCTTCCAGCAACTCGCGGCGCTGCGAGAGGAAGGAGACCACCGAACCCGGACGGATGTCCTTACCCGTGCGCACCACCTTGAATTTCATCCCGCGGGTGAACTTGCCGGAAGAGACGCGGGCGAAGGCGATGCGGTCGCGGTGCGCCGGGTCCATGTTGGCCTGGATCTTGAACACCACGGCGGTGAACTTGGTTTCGTCAGGCTTGACCTCGCGTTCGATCGCCTTGCGCGCGCCGGGATGCGGGGCCAGGTCAACCAGGGCGTCGAGCACTTCCTGCACGCCGAAGTTGTTGATTGCCGAGCCGAAGAAGCAGGGGGTCTGGCGGCCGGCGAGGAATTCGGGGCTGTCGAAGGGCATGGAGGCGGAGGTGACGAGATCGATCTCGCCTTGCGCCTGCGCAAGCTCGGCGCCGAAGCGCTCCTTGATGTCGGGCGTGGTGAGGTCTTCGATCACCTCGTCTTCGTCGGTGCGGCGGTCCTCGCCGGCGCGGAAGACGCGCATGCGCGAGTTGCGCAGGTCGTAGACGCCGTGGAAGCGCTTGCCCATGCCCACCGGCCAGGTGAGGGGCGCCACGTCCATGCCGAGGGTCTGCTCGATTTCCTCGATCAGGTCCATCGGCTCTTTCACCTCGCGGTCCATCTTGTTGATGAAGGTGAGGATCGGGGTGTTGCGCTGGCGGCAGACTTCCAGCAGGCGCTTGGTCTGCGGCTCCACACCGTTGGCGGCGTCGATCACCATCAGCGCAGCATCGACAGCGGTGAGCACGCGGTAGGTATCTTCCGAGAAGTCCTGGTGGCCGGGGGTGTCGAGGAGGTTGATGACGCAGTCACGGTAGTCCATCTGCATCACGGAAGAGGCCACCGAGATGCCGCGCTGCTTCTCGATTTCCATCCAGTCGGAGGTGGCGTGGCGCGTCGCCTTGCGCGCCTTCACGCTGCCGGCAATGTTGATGGCGCCGGCGAACAGCAACAGCTTTTCGGTCAGCGTGGTCTTGCCCGCGTCGGGGTGGGAAATGATGGCGAATGTGCGCCTGCGCCGCGTTTCCTCGGCGATTTTCGGGTCCTGCATGCAGCCAAATCCTTCCTTCTTTGATGCTTTTTCGTTGCCAGGCGCTAGTTTACGCACTTCGAGCGCTCTTGACCGGGCGCGCGCGGCCCGATATGGGTATCATCCGCCAGCCTGCCGCCGCGCCCCTCTCTGCCCGCCCATGTCACTCTTGTCCCAGCCCGGTTCCGCCAAGCTTCCCGACGCCGAAATCCTCGCGCTGATCGAGCAGGGTTTCGAGGCCTTCGGCCGCGGCGAGCTTGCCGCCGCCGCGCAGGCCGCCGACCGCATCCTTGCGCTTGAAGGCAACCAGGTCGATGCGCTCTATCTCAAGGGGCGCATTGCCCATCAGCAGGAGCGCCTCGACGCCGCGCAGGACTTCTATGAGCGCGCCATCCTCAGCCGGCCCGATTTCGTCGACCCCTACCTGAAGCTGATTGCGCTACTGCTCACCACCGACCGCAACGACAGCGCGCTGGCCGCGTGGCGCTATGCGCTGGCGCACGTGAAGCCCGATCCCGCGCTGCTGGCCGAGCTATGCGGACCCATGGTGGAGAACTTCGCCGCCGAAGCGCGCGAGACATTGCGCCCCGTATTGGCGCACGCCGGGGCCACGATCGGCACCTGGACGCTGTACCAGCAGGTGTTGCATCGCCTGCGCGTCGATGGCGCGGAGTACGACGAACTGATGGCTGGGATGCGCGCGCGCTTCGGCAGTACTGCCGAGGTAGAGGCGGCCGAGGCGATGGCCTTGAGCTACCGCGACCGCGTCGACGAGGCCAGCCAGGCTTACCAGGCCATGCGGGACAAGTATCCGCATCTGGCATTTTTCGACGGCGAGCTGGCGCGCGCCTACCGCGACAGCGGCCGTCTCGATGAGGCGGAACGTCAAGTGCTGCAACTGGCCCAGGTTTCTCCCTCGGCCGACTATGACTTCATGCTCGCCGAGTTGCGCCTGCAGTGTGGCCTGATCGGCGAAGGGCTGGCGCTTTACGAGCGGCGTTTTGACCGCCCCCTGGGCTTCAACTGGAAACACTTGCCGTTTCCCAATTGGCGCGGCGAGTCTCTTGCAGGCAAGAAGATCGTCGTTTTCGAGGAGCAGGGACTGGGCGACAGCATCATGTTCGGGCGCTATTTGCCCGCGCTGATCGCGCAGGGCGCGCGTGTCGCCTACGTGTGCCGCCCGGAGTTGTACGCGCTATTCGCCTCCCAGCCCTCCCTGCGGCGGGCGGAAATCCACGCGCGTACGCGCGCCATACCGTTGACCGGCGGCGAGGATTACTACGTTTCCGCCGTCAGCATCGCGCATTGCCTGGGCATCGACACCGCGGCCGCGAGTCTTCGTTGCGCCTATCTCGAAGCCGACCCCCAGCGAATCGCGCATTGGGCGAAACAGCTGCCGCGCCATGGAAGGCGGCGCGTGGGCATCGCCTGGGCGGCAAACCTCGCCACCGGCATTGGCAATTCCAAATCGATGCCGCCGGCGTTGGTCGCGAGCTTGCTCGGAGACCCGGCGTTGACCGCCGTGGTCGATTTCGTCAGCCTGCAGGTGCCTGCGGCCCTGGATGCACCACATCGCCATCTCTACGCCGCCACGCCGGAAATTGCCGATTTCAGCGACACCATGGCGGTGATCGCCAATCTCGACCTGGTGGTGAGCGTGGATACCTCGGTCGCTCATCTGGCGGCCTCGATGGGCAAGCCGACGATCGTGATGTCCAAGTTCGCGCCCGACTGGCGCTGGGCCGCGCCGGCCGGTGGGCCGCCCTATTGGTATCCGCAGGTTGAAGTGATCCGCCAGGCGGAGCCCCGCGACTGGGCAAGCGCGCTACAGCGTCTGACGCAGCGGCTCAAGGAGCCGGGGTAGCCGTGGGCTCCGCAAAACGCAAAACCGGGAAAACTCGCCAAACGCGAGGTTTTTGCGATTTTTCGACCCAAAGCCATACTTCTGTTATAATTTGCGCATGCGGCTGTAGCTCAGTTGGATAGAGTACTTGGCTACGAACCAAGGGGCCGGGAGTTCGAGTCTCTCCAGCCGCACCACATAAAAGAAGGGCCACCGCAGGGTGGCCCTTTGTTTTTGGCGGCTACTCGATCTTGATGTTGTTCGCCTTGATCACGTCGGTCCAGCGCTTGGTGTCTTCGCGCAGGAAGCGGGCGAAATCCTCGGTGGTGAAATTCGACGGCTCGGCGCCCTGGGCCGCCAGGCGGTCGCGCACGTCGGGCGAGTTGACCGCCTTCACCACGTCCTCGTGCAGGGTCTGGATGAATTCCTTCGAGGTGCCCTTGGGCACGGCCCAGCCGAACCAGTTGGTGGTGATGTAGGGCGGCACGCCCGCCTCGGAGGCCGTGGGTACATTGGGCAGGGCTGCCGAGCGCTTGGCAGTGGTGACCGCCAGCGCCCGTACCTTGCCGCCCTGGATCGGTCCCAGTGCGGTGGGCGAGGCGGCGATGATCAGATCGAGTTCGCCCGCCTGCAGCGCCACGCTGGCTTCGCTCATGCCGCGATAGGGAATGTGGGTGATGGTGATCTTGGCATCGCTGCGAAAGCGCTCGGTGACGATGTGGTTCACGCTGCCGACGCCGGCGGAGCCGAAGTTGAGCTTGCCGGGGCGGGCTTTCGCGTCATTGATCAGATCCATCAGGGTCTGGTACTTGGACTTGGTGGGAACGATGATGACGAAGGGCGTCTGTGTGATCATCGCGGCCGGCACCAGGTCGCTGTTGATGTCCCAGGGCAGTCTCTTGTCGAACAGGCCCGGCAGCATGGCGTAGGTGGCGTCGATCAGAGCGACTACGCTGCCATCATTGGGCGCATGGGCGGCGTATTCGAAAGCGATGCGCCCGCCCGCGCCGGTGCGGTTCTCCACCACGATGGTCTTGCCGGTCTGCTCGGTGATTTTTTGCGCGACGATGCGTGAATAGAAGTCGCTGGCGCCGCCGGCGGCAAACGGTACGATGATGCGCATCGGCGGCTTCGGGGTTTGTGCGGAAGCCTGGGTGCAGGCGAGGGTGGCGGAAAGCGCGAACAGCGGCGCTGCCAGCGGTAAAAGCCAGCGTTTCATTTTTGTCTCCTTGTTTGTTTATCGTTTGTGGTCGTTGACCGGTCAGGCCGCGGTGATCAGCGGCCAGTCCGATACATCGAATTCCAGCGGGACTACAACGTGCACGAAGCCGCGGATGTCGCGCAGCGAGCGGGTGATGTGGCCTTTGCCGGTATGGTCCTCGGCGAAGATCAGGTCGCCGGGGCGGCAGATGAAGCGTTTGCCCTCGCTGCTTTCCAGCTCGAGGATGCCCGAGGTCAGAAAGATCAGCTGGCGCCGCGGCGCGCGGTGGAAGTCCTCGACATTGCCTTCCGGCGTTTCGCGGAAGAAGATATTCATGGCGGGGAAGGTGGCCGACAGCGGGCGCGCTTCCTTGCTCATCGGCACCTCGCGGATTTCGATGCCGGATTCGCCGGACGGTTTGGTGAAAATTCTGAACAGGCGCATGCTTTGTTTTCCTTGTTGCGGGGACTGCGTATGCTACAGATGCCGGAGGAGGGTGGATGTCGTCTTCGACCTTTTCGGCGGCATAAGCGCGCTGCGTTGCGGCGCAATGTAAAAAGGCCCCGCGAGCGGGGCCTTTTGGAACGGGTAAGTCGACCGGTTATTTCGCTTTCACGCAATCGACGAAATAGCGCCGTTTGCCGTCGATTTCCTCTTCCACCAAGCCGTGGATGTCGGTATCGAAGCCGGGGAATTTCTCGTTGAAGACACGGGCAAACTTGAGGTATTCGACAATGGTCTTGTTGAAGCGCTCGCCAGGAATCAGCAGCGGAATGCCGGGCGGGTAGGGTGTAAGCAGGATGCTGGTGACGCGGCCTTCGAGATGGTCGATTTCCACGCGCTCGATCTCGCGGTGCGCCAGCATGGCGTAGGCGTCCGAGGGCTTCATCGCCGGCTGCATGTCGGACAGGTACATTTCCGTGGTCAGGCGCGCCACGTCGCTCGCCTTGTACATGTCGTGGATCTGCTGGCACAGGTCTTTCAGGCCGGTGCGCTCGTAGCGCGGATGCGCGGCGCAGAATTCCGGCAGGATGCGCCACAGCGGCTGGTTCTTGTCGTAGTCGTCCTTGAACTGCTGCAGCGCGGTCACCAGGGTGTTCCAGCGGCCCTTGGTGATGCCGATGGTGAACATGATGAAGAACGAATAGAGCCCGGTCTTCTCCACGATAACGCCGTGCTCGGCCAGGAACTTGGTGAGGATGGAGGCGGGAATGCCGGTCTTGGCGAACTTGCCGGAAACGTCCAGGCCGGGGGTGATGACCGTGGCCTTGATCGGGTCCAGCATGTTGAAGCCGGGGGCGATGTTGCCGAAGCCGTGCCACTTTTCGTTGGCCTTGAGCATCCAGTCTTCACGCGAGCCGATGCCGTCGGCGGCCAGGCTGGTCGGGCCCCAGACCTGGAACCACCAATCCTTGCCCCACTCCTTGTCGACCTTGCGCATGGCGCGGCGGAAGTCCAGCGCCTCGGCAATCGACTCTTCCACCAGCGCGGTGCCGCCGGGCGGCTCCATCATCGCCGCCGCCACGTCGCACGAGGCGATGATGGCATATTGAGGGCTGGTGGAGGTGTGCATCAGGTAGGCTTCGTTGAAGATGTGGCGGTCGAGCTTTTGCGTCTCTGATTCCTGCACCAGGATCTGCGAGGCCTGCGAGATGCCGGCCAGAAGCTTGTGGGTGGAGTGGGTGGCGAACACCAGCGGCCCCTTGGGCCGTGGGCGGTCGCGGCCGATGGCGTGCATGTTCTTGTAGAACTCGTGGAAAGCGGCGTGCGGCAGCCAGGCTTCGTCGAAATGCAGGGTGTCGATGGTGGTGCCGAGGGTCTCCTTCAGCATCTCGACGTTGTAGACCACGCCGTCATAGGTGGACTGCGTGATGGTGAGAATGCGCGGCTTGCGCTGCGGGTTGCGCTGCTGCGCCGCGCGGGCGAAGGGGTTGGCTTCGATTTTTCTCTGAATGGTTTCCGGCTTGAACTCGTCCAGCGGGATCGGGCCGATGATGCCGAGGTGGTTGCGCGTCGGCGTCAGGAAGACGGGAATCGCGCCCGTCATCGTGATGGCGTGCAGGATCGACTTGTGGCAGTTGCGGTCCACCACCACGATGTCGTCGGGCGCGACGTTGGCATGCCACACCATCTTGTTCGAGGTCGAAGTGCCGTTGGTGACGAAAAAGCAGTGGTCGGCGTTGAAAATGCGCGCGGCATTGCGTTCGGAAGCGGCCACCGGACCGGTGTGGTCGAGCAACTGGCCCAATTCTTCCACCGCGTTGCAGACATCCGCCCTCAGCATGTTTTCGCCGAAGAACTGGTGGAACATCTGGCCGATCGGCGATTTCAGGAAAGCCACGCCGCCGGAGTGCCCCGGGCAATGCCACGAGTAGGAGCCGTCCTGCGCGTAGTGGATCAGGGCGCGGAAGAACGGAGGCGAGAGGCTGTCGAGGTAGCTCTTGGCCTCGCGGATGATGTGGCGGGCGACGAATTCCGGCGTGTCCTCGAACATGTGGATGAAGCCATGCAGCTCGCGCAGGATGTCGTTGGGAATCTCGCGCGAGGTCTTGGTCTCGCCATAGAGATAGATCGGGATTTCCGCGTTCTTGAAGCGGATTTCCTCGATGAAGCTGCGCAGGTTCACCACCGCCGGATCGATTTCCGGCCCAGGGGTGAATTCCTCGTCGTCGATCGACAGGATGAAGGCGGAGGCGCGCGACTGCTGCTGGGCGAACTGGGAGAGGTCGCCGTAGCTGGTCACGCCCAGCACTTCCATGCCTTCTTTTTCGATCGCCTCGGCGAGCGCGCGGATGCCCAGGCCCGAGGTGTTCTCGGAGCGGAAGTCCTCATCGATGATGACGATGGGAAAGCGGAATTTCATTGTGGATCTCCAGGGGCGGGCGCGGCGGATCAATGGGCGCCCGGAGTCGGGCGCGCGCGGCGAAGTGTAAGGCGAAACGCGGGCGAATTTAAGTGAAAAATTCGTGACGCGGGATCGGGCGTCTCAGATATGCGACAGGGCCATGCCCGCCAGCACGAAGCTGATGCCGGCGGCGAGATAGACGCCGTTGAGCATCCAGCGGCGGCGCGTCAGCAGGGTGATGGCGGCCAGCGCGATCGATACCTGGATCACGGTCATCGCCTGCGCCCAGCGGTGGTGGAGGTGAATTTCGGTCTCGGCCTGCTTGTCCCATTGCTCGGACTGCTTTTCCAGCGCGTCGGCCTTCTTCCGGATATCCTCTTTCTCGGAGGAATAGCGCGCGGCCTCCTTCTGGTACTTGTCGCGGTTGTCGGCCGACAGGACGGCGGCGAGTTCGGCCAGGTTCTGCTTGTTGCTTTTCGCCTGGTAGTAGTTCCACTGGTCGGAGGCTTCGGTCTTCTTGATCGCCGCGTTGTTCTTGAAGATCATCGCGTCGTTCTGGGTGGCGCCGCCCTGGTAGGAGAACAATGCGCCGACGGTGGACAGCACCGCGGTCAGTACCGCCAGGCGCCCGGCGAAACTATCGGCGCCGTCATGCGCCGCCGCGTGCTCCAGCTCGTGGTCGTGGGGGCCGTGGACGTGAAATCCGCCTTCGCTCATTGCGTATTTTCCTGCGCCATGTCCTGCTCCATGCGTCGATATTCGACAAAATCAAAATCCACTTCCGGCTCGCCGCTGCGCGGCTGCGCCTCGCGGCTGGCCTCGGCCCATATCTTGGGATCGATGAAGGGAAAAAAAGCGTCGCCGGCGAATTCATGCCGGATTTCGGTGACCACCAGGCGTTGTGCGGCGGGCAGCATGGCGCGATAGATTTCGGCCCCGCCGATGACAAATATCTCGTCCGCCGACAGGCCGGCGTCGCGGACCGCGGCCAGTGCCGCGGCCGGTGAATCGGCCAGCAGCACCGCTCCGGGTGGCGCCTTGTCGGCGCCCCGCGGCTGGTATTCCAGGTTGCGTGAAATGATGATGTTGGCGCGCCCCGGCAACGGCTTGCCCAGGGTCGCGACGATCGATTCGTAGGTCTTGCGGCCCATCAGGACGGGCTTGCCGAGGGTGGTGCGCTTGAAGTGCTGCAGGTCGGCCGGCAGGTGCCAGGGCATGCGGTTGTCGCGCCCGATACAGCGGTTGGACGCCATGGCGACGATCAGCGAAACACGCGGTGTGGCCCGAGCCGGCGAGGTCGATGGCATGGGAATCGATGGATGGGCGGCGGTGGGAAAGTGCGAAAGCGGCAGCATTATAGCCGCCTGTGAAAGGGCCGGCGCGCCGCCTGTAAAAACGCTGTAGGCGCTTCTACTACAAGGCAAAAATTACCTGTGAAATGACATTAGATATTAACCTTAAGGTATTGATAGTAATAAAATAAAAATTATGGAACAAGTGTTGCAATATCTCTGGGCAAACGCCATTTGGCGACAACTCCTGAGGTGCAACATGACCCGTCTCGAACAAGCCGATCGTATCGCGCTGGGATTGCTGGTGACCGCTATCGCCCTGGGCTGCGCTTCGCCTTTTGCGCTAGGCGCCTGGCGTGATGGCGATGCGCCGCAAGCGCAGGGGCCGACGCGCTTGTTTGCCCGCCTCGACCGCAACCATGATGGCAGGCTTTCCCCCGCTGAAGCATTCCAGGTGCCGGGCATCAGCGCGGTTTTTCGCCGCGCCGACGGCGATGGCGACGGGCGCCTGTCGCCGGGCGAATTCCAGCTTGCGGAAGGGCTGTTGAGCGCCGGCGACCCGGAGCGCGGCAATTTCATGTCCGTGAGCGCAACCGGCGCCCTGCGCGCGGACCAGGTGTTATCCGCCCTCGACCTTTAGGACGGCTGCATCCGTCCGCCTACAAGCAAGGAGAATGGTCATGGAAGAAAGCCTACCCATCTATAAACGAACCCACCCGATGGTGCCGATCGCCGCTGCTTCGGTGATCGTGATGAGCCTGATTGGCATTGGGGTATTCACCGGCATCATCCCGACCCATATGAATAGCGAGGCGCAATCGCCGGCTGCGTATTCCGCTTCCGCCAGCGCGCCGCAGGCCGTCGCCGGTTCCGCAGCCGCGGACGGGAATGCTGCCGGCAACGCTGGCGCGCCCCTGCCGCCGTTGCCGAACAGCCAGGCCTATGCACCACCGCCGCCGTATCCCTCGTCAGCCCCGGCGGCCAGCCCCGCGCCCGCGGTAGTGCCGGCGCCGGCCGCGGCGGCGGATTGCTACGCCTGCGGACATGTCGAATCGGTGCGTGCGACCGAGGTGCAGGGCAGGGCGACCGGTGTCGGAGCGGTCGCAGGCGGCGTCGGCGGCGCCTTGATCGGCAATACGATTGCCCATCGACGGGACCGCGGGCCGCTCACCATCCTGGGGGCGGTCGGCGGCGCCTTCGCCGGCAACGCCATCGAAAAACACGTCCGCAAGCACGTGGTCTACCAGGTCCATGTGCGCATGGATGACGGCAGCCTGCGCACCTTCAGTGCCGCCAGCGCGGGCGCCTATAGCTCGGGCGAGCGCGTGCGGGTGGAAAACGGCGGGCTGGTGCCGATCGGCTGACCGCCTTCGCTGCAAAACAAAAGCGCGCCGGTAGGCGCGCTTTTGTTTTGCAGCGATCTTGTCTTACACCGCCACCGGCGCCTTGATCGGCGGGCCGGACTGGTAGCCGATGATTTCGAAGTCGTCGAAGCGATAATCGAAAATCGAGTCGGGCTTGCGCTTGATCTCCAGGCGCGGCAGGGGATAGGGCGTGCGCGACAGTTGTTCCTTCACCTGGTCCATGTGGTTGGAATACAGGTGGCAGTCGCCGCCGGTCCAGATGAACTCGCCGGCCTCATAACCGCTCTGCTGCGCGAACATATGGGTGAGCAGCGCGTAGGAGGCGATGTTGAAGGGGACGCCCAAAAAAATGTCGGCGCTGCGTTGGTACATCTGGCAGGAAAGCTTGCCGTCGGCTACGTAGAACTGGAAAAACGCGTGGCAGGGCGGCAGCTTCATGCGCGGAATCTCGCCCACGTTCCAGGCCGAGACGATGATGCGCCGCGAATCCGGCGTTTCCTTGAGTTGCTTCAACACCTGCTGGATCTGGTCGACTTCGCCGCCGTCGCGCGTCGGCCAGTGGCGCCACTGGTAGCCGTAGATCGGGCCCAGGTCGCCGTTCTCGTCTGCCCATTCGTCCCAGATCGAGACGCCGTTTTCCTTCAGGTATTTGGTGTTGGTTTCGCCGTTCAGGAACCACAAAAGCTCGTGGATGATCGAGCGCAGGTGCAGCTTTTTCGTGGTCACCAGAGGGAAACCATCGGCCAGGTCGAAACGCATCTGGTGGCCGAAGACCGAGAGGGTGCCGGTGCCGGTGCGGTCGGTCTTTTGCGCGCCGTGTTCCAGCACGTGGCGCATCAAATCGAGGTATTGGCGCATGGCATCATTCTAAGCGTTTTTGATTTTTCGTTGCCTTTTCGTCATGAGATCGACCGGCTTTGCCGGCGATTGCATGACGTATTGGGCGGGCAAAAGTAGCTTGCACTTTCGCCCGAATCAATACGCAATGTAGCCAAACAGCTCGCGCGCCGACTGGAAGCGGTTGTCCGGGTTTTTCGCCAGCAGGCGTTCGATCAGCGGCTGGTAGCCCTTGAGGGGTTCCGGCAGGCGCGGAATGTCGGCGTGTACATGCTGGAAAGCGATGCCGGGCAGGTTGTCGGAGTCGTACAGATGCTCGCCAGTGAGCATCTCGTAAAGGATGACGCCGACGCTGTAGAGATCGCTGCGCACGTCCTGGCTGCGGCCCAGGCATTGTTCCGGGCTCATGTAAAGCGGCGTGGCGAGCAGGCCCCCGGTGGAGGTGATGGTTTTTTCGCCCACCTGCTTGGCCAGGCCGAAGTCCACCAGCGCCAGGTGGTCGGCGTCGCGGAACATGATGTTGTGCGGTTTCAGGTCGCGATGGATCACGCCGGCGGCGTGGATCGCGTCCAGCGCGCGGGCGATCTGCATGGTGATCTTCAGCGCCTGGATGGAAGTCAGGCGCGCCGTGTCGTGGTGCCCCATGCGCGTGCGCAGGTCGCCGGAGGAAAAGTACTCCATCGCGATGTACAAATGCTCGTCGGTGATGCCCTGGTCGTAGATGCGCGCCACGTGCTCGTTCTGCACCGCGGAAATTACCCGGTATTCGCGGATGAAGCGCTCGATGAAGGCGGGGTCGGCGATCAGGCGCGCGTTGAGCACCTTCAGCACCACCTGTCTGGGCTCCGGCGCCGGCTGGCCCATCTTCGCCAGGCGCTCGACGAGGAACACCCGCGAGGTGCCGCCTTCGCCGATCTTGCGCAGCATGCGGTAGCCCTTGATGCGTGGGGCGTCGGCGGGCGCGGCCTCGCCGATGGAGTTGACGTCCAGCGCCATCACCATGGTGTCGGCATAGCGCTCGGCCAGGCGGGCGCGCGCGAGCAGGCGGTCGTTTTGCCGCGCCCGCTCGAGGATGGCTTCGTTGATCGCACCCACCAGCCGGGCGGCGGTGATCTTGTCGCGCCGCAGGTAATCGGCGGCGCCCAGTTTCATCGCCTGCACCGCGGTGTCCTCGCCGCCTTGCGAGGAAAGGACGATGATCGGCGGCAGGCTGGTCACATGGTCGCGCACGCCGCGCAGCCAGGCGACGCCGTCGTTGCCGGCAGGACCGCCGCTGCCGTCAGGGGCCGCTTCCTCGGGATCGTGATGGTCGATCAGCATCACGTCGTAGCGGGCCCACTCGCCGGCGGCAGGGTCGGCGAACTCCGCCGGGGTACGCAAGTCCACTTCCGCCCCGGGCCATTGCCCGGCAATGTATTTCACGCACTGGTCGCGAAATCGGGGTGAGGCGTCAATGATGAGAATTCGCACGAATAGGTACTGCCAAGGGGCCTGTACGCGAAGGGAAGGCGGCGGGCGGATTCTAGCTGGAATGGCGCTGTTGCGGAAAACGCATCGCAAAATATCCGGCGCTTCACAAAAAACTTTGCATTTACTTGCTAAATCATTGATTATGCGACATGATTGTATGCGGGACTGGCACCAAACCGGCGTTTTTCCACCGCTGATCACATAACGGGGATTACGAATCTTTCGGCGCGAGCCGGGAATTGGGGTGGTCGTCTTTTGGGGGCCGTCAAGTTCGCCGCTGCCGAACCGAAAACAAGGCTGAGTTGGTTTTAAAATCGGGGCACACCATGCTCAAGTTGCTGGACTCGCTGAAAATCTCCGGTCTGGGAGGCGCCCGGGATGACCATCCTTTGGCCAATCCGAAGGAGTCCGAGGACATATTCGCCGAGTTGCGCGCCGGCGAGGCGCTGAAGGCGCTCGATGAAGTCAGCCATTGGCTGGATTCGGTCACCACCACCGAGACCTTGCGCCCCGAGCGCCGCTATGAACTGATCCGTCGCCTGGACGAAACCGGCCAGCCGCATCGCGGCAAGCTGTCGCGCGACTACGGTACTTTGTCGCGCCAGTCGAAGTTCCAGGAAGGCAAGCTGTGGGCCGCCAATCACGATTTCTGGACCCGCTGCAGCGAGGCCTATGACAGCCTGATCGACCGCATCGAGAGCAAGGAAAAAGGCACCGACGCGCTGAAAAACCAGGTGGCGATGATCGCCGTGCGTGCGCTGCGCGCCGCCGGCATGCGCCTGAAGTGGTTGTATGTGCGCTATGGTCCGATCCCGAGCGAGGTCTGGCAGGCGCTGGCGCGTGCCTATCTGTTTGCCGAGTCGCGCCGCCTGCAAACCGGCCAGTTGATCATCTATCCCGGCCTGCCGGGTGACGCCTCCCCCGAGGGGGAGTTTACCCGTGCGCTGGTGCTGGCGGCTTCCGCGCCGGATGCGCTGTCGCCGGCCGAACTGGACATCGCCGAGCGCTTGATCGCCCATTGCGCCGGCAAGCTGCGCGTGACCCCGCAGCCACAGCCGGATTCGACCTACTGGTTCGACCTTGCCAACCCGCGCCATCCGCTGCGCCTGGCCGCGCCGCCGGCGCAGATCACCCCGGGGCTGCGTTTTTTCACCACCACCGCAGGCCATGCCGACATGCAGGCCATGCTGGTGCGGGTCGACCAGACCGGCGAACTGCCGCGTGGCGTCGACTTCGGCGGCGCCAGCGATGTGCGGGTGGTGCGCGAGGTGCTCAAACACCTGGTGCTGAACTGGGCGCCGAAACCGCCGGTGCGCAAGAGCGAACGCCGGCGCATCCAGGCGCGCATGGTGGTGGCGCACGGTTTCGAGCAACTGATCAACCTGATGCATGGCGGCGGCATCGACGTGGTGCTGGATGCGCCGCAGCCGGAGACCGAAACCTGGGTGGTGGAAAACATGAGCGCCGGCGGCTTTGGCGCCAGCGTGCCGCAGGTCACGGGTGACTGGCTGAAAATCGGTAGCCTTCTGGCGGTGCAGCCGGATACCGGCAGCGGCACGCGCGGTCCCTGGGATCTGGCGATCGTGCGCCGTCTTGCACGCGACGCCGACAGCGCGGGGAAAAACCAGGCCAGCGTCGGCGTGCAGGTGCTGGCGCGCCAGGCAATCACCGTGGACCTGCGTCCGCAGCAGGGGGCCTGGAGCAGCGGCAATGCGTCGGTCGAGGGCATCTACATGGCCGACAGCAGCGAGCCGGGCGCGGCCTTGCTGGCCATGCCGCCGGGGCTCTACATGCCGGGTGAACAACTCCAGGCAGCGGTGGCGGGCCACCGCCACCTGCTGTTTCCGATCGGCATCACCGAGCGTGGTGACGACTACGACATGATCCGCTTCCGCGACATGGTCGAAGAGCGCTGAACCGGCCAGCGCATCCTGCGCGCGGCTTCAGGGCGAAAAGTGCGGCGGATTGAGCGCCGGCAGCGACAGCTTGCGGAACATGCCGGCGAGGAAGCGCCAGACGCCGCGGATCAGCAGGAACGACAGCACCAGCATCAGCGCCAGCACGGCGAGGCCGACCCAGGCGTGGGAGAACACCAGCCAGAGCATCAGGCCGGTGAGCCCATCTTCGAAAAACGAGGCCGCCCAGTTGGAAAACGGTTCCGGCGAGGTGTTGATCAGCGCGCGGCTGCCGGCCTTGGCGAAATGGCTGCTGGAGGCAAGCGTGCCGCCGAGGATGCCGGCGGCCAGCACCAGCGCCGGGTCGGCGTGCACGCCCAGGCTGGCGGCGGCGAGAATGGCGCCGGCGGGAATACGGATGAAGGTGTGCACCGCGTCCCATAGCGAATCGACGCCGGGAATCTTGTCGGCGAAGAACTCGATGAAGAACATCACGCCCGAGGCGGTGAGCACCAGCGGGTGTGAAAGCACGGTAAGGTCGCCCGGCAGGGTGACGACGCCCAGACTCGCCAGGAGACCGGCGGCGAACATGACCGCGTACAGGCGCATGCCCGAGGCCCAGGCCAGGCCGGCGCCGATCGCGATGGTGTGGATCATGTCCATGGTTGTCTCCAGGCTTCCTGCATTGGCCCGTATCCGAGTGTAAGTGAGGGGCCGGTTCAGTTATTATTGCGCCTTTCCAGCGGTGTTTGTCAAACCGTCGTTCTTAAAAATTTTTAAATTGCGCACAAACAGGCCGCAATTCCGAGGAGGGACCATCCCGTGACGCAGTCCAATGAGGCTATCCGTGGCGCCAAGCGCCGCGATTTCCTGAAAACCGCCGGCGCGGCGACCGCCGCCATGGGCGCGCCCGCCGTGGTGCGCGCCCAGGCCAAGACGCTCAACATCGGCGTGCTGCTGCCCAAGTCGGGCACCCTGGCCTTTCTCGGCCAGTCCTGCCAAAAGGGCGCCGACATCGCTGCCGAAATCTGCGCGCAGCTGGGCTACAAGGTCAACATCAAGCTGATGAACGCGGACTTCGAGTCCAACGTCGATCTCGCGCGCGCCCGCGCCGAGAAGCTGATCAGCGAAGGCGCGCACATGCTGGTGGGGCCGTTCGATTCCGGCGCCGCCGGCGCGATTGCCCAGGTAGCCGAGCAAAAGGGCGTGCCTTTCGTCATCAACATCGCCGCCGCGCCGCAGATCACGGAGCAGGGCTACAAGTTCGTCTTCCGCAACTTCTTCACCGCGCCGCAACTGGTGGGCAACGGCTTGAAGCTGATGAAGGACCTGTTCGTCGCCACCAAGACCCAGCCGAAGAGCGCCGTGTACATGCACGTGAACGACACTTTCGGCATGGCCAACAAGGCGGCGATCGACAAGCTCTATCCCACCGCCAACCTGGGCATGGAACTGAAGGCTTCCATCGCCTATGACCCGGCGGCGCGAGATCTTTCCGTTGAAGTCGCCAAGGCCAAGGCCACCGGGGCCGATGTGCTGATGGTCACCACCCGCATCAACGATGCCATCCTCTTGATCCGCGAAATGGTCAAGCAGCGCTGGGAGCCGATGGGCATCATCAACCCCGGCTCGCCCGGCCTCTACGAGCAGCAGTTCTTCGCCACCCTGGGCAAGTATTCGGACTACTGCATCACCAACGTAGCGTGGTCCGACCCCAAGAGTTCGGTCACCGACATGGCGAAGGCCGCCTGGGCGAAGAAATTCCCCAAGGACCCTTGGGAGGGCAACATCCTGAATGCCGGCTTCACCATCGAGGCCATCATGATCTGCGCCGACGCCTTCCAGCGTGCCGGCAGCACCGATGGCAAGGCCTTGGCCGAGGCGCTGCGCAAGACCCACATCGAGAAAAAGATCATGCTGGGCGGCCCCATCACGTTCGACGCCAAGGGGCAGAACAACAACATCATCTCCGCCTGCCTGCAGAACCGCAGTGGCTGGGCGCGGGTGGTGCTGCCGGCGGACAAGGCCGAGCGTCCGCCGATCTTCCCGATGCCGGGCTGGAGCAACCGCGGCGCGTAATGCCGCGCGTGGTGCGGATTTTCATTCAAGTACGCGCCCGGGGCGCCGCCACAAGCGGCGCCCCGGGGCTTTATTGAAACCAGGCTCGCATGTCTGATCTGTATCTGAATGCCGCCATCGGCGGCGCCCTTACCGGCCTGGTCTACGGCCTGATGGCGCTCGGCCTGTCGGTGATCTTCGGGGTGGTGCGGGTTGTCAACTTCGCCCATGGCGAGATGATGACCGCGGCGATGTACGCCGCCATCCTGCTGGCGCAGGCGTTCAAGCTCGACCCGCTGGTCTCGATGGTGCCGATCGCCGCCGGCATGTTCGTGTTCGGCTACCTGCTGCAGCGCGGCCTGGTCAATGCCTTCGTCACCCGTCCCGAGCACACGCAGTTCATGCTGATGGTGGCAGTGGCCATCGTGATCACCAATTCGCAATTGATCGCCTTCGGGCCGAACGCGCGCAACGTGCAGGTGGATTACGCGCTCGACTCCTACCAGATCGGCTCGCTGATCATCGACAAGGTGCGCATCTTCGCCGCGGTGGCGGCGCTGGCGATATCGGCAGCATTGTTCGCCTTTTTCCGTTTCACCCTCACCGGGCGGGCAATTCGCGCCTGCGCAGACAACTTTCTCGGCGCCCGCGTGGTTGGGCTGAACGTGCGCCATCTCTACGGCCTGACCTTCGGCATCGGCGCTGCCTGCCTGGGCGCGGCCGGTTGCCTGTTGCTGCTGCTGGTGGATGTGACGCCGCTGCAGGGACCTTCGTACACCTTGCTCGCCTTCATCATCGTGATCGTCGGCGGCATGGGCAGCCTGATGGGCGCCTTGCTCTCCGGGCTGCTGGTCGGCATCTCGGAGGCGCTGGCCGGGGCGGCTTTCGATCCCTCGGCCAAGAGCATGTTCACCTTTGGCCTGTTGATCCTGGTGCTGTTGTTCCGCCCGCAGGGGCTATTGGGGCGGCGCGCATGAAGATGCTGCTTGACGGTCTGCCGCGGCGCGCGCTGGTGGCGCTGGGCGTCTTTTTCGCGCTGCTGCTGGTGGCGCCGTGGCTGGTCAACGCCTATGTGCTGTCGCTCCTGGTGGTGGTGCTGTATTTCGCCTATGCCGGGCAGGCGTGGAACATCATGATGGGTTTCGCCGGCCAATTGTCTCTCGGGCATTCGCTTTATGTCGGGCTGGGGGCGTATACGGCGGCCGCGCTGTTCGTCAAATTCGGCCTCAACCCGTGGGTCGGGTTTCTGGCGGCGATGGTCGTCACCACGGCAATGGGCGCGTTTATCGGTTTCCTGGCGTTTCGCTTCGGCATCGGCGGGGTGTATTTCGCGATTCTCACGATTGCCTTTTCGGAATTCGTGCGCATCGGCTTCGACCACTGGCCGGCGCTCGGCGGCTCCGGCGGCCTGTTTCTGCCGGTAGCGAACCTCTCCAGCAACGACCTGCCCAATCTGCGCGGCGCGCCCGTCATGTTCTATTACGTGATGCTGGTGATGACCGCGCTGGCGCTGGGTTTTTGCCGCTGGCTCCTGGGTAGCCGCCTGGGCTACTACTGGCAGGCGATCCGCGAAAACGAGGACGCGGCGGCGGCCCTGGGCATCCCGGTATTCCGCTACAAGATGATCGCGGTGATGCTGTCTTCGGCGATGACGGCGTTTGCCGGCGTGTTCTACGCCTTCTACTACAACAACCTGTTCCCCGAGCAGATCTTTTCCATGGGGCGCTCGATCGAGATCATCCTCGGCCCCATCATCGGCGGCCTGGGAACGCTGTTCGGGCCGATCGTCGGCGCTTTCGTGCTGACGCCGCTGGCCGACGGTCTTTCCGAACTGCTGCAATGGGCCGGCATCGACGTGCCGGGGGTCAAGCAGGTGTTCTACGGCTTGTGCCTGCTGGGTGTGGTGGTGTTCCTGCCCAACGGCATCTGGCCGGTGCTGGCGCGGCGCCTGAAGCTCGGACGGGAGCACTGAGATGGCATTGCTCGAAGTCCAGGGGATCGGCAAGCACTTTCGCGGCCTGCGTGCGCTGCATGACGTGAGCTTCGAGATACCGGAAGGCGCGATCCACGCCATGATCGGACCGAACGGTGCGGGCAAGACCACCTGCTTTAACGTCATCGCCGGTGTCTACAAGCCGGATGGCGGCAGCCTCCGCTTCAATGGCCAGACCATTTCCGGCCTGCGTCCGGACCAGATCTGCCGCGCCGGCATCGGCCGCACCTTCCAGGTGGTGAAGCCCTTTCCCGGCCTCTCGGTGCTCGACAACGTGGTGGTGGGGGCGCTCAACGCCACCCACCACGTGCCGGCCGCGCGCAAGGAAGCCATGCGGGTGCTGGAAATGCTGCACCTGGCCGACAAGGCGCATCACTCCGCCGCCAGCCTGACGCTGCCCGAGCGCAAGCGTGTCGAGGTCGCGCGCGCCATGGCCACCGGCCCCAGGCTTTTGCTGCTGGACGAGGTGATGGCAGGCCTGAGGCCCACCGAAGTCGATGAAATGGTCGCGGTGTTTCGCCGCGTCAATCAGGAGACCGGCCTCACCATCCTCCTGATCGAGCACGTGATGCGCGCCGTGATGGCGCTGGCCCAGCAGATCGTGGTGCTGCACTATGGAGAGAAGATCAGCGCCGGCGCACCGCAGCAGGTGGTGAGCGACCCCAAGGTGCTCGAATGCTATCTCGGCGAGGAGGCGCTGTGAGCGATTCCTTGCTCGAGGTGCGCAACCTCGACCTTTACTACGGTGATGCGCAAGCGCTCGCCGGCGTCAGCCTGGCGGTGCACGAGAAGGACATCGCGGTGATCGTCGGCTCCAACGGCGCCGGCAAGTCGAGCCTCATCCGCACCATCGCCGGCATCGAACGCCCGCGGGCCGGCAGCATCCGCTTCAAGGGCGTGGAAATCGCCGGCTGGCCGAGCCATCAGGTGTGCGAGCTGGGTATCGGGCAGGTCGCCGAAGGGCGGCAGGTGTTTCCCACCATGAGCGTGGAAGAAAATCTGCAAATGGGCGCCTTGCTCAAGCGCGCCCGCGCACGCCTGAAAACCAGCCTGCGCGAAGCCTACGACATGTTCCCGCGCCTGGAAGAGCGCCGCCACCAGGCGGCCGGCACGCTTTCCGGCGGCGAGCAACAGATGCTGGCGATCGGCCGCGCCCTGATGGGGCGGCCCGAGTTGCTGATGTTCGACGAGCCTTCGCTGGGTCTCGCGCCCTCGGTGGTGCAGGAGATGTTCCAGATCATCAAGCGCCTGAACCACGACGGCATCACCGTGGTGCTGGTAGAGCAGAACGTCGCCGCGTCGCTCAAGCTGGCGCGCGAAGCCTATGTGCTGGAGAACGGCGCGATCGCCTTGTCCGGCTCCGGCGCCGAACTTCTGGCGGACGACCGCGTGCGCAAGGCCTACCTCGGCCTGTAACCCCTACGATTCGGCCTTGATCACGTAGCGCACAAAGGCATCGCGCGGCGTGAACTTGTCGTACAGCCCGCGCGCGCGGTAGTTATTTTCGCGGGTCATCCAGTACAGGCGTGACCAGCCTTCGCTTTGCATCGCCGCTTTCAGCCAGCCGATCAGCGCGCGGCCGGTGCCCTGCGCGCGGGCGGCGGGATCGACGAACAGATCTTCGAGATAGCACACGGGCTTCAGTTCCCAGGTGTTCTCGTGGATCACATAGTTGGCCAAGCCGATCAGCGCGCCGTCATCCGCCACGGCGACAATCGCGTGCACCGGAGCGGCGGGATCGAGCAGCCGCCGCCAGGTGCGCGCGGTGACGTCCGAACTAAGGTCTGCCTCGTAAAAACTGCAATAGCCGGCCCACAGGCGGCGCCAATCGGCTTCGTCGCCGGCTTCGATCTTACGAATCTGCATGTCTTGATTTCAGCGTGGGTTTTCCGATAGTCGCCCCAGTTCATCATGCGTAAGCGCCTCTGTCAACCGGGCGGGGCGCGTACGCCGCCATGAGATAATTTGCCCATGCAAACCCTGCTGCTTTCCCTGCGCATGCTTGCGCGCGACGCCCGTGCCGGGGAATTGCGGGTTCTGCTCGCCGCCCTGGTGATTGCGGTGGCGAGTGTCACTTCGGTCGGCTTTTTCGCCGATCGCGTCGGCCGCGCGCTGACCCAGGAATCGCACCAGTTGATCGGTGCCGACCTCGTGGTGAGCGCGGACCGGCCGGTGCCCGACGAATACACCAGCCGGGCCGCGACGCAGGGCCTGCGGACGGCGACCGCCGCCACCTTCCCGAGCATGGCCTCATTCAACGGCAAGGCCCACTTGTCGGGCTTCAAGGCGGTGAGCAACGATTACCCCTTGCGCGGCAGCCTGCGCGTGGCGCCGGACCGCAACCAGGCTGACGCGGCGACCAAGGATGTTCCGACGCCTGGCACGGTGTGGCTCGACGAACAGTTGGCCTCCAGCCTGGCGGCCAGGCCCGGCGACATGATCAACGTCGGCGACATCACCCTGCGCTTCACCAAGATACTCACCCTGGAGCCGGACCGTGGCGCCAGTTTCCTCGCGGTGGCGCCGCGCCTGCTGATGAATCTCGCCGACCTGCCGCGCACCAACCTGATCCAGGTGGGCAGCCGCGTCAATTACCGCCTGTTGGTGGCGGGCGCCGACAAGGTGATGAAGGGCTATACGGATTGGGTGCGCGCGCGCCTCGGGCGCGGCCAGCGCCTGGAAGAGGTGAGCAATTCACGCCCCGAGATCCGCAATACCGTGGCGCGCGCCCAGCAGTTCCTCGGGCTGGTGGCGCTGCTGGCGGTGGTGCTGGCCGCCGTCTCGGTGGCGCTGGGCAGCCGGCGCTTCATGCAGCGCCATCTCGACGGCTGCGCGGTGCTGCGCGCCATGGGCGCAAGCCAGGGCATGCTGTTCGGCCTGTATGCGATGGAATTCCTCTGGCTGGGGTTGATCGGCTCGGCCGTCGGCACATTGCTCGGCTGGGGCGTGCATGCGCTGCTCACGGCCTTGCTGGGCTACCTGGTGGCGGTGCAATTGCCGGCGCCGACGGTGATGCCGGCGGTGCAGGGCTTTGCCACCGGCATCCTGCTGCTGCTGGGTTTCGCCTTGCCGCCGCTGATCCAGCTGGCTGGCGTGCCGCCAGTGCGGGTGATCCGGCGCGAGCTGGGCAATCCTCGTTCGGCAACCCTGGTCGCCTATGGCCTGGGCGGAGTGGCGCTGTTCCTGCTCATCCTATGGCAGGCACGCGACCTCAAGCTGGGGCTGATCGCCGCGGGCGGTTTCGCCGTTGCGATGGCGGTGAGCGCCGTGCTTACCTACGGCGTGCTCAAGCTTCTCGCGCGCCTGCGCGGCGAGGCCGGTTTCTCCTGGCGCTACGGCGTGGCGGCGATGCGCCGCCGCAGCCTCGCCACCGTCACCCAGGTGGTGGCGCTGAGCCTGGGGCTGGCGGCGCTCCTGATGCTGACCATCACGCGCGCCGACCTGGTCGACAAATGGCAGACCACCATTCCTCCCGGCGCGCCCAACCGCTTTGTCATCAACATCCTGCCGGAGCAGCGCGCTACCGTGGCTGATGTATTCCGGCAAAACGGTGTGGCCGCGCCGACGCTCGAACCGATGATCCGCGGGCGCCTGATCTCGGTCAACGGCAAGCCGATCGGTCCGCAGAATTTCAGCGACGACCGTGCGCGCCGGCTGGTGGACCGCGAGTTCAACCTCTCGTACATGACGCAACTGCCGTCGCACAACCAGGTGGTCGAAGGGCAATGGTTCAGTCCGTCTGACCTGGAACAGGGTGCGTTGTCGATGGAAGAAGGGATCGCCAAGACCCTGGGCCTGAAAATCGGCGACCATCTGGCCTACGAAGTGGCGGGGCAAAGGTTCGAAGCGCCGATCACCAACTTGCGCAAGGTTGCCTGGGATTCGATGAAGGTGAATTTCTTTGTCATCACCAATCCCAAGCTGCTGGCGGATTTCCCGACGACCTACATCACCTCGTTCTACCTGCCCGCCGGCAAGGAAGGCCTGGCCGATGAGATGGTGGCGCGCATGCCGAATCTCACGCTGATCGATGTCTCGGCCATGATCAACCAGGTCAAGAGCGTGATCGACCAGGTGGTGGAGGCGGTGCAGTTCATTTTCCTCTTCACCCTGGCGGCCGGCATGACGGTGCTATACGCCGCGCTTACCGCGAGTGCGGATGAGCGCACCCGCGAGGCCGGCATCCTGCGCTCGCTTGGCGCCTCCTCGGCGCAACTGCGGCGCGCGCAATGGGCCGAGTTCATGCTCACCGGCGCCTTGGCGGGGCTGTTTGCCTCGACCATCGCATTCTCGGTCGGCTATGCGGTGACGGTTTTTGTGCTCAACCTGGAGCCGGGCTTCAATCCCTGGCTGTGGGTGGCGGGCATTTTCAGCGGCGCGGTCTGCACGGTGGCGGGCGGCTGGCTGGCACTGGCGGGCGCGCTCAAGCGTCCGCCGGTGGCAACATTGCGGGAAGCGGTTTGAGATGAGTGAAGAGCAGCAGGCGCAGGAAGAAGTTCAGCAAGCCACGCCCTATGAACTGATCGGCGGCGAGGGAAAAGTATTCGCCCTGGTGGACCGGTTTTACGACCTGATGGACGAGACGCCGGAGTACTACGGCATCCGCAAGCTGCACCCGGCAACGCTGGACGGTTCGCGCGCCAAGCTGAAGATGTATCTGTCCGGGTGGCTGGGCGGGCCGCAGCTGTACGTCGAGAAATTCGGCCACCCGCGCCTGCGCGCGCGGCACCTGCCGTTTTCCATCGGCGCGGACGAGCGCAATCAATGGCTCGCCTGCATGTATTCGGCGATGGAACACGAGGGCATGTCGCAGGAATTGCAGGCGCACCTGCGAGAAGCGTTTTTCGGCGTTGCCGACTGGATGCGTAACCGTGAAGGCTGACGTGATGCGGGGGAACGAAGGCTGATGGAAGGACTTCTGATCTGGGTGGCGGCGTTGGCCGCGCTGGCTGCCGCCGTGCTGGCCGGGCTTACCTATGCGTGCAGCGGGCGCGGCGGCGACGACAGCCTGGCGCCGCGCCTTGACCGCATCGACGCCGCCGGCGAACGCATCGAGCGCGAACTGCGCCAGGAAGTGCGCGGCGCGGCGCAGGAAAATCGTCGCGAACTGGGCGAGGGCTTGCAGCAGTTCCAGCGCACGCTGGTCGAGCAGGTGACGCACACCAACGTGGTGCAAAACCAGAAGATCGATGCCTTCGCGCAGACGCTTACCGGCCTGACGCAAAAAAACGAAACCCAGCTCGAACTCCTGCGCAACGATGCGCGCGCCGGCCGCGAGGAGGGCGCCAATACCCTGCGCCGTTTCGGCGAACAGTTGCAGCAGCAGTTGCAGGCGCTGACGCAATCCAACGACCAGCGCCTGGCCGAAGTGCGAGCCACCCTGGAAACGCGCCTGAAGGACATCGAGACCCAAAACGCCGTCAAGCTCGAGGAAATGCGCAAGACGGTGGACGAGAAGCTGCATGCCACGCTCGAACAACGCCTGGGCGAGTCGTTCAAACTGGTCTCCGACCGCCTGGAACAGGTGCACAAGGGCTTGGGCGAGATGCAGACCCTGGCCATTGGCGTGGGCGACCTCAAGCGCGTATTGACGAACGTGAAGACGCGCGGCACCTGGGGCGAAGTGCAACTGGCGGCTTTGCTGGAGCAGTCGCTGACCGCTGAGCAATACGCGACCAACGTCGCCACTCGCCCGGGCAGTGCCGAGCGGGTGGAATTCGCCATCCGCCTGCCGGGGCGCGAAGGCGATAGCCTGGTCGCCAGCCAGGTGTGGCTGCCGATCGACTCCAAGTTTCCGATCGAGGATTACGAGCGCATCGTCGCCGCCCATGATCTCGCCGACCTGGTGGCGATGGAAGAGGCCTCGAAGGCGCTGGAGGCGCGTATCAAAACGGAGGGCCGGGCGATTCGCGACAAATACGTCGAGCCGCCGCACACCACCGATTTCGCCATCCTCTTCCTGCCCACCGAAGGCCTGTACGCCGAAGTGCTGCGCCGCCCGGGTCTCGCCGACTGGCTGCAGCGCGAATGCCGCGTCACCATCGCCGGGCCGACTACGCTCACCGCTGTGCTCAATTCGCTGCAAATGGGTTTTCGCACCCTGGCGATCGAAAAGCGCGCCAGCGACGTGTGGATGGTATTGGGCGCGGTCAAGACCGAGTTCGGCAAGTTCGGCGAGGTGCTCGCGCGCACCAAATCGCAACTGGAGACCGTGGCGAAATCCATCGATGCCGCCGAGACACGCACGCGCCAGATGGAGCGCAAGCTGAAAAGCGTCGAAGCGCTGCCGGAGCCCGAGGCGGTGCGCTTGCTGGAGTCGGAGGGCAACCCTGGCGCCCAGTAAACGGCGGAGCCGCGCATGATCTGGGAGATCGGCTCCATCCTCAAGCATGCCGTGCTGCCGCCCCTGGGGCTAGGCTGGCTGTTCCTGCTCGCCTGGTGGCTGATGCCGCGCCGCCCGCGCACCGCGCGCTGGCTGCTCGGCGTGACCTTGCTTGTGTGCTATCTGGCCGCGACGCCTTTGGCTGGCGATTTCCTGATGCGCCATTTCGTCGAGGATAGGGTCCCCGCGTCGAGCGCGCAGCCGCAGGCGATCGTGGTGCTGGGCGGCGGCCGCGGGCTGGCCTTTGACGAGCATGGCAAGGTGATCGAAGGCGAGGCCGCCGGCAGCACGCTGGAGCGTCTTCTGACCGGCGCCCGCCTGCAAAGGCTGACCGGCCTGCCGCTCCTGGTCACCGGCGGCAAGCCCGATGGTTTCGACCCGCCCGAGGGTATCGTCATGCGCGACGCCCTGGTCGGCGAGTTCAAGGTGCCGGTGCGCTGGGTCGAGGCGGCGTCGCGCAATACGGTGGAAAACGCGCGCTTTTCCGCGCCGCTATTGCAGGCCGCCGGCGTGAAGACGATATTCCTGGTGACCAGCGACTTTCATATGCGCCGCGCCCGCGCGCTGTTCGAGAACCAGGGCTTTGCCGTGGTGCCGGTGCCGGCGCTCGCAGCACTGTCGGCCGACGGCAGGCCGCTGGCGAGCTTCGGGCGGCCTTTCAGCTGGCGCGAGGTGGTACCGACCATGGCGGCGGCGACGCAAACCTTCTTCGCCTGCAACGAGATGGCCGGCATGATCTATTCGCGCCTCAGCATGCGCTAGCGGGCTTGCCGCGCCGCCAGTGCGACGCCCGCTTCGACGTTGCGGGCGAGCCAGCGGATCGGCAGCTCCCGTTTCAGGCGGGTGTTATCGAGGCGCCGCGATTCGCGCATGAAGGAGAGCAGGGCGGGCGTCACCACCTGCCTGATCTGGTTGCGCGTCAGGCGCGGCGGGCGTGGCAGGCCGAAGGCGTCGGCCACCAGGTCGAAATAGTCGCCCATGCGCATTTCGCTGTCGTCGCTGGCGTGATAGATGCGCACCTGCGGGCGTACGCGGCGCCGCAGACGGCCAAGGGCGGCGAGCGCAATGCGCGCGAGGTCGGCGGCGTGGATGTGGTTGGTATAGACGTCGTCCTCCGCCACCAGCGCCGGTGTGCCGGCTTGCAGGCGCGCCAGCGGCAGGCGCGTCTCGCTGTAGATGCCGGGCACGCGCAGGATGATCAGGCGGAAGGCGCCGCGCCGCGCCGCACGCGCCAGGCGGCGCTCGGCATCCACCCGGCGCACCGCACGCGTATTGTAGGGATGCAGGGAGTGCGATTCGCTGATGCGCGCACCGCCGCAGTCGCCATAGACCCCACTGGTACTTAGGTAAACCAGCGTACGTGCCCCGCGCGACGGCCAGGGGCCGCATGCTAAACTTGAATGCTGATGATCCGGTTGTCCGATTGCGCGCAATATATTTCGCGTCCGCGTATCGCGCCGGCCGTGCGCGGGCGGCGGGGCGCAGTGCAGCAGGGCGTCCCAGTCGCGCGGCAGCTTGCGCAGGCTGCCGGGTTTGTCGAGGTTCGCCAGGACCGGCCTGGCGCCCAGGCGGCGCAAGGCGCCACGGCTGGCCGGCGCGGAGGTAAGCGCGACGGCGGGTCCGCTGCGCACGCTGATGACGCGGCGGCCGATGTCGCCGGCGCCGATCACCAGCAGTTTCTCCCGCGATCCTTGTCCTGATTTCATTTTCGCCATTTTCACACAGCCGCCATGAGTTTCAACGTCACCATCAAGCCCTCGGGCCACCAGTTCCAGCCCAAGCCGGAAGAAACCGTGCTGCAAGGCGCGCTCAACAACGGCTACGGCCTGCCGTACGGCTGCCGCAACGGCGCCTGCGGTTCGTGCAAGGGCAAAATCCTTGCCGGCGAAGTGGATTACGGCAAGCATTCGCCGGCGGTGCTGTCGGAGGCGGAAAAGGCGCAAGGCCTGGCGCTGTTTTGCTGCGCCAAGCCGCTGTCTGACCTGGAGATCGAGGTGCGCGAAGTCGGCGCCATCAAGGACATCCAGGTGAAGATGCTGCCCTCGCGCGTGCAGACCATCGAGCGCCCGGCGGACGACGTGGTGGTGATCTCGCTCAAACTGCCGGCCAACGAGCGCCTGCAATACCTGGCGGGCCAGTACATCGAATTCGTGCTGAAGGACGGCAAGCGCCGCAGCTATTCGATGGCCAACGCGCCGCACGACGACGCCTTCGTGCAGTTGCATATCCGCCATCTGCCCGGCGGGCATTTCACCGACCACGTGTTCGCCAAGATGAAGGAGCGCGACATCCTGCGCTTCGAGGGGCCGCTGGGCAGCTTCTTCCTGCGCGAGGATTCAGACAAGCCGATCGTTTTCATCGCCTCCGGCACCGGTTTCGCGCCGATCAAGGCGGTGATCGAGCATATGCTCTATCGCGACATCAAGCGCCCGATCACGCTTTACTGGGGCGGGCGCCGGCCGAAGGACATCTACATGATGGACCTGTGCAGGAAATGGGAGGCGGACGCGCCGCACATCAAGTTCATTCCCGTGGTCTCCGACGCGCTGCCGGAAGACAACTGGAACGGCCGTGCCGGTTTCGTCCACCAGGCCACGGTCGATGATTTCCCGGATCTTTCCGGCCACCAGGTTTACGCCTGCGGCGCGCCGGTGGTGATCAATTCCGCCAAGCGCGACCTCGTCGCCAAATGCAGGTTGCCGGACGAAGAGTTCTACGCCGACAGTTTTACCACCGAAGCCGATCTCGCGAAGGTTGTATGAGCAAGTTGCCTGATAGCAAGAACGCCGATGCCAAATCGCGCGCCATCGTCACCGTCATCGGCGAAGACCAGGTCGGCATCATCGCCGGCGTCGCCACCATCCTGGCGGATTCCGGCGCCAATATTCTCGACATCTCGCAGTCGATCATGCAGGAATTCTTCGTCATGATCATGATGGTCGACCTGGCGCAGGCGAAGGTCAGTTTCGATGAAGTGAAGGCGGCGCTGAATGCGAAGGGCGCAACGATGAATCTCAAGATCGACATCCAGCGCGAAGACGTCTTCAAGCTGATGCACCGGGTGTAACGCATGGCCAGCAGCAGCTATTCCCCGCAGGAGATCGTCGAAACCATCCGCATGGTGCAGATGGAAAAGCTCGACATTCGCACGATCACGATGGGCATCTCGCTGCGCGATTGCGCTTCCGAGAGCGCCGACCGCCTGGCACAGCGCGCCTACGACAAGATCTGCCGCAAGGCGGCCAAGCTGGTGGAAACCGGTGAAGCCATCGCGCGTGAATACGGCATTCCGGTGATCAACAAGCGCATTTCGGTGACGCCGGTGGCGATCGTGGCGGAGGCGGTGAGCGACGCCGCCCAGTCCGAGGCGATGCTGAAAATCGCCCACGCGCTGGACCGCGCGGCGCGCGAAGTCGGTGTCAATTTCATCGGTGGCTTTTCCGCCTTGGTGCACAAGGGCGCGACTCCGGGCGACACTGCGCTGATGCATGCGATTCCGCAGGCGCTGGCCGAGACCGAGCGCGTGTGCTCGTCGGTCAACATCGGCTCCACCAAATCCGGCCTCAACATGGACGCGGTGGCGCTGATGGGCTCCATCGTCAAGCAAGCTGCCGAGCGCACGGCGGCGGCTGATGGCCTGGGCGCCGCCAAGCTGGTGGTGTTCTGCAATGCCGTCGAGGACAATCCCTTCATGGCGGGCGCCTTTCACGGCGTCGGCGAGCCGGACTGCGTGATCAACGTCGGTGTCTCCGGCCCCGGCGTGGTGCTGCGCGCGGTCGAAGCCGCGCCGGAAGCTGATTTCGGCGAGCTCTCGTCCATCATCAAGCGCACCGCATTCAAGATCACCCGCATGGGCGAATTGTTCGGGCGCACCGCTTCCGATCGCCTCGACGTGCCGTTCGGCATCGTCGACCTGTCGCTGGCGCCCACGCCCGCCGTAGGCGATTCGGTGGCGCGCATTCTCGAAGCCATGGGCCTGGAGCAGGTCGGCATCCACGGCTCGACCGCGGCACTTGCCATGCTTAACGATGCGGTGAAAAAGGGCGGGGCGATGGCCTCCAGCTACGTCGGCGGCCTCTCCGGGGCGTTCATCCCGGTATCCGAAGATATCGGCATGATCGAAGCGGCGGAGTCCGGCGTGCTCACCTTCGACAAGCTCGAAGCCATGACCGCCGTCTGCTCGGTGGGCCTGGACATGATCGCCATCCCCGGCGACACCCCGGCGGAAACCGTGGCGGCGATCATCGCGGATGAAGCGGCCATCGGCATGATCAACCGCAAGACCACGGCGGTGCGCGTAATCCCGGCGCCGGGCAAGAAGGTGGGGGATGCGGTGGAATTCGGCGGCCTGTTGGGCCGTGCGCCCATCATGCCGGTGCATGCCTTGAGCAGCGCGGCTTTCATCCGCCGCGGCGGGCGCATTCCCGCGCCCATCCAGGCGCTGAACAACTAGCCTTGCATTGAGGCGTCAGGCGGCCAGTTCGGTCGCCACCACGCCGCGCAGCATGTCGCGCATTTGCGCGGAGCGCAGGCCGCCGAAGCCGGATTCGAATTCCTGCTGGGCAGCCTTCCAGCGTTTGTTGGCCTGTTGCCAGCGTGCGGTTCCGGCCTTGCTCAGCAACACCGCCTTGCTGCGCCGGTCGTTCTCGTCGGGGCGGATTTCGACCAGCCCCTCACGTTCCAGCGGCAGGATGTTGCGGCCCAGGGTGGTGCGGTCCATCACCATTTCCGCGGCCAGGGTATTGATGCTCATCGGCCCGCGCCGGTTCAGGCGCGACAGGATGGAATACTGCGTCGAGCGCAGGCCCACCTTCGCCATGTGCTGATCATAGAACTGCGTGACGTGGCGCGCCGCCTGGCGCAGCGCCAGGCAATTGCAGTCGGCGGGATTCCAGTCGGCATCCAGCGCGGCCGAATTCAGGGCGGAAGAAGTGGGCGGCACGGCATCACCTTGACGATATGTGCATGTGCGCATAATATACGAGCATATGCGCTCATGTCAACCGGCCGTGGGTCGTTCGCGGCATTGACGGTTTGGGCGCGAGCCGTTGTTCAAGAAGGAAAAAACGCCATGTCCACCGCTGTCGGTCAAGCGCAGGTTGCCGCCCCCAAAGCCGTCATGGACTCGCGCACCCGCGCATTGCTGGAAGGGCCGATCGCGCCGACGCTCTTGCGCATGGCCGGGCCCAACGTGCTGGTGATGCTGGCCCAGGCATCGTCCGGCCTGATCGAGACCTATTTCATCGGCAAGCTGGGCACCGATGCGCTGGCCGGGGTTGCGCTGGTGTTCCCGGTGGTCATGCTGATGCAGATGATGTCCGGCGGCGCCATGGGCGGCGGCATTTCCTCCGCCATTGCACGGGCGCTGGGCGCCGGCCGGCGCGCCGATGCCAACGCGCTGGTGGTGCATGCACTGGTGATCGCACTGGGTTTCGGATTCACCTTCATGATCCTGATGCTGGGCGGCGGCCACCTGTTGTTTACCGCCATGGGCGGCAGCGGCAAATCGCTCAATGCGGCGCTGACGTATGCAGACTGCGTGTTCAGCGGCATCGTGCTGGTGTGGCTGTTCAACTCCCTGGCGGCGGTGATTCGCGGCACCGGCAACATGACAGTGCCGGCCAACGTGATTTGCGTCGGCACCGTGCTGCTGGTGCCGATTTCGCCCATGCTGATTTTCGGCATCGGGCCGTTTCCGGCGCTGGGCATTGTCGGCGGTGCGGTGGCCCTGCTCTTGTACTATTTCATCGGCAGCCTGGTGCTGATCCGCTACATCTGGTCAGGGCGCAGCGTGGTCAGGCCGACGCTTGCCGACCTGCGCCTGCGCTGGCCGCTGTTCCGCGAGATCTTGCGCGTTGGCCTGGTGGCGGCGTTGGTCACCGTCTCCACCAATCTCACCATCATGATCGGCACCGCCTTTGTCGGCCATTGGGGCCCGGCGGCGATTGCCGGCTACGGCACCGGTACGCGCCTGGAATACATGATGATCCCCCTGGTGTTCGGCCTGGGGGCGCCGCTGGTGGCGATGGTCGGCACCAATATGGGTGCCGGGCAGCGCGAGCGCGCGCTGAAAGCGGCCTGGATTGGGGCGGCCATCTCGTTCGGCCTGACGGAAGCCATCGGCCTGGTCGCGGCGGCATTCCCGCGTGCCTGGCTGTCTCTGTTCGACACCGCGCCGGCGATGCTCGATACCGGCAGCACGTATTTGCGCGCTGTCGGCCCGTTCTACGGCATGCTTGGCCTGGCGATGGCGCTGTATTTTGCCTCGCAGGGTGCCGGGCGCCTGCACTGGCCGCTGACGGCCAACGTGGTGCGCCTGTCGATCGCCGCCATCGGCGGCTGGCTGGCGCTGCATCTCGGTGGCGGGTTGCTGCAGGTATTCCTGGTGCAAAGCCTTGCGCTGGTGGCGTTCGGCCTGATCAACGCAGTGGCTGTGGCGGGCGGTTCCTGGTTCGGGCCGGTGGCCTGGTTGCGTTTTCCCAAAACGCTGTTTGCCGGAGGAGCAAGTTCATGAACGTGCACTACCTGGAAGATTGCGCGCCGGGGCAGAAATATGGTGGCTCCCTGCACCTGAAGATCGAGGCTGAGCGTGTCAAGAGTTTCGCGGCGGAGTTCGATCCGCAGCCGTTTCATCTCGACGAGAATGCTGCGAAGGACACATTGTTTCGTGGCCTGGCGGCCAGCGGCTGGCATACGGCTGCGGTCACCATGCGGCTTTTGGTGGCCAGTGATTTCAAGCCGGCCGGCGGCATCATCGGCGCGGGCTTTGACGAAATGCTCTGGCCCAAGCCGGTACGCCCGGGCGACGAATTGCACGTCGAAATCGAGGTGCTGGAAGTGCGGCCGTCGAGATCACGCCCCGAGCAGGGCATGGTCAAGGTACGGACCACGACCTGCAACCAGCACAATGAAGCAGTGCAGGTCTCGGTGGGCAACCTGGTAGTCAAACGCCGCCCGGGTTGAGGGGCGGCGTTTTCGCGGAGAGTCGCCCGAGGGCAGTCCGGCGGCGTCAGTCCAGCGAGATGTGCGCGGCCTTGATCACCTTGTCCCACTTCACCAGTTCGGTCTTGATGTACTGGGTGAATTCAGGCGGGTTCATGTAGGTCGATTCGGCGCCTTGCTCAATCGCCTTCTTGCGGAAGCTGTCCGACTCGACGATCTTCTTGATCTCCGACGACAGGCGATTGACGATCTCCGGCGGCGTGCCCGCAGGCGCCAGCACACCGAACCACGACTCGACCTGGAACGAGGGATAGCCGGCTTCCGCCGAAGTCGGCACGCTGGGCAGCGAATCCAGGCGCTTGCGCCCGGTCACCGCCAGGCCCTTCAGCTTGCCGTTGTTGATGTAGCCCACCAGCGGCGGCGGGGTGGTGATGAACATGTCCACCGTGCCGGCGAGAAGATCGGTCATCGCCGGGCCGGTGCCCTTGTACGGTACATGGACCATGGGTGCACCGGCGATCTGCGCCAGCATTTCACCAGCAATGTGCTGGATCGAGCCGTTGCCGGAAGAGGCATAGTTGAGCTTGTCCTTGCGGGTCTTCGCCAGTCCCACCAGGTCCTTCAGGGTTTTCACCGGCAGGGTGGCGGGAACGGCCACCACTTGCGGCGCCGAGATCACGTCGGCGACCGGCGCGAAGTCATTGATTGGGTGCCACGGCAAGTGCGAGAACAGCGCCGGGTTGCCGACGTGATAGCCAGAATACTGCATCAGCAGGGTATAGCCGTCGTTCTTCGCGCGCGCCACCAGCTGGGTGCCGATGTTGCCGGCCGCGCCCGGGCGGTTGTCGATCACGATGGCCTGGCCGAGCGCCTTGGCGAGCGGGTCCCCGACCAGGCGCGCGGCGATGTCGGTGGTGCCGCCGGGCGCGGTCGGCACGATCATGGTGATCGGGTGCGAGGGATACGCGTCGGCCGCGAAGGCGGGATGGGCGAAAGCAAAAGCGGCGAGCAGGCCGCAGAGGGGCTTGAGGTTCACGACAGTCTCCTGTTTTTTGGTCGTATGGCCGAAGGGCCGGGAAAGAAAACGTTAACGGGCATCGCGCGCCAGGGCGCGCTCGCGGATGGCTTCGAAATCGGTAGGCGGTTGATGACGCTCTGTGATCAGCCCGGCCTTGGCCACCTGGCCGGCAATGTCGTGGCCGAGCATCGCGGGCAGGCGGCGCGCCGCGGCAATCACCCGGTCCAGGTTCAGGCCGGTGTCGTAGCCGACGGCATCGAGCATGTGCGCGGTATCTTCGGTGCAGATGTTGCCGGTGGCGCCGGGTGCATAGGGGCAGCCGCCGAGGCCGCCGAGCGAGGCGTCGAAGCGGTCGGCGCCGGCCTCGATCGCGGTCAGCACGTTGGCTCCGCCCATGCCGCGGGTGTTATGAAAATGCAGGGTGAGTTCGAGATGCGGAAAGCGCGCCTTGAAGCTGGCAGTGAGGTCGTGCGCCGCGCCAGGGTGCGCCATGCCGGTGGTGTCGCACAGGGTGATGCCGCGCACGTCAAGATCGGCAAAACGTGCCGCCCAGCGCAGCACTTCGCTGTATGCCACCGTGCCTTCCATCGGACAGCCGAAGCTGGTGGAAAGCGAGACGTTGATCGCCACGCTGGTGCCGCGCGTGGCTTCGATCACCTGCGCCAGGCCGCGGAAGGACTGCTCGCGCGTCATGCGCAGGTTGGAGAGGTTGTGCGTCTCGCTCACCGACATGACGAGGTTGAATTCGTCGGCGTGCGCCGCCATCGCCCGCTCCGCGCCGCGCGCATTCGGCACCAGCACGGTGTAGACGACGCCGGGAACGCGCGTAATGCGCTGCATCACCTCGTCGGCATCGCGCAGCGCCGGAATCGCGGCGGCCGAGGTGAAGGAGGTGACCTCGATCTTGGCGTAGCCGGCTTGCGAAAGCGCGTCGATCAGCGCGATCTTGTCGTCGGTGGGAATGAAAGCCGGCTCAATCTGGAAGCCGTCGCGGGTGGCGACTTCCTGCATGTAGATGCGGCGGTGCTGGGGGTTCATGCGATGACTCCTGCGGCGCGCAGTTGCGCGGCGCGCGCGGCGTCGACGCCGATGGCGGCGAGCGCGCTTTCGGTTTGCTCGCCCAGCGTGGGCGCGCGCGTGGCGATGCGCCCGGGGGTGGCGGAGAGCTTGGGCACGATGCCGGGCACGTCGAGTTCGTGGCCGTCGAAGGTCTGCTGGCGCTGGATCATGCCGCGCGCTGCGTAGTGCGGATCGTGCGCGATGTCGGCGGCGGTGTAGACGCGGCCGGCCGGTACCTTGGCCTCGTCGAGCTGCTTCAACACCTCGTCCAACGGCAGGGTGGACGTCCAGATGCCGATGGCGATATCGATTTTATCGACGTGGGCGACACGCCCGTCGTTTTGCGCCAGCGCGGGATCGTCGCCGAGATCGTTGCGTCCGATCAGGCGCATCAGGCGCTTGAAGATGCTGTCGCCGTTGCCGGCGATCAGCGCGTAGCCGCCATCGGCGCAGCGATAGGCGTTGGAGGGCGCGATGCCGGGCAGGGCGCTGCCGGCGGCTTCACGCACGGCACCGAAGGCGCTGTATTCGGGAATCAGCGACTCCATCACGTTGAACACCGATTCGTACAGCGCTACGTCCACCACCTGGCCGCGGCCGCCATTGGCCTGGCGGTGGTGCAGGGCGGTGAGCACGCCGATCACGCCATGCAGGCCCGCCAGCGTGTCGCCGATGGAAACGCCGACGCGTACCGGCACGCGCCCCGGCTCGCCGGTAAGGTGCCGCAGGCCGCCCATCGCTTCGCCGATGACGCCGAAGCCCGGGCGGTCGCGATAGGGACCGCTCTGGCCGTAGCCGGAGATGCGCAGCATGATCAGGCCCGGCTTGTCGCGCGACAATTCCTCGTAGCCCATGCCCCAGCCCTCGAGAGTGCCGGGGCGGAAATTCTCGATCAGCACGTCGGCCGCCAGCGCCAGTTCGCGCGCCAGCGCCTGGCCCTCGGGCTTGCGCAGGTCGAGCGCCACCGACTGCTTGTTGCGCGACTGCGCGTGCCACCACGCGGAGGTGCCGTCGCGCAGCATGCGCCATTTGCGCAACGGGTCGCCGGCGCCGGGCGGCTCGATTTTGATGACTTCGGCGCCGAAGTCGGCCAGGGTGCGCGCGGCGAAGGGGCCGGCGATCAGTTGCCCGAGTTCGAGTACCTTGAGCCCAGCCAGGGGGAGCGGGGAGGCGGATGAAGAGGCGGTTTCCTGCATGGTGCGCAGGATGCCCGCCACTGCGGACGACGAAAATGCGTCATTGGTGAAGCGCCCCTTCGCGATCCGCGAAGGGCAGGCCTCAGCGTTCGAGCAGGGCGTCGAACAGCGCGCGCGCCGGCGCCGACAAGGCCGCGACCGAGCGCACGCCCAGCAGCAGCTTGCGCCGCGCCCAGGTGTCGGTGAGCGGAATGCTGGTAAGGCCCATCGAGCGCATGTGCGGCGCCGCCGCCGCTGCCGGCAGCACGCCCACGCCAAGACCCACGGCGATCATGCGGCACATGGCGTCGAAGCTTTTCACCTGCACGCGCGTGCGCATCGGCGCCCCAGCGGCGCTGGCCTCGGCCAGCAGTGCAGCGATGGAGGCGGTCTGGTGCAGGCCGACGAAGTCGTAGGTACGCGCGTCATCGAAAGCCACCGACTTGCGCCGCGCCAGGGGATGCTTTTTCGGCGTGATCAGCACCAGGTTGTCCTGCTGGTAGACCCGGGTTTCCAGGCCATGCGCAGGGACGTTACCCGCGAAGATGCCGACGTCGGCCCGGCCCTCGATCAGCGCGCGCACCGTGTCGTTGCTCATCTGCTCTTCAAGGTCGATCTTGATGTGCGGGTGAGCGGCGGAAAATTCAGCCAGTTGCTCGGGCAGAAACTGCGTCACCACCGAAGTGTTGGCCCAGATGCGCACGTGGCCGCGTACGCCGCCGGCAAAGTCCGCCAGCTCGCCCGCCATGCGCTCCAGCCCCACCAGCAGCGATTGCGCGTGATGCAGCATGGCATGGCCAGCTGGCGTCAGTTCCACGCCCTTGGGGTGGCGGTAAAACAGGCGCGCCTGCGCCGCGTCTTCCAGTTCGGCAATGCGCTTGCTCGCCGCCGCCAGCGCCAGGTGTGAACGCGCGGCGCCTTTGGAGATGCTGCCGGTGCTGGCTACCGTGACGAACAGGCGCAGGGAAACCAGGTCGATGCGCGAGAGATTCATGGCCGGGCGCGCACCTTTATTCACCCAGGTACGCGGCGCGCACCTTCTCGTCGTTCAGCAACTCGGAAGCCTTGCCGGCGAGAGTTACCAGTCCGCTTTCCATCACATAGGCGCGCTGGCTCACGGTCAGCGCCAGGCGCGCGTTCTGTTCCACCAGCAGGATGGTGACGCCTTGCTGCGATACGTCACGGATGGTCTTGAAGATCAGTTCCACCACCATCGGCGCCAGGCCCATGCTGGGTTCATCGAGCATCAAGAGACGCGGGCGTGCCATCAGGGCGCGGGCCATCGCCAGCATCTGCTGCTCGCCGCCGGAAAGGGTGCCAGCCAGTTGCGTGCGCCGGTCTTTCAGGCGCGGGAACAGGCTGTACATGCGCTCGATATCGGCATTGATGTCGCCGTCCTTGCGCGCGTAGGCGCCCATGTCGAGGTTTTCGGCGATGCTCAGGCGGGCGAATACGCCGCGGCCTTCCGGCACCAGCACCAGGCCCTGGCGCACGCGCTGGTGCAGCGGCAGGCTGTGCAGCGGCTTGCCGTCGAAGCTGCCGGCGCCGCCGCTCCAGGGCAGCATGCCGGCGAGCGCCTTCAGGGTGGTGGTCTTGCCGGCGCCGTTGGCGCCGATCAGGGCCACCAGTTCGCCGCTGTCTACCGCCAGGTCGATTCCCTTGACGGCGCGGATGCCGCCATAAGCGACGGCGAGGCCGGAGGCTTCAAGGAGCATGGGCTGCCTCTGCGCCGCCGCCCAGGTAGGCCTTGATCACCGCCGCATCTTTTTGCACCTGCGCCGGCGCGCCGTCGGCGATTTTCTGGCCGTAGTCGAGTACTGCAACGCGGTCGCACAGGCCCATCACCAGCTTGACGTCGTGCTCGATCAACAGCACCGTCACGCCGTCGGCGCGGATGCGTTCGATCAGTTGCTTCAGGCCGGCAGTCTCGGTGGCATTCATGCCGGCGGCGGGTTCGTCCAGCGCCAGCAGCTTGGGATCGGTGGCCAGCGCCCGGGCGATTTCCAGGCGGCGCTGTTCGCCGTAGGCAAGGTGGGCGGCGGTCTCGTGCATGCGGCGGGCAAGCCCGGTGTATTCCAGCAATTCAGCGGCGCGCTTGCGGATGGCGGCTTCTTCGGCGCGCGCAGCCTTGGTACGAAGCACCGCACCCCAGACCCCGGCGCGGGTACGCACGTGGCGCCCGACCATCACGTTTTCCAGCGCGCTCATGTTGGCGAACAGGCGGATGTTCTGGAAGGTCCGTGAGATGCCGGCGGCCGCAGCCTGGTGCGGCGCGGCCGACAGCCTGCCGCCGTCGAAAGTCACCTCGCCCTCGTCAGCGGCGTAAAGGCCGGTGAGCACGTTGAAAAACGTCGTCTTACCGGCGCCGTTGGGGCCGATCAGGCCGAAGATCTCGCCGCGATTGACGTCGAGCGAAACATCCGAGAGCGCGGTCAGGCCGCCGAAGCGCTTCACCACGCCCTGCGCGTGCAAGAGCGCGCTCATGCCTCGCCCTTCAATTCATGCTCGCGCCGCGCCGAAGGCCACAGACCCTGCGGGCGGAAGCGCATCATCAGCACCAATGCCAGGCCGAACAGCAGCATGCGCAGGTCGGCAGGGTCGATGTATACCTTGCCGAACAGGTTCATCTGCAGCGGCTGCACATAGCGCAGCCCCTCGGGCAGGGCGGTCAGCAGGATGGCGCCCAGCACCACCCCGGGCACATGCCCCATCCCGCCCAGCACCACCATGCAGACGACCATGATCGAATCCATCAGCTTGAAGCTTTCCGGGCTGACGAAACCCTGGAAGGAGGCGAACAGCGTGCCGGAGACACCGCCGAAGGAGGCGCCCATGGCAAAGGCGAGCAGCTTGATGTTGCGCGTGTTGATGCCCATTGCCTTGGCGGCGATTTCATCCTCGCGGATGGCGATCCAGGCGCGGCCGATGCGCGAATTCTCCAGCCGGCTGGAGAGAATCATCGAGGCGATCACGCACAGCAGGAACAGGAAGTAATAGCTGTGCACCGCCGCCACCTGCACGCCGAGCACGTTGACGGTCTTGGAGAGGTCGAAGCCGCCGAGGCGGATCGGGTCGATCAGGGTGATGCCCTGCGGGCCGTTGGTGAGGTTGAACGGGCGGTTCAGGTTGACCATGAAAATGCGGATGATCTCGCCGAAGCCTAAAGTCACGATCGCCAGGTAGTCGCCGCGCAGGCGCAGCGTGGGGGCGCCGAGGATCACGCCGAACAGGCCGGCCACCATCGCGCCCAGGGGCATCAGCACCCAGACTGGCCAATGCAACCCGAATTGCGGCGAGGCGAGCAGGGCGTAGGTATAGGCGCCGATGCCGAAAAAGGCGATGAAGCCGAGGTCCAGCAGGCCGGCGTAGCCCACCACCACGTTCAGGCCGATGGCCAGCATCGAGAACAGCAGGGCGCCGTCGATCACCCGTACCCAGGAGCGTCCCACCAGGGACTCAGTGACGAAAGGCAGGACCACCAGCAACGCGGCGAGAACGGCGAACACCGCCAGTTTCCCGGCCCAGCTGGCGGGCATGCGCAATTTCAAGCGCGGTCTCCCGTCTTTTGCCCCATCAGGCCGGACGGGCGCAGCACCAGCACCAGAACAAGTACGAGGAAGGCGAAGACGTCACGATAGTTGCTGCCCAAAACGCCCCCGGTCAGATCCCCGATATAGCCCGAAGCCAGGCTTTCGATCAACCCGAGCAGGAGGCCGCCCAGCATCGCGCCCTGTACGTTGCCGATGCCGCCCAGCACCGCCGCCGTGAAGGCCTTCAGGCCCAGCATGAAGCCCATCAGGTAGTGCCCGATGCCGTAGTAAAGAATCTGCATCACGCCCGCCACCGCGCCCAGTGCCGAGCCCAGCACGAAGGTGAAGGCGATCACCTGGTCGACGTTGACCCCCATCAGGCCGGCCAGGTCGTGGCTTTGCGCGGTGGCGCGCATGGCCTTGCCGATGCGCGTGTACTTGATCAGCCACAACAGGCCCGCCATCATCGCCACCGAGATCAGTACGATGGCTACTTGCAGGTCCGAGGTGGTGGCGCCGCCGATCTGGAACTCGGTGGGCTTCACCAGTTCCGGCAGTGAAAGGTATTGCTTGCTCCAGATCAGGGCGGCGGCATATTCGACCAGGATGGAAACACCGATGGCGGTGATCAGGGGCGCCAGGCGCTGGGCGCGCCGCAGCGGCCGGTAGGCGACGCGCTCGATCAGCAGGCCCAGCGGCGCGCATACCGCAATCGCGGCGATTACCGCCAGCGCCAGCGCCGGCCCCGCGCCCAGGCCGTGGGCGGAGGCGAAGGAAAACACCGTGTAGGTCACCAGCGCCCCCACCATCACGATGTCGCCGTGGGCGAAGTTGATCAGTTCCAGGACACCGTAGACCATGGTGTACCCAAGGGCCACGACAGCATAGAGGCTGCCCTGGATCAGGCCGTTGATGATCTGCTGCAGAAGAATGTCCATGTGCAGACGGCTTATAGCAAAAAAGCCGCCACCTTGGGCGACCGGGCGCGATCAGGGGGGAACACTGTCATTTATGCCGGGTGTTATATAGGCGTGTCTACGTTACCCTTCACGGCGCTGTGCACGTAAAGGTCCGGGAAACGCTTGCGGGGTTTTGAGTGGCAGATTATTATAGGCAAGTCAAAGGCTTGCGGCTGGCATTTTATGCTTTTTATGAAGTCTTGTCTGGCGTTCCGCAGCCGTTCGGATCATTTTTTCCGAACCGCTCCCCGTTATGGGTGGCAGGCGGCCGGCATGCCGCCGCAATCTCGTGCATTACTGCGCGGCCAGCTGCTGCTCTCCGCGCCGGTGCCGGCGCGGCTTGCCGTTTTCGTCGACGTAATGGCGCGCCAAGACCACCAGGTCCTGGTTGCTGGCGGCAAGCGCTTCCTTGAGCACGTCACGCCCGTAGCTGTCATCCACGGCAAAGCGGGCGACGTTGAGCGGCCGGCCGAACTCGAGGCGGTACAGGCGCTCCAGGGTGGTGATGCGGGTGGCCTCCTGCGGGCTCAGGCGCGGCGCGCCCAGGCGGCGCTCACCCTGCGGCGGTGCCGGCTGCTGCGGCAGCACGGGGCGCGCGACATGTACCGTTTCGGCCGCTTCGCGCGGCGTCGGTGCCGCCACGGTATTGAGCCGGCGCGTGGTATCGAGCCCATCCTTGGCCTTGAGGGTGATGCTCTCCATCGCCGCCTGGCGCTGCGCCTGCAGGTGCGCGGCGAGGTTGCGCAATTCCTGGTTTTCGCAGCGCATGGCGCGCTCCAGGGCCTGGAAGGCATAAAGATCGTCGGCGTCGAATTCCTCGCGGTCCAGCGGCTGCTTGAGCAGGCCCGAGTACAAGACATGAAAACGCAGCATGCGCTCGTCGTCATCCTGCATGAACACCATCTCCCCGTTTCTTTCCGTTCTAGTTGCCGCGCGGCGCAGACACGACTGGCGCTGACGGTTCCGTGCTTGATACGCCGCGCGCTGCCGCATGGACGCGCGCACGGGCTACACGCAAATTATGGCAATCATGCGCCGGGCCCGCAAGGCGCGAGCGCGGGGTCGTGGTGGGCGGGAAATTGCGCAATCGATTTTGCGGCGGGCAAACCTTATGTTATCGTCATTGACCATAAATAAAATCACATCCTTATTTTTTGCTTGAGCGCGGTGGCTGGAACGAGGGATCCGGCTTTGAAAAGATTCGCGTCGACAGAGCCGGCCAGAAAAGTAAACAAGAACCTGAGATGAAAACGGTCCAACGTGCATTCAGGTGCGCACGTGGGCGAGGGGGGGGCGGCATGGGCGGTGCGGATTTAACAAGATTTTTTGCGGAGAGTGCAGTAATGTCGGCTGCATTGGGCCCGGAGGGGCGGGCGCAGTTGTTGGAATCATTCGCCGGATTGTCTGACTATCCGTGGGCATACCTGGATGCCGACGGCATAGTGCGCGAATGCAGTCTCGGTTTTGCCGAGTGCTTCGGCCTGGCGCGGGCAGATCTGCTTAATCGCAATGTGCATGACGCGGTCGGGCCGGTGCTGTATCCGCCGTTCGGGGCCTCGCTGGCGCGGGCGATGGGCGAGGGGCGGGTCGATTTCGAAGGGCAGGTGCGCGACACCGACGGCACGGTCGCGCGCTGGTTTTTCTGCGCCTTGCCGCAGACCGAACACGCCAGCGGCAACACGGTCGGCCTGCACCTGCTGGCGGCGCAGGCCATGGGGGAGCGTGGGCTGGAGGCGGCGGTCGAGGGAGTGACCGAGCGCTTGCTGCCGGTGCTGGCCGGCGCGCCGCGCGCATCCGGGGGGGCGCAGCCCGATGACCGTTTCCGCGAATTGATGGCGCTGGCCTGCGACTGGTTCTGGGTGCAGGATGCAGAAGGCCTGCTGACCAAGCTCGAAGGCAGCCATGGCGACGGCACCTCTGGCCTCACCGGGCGCTTTCGCCAATCCTTCCTCGGCCATGCCTGGCAGGAGATAGATTCCGACACCCACTCGAAGACCGACTGGGAAGGCTACAACGCCTGCCTGGCGCGCCGTAGCCCGTTCAAGCACATCCTGATCAAGCAGCACCTGCCGGACCGCAGCGAACGCTGGATCGAGGTCTCCGGCACCGCGCAGTATGGCGAGGCGGGGCGCTTTTGCGGCTATCACGGCATTGCCCAGGACGTCACCTTGCGGGTGCAGGCCGAGCAGCAGGTGGCGCAGATGGCCTTCCAGGATCCGCTCACCCGCCTGCCCAACCGCACCCTGGTGCTGGACCGCCTGCGCCAGGCGATCTCGCTGTCGCGGCGCTCGAAAAAAACCATCGCGGTGTTTTTCATCGACCTGGACAACTTCAAGGCGATCAACGACGGCCTGGGGCATCACGCCGGCGACGAGGTGCTGAAAACCTTCGTCAGCCGCGCGCGCAGCACCCTGCGGGAAGCCGATACCATCGGCCGCATGGGCGGCGACGAGTTCCTCACCATCCTGCCCGACCTGCCGGAGTCGCGTCCCGCGATCCGCGTGGCCGAGGCAATTCTCACCAAGGCGCGCGAGGCCATCCTGGTCGATGGCTCGCCGGTGGTGGTGGCGGCCTCGATCGGTGTGGCGGTGTTCCCGGAAGACGGCAGCACGGCGGAAAAGCTGATCCAGTGCGCCGATATCGCGATGTACGAAGCCAAGCGCAACGGCCGCAACCGCGTGTGCTTTTTCCACGACACCATGCAGCAAAAGGCGACCAAGCGCCTGTCGATCACCTCGGATTTGCGCCAGGCGCTGTCGCGCTCCGAATTCTTCCTCTGCTACCAGCCGATCGTGGAGCTCGGCAGCGGACAGCTGGTGGGCGCCGAGACCCTGGTACGCTGGCGCCGCAACGATACCGTCACTGTCAATCCGGACGATTTCATCCCGTCCGCCGAAGAGTTGGGCATCATCGACGGCATCGGCATGTGGATCATCGAGCAGGCCTGCCTGCAATTGCGCATCTGGCAGGGCCTGGGCATCCACCTGAAACGGCTGTCGATCAACGTCTCGCCGCGCCAGTTGCGGCAGAAGAATTTTGCCGACGAAGTCGGGCGCGTCATCAGCCATGTCGGCATCAATCCGCACGTGCTGGAACTGGAAATCACCGAAGGCGTGCTGATGGACAGTTCCGAGACCACGGTGCACAACCTGAACAAGATCCGCCGTTTGGGCGTGCGCCTGTGTATCGATGATTTCGGCACCGGCTTTTCCAATCTCTCCTACGTCATCCGCCACAGCTTCGACACGCTCAAGCTGGATCGCTATTTCGTCAGCCGCATTCCCGCCGATCGCGCTTCCTTCGCCATCGTGCGCTCGGTATGCGCGCTGGCCAAGGAACTGGGCATCGAGGTGATCGCCGAGGGTGTGGAAAAGGCCGAGCAGCGCGAGGCACTGGCGGCGCTGGAATGCCGCGTCGGCCAGGGTTTTTTCTGGAATGCACCGCTGTCGGTGGGAGAGTTTTCTGCCCGCTATCCGGGCGGCGGTTCCGAAGCCCGGCTAGCCGCCCCCTCGCACGCCTGAGGCGCGCCCGCGCCCCGGTATTAATGCGCGGCGGGCGCGCTGGCGGGCTTGGGCGGCGCTACCTTGCGCATCAGGGGCACCATCGCCGTGGTGATGAAAAAGCACACCATGATGACGACGAAAACGTCGCCGAAGGTTTGCGTCTGTGCTTCGCGCAGGGTCAAGAGCCAAAGCTGCTTGAGCGCGGCAGTATGGGCCGGTACTGCCCCGTCACCCAGGGCGGCGATGCGTCCCGCGGCACCTTGCAGCAACTCGCCCATGGCCTCGTTGGTCGCGGTCAGGTGCTCGGCGATGCGCTGAAAGTGCAGGTTGGTGCGGTCGTTGAGAATGGTGGCGCTGACGGCGATGCCGATGGCGCCGCCCAGGTTGCGCATCAGGTTGAACAGGCCGGAAGCGAATTTCAGGCGCTCCGGCGCCAGCCCGCCCAGGGTCAGCGTGATGGCGGGCGCCACCGCGAACTGCTGCGCGAAGCCGCGCAGCGCCTGCGGCAGGAGAAGTTGATCGGCGCCCCAGTCGTGGGTGATGGGCGCGAAATACCACATCGACAAGCCGAAGCAGAACAGCCCGAACATCATCAGCCAGCGCAGGTCGACCCGGTTGGCCAGAAAAGCGTAGATCGGAATCGACAGGATCTGGAACACACCGGTGGAAAACACCGCCTCGCCGATCTGCAGCGCGCTCAAGCCGCGCACGTGGCCGAGGAACAGCGGCGTCAGGTAGATGGTGGCGAAGATGCCCACGCCGCTCATGAACGAGAAAAAGCAGCCGAGCGCGAAATTGCGGTCCTTGAGCGCGCGCAGGTCGACCACCGGCTGCGCGTAGGTCAGGCTGCGCCAGAGGAAAGCCGCGCCCGCCAGGCCCGCGAGCCAGGCGGTGGCGAGGATGGTGTCGTCGCCGAACCAGTCCCAGCGCGGACCTTCCTCGAGTGTGTATTCGAGGCAACCCAGGCACACTGCGAGGAAGGCCATGCCAGGGTAATCCGCGCCGCGCAACAGCGACGGATTGGGGCGGTCCACCTTCACCAGGAGTGGCACGGCGACGGCCACGAAGCTGCCCGGCACGATGTTGATCAGGAATAGCCAGTTCCACGAATAGTTGTCGGTGATCCAGCCGCCGACGGTGGGGCCGAGTGTCGGCGCCAGCGAGGCGATGGCGCCCACGGTGGCGGCGGCGATCACCCGCTGCGGCCCCTGGAAGAAGGCGAAGGCGGTGGTGAACACCAGCGGAATCATCGAGCCGCCGAGGAAGCCTTGCAGGGCGCGGAAGATGATCATGCTCTGGATGTTCCAGGCGATGCCGCACAAGAGGCTGGTGATGGTGAAGCCGACCGCCGAGACGCAGAACAGCCAGCGCGTCGACATCACCCGCGACAGCCAGCCCGAGAGGGGAATGACGATGATCTCGGCGATCAGGTAGGCGGTTTGCACCCAGACGGTTTCATCGGCGCCGGCGGAAAGCCCGCCGCCGATGTCGCGTAGCGATGCCGAGACAATCTGGATGTCGAGCAACGCGATGAACATGCCAACCACCATGGTGGCGAAGGCAATCACGCGGCTCGTCAGCGGCATGTCGGCCGGGTTTGGCAGGGCAGGCAGCGGCGGCGCGACCTGCGGCGCCGCCGTGCCGGGCATGACGACGGCGTTCATCTGCCGGCCTGCGGACGCGCGTCCACTTCGGCGACCACCGACAGGCCGGGTCGCAGGTAGGCGATGTTGGCATCGCTTTCGTCGAGCAGGATGCGCACCGGCACCCGCTGCACGATCTTGGTGAAGTTGCCGGTGGCGTTTTCCGTCGGCAGCACGCTGAACTGCGTACCGGTGGCGGGCGCCAGGCTGGCCACGTGCCCGCGGAACACGTGGCCGGGCAATACGTCGGCCTGCACTTCGGCCGGCAGGCCCGCGCGCACGCGCGCCAGCTGGCCTTCCTTGAGATTGGCGTCCACCCACAGGCCGTGGCTGGGCACGATCGACAGGAGTTGCGTGCCGGCGGTCGCATAAGCGCCGGCGCGGGCGCGACGGTTGCCGACGATGCCGTCGATCGGGGCGCGCACTTCGGTGTAGCTGAGATTCAGGCGGGCGATGTCGCGCTCCGCGGTGGCCTGCGCCAGCGCCGCCTCGGCCTGCTGCTTTTGCGAGGCGATCACGTCGAGCTGGCGCTGCGACGCGGTGAGCGCGGCGGCCGCCTTCTGGCTGCCGGCCTGCGCCTGCTTGAAGTCCGCATCGGCTTTTTGCGCGCTCTGGATGGAAACGGCCGAGCGCGCCGACAGCGCTTCGAAGCGTACCTGGTCGTCATGCGCGCGCACGCGGTCGGCATCCGCCGCGCTGACCCCGGCGCGCGCTTGCGCGATTACCGCGTCTTGCAGGTGGCGCGTGGCGTCGAGATTGGCGAGGAGTGCCTGTTGCGCGGCGACCGCGCCCTCGGCTTTCGCGAGGGCGGCGCGGAAATCGCGATCGTCCAGGCGCAGCAGCAGGTCGCCGGTGCGTACCACCTGATTGTCGGTGACTTGCACATTGCCGATATAGCCGGCCACGCGCGGGCTGATCACGGTGACATCGCCGCCGATATAGGCGTCGTCGGTAGAGAGCAGGAAGCGGCCGTTGGACCACCAGTAGTAGCCACCGGCGCCCAGTGCAATCGCAGCGACCAGCGCCAAGCCGGTAAACAGCGGGCGGCGGCTGCGCTTGCGGATGGAAACAGGGGCGGCCGGCGCGGCGCCGGCGGGTAGGGATGCGACGTTGGCTGCGCTCATGCGGCCTCCACGTGATCGGGCGGGAAATCTGGTTTCAGATCGGGGGTCAGGCGCTTTTGCGCGCCGAAGGAGAGGCGGCGGCGCACGGCCTCATTGGCGGCGGGGCCGGGGGCGGGGGCGTAGTGGCCGTTGTCGATGCGTTCGCCGGTGGCGGCATCGACCATCACAGCATCGACCTGCCTGCCGGTGCGCGTGTCGGCCAGCATCACGCTCAAGCCTTCCGTGGCGAAATTGCGGTTGCCCCAGGCCATCAAGGCCTGCATCACCGGGCGGAAGTCGCGCCCGCGTGCGGTCAGTACATATTCAAATCGCGGGGGTTTTTCGAGGTACTGGCGGCGCTCCAGCAGGCCGGCGTCGACCAGTGCCGTCAGGCGGCGCGTCAGGATGTTGGGGGCGATGTTCAGGCTCTTCTGGAATTCATCGAACCGCGTCATGCCGTAAAAGGCATCGCGCAGGATCAGGATGCTCCACCACTCGCCGACGCGCTCCAGGCTGCGGGCGACCGGGCATTGCATCTCGCCAAAGCTCTTGCGTTGCATGGCTTACCTCCGGGATTAAGGGGATTTGGAAGCGGCTGAAAAATCCAGTTGCTTTCAAGATGAAAGTGACTTTACAATAGTTGCTTTCATTATGCAAGTTAATTTTGGCGGCCGGGGCAAGGGTCTGCGGTCGCCGGGGAGTTGGCCATGTTGATGAGGTCTCGTTTCGCAGCGCATTCAAAGGTGCGCAGCCTTGCCGGCATTGCGCCGGCTTTCCTGATGTCGCTGGTGCTGGCCGGCTGCGCGGCCGTCGGGCCGGACTACAAGGCGCCGCCCGCACCCTATACGCTGCCGTTCCAGCATGAAGCGGCGCTGGCGGCGCGCCAGGCAAGCCTGCCCCCACCTGCGCTAGATACGTGGTGGACCGGCTTTGCCGATCCTGTGCTGACGCGCATCGTCGAGCGTGCGCTGAAGCAAAACCTTGACCTGGCGGCGGCCATTGCGCGCGTCGATCAGGCCCGCGCTGCCGCACGCCACGCCGGCGCGCAGCGACTGCCGCAGGTGAATTTCGATGCGCAGGCGGCGCGCGAGCACCAATCCCTGCAAAGCCCGCTGGGCGAACTGGCGCGGCATCAGCCGGGCTATGACCGCAACCACACGCTCTACGACGTCGGCCTGGGTGCCAGCTGGGAGCTGGATCTCGCCGGCAGCCTTAGGCGCGGCGCCGAGGCGGCGGATGCGGAAGCCCAGGCGGCGGAAGCAGAGCAGGCCGGCGTGCGCATCCTGATCGCGGGTGAAGCGGCCGATGCCTATTTCCGCGCCCGCGGCGCGCAGGAACGCATTGCACTGGCGCAGGAACAGGCGCGGGCCAACGCGGACCTGCTGGAACTGGTGCGCTTGCGCCTGCAAGAAGGGCTGGCGACGTCGCGTGAAACCGCGCAGGCCGAGGCCGTACTGGCGCAGGCGCGCGCCACTATTCCGCCGCTGCGCACTGAACTGGAAATCCAGCTCAACCGCCTGGACGTACTGATGGGCGCGCAACCAGGCACCTATGCCGGCGAACTGCAGCAAAGCGCGACGCGCGCCGCACCGCAGGTGCCGGCGATCACCCTGTACGAAAACCGTCAGGGGCCGGCCGAGTTGCTACGGCGCCGGCCGGACGTGATTGCGGCCGAGCGCCGGCTGGCAGCTTCCAACGCACGCATCGGCCAGGCGATGGCGGAGTATTACCCCAAGGTCTCACTCGGCGCGTTGGTCGGTTTCGAGAGCCTGGGGGCGACCGGGCTTTTCTCCGGCGCCTCCTTTCAGCCGAGCGCCTTGGCGGGCTTACGCTGGCGCCTGTTCGATTTCGGGCGCATCGATGCTGAAGTGGCGCAGGCCAAGGGGACCAATGCCCAGGCCCTGGCCACGTATCGCCAGTCCATGTTGCGCGCCGCCGAGGACGTGGAAAATGCCGTGGTCACATTGACCGAACTGGAAGCACAAAGCCGCGACCTGCACGACGAAGTTGATGCGCACGAGCGGGCGCGCGCCGCTTCCGAAGATGCCTACAAGGGCGGGGCGGTGAGCCTGATCGAGGTATTGCAGGAGGACCGCGAGCTGCTGCATGCCCGCGACCAGCTGGCGCGGGTGCATGCCGACGACGCACGCGCCGCGGTGGTGACCTTCCGTGCCTTGGGTGGCGGCTGGTAAGCCGGCTCAGGCGCGCGCCAGCAGGCCGCGCCCGACCACCTGCGCCTGGATTTCCGCCGCGCCTTCGAAGATGTTGAGAATGCGTGCATCGCACAGCACGCGGCTGATCTCGAATTCCAGCGCGTAGCCGTTGCCACCGTGGATCTGCAGGCTGGTGTCGGCATTGCTCCAGGCCACTTTCGCCGCCAGCAGCTTGGCCATGCCGGCCTCGATGTCGCAGCGCCGGCCCTTGTCTTTTTCAGTGGCGGCGAAGTAGGTGAGTTCGCGCGCCATCACGGTTTCGGTGAGCATCAGCGCCAGCTTGTCGGATACGCGCGGAAATTCGGCGATGGCCGTGCCGAACTGGCGCCGCTCGCAGGCGTAGCGCAGCCCCAGGTCATAGGCCTTCCAGGCGACACCGACGGCGCGCGCCGCGGTCTGCACGCGCGCACCTTCGAAGGTTTGCATCAGTTGCTTGAACCCCTGGCCTTCGCCGCTGCCGAGCAGCCCCTCGGTCGGCACGGCGAAATCGTTGAAGGCAATTTCGTATTCCTTCATGCCGCGATAGCCCAGCACCGGAATCTCGCCGCCGCTCATGCCGGGGGCGGGGAAGGGCGTATGCGCATTGCCGCGCGGCTTCGGGGCCAGGAACATCGAAAGCCCGGCGTAGCCCTTGTCGTCCGGATTGGTGCGCGCCATCAGGGTCATCAGGTCGCTGCGTGAAGCGTGGGTGATCCAGGTCTTGTTGCCGTCAATGCGCCAGCTGCCGTCGGCGGCGCGGCGCGCGCGGGTGCGCAGCGCCCCGAGGTCGGAGCCGGTGTCGGGCTCGGTGAATACGGCGGTGGGCAGCACCTGGCCGGAAGCGATGCCGGGCAGCCACTGTTTTTTCTGCGCATCGGTGCCGTTGAGGGAAATCAGCTCGCCGGCGATTTCCGAGCGCGTGCCGAGGGAGCCGGCAGCGATCCACGCACGGCTCAGTTCCTCGGTGACCACGCTCATCGCCAGCTTGCCCAGGCCCAGGCCGCCGTATTCGGGGCTGATGCAAATGCCGAAGACGCCGAGTTCGGCCATCTCAGCGACCACTGCGTCGGGAATCAATTCGTCGGCCAGGTGCCAGGCTTGCGCGTGCGGCGCCACGCGCTCGCTGGCAAAGCGGCGGAACTGGTCGCGGACCATGTTGAGCTCGTCGTCCGGCAGCGATTCGTCGATCTGCACGCCGCTGCGCACCAGTTCGATCAGGCGCTTGCGCGCGGCAGGCGTGTTGCCCTGGTCGAGAAAGACGCGCACCGGGGCGGCGGCGCGCAGGGTTTGCGTTGCTTCATCCAGCCCCAGTTCGGCGGGCCGGAAGATTTCGTTCTGGCTCATCGGGATGCCGCCGGTGAGCTGCGCCAGGTATTCGCCCAGGCCGATGCCCAGCAGCAGGCGTTCCGCTTCGTGCAGGCGGCCGGCCTGCGCCAGGCTTTGCCCCCAGCGCGCGGCGCTGAGCACGGTTTCTGCGAGAGTGGAAATCCACGCCAGGCCATGCAGGGCGCGCTGGTGTTCCTGCAATAGGGGCGCATCGACACGCCCGCCCGCAGTAACGCGCGCGCGGGCGGCGGCGGTTGCGGCCGCGAGGTATGCGCGCACCGGCGCGGCCAGGTCTTCGAGGGTTTGCTGCGGCTCTTCGAGATGGTCCGAAGCAGGGAGAGGCTTGAGCACGGAAGCGTTCATGATGGTCTCAATCTATTGCAACGGCGACGCGGCCGCTGTCATGCAGCTTGCCGATCTGCGCCGCGGTAAGGCCGAGGAGTTCGGCCAGCACCTGGTCGGTATGTTCACCCAGGCGCGGGGCACGGGTGGCCTCCCCACGCGTGCTTTGCGTCAGCGTGGCGGCCGCGCCCGGGGTGGGGTAGGTGTGCCCGCTGGGGTGCGCGACTGCCGCGAACAGCGGGTTGTCGCGTACCAGGCGCGGGTCGGCCTCGATCGCCGCCTTGAGCGTGTGGTACGGCCCCCAGCACACGCCTTTGGCATCGAACAGGGGCCCGAGCTCGGCGGCGCTGCGGCGCGCGATCGCGGTTTCGATCAGCGCGTAGATGACATCGCGATGCGTGAAGCGCAGGCCTTCGTTCTTGGCGAAAGAAACGCTCAGCGACGCCTCGATGCCGGCAATCGCCTGCTCCAGCCCGAGGCAGGCGATCAGCCCGCTCCATTGGCGCGGCGTGATCGCCACCACCATCAGATGTTCGCCATCGGCGGTGCGGAAATCGCGGCCGAAGGCGCCGAACAGGCTGTTGCCCATTTTCGGACGGTCGCCGATGGTCAGCGCTTCGGCGACCTGTCCGAGATGGCCGAGCGTGGCCGCGGCGACGTCGGAAAGTGGCAGGCGCACCTCCTGCCCGATGCCGGTGGCCTGGCGATGGCGCTCGGCGGCAAGCAGGGCGAAAGCGCCATAGGCGCCGGTGACCAAGTCCCAGGCCGGCAGCACGTGGTTCACCGGCTCGCCTGCGGTCGCCACCGGCCCGGTCATGTAAGGCACACCGACGGCGGCGTTGACTGTGTAGTCCACCGCAGGGGTACCGTCAGCCCAGCCCATCACGCGGGCGGTGATGAGGTCGGGGCGCCGCTGGCACAGACGCTCATGCGAGAGGAAGCCTTCGGCCGGAAAGTTGGTGACGAACAGGCCGCCACCGGCGCCCGGCGCGCAGACCAGCTGCGCCACCAGTTCGCGCCCCTCGGGACTGCCGAAATCAACGGCGATCGACAGCTTGCCCTTGTTCAGGCCTTCCCAGTAGAGGCTGGTGCCGTTGCCGGAAAGCGGCCAGCGGCTGAAATCGGGGCCGCCGCCGATCGGGTCGATGCGGATGACTTGCGCGCCCATCTGGCGCAAATGCAGGCTGCACGAGGGCGCGGCGATGAAGGAGGCGCATTCGACGATGCGCAGGCCTTGCAGGATGTTGTACATGAGATCGGGCTAAACGGAAGCGCGATCGATTTTGCCAGAGAAAGCGCGCGCCATCGCAAAAGATCGACACCGCAGCCGGCCTGCGCAGGCAAAAACAGAGGGGAATTTGGTGGGCGGTACTGGGATCGAACCAGTGGCTTCCACCGTGTGAAGGTGGCACTCTACCGCTGAGTTAACCGCCCAAGCTGCCACCCGAAGACGGTGGACTTGGATGCGCAAGCCGATGCTACCCGCTTGCGAAGCCCCGAATTATAGCGCAGGGTCGGATTGAACGCAAAACCCCGGGCGCAAATCCGGCGGCGCAAAAGCTACAATTCAGCCTTCGGCAGCCCGTTTTCTTTCGCAAAGCATCTAATGACGCAAGTTCGCACCCGTTTCGCCCCCAGCCCGACCGGCTTCATGCACCTGGGCAACGCCCGCGCCGGCCTCTTTTCCTGGGCCTATGCGCGCCACCATGGCGGCAAATTCGTCCTGCGCATCGAGGACACCGATCTCGAACGCTCGACCGAGGAGTCGGTGCAGGTGATCCTCGACAGCATGGCCTGGCTCGGCCTGGATTACGACGAAGGCCCGATCCGCCAGACCGCGCGCCTGGAGCGTTATCGCGCGGTGATCGCCGAGATGCTCGCCGATGGCCGCGCCTACAAGTGCTACGCCACCAAGGAAGAGCTCGACTTGCTGCGCGAGGAGCAGCGCGCCAAGGGGATCAAGCCGCGCTACGACGGCCGCTGGCGCCCGGAAAACGCCCAGGGCAAGCCGGTTCCCGAGGGCATCAAGCCGGTAATCCGCTTTCGCAATCCGGACGATGGCCTGGTGACCTGGAACGACCTGGTCAAGGGCGAGATCAGCATCAGCAACACCGAGCTCGACGACCTGGTGATCGCGCGCGACGACCTGATGCCGACCTACAACTTCGCCGTGGTGGTGGACGACCTCGACATGGCGATCACCCACGTGGTGCGCGGCGACGACCACGTCAACAACACGCCGCGGCAGATCAACATCTACCGCGCGCTCAAGGCGCCGGTGCCGGAGTTCGCGCACCTGCCGACCGTGCTGGGGCATGACGGCGAGAAGCTCTCCAAGCGCCTGCACGGCGAGTCCGTCAGCGTGATGCATTACGCCGCCGAAGGCTATCTGCCGGAGGCGCTGTTCAACTACCTGGCGCGCCTGGGCTGGAGCCACGGCGATGCCGAAAAATTCCCGCGCGACAAGTTCGTCGAGTGGTTCGACCTCGCGCAGGTGAGCCGCTCGGCGGCGCAGTTCGACCAGGCCAAGCTCACCTGGCTGAACCACGAGTACATCAAGGAGGCGGACAACGCCCGCCTGGCGGGTTTGGTTGGCCCGCGCATCGAGGCCTCCGGCGCCAAACTGGCGGGCGGCCCCGATCTGGTGAGGGTGGTGGCGCTGGTGAAGGACCGGGCGCACACCCTGCAGGAGGTCGCCGACGCCGCCCACCTGTTCTACGGCAACATCCGCGCCACGCCTGAACTGCTGGCGCAGCACGTCACCGACGCCGTCAAGCCGGCCCTTGCCGCCCTGCGTGAGAAGCTCGGCGCCGTTGCCTGGGAAAAGCCGGCGATTGCCGCCGTGGTAAAGGAAACCCTGACCCAGCACGGCCTGAAAATGCCCCAATTGGCCATGCCGGTGCGAGTGCTGGTGGCAGGGCAGACGCAGACGCCTTCGCTGGATGCCGTGCTGGAACTGTTCGGCCGTGAACGGGTCCTACAGGCGCTGGGGAATTTTTAAAGTTTTGTTGCGGAAGTTTGCAAAATGGGCAATTCCCCGCTATAATTTTAGCTTCGGTTGGGGGTATAGCTCAGCTGGGAGAGCGCTTGCATGGCATGCAAGAGGTCAGCGGTTCGATCCCGCTTACCTCCACCACCCGAACACTAAAGCAGTAGCGTAGTCCGGACGTAGTTTCAAGAACGTTGTCCCCTTCGTCTAGAGGCCTAGGACATTACCCTTTCACGGTAAGTACGCGGGTTCGAATCCCGCAGGGGACGCCAGTTAAAAAGCCAGCGCAATGCTGGCTTTTGTTTTTTTACATGCGTTGTTTTAACGCAGCCGTGCCAGCCTGAAGCCGGCCATTTCTTTTTCGTGCACTATGCACACGCGCGGCGTGTTCCGTGCCGGCCGTTGCACGCAGCCTTTGTGCGCACAGAGCGCCGGCGCGATTGTTAATTCCGGTGACATGTCAACTTTGGTTAAGCATGGCGAAAAGCCATAACACGCATGTTAGATTGCCTTCCATCCGATTCACTCACGTTTGAATCAACTCTGGGAGGCAAATCCAATATGAAAATCTCCGCCGTTGTTTCCGCTGTCGTGTTTGCTTGTGGCTTGCTGGCGCAGGGAGGTGCGTTCGCCGCTGAATCCGATGTCAAGGCGAAGTCGGCCGTGTACGAGCCGGGCGCGGATTCCGCGCAAGTGATCAAGACTGCTGCGCCGATCGGGTGCCAGGGGGCGTCGTGCGCAGAACCGGTGCTGACGAACAGTTGCGGCGCTTATGTCTCTTCCGGCAAGCGCTACGGCTACGGTTTCGACATGGGCAGGGCCGCCGCGATCAGCAAGGCGCGCGCGATGTGTGGCCAGGGCGATAGCTGCCAGGTGGTGGTTGCCGCCTGCGAGGAGTAGGCGCCTGCCTGGCCCGGTGCCTGGAGGGGAACGGGGAAGAGGGGGAAGCAGCAAAAAAGCCGGCGTTGCCGGCTTTTTTGTTTTGCGCGGCCACGGCGCCTACTGCTTCGGCCGCGACAGCCAATAGGCGGGAAACTTGATCGCGTCGACCTCTCCCTGGCCGTGGCCGGCGGCATCGGCGAACATTTCCATCGCCCGCTGTGTCACCGGCAAGGGGCGGCCGAGGGATTTCGCTTCGTCGATCATCGCCCGCATGTCCTTGCACATCAGGTTGATGTCCATGGTCGGCGGGCCGATGTCTTCGCCCTTGAGCACTTTGGCGATCGCGGGGGCGCGATTCTTCAGCATGTTGGGGCCGCCGGAGGTATCGGCGAGAATGTCCATCACGCGCGCCGGGTCGAGCTTGAGCGGCTCGATCAGCGACAAGGCTTCGGATAGCGCCTGCCAGTAGACCAGTAGCGGCAGGTTGATCGCCAGCTTCATGCTGGCGCCAGCGCCGATCTTGCCGACGTGCTCGACGCGGCGGCACATCTGCTCCAGCACGGCGCGCGCGCGCGCCACGTCCGCGTCCTCCCCACCGACGAAGCCCAAGAGCTTGCCGTCGCGCGCCGGGCCGACAGTGCCGCCCACCGGGCACTCGATCAGCGCGGCGCCGGCGGCGCGCAGCTTCTTGTCGAGCGCGATCTCGATCTCCGGGCGCACTGTGCTCATCTCGATGAACAGCTTGCCCTTGAGGTTGCCGGCGAGAAAGCCATTGGGCCCTTCGAACAACGCATCGATGGCCTCGGCGTTGCTGAGGATGGTGATGACCATCTCGCTTTTTTCCGCCAGTTCCTTCGGGGACGCAGCCGCCTTGGCGCCGGCGTCGATCAGGGGTTTCAATTTGTCCGCGGTGCGGTTCCACACCGTCAGTTGATGTCCGCTATCAATCAGGCGGCGGACGATTGCCGCGCCCATGCGGCCGGTGCCGGGCAAGCCGATTTGCATGCGTGTCTCCTTGGAATTCTTACCGGACGTTGCGTGTTGCGATGGCGTGTGTCATCGCCCGTTGTCATACGACTCGCGGATGCTAGCATCACGCGCAGTGCGTAAGGGTCTCGCGAGACATAGCGGTTGCTTATCGGCTGATAAGTTGAAGATGCGTTGACAGTGCAGGGTTGATTCGGCTCCAATGCGCCAGCTTGACCCGGAGGAGACATGGACGCATTCAAAAGCGAAGTTCGGGATGGCATGCGCATCGATTGGGACGTGCCTATCGCGATGGAAGACGGCGTGCAATTGCGCGCGGACATTTTTCGCCCGGACCGCGCAGGCAAGTTTCCGGTGCTTCTGACCTATGGCCCCTATGGCAAGGGCCTCGCGTTCCAGGAAGGCTACAAGACCGCCTGGGACAACATGGTGCGCGAACATCCCGAGGTTGCCGAGGGCTCGACCAACAAGTACCAGAACTGGGAAGTGGTCGATCCGGAAAAATGGGTGCCTGAAAATTACGTCTGCGTGCGCGTCGATTCGCGCGGCGCGGGGCGCTCGCCCGGCTACATGGAAATCTGGAGCCCGAACGAGACCAAGGACATCTACCAGTGCATCGAGTGGGCCGGCGTCCAGCCCTGGAGCAATGGCAAGGTGGGGATGAACGGCATCTCCTACCTGGCGATGAACCAGTGGGCTGTCGCCGCGCTGCAGCCGCCGCACCTGGCCGCGATCTGCCCGTGGGAAGGCTCCGCCGACATGTATCGCGAGGTCAGCCACCACGGCGGCATCATGTCCTGCTTCGTGCCCAACTGGTTCCCGATGCAGGTCACCACCGTGCAGCATGGCCTCGGCACGCGCGGGCCGAAGAGCGCGGTTACCGGTGAGCTGGTCTGCGGTCCGGATACCCTGACGCAGGCGGAACTGGCCAAGAACCGCGAAGACCATCCGGCGATGGTGCGCAAGCACGAGATGTTCGACGATTACTGGAAGCCGCGCCTGCCCGACTGGTCCAAGGTGACGGTGCCCATGCTGTCGGCTGCCAACTGGGGCGGGCAGGGCCTGCACCCGCGCGGCAACTACGAAGGCTTCACCCAGTCGGCTTCGAAGAACAAGTGGCTGGAGTGCCACGGGCTGGAGCACTGGACCCATTTCTACACCGACTATGGCCGCAAGCTGCAGCTCAAGTTCTTCGACTACTATCTCAAGGGCAAGAAGAACGGCTGGGACAAGACCCCGCCGGTGCTGCTGCAGGTGCGCCATGTCGACAAGTTCGTGCAGCGCTTCGAGAACGAGTGGCCGCTCAAGCGCACCAAGTGGACCAAGCTGTTCCTCGACACCGCCAACCTGACGCTCGGCAACAAGGCGCCGGCGCGTAACCGCAAGCTGACCTACCGCGGCATGTCCGACGGTGTGACCTTCATGCTGCCGGCGCAGGAAAAGGAAGTCGAGGTCACCGGCCCCCTTGCAATGAAGCTGTTCGTCTCGTCCTCCACCAAGGATGCGGACCTGTTCATCGTCGTGCGCCTGTTCACGCCCGACATGAAGGAAATCACCTTCCAGGGCACGCTCGACCCGCATACGCCGATTGCCCAGGGCTGGCAGCGCGCCTCGCACCGCAAGCTGGACAAGAAGCGCTCCAAGCCGTACCGCCCGTACCTGACGCACGACGAGAAGCAGCCGCTGAAGCCCGGCGAGATCGTCGAGCTCGACATCGAGATCATTCCCACCTGCATCGTGGTGCCGCCGGGCTATCGTCTCGCCGTCACCGTGCGCGGCAAGGACTACGAATACGCCGGCGAGCCGGGCTACCTGTCGAACATGAAATATCCGCTGCGCGGCTGCGGGCCTTTCCTGCATGACGACCCGGCCGACCGCCCGGCCAAAATTTTCGACGGCGATGTTACCCTGCATTGCGGGCCGAAATACCCCTCGCACCTGCTGCTGCCGGTGATCCCTCCGAAGAAGGGAAAGTAGTGCTGCTGCAAGAAATGCCCCGGGCGGGGTCGTCGCTCAACGGCCTGCCCGCAACAACGAGATCGGAGACATTGATGGAACACCACACCGGATTCATTCCCGGCGCCTTGCCGTGCGCGCCGGCTTCGCCGCGCGTGTACGCGTAGCGCGGAGGCCGCATGCAATTCTGGGTCATCCAAACCCTCAACAGCCTGTCGCTCGGCGGCCTGTTGTTCCTGCTGTCATCCGGGTTTTCCCTGATCTTCGGCCTGATGCGTATCGCCAACCTGACGCACGGGGCGTTTTTCATGCTGGGGGCCTACATCGGTATCACCTACATAAGGCATGGGGTTACCGACTTCTGGCTGGCGGCCCTGCTCGGCGGACTGTCGATCGCCGTCATCGGCGGCTTTTTCGAGCGCTTCGTGCTACGGCCGCTGGCGGGCAATTCGCAGGGGCAGGTGCTGGTGACGCTGGGTGCCTCGCTGATCATTGCCGACCTCGCACTGATCGTCTGGGGCGGTGACCCGATCCCGATTCCGACGCCGGAATTGCTGCGCGCTCCCTTGCACCTGATGAACTTCATGTTCCCGGCCTATCGCCTGGCGGTGGTGGTGGTCGCCATCCTGGTAGCCGGCGCCCTGTACTTCCTGATCGAGCGCACCCGCCTGGGCGCGATGATCCGCGCCGGCGTCGACGACATGCAGATGGCGCGCGCGGTCGGCATTCCGGTGTCGCGCCTGTTCACCACGGTGTTCTGCATGGGCGCGGGGCTGGCCGGCGTCGGCGGCATCATCGGCGGGCCGATTCTCTCGGCCTACCCGGGGCTGGATTCCGACATGCTGCCGCTGGCCCTGATCGTGGTGATCCTGGGCGGCGTCGGCAGTCTCATCGGCGCCTTCGTCGGCAGTTTCATCATCGGTTTTGTCTACACCTTCGGTATTGCCTTGATGCCTGATCTTGCCTACGTCATCCTGTTCCTGCCGATGATCTTCGTCATCGCCTTCCGCCCGCGCGGGCTGTTCGGCCGGGTGAGCGCATGATCTGGGGCGCGAATGAAGGGGTGATGACCCCGGCCAAGATGGCCTGGTATGGCGTGATGCTGGCGGCGCTGATCGCCATACCGTTCCTCGTCGGCGATTTCTACGTCAACCTGGTAAGCCAGGTGCTGATCGCGGTGATCTTCGCCGCCAGCCTCAACATGCTGGTAGGTTACGGCGGCCTGACTTCCCTCGGCCATGCCTCCTATCTCGGGGTAGCCTCCTATATCTCCGCCTGGCTGTTCCTCAAGATGGGGTGGGGCCACCTGGTGACGGCGCCGGTGGCCATCATCGGCACCACGCTGATGGCCTGCGCCTTCGGCTGGATTTCGCTGCGCGCCTCCGGCCTGGGCTTCATGATGCTGACGCTGGCCTTGTCGCAGGTGCTGTGGGGCCTGGCCTATCGCTGGGTGGCGGTGACCGACGGCGACAACGGCCTGCGCGGCCTGACGCGGCCGCAGCCTTTCGGCATCGACCTCGAAGGCACGACGGCGTTCTATTTCTTCACCCTGATCGTCACCGTGATCGCGCTGATGATGATCAGCCGCTTCGTCCACTCGCCATTCGGCGCGGCGCTGCGCGGCACGCGTGACCAGCCGCGGCGCATGAGCGCGCTGGGCCACAACGTGTGGATGATCCGCTGGCTCACCTTCGTCTACTCCGGCTTCTGGGGGGCGGTGTCGGGCGTGATGTTCGTCTACTACAACAAGTACATCCATCCCAGCTCGATGGCGCTCACCAGCTCCGCCGAAGGCCTGCTCGGCGTGATCGCCGGCGGCTCGGGCACGCTGGCGGGCCCGGTGGTGGGAGCGGCGATTGTCGTGTTGTTAAAGAACTATGTCTCGGCCTACGTCGAGCGCTGGAACATGCTGCTGGGTTTCGTCTTCGTGTTCATCGTCATCTTCATGCCTGAAGGCCTGGTGCCGGGCCTGCGCCGACTGTGGAACCGCGTCGTCGCCAGGCAGCCGGCGGATGCCAAGGCTGGCGGAAAGGGGGGCGCATGAGCTCGGTTCCAGCGCTGGAAATACGCAACCTCAAGAAATCCTTCGGCGGCCTGCCGGCGACCAACGACGTCTCGCTGACCGTGATGCCGGGCGAGCGGCGCCTGATCATCGGGCCCAACGGCGCCGGCAAGACCACGCTGTTCAACCAGATCGCCGGTGACCTGTTTTCCGATTCGGGCTCGATCCGCCTCTTCGGCGAGGAGGTGTCGCGCTACAAGACCCACAAGCGCACCCAGCGCGGGGTGGCGCGCACCTACCAGATCATCACGCTGTTCGGTAAAGACACGCTTGAACACAATCTGGTGCTTTCGCTGCTGGGCCTCTTGAAGCTGCGCTGGGACAGCTTTTCGGCCTTGCGCGGCGCCGGGCACCTGTTCGAGGAAGCGCGGCGCGTGCTGGCCACCGTCGGCCTGGAGCATCTGGCCAAGCGCTCGGTGGCGGAGGTTTCCTACGGCGAAAAGCGCCGCGTGGAAATCGCCATGGCGATGGCGCAAAAACCCAAGGTGCTCCTGCTGGACGAGCCGCTGGCCGGCCTGTCGCGCGAGGAGCGCATAACCGTAAGCAAACTGGTGGCGGGCATTTCGCGCGACACCACGGTGGTGATGATCGAACACGACATGGACGTAGCCCTGGAACTGGCGGACCAGATCACGGTACTGCATTACGGCAAAGTGATCGTCGAAGGCCCGCGCGCCGAAGTGGTGGCAGACCCGCGCACCAAGGAGGTCTATCTTGGCGAGTGATATGGCACCGGCGGTTGCGCTTTCCCTCTCCGGCATCAACGCCCTGTATGGCGACAGCCACGTGCTGCACGGCATCGACTTCGCCTTGCGGGAGGGCAAGGTGCTGGCGCTGCTCGGGCGCAACGGCGCCGGCAAGACCACCTCGATGAACACCATCGTCGGCTTCCTGCCGGCGCGCGATGGCGAGGTCAAGCTGTTCGGCGAGACCATCACGCGCCTGACGCCGGAAGCGATCGCGCGCAAGGGCGTGGGCCTGGTACCGCAGGGGCGGCGCATCTTCGCCAACCTGTCGGTGCGGGAAAACCTGGTGGTCGCTTCCCAGAAGCCGCGCTTCAACATGAACAAGACGTGGAGTATGGAGCGCGTGTTCGAACTGTTCCCGCGCCTGGCTGAGCGCCACAAGCAGCAGGCGGGCCTGATGTCCGGCGGCGAGCAGCAGATGCTGGCGATCGGGCGCGCGCTGATGGGCAACCCGCGCGTGCTGCTGATGGACGAACCCTCCGAAGGCCTGGCGCCGCAGATCGTCGCCGAGGTCGGGCGCACGATTGCGCGCCTGAAGGAGGAAGGGCTCTCGATCATCCTGGTCGAGCAGAACATGAAGCTGGCCCTCGGGCTGGCCGACCATGTGGTGGTGCTCAACACCGGCGAAGTGGTATTCGATGGCGACGCTGACAGCGTGCGCGCCAACGAAGGCCTGGTGACCCAGCACCTGGGCGTTTTCTGATGTATCGACACCTTCCAAAAACATGACAGCCTCGCCAGAGGCATGTTTTTGTCATTGGTTTTTGTAGTTCTCAATAATCCTATCGCGACAACAAAAGGAATACGATCATGATGTACACCTGCGGGCAGGGCTGCACCAATCCGAATCACCGTCACGGCGAGAGCGAGCATCCGGGCGCGGCCGCCGGCAAGAAGGCCGCGAAGCCGGCCGCCAGGCCCGCCGCCAAGGCGGCGGCCAAGACCGCGATGGTCAAGGCCAAGCTGGTCGCCGGCGCCAAGGGCGTGAAAAAGGGCAAGGTGCCGCGCGTCGACTTGCATTGCCACTACCTGAATACCGACGTCGCCGGCGAGGTCGCGCACCTGAATCCGGCGCAGCACGACAACCACACCCTCTTCGCCAATCCGCTGACCATCGAGGTCAACAAGAAGCAGATGGCGGACCGCGCCAAGATGCTGTCGTCGATTGAAACGCGCCTGAAGGACATGGACAAGATGGGCGTGGACATCCAGGCCATCTGCCCGGCGCCGTTCCAGTACTACTACTGGGCCGAGGCCTCCCACGGCCTGGAACTGGCGCGCAAGGTCAACGACCGCCTGGCCGAGATCGTCGGCAAGTGGCCGGAGCGCTTTGTCGGCATGGGTTCGGTGCCGCTGCAGAATGCCGACATGGCCTGCGAGGAACTTGAGCGTACGGTCAAGAAGCTGGGCTTCCGCGGCGTCGAGATCAACACCAACGTCAACGGCCTGAACCTCACCGACAAGAGCCTGAACCTCGACAAGTTCTTCCGCAAGGTGCAGGAGCTCGACGTGGTGCTGTTCCTCCATCCCACCGGCTTTACCCATGCCGACCGCCTGAAGGATCACTACTTCAACAACGTCATCGGCAATCCGCTCGACACTTCCATCGCGGTGATGGACATGATTTTCGACGGCGTGATGCAGCGCTACAGCAAGCTGAAGGTGGTGCTGCCGCACGCCGGCGGCTACGTCGCCCACTACCCGGCGCGCATGGACCACGCCTGGCGCGCGCGCAAGGATGCCCGCGTCAACATCAAGAAGGCGCCGTCTTCGTATCTGAAGAAAATGTACTTCGACACCATCGCCTTCGACCCGCAGATGATGCGCTTCCTGGTTGATTGGTATGGCGCCGGGCAGGTCGTGCTGGGCACCGATTATCCGTACGACATGGGCGACTTCGACCCGGTGGGCACCATCAAGAGCATCCCCAAGCTGTCCAGGGCCGACCAGGACATGATCGCCGGCGGCACCGCGGCCAAGCTGCTGAAGATCAAGTACTAGCCGATTGCGCCCGTCCCGCCGCGAAACGGCGGGGCAGGGTGATAAAATTTCCCGCATTCGCAAGCATGCGGGCCGAGGGCCTGAAGCCAGCTTCAGGCCCTCGTCGTTTTGGGGTATAGGGAATTGACTGAACGGATAGACTGCGTCGTCATCGGCGCCGGGGTGGTGGGATTGGCAATCGCGCGGCGCATGGCGCAGCGCGGCCTGGAGACCATCCTGATCGAGGGAGAGAACGCCATCGGCACCGGCACCAGCTCGCGCAACAGCGAGGTGATCCATGCCGGCATCTATTACCCCAAGGGGTCGCTGAAGGCGCGGTTTTGCGTCGAAGGCAAGAAGATGCTGTACCGCTTTTGCGATGAGCGCGGCATCGTCGCGAACAATTGCGGCAAGTTCATCGTCGCCACCACTGACGCCCAGGCAGAGACCCTCAAGGGCATCGTCCAGAAGGCGGCGGCGAACGGCGTCAACGATTTGCAGTGGATGACCGGCGCCGAGGCGATGGCCAGGGAGCCGGCGCTGTTCTGCGTCGCCGCGCTGCATTCGCCTTCCACCGGCATCGTCGATAGCCACGGCTTCATGCTCGGGTTGCAGGGTGATTTCGAAGCGGCGGGCGGCATGCTGGCGTTCAACTCGCCGCTGGCCGGCGCGATCTGCCACGACGACGGCATCACGATCGCCACCGGTGGCGCGGGCGAGATGGAACTGACCGCCGGCATCGTCATCAACAGTGCCGGCCTGTTCGCGCAGGACCTGGCGCGCAAGTTCGACGGTCTGCCGCGCGAGACCGTGCCGCCGACTTATTACTGCAAGGGCAACTACTATTCGCTCGCCGGCAGGAGCCCGTTTTCGCGCCTGATCTACCCGGTGCCCGAGGCCGCGGGCCTTGGCGTGCACCTGACCATCGACCTCGGCGGCCAGGCACGCTTCGGCCCCGACGTCGAATGGATCGACCACATCGACTACACCGTGGATCCGAAGCGCTCCGAACTCTTTTATGCCGAGATCCGCAAGTACTGGCCGGGCGTGCCCGACCACGGTTTGCAGCCGGGCTATTGCGGCATCCGCCCCAAGCTCGGGCCGGCCTCCGCGCCGGCGGCGGACTTCGTGGTGCAGGGGCCGGAAGTGCATGGCGTGAAGGGACTGGTGAATCTCTATGGCATCGAGTCGCCGGGGCTGACCTCCTCGATGGCGATTGCCGAATACGTCAACGGACTGGTGTAGGGAGCGACGATGCTGATGGTCATCTCCCCAGCCAAGTCGCTGGACTACGAAACTCCGCCTGCGATCGATATCCACACGCAGCCGGACTATCTCAGGCAATCGAAGCGGCTCATCACGCGGCTGAAAAAGATGAAGCCGGCCGAAGTCTCCACGCTGATGGATATTTCGGACAACCTCGCCGCGCTCAACGTCGCGCGCTACGCCGGGTGGAAGCCGCCATTCACCGCGGACAACGCCAAGCAGGCCGTGCTGGCGTTCAACGGCGACGTCTACGACGGCATCGGCGCGGCCGATTTCACGCCGCAGCAGTTCGGCTACGCGCAAGAACACCTGCGCATCCTCTCCGGTCTCTACGGTGTGCTCAAGCCACTCGACCTGATGCAGCCCTATCGCCTGGAGATGGGCACGCGCCTGGAAACCACCAAGGCGCGCGACCTCTACGGCTTCTGGGGCGATACGGTCACCAAGGCGCTCAACGGGCTGCTGAAGGAGCAGGGCGAGCCCGTGCTCCTTAACCTCGCTTCCGAGGAATACTTCGGCGTGGTGCAGGCGAAGAAGGTGAAAGCGCGCATCGTGCAGGCGGTGTTCGAGGACTACAAGAACGGCAAGTACAAGATCATCAGCTTTTTCGCCAAGAAGGCGCGCGGCATGATGGTGCGCTATGCTGTGAAAGAGGGCATCACCGAGGTCGAAGACCTGAAGCATTTCGACTATGCCGGCTATGCCTTCCAACCCCGCGATTCGACGGCGGAGACCTGGGTGTTTCGCCGCAAGGTCGCGGAATAAGCCGACAAGGAGAGACTCATGGCAGCGGTGCTGAAAGAGCAGACTTCCGACCTCGCGCTGGCGCAGGGCCGCATCGACCTCGCCGCCGCGCTGCGCTGGTCCGCGCGCCTGGGGCTCAACGAAGGCGTGTGCAACCACTACAGCCTGGAATTCGCGCCCGACCGTTACCTGATCAACCCGCAGGGCCTGCACTGGAGCGAAGTCACCGCGGCCGACATCCTGCTGATCAATGGCAAGGGCGAAGTGCTCGACGGCAGGCACAAGATCGAGCCCACCGCGTTTTTCATCCACAGCCACATCCACCGCGCCAACCGCGAAGCCAAGTGCGTGCTGCACACCCACATGCCCTACGCCACGGCGCTGACGCTCATCGCCGGCGGCCGCCTGGAGTGGTGCAACCAGAACGCGCTGCGCTTCTGGAACCAGATCGCCTACGACGACGTCTACAACGGCCTGGCGCTGGACGATGCCGAAGGCGAGCGCATCGCCGGCCAATTGAAAGGCAAGACGGTGATGTTCATGGCAAGTCACGGTGTGACCGTGGCTGGTGCCAACGTCGCCTGGGCCTTCGACGACCTGTATTACCTGGAGCGCGCCTGCATGCACCAAGTGCTGGCGGTGCAGGGCGCCGCGGGCAAACCGCTGCGTCGCGTGCCGGACGAAACCTGCGCCGCGGTAGCCACGCAGATCGCGGGCGAACGCCAGCAGAGCGATTTGTTCTTCGCCTCGGTCAAGCGCATGCTCGACCGCGACGAACCGGGCTGGTCCGCCCTCTAGCCGGGCGGCAGCGGGCCTTGCCCCGCGGCCCAGGTTTGCGGCGTGAGGATGGCGAAACCCGCCGGCCGGTATTTGCGTCGCGCCAGCTCCAGCAGCGCGCGGTCTTTGGTCAACAGCGCGTGGGCGCCGGCGGCGCGCGCCAGTTCCAGGAATTTCTGGTCGTCCGGATCGCGACATTCCGGCAGCGGCGGCAGGCCTGCGCCCGCCGGCTCCGTCACCGGCGTGGCGACGCGCAGGCACAGCATCATCGCCGCTTCCTGTTCGGCTTCTCCCAGCACGCTCTTGCGCAGCGAGTAGGCCAGCACGCGCCGCAATTCCTCGGTGCAGGGCGCGTCGATGAAAATCGACACGCGCTTTTGCGCGTAAGCCGCGCGCAGCGGCGCCAGCGCGGGGTCGTCGAACACCAGCCAGTCGAGCCAGACGTTGGTGTCCAGCACCAGGCGCGCGGGTGTCACCCGGCGCTATTCCGCCAGCAGGCGGTCGAGGTCGGCGACGATCTGCGCCTGATCCACCGCGGCGCGGCCCTGGTAGCGCATCAGGATGCGTGAAGGCAGGTCCACCAGGCGCGGCTCGGCACTGCGCATGTTGGCGGCGACGTTCAGCACCGAGGTGACGTGGGTCGCCTTGAAGCCGGGATTGGCGCGGTCCACCGCGTCCAGCACTGCGTTTTGCGCCTTGGCGATGCCGGACAGCAGTTCGGCCAGTTGTTCGTTGTTCATTTCGTTCTCCCTGTTGAAACCCGCAGAATACGCCAGCGGCGCCTCTTATCCCGCCAGCATGCGCCAGAGCACCGGGCCGGCGACGGTGAGCCAGAGGATGGTGAGCCAGATCACCGAGATGAACACCGCCGCCGAGCCCATGTCCTTGGCGCGGCCGGCAAGCGGATGGCGCTCCAGTGACACGCGATCCACCACCGCTTCGATCGCCGAGTTGATGGTCTCGGTGATCAGCATGGTGACGATCGAGCTCAGGAGCAGCATGCGCTCCAGCAGCCCCAGCGGCAGCCAGAAGGCCAGCGGCACCAGCACGCAGGCCACCAGCAGCTCCTGCCGGAAGGCCGCCTCGTGGCGGATCATCAGCAGCAGACCCTGGGTGGAATATTTGAGCGCGCCGGGCAGGCGCTTCAGACCGCCGGTACTCTTGAACTCGCTTTCGGCCATGCCTTGTCCGTTGGGAGTTGAAAACTGGCGCGTATCTTACAAGGGAATCGGCGGCTACAGCCGGGACCGCCTGCATGGTGTGGCCTCCGCGTGACTCCAACATGGCAAAATCGCCTCCATGCCCAAACGTGAACCCTCTTTGCAGGACCTGCGCAGCGCCGCCATCCGCCGCTCCCTGTTCAAGCCCTTGAGCCTGGCCGCGGCCATCGAGCGGCTGGGCTACGTGCAGGCCGACCCGATCCGCGCCCCGGCGCGCGCGCAGGACCTGATCCTGCGCCATCGCGCCAAGGGTTATCGCGACGGTGACCTGGAGCGGCGGTACCACCGCGTCGGCGCCGAGGAAGACGTGCTGCACAACTACGGCTTCGTGCCGCGTTCGGCGCAAGCCTGGCTGCACCCCCGCGTCGGTATCCGCTCACGCCGCTCCCAGCCGCAACTGGAAGACCAGGTGCTGGCCTTCATGGCCGGCCGCGGCCCCACCCATCCGCGCGAAGTCGATGCCCATTTCGGCATCGGCGCCGTTGCCACCGTCTGGGGCAGCAAGAGCTCGCGCACCACCCGGGCGCTGGACCACCTGCAT
>DASYEQ010000014.1:0-28671 GCA_036498945.1 Burkholderiales bacterium | reverse complement strand
CGCCTCCCCAAAGACCGCGTCCCCTTCACCGCCATCGTCGACCGCCCGCCGCTGAAACTTCCCGGCGGCGCCCGCATGGCCGTCTGGGTCATCGTCAACGTCGAAGACTGGGGCATCGAGCGCCCGATGCCGCGCACCGTTCTGCCCCCACCCATGGGCGTGCCCATGCTCCCCGACCTGCCCAACTGGGCCTGGCACGAGTACGGCATGCGCGTCGGCTTCTGGCGCATCCACGAGGTGCTCGCCAGGCACGGCGTGATCCCCACCTTGGCGATCAACGGCATCGTCTGCAAGAACTACCCGCGCGTCGCCCAAGCCGGCAAGGATGCCGGCTGGGAATTCATGGGCCACGGCTACATGCAAGGCCCGATGCACAAGCTCGAAGACCAGCGCGCGGCGATCCGCGATACGGTGAATGTCATCAAGGAATTCACCGGCAAGCCCCCGGTCGGCTGGGAAAGCCCGGGCCTGACCGAAACCTACGACACCATCGACATCCTGGCCGAAGAAGGCATCAAATACGTCGCCGACTGGGTGCTGGACGACCAGCCGGTCAAGATCGCCACCACCACCGGCCACGTCGTCTCGGTTCCCTACACGGTGGAACTGAACGACATTCCGATGGGCGCCCTGCAACACATGTCGCAGGACGACATGGTCAAGCGCGGCCAAACCCACTTCGACCAGCTCTACAAGGACAGTGAAAAGATCACGCGCGTGATGGCGATCTCGGTCCACCCCTACCTTTCCGGCTCGCCGCACCGCATCGGCTGGCTCGACCGCATCCTGGCTCACGTGAAACAGCATGACGACGTGGTGATCTGGACCGGCGAGCAGATCTATAACTGGTACGAGAAGCAGTAGGGCGGTAGCACAAATGAAAAGGCCGGGCGCTTGATGGCGTCCGGCCTTTTCATTTGGCGCATCGCTGCGCTCCGTCGGAAAGTGTCCGTCAGGAAGGCTTCTTCGGCGCGGCGTCGAACATCTGGCGCAGCAAATCCAGCGGCGTGGTGCGGAAGCGCTGGTGCTGGTGCTCTTCATCAAACAGCGCCAGCGAAGGCTTGATCAGGTCGCTGCGGCTGACGACGCCCATCAGCTTGCGCGAGATGGCATCGGTCACCACCGGCACGCGTTCCAGGCCGTGCACCGCCAGACGGGTGGCGACGGCGCGGCAGGTCTCGTTGGGCAGGGCCATGATCGGCACGTTGGCGCCGAACAGGTCGGCGAGCTTTTGCACCCCCGCCTTTTGCTGGCCGGCGATCAGCGCCTCGCGGTCCAGCATGCCGATGAAGGCGCCGTCGCGCAGCACCGGGAAGGCACGGAATTTCTGCGTCGGGCCGAAGGCGCCGGCGAGCGTCTCGGCGATGGTGGCTTCGCTGTCGAGCGTCTGCACGTTCTCGGTCATCACCTCGGTGACGCCGTGGCGCTCCAGCGGGTCGATGCCGTATTCGCGGTAGATGTGATAGCCGCGGCGCGCGATTTTCTCGGTGAGGATGGAGCGCGGCATCAACAGCACGGTGAAGCCGTAGGCCACCGCCGAGGCGGTGAGTAGCGGCAACAGGGCGTTGCCATCCTGGGTCAGTTCGAAGGCGAACATGGTGGCCATGATGGGCGAGCGCATCATGCCGCCCAGGGTGGCGGCCATGAACACCAGCGGCCACAGTTCCGGCGTGCCGCCGGGCAACAGCGGCCCGAACATCACGCCCATGCCGGCGCCCATCATGAGCAACGGGGCGAGCACGCCGCCGGAAGTACCCGAACCCAGCGCGATCACCCACATGCCGGCCTTGCACAGCAGCAGCGCGACGGCCACGCCGATCAACATATGGTTTTGCAGCAGGTCGCCGATCACGTCATAGCCGACACCCAGGGCGCGCGGCTGCAGGTAGCCGCCGATGCCGACCGCCAGGCCGCCGATGGCCGGCCACCACATCCAGTGCACCGGCAGGCGCATGAACATGTCTTCCACCTTGTAGAGCGAGGTGGAAAGCGCCCACGACAGGGCGCCCGCGATGATGCCGGCGATGATGCAGGAAAGCAGGCCGATGGGACCGACTTCCGGGGTGTGGATCGGGAACAGCGCGCCGTCGCCCAACATGAGGGGGCGCACGAAGCCGGCCACGGCGCAGGCCACCGCCACCGGCAGCAGGCTGCGCGGGCGCAGTTCAAACAGCAGCAATTCGACCGCCAGCAGCACGGCGGCGATCGGCGTGCCGAAGATCGCCGTCATGCCGGCCACGGCGCCCGCCACCAGCAACGTCTTGCGCTCGGCGCTGGTGATGTGGAAATACTGCGCGATCAGCGAGCCGACGGCGCCGCCGGTCATGATGATCGGGCCCTCGGCGCCGAACGGGCCGCCGCTGCCGATGGCGATGCCGGAGGAGAGGGGTTTCAGGATGGCGACCTTGGGCGACATCTTGCTCTTGCCGAACAGGATCGCTTCGATCGCCTCCGGAATGCCGTGGCCGCGGATCTTCTCCGAGCCGAAGCGCGCGATCAGGCCGATGATCAGGCCGCCGATCACCGGCACGATGATCACCCACAGTCCCAGGGTGTTTTCCGCCGGCGAATGCAGCTTGTCGGAAAAGGTCTGGTAGAAAAACAGGTTGGTGCAAAAGCGGATCAGCCGCAACAGCACGTACGCGGTGACAGTGGACAAGCCGCCCACCACCGCGGCAATCGCCGTGATGCGCAACAGCCGCGCGTTGGCGGCGAAGTCGCTTTTGGAATGGATATCGTTTGCTTTATCGGTCGTGCTCACGCTGACCCCTTTTAATCGTGGATGACAGGAATATTGAAAACGCCGCGCCGCGCGCGCAGTTCGGCGCGGTGCATGGCCGCCAGGTGCGCCAGTACCAGCTCGCCCTCGGCCAATAGATGGACTTCGACCTGCCGGCGGTCGTGCGCGCTGGGGCGCCGCTCGACCAGGCCCGCCGCCTCGCAACGGGTGACCAGCGCCACCACGCCGTGCGGCTTGGCCTGCAGGCGCTCGGCCAGTTCGCCCACGCTGGCGTAGCTGCGCCCCGGGTAGCCCTTGATGTGCAGGAGCATGAAGTATTGCAGCGGCGTGATGCCCTCCGCCTGCGCCGCGTCCTCCGAGAAACGCTCGAAACGGCGGATCTGGTGGCGGAACTCGGAGAGGGCCTCGAACTCGGACTTGCTGAGTGCGTCGCGGCCGGAAGACTTTGCCATGGAAAAACAAAACAACGCCCTGCGGGGAAGCGGAGCATGCCAGCGTAAAGGGAATCAACAATTATATCACGTTGTGACATATATGGCCAGCGGTGGAGGGGGTGGGAAATGGCGCGGGGCCGCAGGGGTTATGATGCTTGCGCTTGCAGTCCCGGCCCGGCCGCCTCGTCCCCGGCGGGCAGAGGCAGGGCGAGACGCCGTACGTTCCGGCCGGGTATTTGTCCGTACCGGCGCAGCGGCGGCGTTATGCGTGGAATTAATGATCAAAGGATAAATAGCGCGGCATAATGCTTTCGACAAACGGGCGGCGGCCGAGCAGGGATGCGCCAGCCGCACCGTACGGAGACAAGGCAAATGCGGGCAATCGTCGTCGGCGGTTCCATCGGCGGGCTGTTCACCGCCCACTACCTGAGAAAGATCGGCATCGAAGCCGAGGTGTACGAGCGCGTCGGCGAGGAACTGGCCGGCCGCGGCGCCGGCATCATGACCCACCCCGAGCTGATCGATGCCTTGAGCGGCATCGGCATCGACCCGGGCGAAAGCGTCGGCGTGCCGATCCAGACGCGTGTCACGCTGGACCCGCAGGGCAACTGGGTCGGCAGCCTGGAGCTGCCGCAGGTGGCGAGCGCCTGGGGGCGCATCTACCGCATCCTGCACCAGGTGTTTCCGCAGGAGCACTACCACCATGGCACCGGCCTGGAGGAAGTGCTGCAATCCGAGGGAGGGGTGAAGGTCCGCCTGTCCGACGGCTCCATCCGCGAGGCCGACCTGCTGGTGGGCGCCGACGGCATCCGTTCCACGGTGCGCGCGGCGCTGTATCCCGGGGCTGACCTGCAGTACGCCGGTTACATCGCCTGGCGCGGGCTGGTGGAGGAGATGGATTTCCCGGAACAGGCGCGCCAGGAGATTTTCGAATACTTCGCCTTCTGCCTGCCGCCGCGCGAGCAGATGCTGGCCTACCCGGTGGCGGGGCAGGGCGACAACGTCGGGCCCGGCAAACGCCGCTACAACTTCGTCTGGTACCGCCCGGTGGACGAGCATGACGAGCTGCCGGCCCTGTTGACCGACGCGAACGGCCGGCGCTTCGAGATGAACATCCCGCCGCCGCTGATCCGCCCCGAGCTGATCGCCGGCATGCGCGCCGATGCGCGCCGCCTGCTGCCGCCGGCGTTCGTCGAGATGGTGGACCGCGCCGAGCCGGTGTTCTTCCAGCCGATCTACGACCTCACGGTGGACCGCATGGCCTTCGGCCGCGCCGTCATCACGGGTGACGCCGCCTTCGTCGCGCGCCCGCATTGCGGCATGGGTGTCACCAAGGCCGCGGGGGACGCGGTGGCCCTGGCGCGGGCCCTGCAGCAGCACGGCAGCAACCTGGAAGCGGCGTTGCAGGCGTATTCGCGCGAGCGCGTGCCTTACGGCCACGCGGTGATCAGCCACGCCCGCCACTTGGGCGCCTACATGCAGGCGCAACTGAAGAGCGCGGAAGAGCGCGAGATGGCCGAGCGCTACCGCACCCCCGAGGCGGTGATGCGCGAGACCGCGGTGCCTTTCCACATGCCGGGCGACGCAGCCTGAGGCTGCCGGCCGCTGCCTCGCAGGTGATGCCGTCGGCATGCGGCCACTGATTCGTTCGCCGAACGGGCCTGATATTGCGCTGCGCCATTGCAGTGCGGCCGGCCGCGCGTGCCGGTTAATAGGTTAAATTAAGCCGCGATAAATAGCGTTTGCAAAAGGCTTCTTGACACTTCCGAAGTGGAATGTCAGCATCGCCACAAAATTATTATGAATCGGAGACAATCATCAATGAACTTGTACGTACATCGCCCGCCGCCGTCACCGCGGCATCGCGCCGGTCCTGCCGCGCCGTCTCCTGATTGCTGCCGCGGCCGCGCGCAGTAAAACCCTTCATGCCGGGCGCCGCCCGCGGGCATGAACCGCGGTTGACGGCGCCTTGCGGAATCCGCGATGGAAACCACCTACCTCGTACTCAACGCGATCGTCGCGGGCCTGCTCCTGGGCGGCCTGTACGCGGCGATGGCCTCGGGCGTGTCGATCTCCTTCGGCATGCTGGACGTCACCAACATCGCCCACCCGGCCTTCATCATCCTGGGCTCCTACATTGCCTACATCGTCAACGCCAACTGGGGCTGGGACCCGATCGTCACCTCCTTCGTGGTCTCGCCGCTGTTCTACCTGCTGGGCGTGATCCTCTACCGCATCTACTACTACGCCTTTGAGCGCAAGGGCCAGCAGTCGCTGCGCAGCCTGGCGTTTTTCTTCGGTATCCTGTTCATCACGGAAGTCGCGCTGATCCTGATCTTCGGCGTCGATTACCGCCTGGTCAACGCGCCGTACACGGAGAAGACCTGGCAGGTGGCCAACTACGTCTCCGGCACCGACACCTTACACATCGACCTGCCGCTGCGCATGCTGGTGCCCTTCGTGGTGTCGATGGTGATGCTGTTCGGGCTCAACTGGTTCCTCTCGCACACCTTCTTCGGCCGCGCCGTGCTGGCAGTGGCGCAGGACCAGTTCGCCCTGCGCCTGATGGGTGTGGACCCGGTGGTGATCAAGCAGCGCGCCTTTGGCCTGTCGCTGGCGATCGCCGGCGTCGCCGGCGCCTTCCTGATCGTGGTGCAGCCGGTGCAACCCTCGATCGGGCGCGACTTCATCGGCCTGGTGTTCGCCGTCTGCGTGATGGGCGGCATGGGCAGCATCAAGGGCGCGGTGGTGGGCGCGGTGATCCTCGGCACCGCCGAGAGCTTCACCTCCACCTTCGCCGGGCCTTCGTGGGCGCCGGCGGTTTCCTTCGGCATGCTGCTGCTGGCGATGGCGTTCAAGCCTTCCGGCCTGTTCGGACGCTAGGAGACCGGCATGAAAAAGATGAGCAACAAGGCGTTCATCCCGCTGGTCTACGTCTGCGCGCTGGCCTTCGGCCTGCTGTCGATGCTGGCGCCGAACGACTACTTCTTCTCCGCCGCCTACACGGTGCTGCTGTTCGTCATCCTGTCGATGGCGTGGAACATCCTCGGCGGCTATACCGGCTACGTCAACTTCGGCACCGCGGCGTTTTTCGCCATGGGCGCCTACACCACGGTGGCGCTGTTCAAGTTCGACCCGAAGATGCCGATCGGCGTGATGATCATCGGCGGCACCATCATCGCCGGCCTCACCGGCCTGGGGATGGGGGCGCTGACGCTGCGCCTGCGCGGCGTGTTCTTTTCGATTGCGACGCTGGCGCTATCGGTCGTGATGTTCACCTTCGTGGTGAACTGGGATTACGTCGGCGGCGCGCGCGGCGCCTATGTGATCGCCCCGCAGGACGTGCCGTTCGGTTTCAAGCGCTACATCTACTTTCTCTACGCCATCATGGTCTTCCTGTCGGCCACTTCCATCGTGGTCGCGCGCCTGATCGAGAGTTCGACCATCGGCCGCGGCCTGGAGGCGATCCGCGACGACGAGCTGGCGGCCGAATGCTGCGGCGTGCCCACCCTGCGCCTGAAGCTCTTGTCCACCACCATCAGCGGCGCGCTGATGGGCATGGCCGGCGCCACCTATCCGTTCTTCGTCTCCTACGTCGAGCCGGCCTCCACCTTCAACCTGTCGTATGCGGTCAACAGCATCGCCATGCCGCTGATCGGCGGCATGACCACCTGGATCGGACCGCTGATCGGCTCGCTCCTGCTGGGCTCGGTGCAGCAGTGGGTGCAGGTGACGGTGTCCTCGGCGTGGAACCTCTTGATCGTCGGCGTCCTGCTGGTGGTGTTCGTCACCATGGCGCCGGAGGGCATCATGGGCTGGTGGTTTGAATTCCGCAAACGGCAGCGCATCAGGAAAGGGGGCGCGCAATGAGCGAAGCCACTAGCGACCTCCTCGTCGTCACCGGCGTGGTCAAGCGCTTCGGCGGCTTTACCGCCCTCGACGGCGTCGACCTGAACCTGAAGGCGGGCGAGCGCCTGGGCCTCTTGGGCCCCAACGGCTCCGGCAAGAGCACGCTGGTCAACTGCATCTGCGGCACGCTGTTCAACGATGCCGGCAGCGTCAAGTTCGAAGGCCATGAAGTCAGCCGGATGGCGGCGCACAAGCGCATCCGCCGCGGGCTGGCGCGCAGCTTCCAGCTGCCCAAGCCCTTCGGCACCATGACGGTGGTGGAAAACCTCTGCGTGCCGATCCTCTACGCCGCCAATGCGCGCCACGGCGCGGTGCATGCCACCCCGGCGATGGCGCGCGAGCAGGCGATGGAGATCCTGAAAAAGATGGGGCTGGCGGCCAAGGCCAACGAGATGTCCAGCGGCCTGACCCAGGTCGACATGCGCAAGCTGGAACTGGCGCGCGCGATGGCTTCCCAGCCCAAGCTTTTGATCTCGGACGAGGCGATGGCGGGCCTGTCGAATTCCGAGGTCGACGAGATCATCGATCTTTTGTTCACGCTGAAGGAACAGGGCATCGCGGTGATCATGATCGAACACATCATGCGCGCGGTCATGCGCTTTTCCGAGCGCGTCGCGGTGCTGGTGGCCGGCAAGAAGATCGCCGATGGCGACCCGCAGGACGTGATGCGCAACCCCGAAGTGGAGAGGGCTTATCTTGGCGAATAGCATCAAGGTCACCGATTTGTGCGCCGGCTACGGCGCGGTGCAGGTGCTCAACCAGGTCGCGCTCTCGGTGGGCGACGGCGAGACCGTGACGCTCCTGGGCACCAACGGCAACGGCAAGAGCACGCTGATCAAGTCGATCATGGGTATCGTCCGGCCGACTTCCGGCAAGGTGGAAGCGGAGATCGACGGCAAGGTGCACAACCTGGTCGGCAAGACGCCGGAAGAGATCGTGCGCCTGGGCGTCGCGCTGGTGCCCGAAGGGCGGCGCCTGTTCCCCAAGCTGACGGTGGAGGAGAACCTGCTCCTGGGCGCCTACCGTGACGAGGCGCGCGCGCGTATCGCCGAGAACCTCGACTTTTGCTACCAGGCGTTCTCGCGCCTGGCCGAGCGGCGCAACCAGCTGGCGGGCAGCATGTCCGGCGGCGAGCAGCAGATGGTGGCGCTGGCCCGCGCGGTGATGACGGCGCCGAAGATCCTGCTGATCGACGAGCCTTCGGTGGGGCTGGCGCCGATTTTGGTCAGCCGCACCATTGAAAAGATCGGCGAGCTGAAGGAGAAGTTCAAGCTCACCGTGCTGATGGCCGAGCAGAACTTCCACCAGGCGGTGAAGATCGCCGACCGCGGCTACGTGATCGTGCACGGCCACATCGAATTCGAGGGCAAGTCCCGCGAGGACATGGCCAACAACGAGATGATCAAGAAGCTATACCTGGGTATCTGAGCGCTTTGTAAATCCCCAAGCCCGGCGGAGAGCAACAACAATGGCCCGATCGGTGCACAAGCAGCAGGAAGCGGCGGAAGCCGGCGGCGTACGCGAGGCAACGGAGGCGCGGGTGGAAAAGCGCGCGCGGCGGCCGGCGGACAAGTCCGCCGCCAAGCCGCCCGTGGACAAGCCCGCAGCCAAGCGGCCCGCGCGCAAGAGCGCGGCGCGCAAAGTCGCCGCGGCGCCGCGCGTGCGTACCCGCCTGGGCCCGCGCGAGCGCGAGCGCATGATTGTCGATGGCGCGGTGCGCTTTTTCGCCGAGGTCGGCTTCTCCGGGCAGACGCGCGAACTCTCGCGCCGCCTGGACATCACCCAGCCGCTGCTCTATCGCTACTTTCCCTCGAAAAAGGCGCTGATCGACCGCGTCTACAAGGAAGTCTTCCTCGGCAACTGGGATTCCGGCTGGGAAGACCGCCTGGCCGACCGCTCACGCCCCTTGCGCGATCGCATGATCGAGTTCTACAGCGGCTACGTGCAGGTGCTGTTCACCTCCGAGTGGATCCGCCTCTACATGTATTCGGGCCTGGCCGGCATCGGCTTCAACAAGCGCTACATCGCGCGTGTCGAGCGCTTGATCCTGAAACGCATCGGCACCGAGATGCGCCACGAATTCAGCACCGCGCGCAAGGCGGGCGGGCCGCTCAAGCCCGCCGAGATGGAAGTGCTGTGGCAGTTGCACGGCGGCATCTTCTACTACGGCGTGCGCCGCTTCATCTACGGCATCGGCGCGCTGGTCGATTCGAAGCAGATGATCGAAGGCGCGGTGGATGCTTTCCTCGCCGCCGGGCGCGCCATGTTCGCGCCCGCTGCCGCGCCCGCGCGTAAGCGCGCGGTAAGGAAAGTGCCGCATGCTCGAAAGCCCGGCTAGGCGCTTTCGGCAAGGAACATGGCCGCGTTATCGCGCGGCAACCATGCGGCAACCATGTGGCAACCATGTGGCAAATGAGGCCCATAGGCAAAGCCGTGGTTGACGCGCGCTTTTTGGCTGGACTAATGTAAGCGCATGCGACCGATGCGGTGTCTGCCGCCCGGCGCAACGAACATAACGGTGACAGGAGACTCAGCAATGGACTACCAGGAAATGCTGCCGCGCATTCGCGTTTCGCGGCGCGACATGATGAAGCGCGTGGCGCGCTTCGACGCGCTCAAGGGCTTCGACGGCGGCCTGCCGGACAGCAAGTACCCCGGCGCCGAGCGCACCCTGTTCAACGTCATCGGCTTCCAGCCGCCCAAGGGTGAGGGGCATGGCATGCAGTCCCCGGTGGGCGCGAAGGCATCGCGCATGGCCGCCATCAAGATCTCCGAGGGCTTCAATCTCGGCTACTGCAAGGCCTATCCCGGCAAGGGGCCGATGCTGCACAACCACGACACCAACGAAACCTTCATCTGCATGACCGGCACCTGGCGCGCCAGCTGGGAAGATCCGAAGGGCAGGATCGAGCACGTCGATCTCAAGCCGCTGGACGTGATCTCCTTCCCGCCCGGCGTCTCGCGCCGCTTCGAGAACGTCACCAAGGGGCCGAAGGACAAGCAATCGATCCTCATGTTCGTCATCGGCGGCGACGGGCCGCGCGCGGAATTCACCGCGGAATCGATGAAAGCGGTGGTCGAATCCGGCGCCTGGACGCCGCCGGGGGCCAAGCCGATGCGCAAGGCGGCGAAGGCGGTCGCCAAGGCTGCAAAGAAGCCCGCGGCGAAAAAAGCGGCGACGAAGCCCGCTGCAAAGAAATCCGCGAAGAAATAGCAGATCGTCGCGGCAAAGAATCATTTCGAATCGGGCCACCTCCATGTCATGGAGAAGAGGGCGAGTGAAGCACTTCGTAGGTCGTTAGCGCAAAAAAGCAGAAAGGGGGCCGAAGCCCCCTTTCTGTTTGTCTCCCACCTTAAATCATTCGACTTCGGCGATCTGCTTGCTCTTCACCGAGCGCAGGATCGCATCCAGCGCCGCCACGTTGTAGGCCATCTGCTCCATCGGCACCGGGTAGGGCGCCACGCCGCGCACCGCGCCGGCAAAGGCTTCGAGGTTGGCCAGCACCGGGTTGTTCGGCGCGATGTCCTTCTCCACCTTCGCCTGGCCGCGCACGTGCTTGACGAAGGTCCAGCCCTTCGGGGTCTCCGGGTGTTCCTTGTCGCGCACCTCCACCCAGCCGAGCGAACCGAACACGGTAAAGCGGCCGTAGAAGGGGGTGGCGAGAATCGCGGTGATGAGGGAATTGGCGCCGGACTTGTAGTTCACCATGATTCCCAGGGTGTCGCCGTTGACCAGGTGGCTGCCGAGCTGGCTCACCGCCGCGTAAGCGCGCGCGGCGGGCCCGAGCAGGCCGCAGGAAAGGTCGAGGATGTGGATGCCGGTGGCGGTCATGGGGCCGGCGGGCGCTTCCTTGTCGGTCAGGCGCCAGTTGTCGGCGTTGATGCCCAGGAATTTATCCTGGCTGAAGTTGCCTTCGATGGAAAGCAGGGTGCCGATCTCGCCCGACTGGCACACCTTGAACAGTTCCTGGATGCCGGGTTCGAAGCGGCGCTCATGGCCCACGGCCAGTTGCACGCCGGCGGCCTTGATGGCGGCAATCGCGCGGTCCACATCCTTCTTGTTCATGCACAGCGGCTTTTCGCAGAACACGTGCTTCTTCGCGTTGGCGGCAGCGACGATCTGCTCGCAGTGCAGGGTGTGCGGCGTGGCCAGCACCACGGCTTCCACACCCGGGTCTTTCAGCACGGCGTTCAGATCCGTGGTGAAGGGGATGCCCATCTCGGCGGCGAATTTTTCGGAAGCCGGATTCACATCGACCAGCTTCACCATGTTGAGCTTGCTGTTGCCCTTGAGCCAGCGCACCATGTTCTGGCCCCACCATCCCAGGCCCACCATTGCCACGTTTACTGCGGACATGAATGTCTCTCCAATGTTTTGATCTGCTGCGACACAAACCTGCACGCCGCTCGGCCCCAGGGCGGAGCAAAAAACAATGCGGCGCCAGCGGGGGGATGCTACGATGCCTCCCCTGCAATTTCAACGCGCGCGTCTACCCTTCGTTTAATCGAATGCATAAGCCTCGTTTCGCGCGCTGCGTTTAATTCGAGGCATAAGCGGAAATTCTGCGGATGAAAAACACCAACAAGGAAGAGATACAGACGGTCGGCATCATGGGCCTGGGCATCATGGGTTCGGCCATGGGCATCAACCTGGTGAAAGCCGGTTTCAAAGTGACCGGTTACGACCCGCTGCCGGCGCAGCGCGCGGCGCTGAAAAAGGCCGGCGGCACGCCGGTGGCAAGCGTGGCGGCGGCCGCGCGCGGCGCGCAAATGGTGATCACTTCGCTGCCCAGCGCCGCGGCATTGGCGGCGGTGGCGCAGGAACTGGCGGCGAAGGCCTCTAAAGGTCTGATCGTCGCCGAAACCTCGACTTTGCCGATTCCGGTGAAAGAAGCGGCACGCAAGGTGCTGGCGAAAGCCGGCATCACGATGCTCGACTGCCCGCTTTCCGGCACCGGCGCGCAGGCGCGGGTGAAGGACCTGTCGGTCTACGCCAGCGGCCCGGCCGGCGCGGTGAAAAAGGCGGCGGCGGTGTTCGCCGGTTTCGCGCGCCCGCATGCCTACGTCGGCGAATTCGGCGCCGGCTCGAAAATGAAGTTCATCGCCAACCTGCTGGTGTCGATCCACAACGTCTCCACCGCCGAGGCCTTCGTGCTCGGCAAGAAGGCGGGGCTGGACCCGCAGGTGGTGTACGACGTGATTGCCGAAGGCGCCGGCGGCTCGCGCATGTTCGCCGTGCGCGGCCCGATGATGGTGGCGGGCGACTACAGCGACGCCACCATGAAAGTGAAGACCTGGCAGAAAGACGTGCAGATCATCGGCGACTTCCTGCGCGAGGTCGATTGCCCGGCGCCGTTGTTCAACGCCGCCGCGCCCTTCTACAACGCCGCCATGGCGATGGGCTTGGCCGATGCCGACACCGCCGCCGTCTGCGAGGTGCTGGAGCAGTGGGTCACGCCGCCGGCGAAAAAGGCGGCTGCGAAAAAGCCGGCCGCGAAACCGGCAAAGAAATCGGTACGTAAGACAGCAAAGAAATAATCCCCCCTCCACGAACCTGAACCAGGAGCCCTGCATGCCCGCAACTTTTGCCATGGAAAGCCTCACCCTCGAGGCTGCCAATACCATCATCGACCAAGCGCTCGCCAAAGGGCGCGAAATGAAGTTTCACCCGCTGGCCGTGGCCGTGCTCGACCCGCGCGGCGTCCTCAAGGCCTACAAGGCCGAAGAGGGCACCAGCCTGATGCGCTACGAAATTGCCTTCGGCAAGGCCTGGGGTGCGCAAGGCATGGGCTTCGGCAACCGCGAACTGGCGCGCCGCGCCGGCAAGGCCGGCATGTTCTTCAACTCGCTGCAGGTGATGACCGAAGGCCGCATGGTGCCGGTGCCCGGCGGCGTGCTGATCCGCAATGCCGCCGGCCAGATCGTGGGTTCGGTCGGCATCAGCGGCGACACTTCGGAAAACGACGAAATCTGCGCGGTGGCGGGCATCCAGGCCGCGGGCCTGGCGCCGGATACCGGCGATCCGCTGTAGGCGGAAAAACAGGCCGTCGGCGCTCGCCGCCGGCCGCAAGAAGGTCTCCTGGGGTTCTGCTCCGGGAGATGTCGGGCGTGGCCCTGCCGGCTGGGTAGGCCGTGCCCGGGGGCGCGATCTAGAACGTCATCGCCTTGTCGACATCCTGCAGCTTGCGGCGGGCCAGCGCCAGGTTGGCCTTGCCCTTGTCGAGCACGAAGTAGGCGAACACGCCTTCCTTGCGCGAGGAGGGGCGGATCAGGTGGTACTGCTTGCCCAGGGTGATGAGAATGTCGTCGATGACATCGTTCAAGCCCAGCGAGCGCATCACCTTCATTTTCGCGCGCACCACTTCGGTGTTGCCGGCGGCCGCCACTTCGAGGTCGACGCCGCTGCCGGCCGAGCCCAGCATCATGCCGCTCTCGGAATCGACGATGGCCGCGCACATGGCGCCGTCGCAGGTGAGGAGTTCATCCAGGGTTTGACGAATGGTTGCCATATCTAAGCCTTCCAGTTGAATTCAGGGTCTGTTGCTGCCTGCCGCATCCGACCCGATCGATGCGGCATACGATCCACGTGCGCCAGCCCTACGCCGCCGCCTTGATCATCGTTCCCAGTTCGCGGATGCGCTGCTGCCAGCGGTTCCAGTCGACCTTGCCGTTCTCGCCCACGCACACCACCAGCACTTCCGGGTCGGTCATGCAGGGCATGATGGCGAGGATGCCGCGGCGGTGGTACATCACCGCCGCGCCCAGTTCGCCCAGCAGGTCGAAGTGGCCGCGCAGGCGACCGTGCATGCGCCAGTAGTCGGCCGAGGCCTCCCACAGCGCGTCGAATTCCGGGTCGGCGCCGATGCGCTCCCAGATCAGGCCGCTGTCGGCCTCCACCAGCGCGCAGCCGCGCACCGCCGGCGTTTCGCGCACCATGGCCGCCAGGGCGCGGGCGATCTCTTCCTGTTTCATGCCGACAGCGCGCGGGCGCTTTCGCCCACCGCGTTCATCACCATGCCCAGCAGGGCGCCGTTGCGCGTGAGGGTGGAGAGCACCAGGCGCACCTGGCCGTTCTGCACGCCGCGCATCACCATGAAACCGTCGCTGGCCTCCACCACGAAGCTCTTGGTGTGGCCCAGGCCCGCCTCGCGGCTGACCGAATCGCAGATCGCCGCAATCGAGCTTGTCATGGCGGCGATGCGCGCGGCTTCCAGTTCTTCGCGGGTGGCGAAGGCCAGCTCGAAGCCGTCTTCGGTCGCCACCACCACGGCGCGCGCCTCCGATAGCTTCTCCAGCAGCTCCTCGGCCACGCGCCGGCCCAGCGCCTTCAATCGTTCGTCCACGTTCACTGCGACTCTCCCAGGTTTTTCGCCTCGGCCTGCGCCAGCATCAGCTCGACCATCATCAGCACGTCTTCACGCTTGCGCACGTCCACCGGCAGTACCGGGAACATCCAGCCCGCCGCCGCCAGCACATCGACGAACTGCTCGATGCCGGGGCGCGCATGCCCCTCCAACCGGCCCACGCCGATCACGCAGGCCATCTTCGGCAGGGTCGGCGCGAGCGACTTGAGGAACAGGCGCAGGTCGGTGAGCGGGTCGGGGCGCGAGTTGTCGATCAGGATCGCCAGGCCCAGCGCGTCCTTCACCAGGATCGGCCAGAGGAAGTCGAAACGCTCCTGCCCGGGCGTGCCGAACAGGCGCACCTGCTCGCCGCCTTCAAGCGCCACGGTGCCGAAGTCCATGCCGACGGTGGTGCGCGCCTTGCCCAGGGCGACGTCGTGATTGGCGACGTCGGTGACCACCGGCGGGGTGTCGGAAAGCGCGGCGATCGCGGTGGTCTTGCCCGCGCCGGGCGGGCCGGTGAATACGATTTTCGGTTCCATGTTTCAGGCCAGCCCGAGGCGTTTGCGCAGGCGGCCGATCAGGCCGCCGGCGGCGAGCGCGGCAGGCGGTGGAGCGGAGGCGGCCTCGCCGGCAGCGAGGGCCGGGGGATTGCGGCTTTCCAGCAATTGGCGGTCGGCCAGTTCGCGCAGGAACGCCGTGCACGCCTCGCGGCCGACGCCGCTCAGGGCGGTGAGCTGGGCCACGCTCAGCGGGCGCGATATCAGGAAGCTCGCAAGGATCTTGCGCTGGCGCTGGTTTTGCAGCAGGTCGTCGCCGGGCCAGCGCGTCAGGCGGTAGGTGGCCTGCATCTCGGCCGCGGCCTGCCGCGGTACGGCGGCGCGCGGCTGGATCGCCTGCGCCGCCGCGGCGATGCCCTCTTCATGGCCGCGCAGCAGCGCGCCGAAGACCTCCACCTGCAAGGGGCGGCGCAGCAGTGTCTTGCCGTCGGCAGGGGCGGGGGCGTCAGGGTCGGCCACCCACACCAGGCGTGCGGCGCCGGCCGGTGCGGCGGGCGCATCCAGCGCCTGCAGGACGAGTTCGGCCTCGCCGGAGTGCGACAGGCTCCAGGTGGCTTTTTCGGACTGCCCGACGAACCGGAGGAACACGCTGATGCTCAGTTCTTCCGCCTTGCGCAACCCTTCGGTGCGCACGCGCAACGCTTGCTTCATTCGCTACCGAATTCTTTCTTGATTATTGGTACTGTCACGGCGGACGGTTCGCCGGGAAACGCGCCTGCGATGCGGCCGCGCGTTCCTCCCTGATTTGATCCTAGCAGCGGCATGTGTCGCGTGTCCCGCAATTCGCGGGGCATCTGACCAAAATTTGCAATCCGTAAAATAAAAACAAACAAGTGTTTGTTTTATGAAATCGCGGGGGTGCGATTTGCTTTTGGTGATGGCCGGGAAGGGGCGCTTCCGCCACCATAAAACTCATGACGATGGTGTATGCCGCAAACATAGACGCGCCAAGAATTAGAAAAGTCTTATTTTCAGAGTGCAGCGAAATTGATTGGTTAACATTGATTGTTGAACATGTTCGAAGGAATGCTTTCTTCGTGGCCTCCCGCCGGAATGGCGCGCACCCGGCTAGCGCGATCTGCGTAATTCCGTAAGACGTAGCGGATTTGATCTAGGGAATACCCTAGTGGGTGGTGTAGCAAAATTGATACAGATCAAGCCAGGATTCGCTTCGAGAAGTGTTGCAGCGCAACTTGACGGCGTGAATTCCGCTTTGTACTCTGTATACAGAGTGTTAGTTTGATGTGCGCCATTTGGCGCCGCACGAAGTTCATTCCCGGAATCAGAAACGCGCATGGCTCTTACCCAACTGCAGGTGGCGCCGGACCTGGTGGACCAGGTCTACACCTCGCTGATCAACGCCATCTCGGTGGGCGAGATGGCGCCGGGCGCGCGCCTGACGCAGGAAGAGCTTGCCGAGCAACTCGCGGTCTCGCGCCAGCCTGTCTTGCAGGCGCTGCGCCTGCTCAAGCGCGACGGTCTGGTGGTCGATGCGCCGGGGCGCGGCCTGATGGTGGCGCCGCTGGATGCGGCGCTGATCGCGCACGTCTACGAAGTCCGGTCCGTCCTCGATGGCCTGGCCGCGCGCCAGGCGGCGCTGGCCAAGGCGCGCATCGATGCGGCCATCATCGCCCGCGGCCGCAAGGCGGTGGATAGCGAGAAGGTAGGCGCCATGCTGGATGCCGACATTGCCTTTCACCAGGCCATCTACGCCGCTTCCGGCAACCCGCTGATCGCGGAGAGCACCACGCCGCACTGGCGCCACATCCGCCGCGCCAGCGGCGCCATGCTGCAGGCCACCGGCGTGCGCGCCGCCATCTGGGACGAACACGAAGCGATTTTGCAGGCGGTCGCGCGCGGTGACGCCGCCCGCGCCGAGCGCCTGGCGCGCGGGCATTGCGACGCCGCCAGCGTCAATCTCTGCAACCATCTTACGCAACAGGAATCCGCCGGCGCCGCTCCGCGATAGCGCAGCGATCCCGGTTTTTTCGCCACCCCATATAACCAAGGAGACACCATGCAACTTACCCCCGAACAACTCAAGCAGTTCGACGAAGAGGGCTACCTGTTCTTCCCGGGGCTGTTCAAGCCCAGCGAGATCAAGACCCTGACCGACGAAGTGCCCGCGCTCTACGCCCAGCAGCGCCCGGAGAACATCCGCGAAAAGGTGAGCGGCAAGGTGCGCACCAATTTCGCCGCCCACATGTACAGCAAGCCCTTCGCCAAGCTCGGGCGCCACCCGCGCATGATCGAGCCGGTGCAGCAGATCTTCGGCCGCGACCTCTACATGCACCAGTTCAAGATCAACGGCAAGGCGGCCTTCGACGGCGATGTCTGGCAATGGCACCAGGACTACGGCACCTGGCTGAACGACGACCTGATGCCCGAGGCGCGCGCGATGAACGTCGCCATCTTCCTGGATGAGGTCAACGAGTTCAACGGCCCGCTGATGTTCATCCCCGGCAGCCACAAGCAGGGCGTGCTCGACGCCCAGCACGACACCAGCACCACCAGCTACCCGCTGTGGACCATCACCAACGAAGCCATCACCAAGATGGTCGACAAGGGCGGCATCGTCGCCCCCAAGGGCCCGGCGGGTTCGATGATCCTGTTCCACGGCTGCCTGGTGCACGCCTCCACCTCCAACCTCTCGCCGTGGAACCGCGTCGCCGTGTATCTCTCGCTGTGCGCCGTCAACAACCACATCCGCCGCTTCAAGCGCCCCGAGTACATCGCGCACCGCGACTTCGCGCCGATCGAATGCCTGCCGGATGACTGTTTGCTGAAGGAATACGACGTCGAACTGCCGTGGAAGAACGGCACGCCGGCTTCGGCAATGCAGACTTCGCTGGAAGAGCTGAAGGAAGCGGCGTAAGCGTCGCCCGAACCTGACGAAAGAACATTCATGAACCTGCACGCAAAACTGCGCGAACGCGCCGCCCAGGGCAAGCCCCTGCGCATCGGCCTGATCGGCGCCGGCAAATTCGGCTCCATGTACCTGGCGCAGATTCCGCGCACCCCGGGCATCCACCTGGTCGGCATCGCCGACCTGTCGCCGGCCAATGCCAAGGCCAACCTGGAGCGCGTCGGCTGGAAGGCCGAGCAGACCGCCGCCACGTCCCTTGAAGACGCGGTGGTCAAGGGCAATACCTATGTCTCCGACAACTGGGAGGCGCTGGTCAGCCATCCGCAGGTCGAGATCATCGTCGAATGCACCGGCAACCCGATCGCCGCGGTGGACCATTGCCTGGCCGCGTTCAGGAACGGCAAGCACGTGGTCAACGTCACCGTGGAGGCGGACGCCTTCTGCGGCCCCCTGCTGGCGCGCAAGGCGCAGGAGGCCGGCGTCGTCTACAGCCTCGCCTACGGCGACCAGCCGGCCCTCATTTGCGACCTGGTCGACTGGGCACGCGCCTGTGGCTTTCCCGTCATCGCCGCCGGCCGCGGCCACAAGTGGCTGCCGCATTTCTCGCAATCGACGCCGGAAACCGTGTGGGGCTACTACGGCCTCACGCCCGAGACCGCGCGCATCGGCGGCCTCAACCCGAAGATGTTCAACTCCTTCCTCGACGGCTCCAAGCCCTCGATCGAAAGCACGGCGGTGTGCAACGCCACCGGCCTGGTGGCGCCGCCCGATGGCCTGCTGTATCCGCCGGCCTCGGTGGACGACATTCCCTTCGTCTGCCGCCCGATCAGCGAAGGCGGCGTGCTGCACCAGAAAGGCCAGGTCGAGGTAATCTCGTCGCTGGAGAAGGACGGCCGCGCGATTCCCTACGACATCCGCTTCGGCGTGTTCGTCGTCTTCGAGGGCGACACCGAGTACGTGCGCAACTGCTTCAAGGAATACATGGTGCGCACCGACCCCAGCGGCCGCTACGCCTGCCTCTACAAGCGCTGGCACCTGATCGGCCTGGAAGTCGGCATCTCGGTGGCATCCGTCGGGCTGCGCCGCGAGCCCACCGGCGTTGCGACCTGCTGGAACGCGGATGTGGTCGCCACCGCCAAGCGCGATTTGAAGGTCGGCGAAATGCTGGATGGCGAGGGCGGCTACACGGTGTGGGGCAAGCTGTTCCAGGCGCAGAAGTCGGCGCAGGTCGGCGGCCTGCCGCTGGGCCTGGCGCACAATGTCAAGGTCACGCGTCCGGTCAAGCAGGGTCAGAGCCTCACCTGGGCCGACGTGGCGATGGACGAGACCTCGGCTGCTTACAAGACCCGCCGCGAGATGGAGTCCATGTTCGCCGGCGGCATGAAGAAGGCGGCGTAAGCGTAGGCACAAACGTAGGCATTCCTCTCCTCATTTGTCATTCCCGCGCGGGCGGGAATCCGGCCAGTATTGATTCTTTCTTTGAAGTCAGGCGAGTGACTGGATTCCCGCCTGCGCGGGAATGACATCAGAGGAACTCGCGGCGGCGTAGAATCTGCGCCGCCGCTTTTGCATTGCGCGGCGCCGATCCAAGAGCAACAAGAACCTGCAAGGAAGCTGCCCCATGCCCGCGAAGCAAAGCGTCTACGACCGTGTGTTGCAGCAACAGGCGGGCCGCGAGCCGGTGCGCCTGGCGAAAAAGCTGGATCTGATCGCGAGCGACCCCTTCGCCTTTTTTCGCGGCACCGCCGAGCTGTTTTACGAGTCGCTGCCGGAGCTGAACCTGTTGCGCGATTCACCAACGGTGCTGTGTTGCGGCGACCTGCACCTGGAAAACCTCGGCAGCTTTCGCGGCGCCAACCGGCTGGTGTATTTCGACCTCAACGATTTCGACGAGGCCTGCGTCGCGCCGCTGGCCTACGAGGTGATCCGCTTTCTTTCCAGCATCCATGCCGGCGCCGCCTCGCTCGGGCTGTCGGAAAAGCAGGCCGAACGCCTGTGCAAGTCCTTTCTCAAGCGCTATGCGGAGGTGCTCGCCGCCGGAAAGCCGGCGTGGATCGAGCGCCTGACCGCGCGCGGCCTGGTCAAGCAGTTGCTCGAAGGCCTGCGCGAGCGCCATCGCAGTACGCTGCTTTCCGAGCGCACGCGCCTGCGCAAGAACGGCAGGCGCGAACTGCGTGAAGACGGCAAGCGCATCCTGGCGATTTCGCCGAAGGAAAAAAAGCACGTCGCTGCCTGCCTCAAGGTCTATGCCGACAAGCAGCCAGACCCGCGCTTTTACCGCGTGCTGGACATCGGCGCGCGCGTCGCCGGCAACGGCAGCCTGGGCCTGCCGCGCTACATCGTGCTCACCGAAGGCCGCGGCGGACCGGACGGCCACTGGCTGCTCGACCTCAAGGCGGCCGTGTCTTCCTCGCTCGCCAAGCACGTCGCCTGCAGGCAGCCGGGCTGGAAGGCCGAGGGCGAGCGCGTGGCCGCGGTGCAAAAAACCATGGTGGCGATGGCGCCCGCGCTGCTCTCGCCGGTGCTGCTGCACGGCGAGTCTTTCGTGCTCAAGGAATTGCAGCCGACCGCCGATCGCCTCGAACTCGACGCCACCCGCGGCAATCTCGAAGCGCTCACCGAGGTGATCGAAGACATGGCGCAGCTCACCGCCTGGGCGCAACTGCGCGGCGGCGCGCGCTTCGGCGCCGCCATGCCGGAAGCCCTGATGCACTACGGCGCGCTCAAGCAATGGCACGAGCCGATGCTGAAGGCGGCGCGCATCGCGGCCGAGCGCAACCTGGAACAATGGCAGGTGTTCCGCCAGGAGCATTTGCAGCGCACCTTGCAGGGCGGCGCGGGGAAGGGCGCGGATGCGCCTGCTGCCGGGCAGGCGAAAGCCAAGGCCAAGAGCGCGAAGCCGAAATCCAAAGCTGCTGCCAAAACGAAATCCAAAGCCACCCCCAATTCAAAAGCGGTTGCGAAGTCCAGACACAGCGCCAAATCCAGAACCCGCGCGCGTTAGGCGGCGCGTGCAATAATCGGCGCAAGCGCGGTCCCGTGGAGGACCGTCCAACCCGATACGCCCGATGCAATACGACTACATCATCGTCGGCGCCGGTTCCGCCGGCTGCGTGCTGGCAGCGCGGCTCAGCGAAGACCCGGCGGTGCGCGTGTGCCTGGTCGAAGCCGGCGGCGGCGACGATTCGAAGCTGATCCGCACCCCCGCCGGCATCGCGCTGATGGTGCCCACGCGCCTGCGCAACTGGGCCTTCGAGACTGTCCCGCAGGTGAGCCTCAACGGCCGCCGCGGCTACCAGCCGCGCGGCAAGGGCGTCGGCGGCAGCTCGTCGATGAACGCGATGATCTACATCCGCGGCCGCGCCGCCGATTACGACGCCTGGAGCGGCGGGCACGGCTGCGCCGGCTGGAGCTGGGCCGAGGTGCTGCCGTACTTCCTCCGCGCCGAGCGCAACGAGCGCCTGGCCGATGAACTGCATGGGCGTGAAGGCCCGCTCAACGTCACCGACCTGGCCGACCCCAATCCTTTCGGCGCCGTCTTCCTCGAGGCGGCGCGACAGGCCGGGCATCCGCTGACCGACGACTTCAACAGCGGCGAGAACCATGGCGTCGGCCGCTACCAGGTGACGCAGGCCGGCGGCGAGCGCATGAGCGTGGCGCGCGCCTATTTGCATCCTGCCTTGTCGCGCCCGAACCTCACCCTGCTTACCGGCGCGCTGACGCAGCGCGTGCTGTTCGAGGGGCGGCCTGGAGACACGCAAATGCGGCGCGCCGCCGGCGTGCAGATCGAGCAGGGCGACGCCACTTCCACCCTGCGCGCCGCGCGCGAGGTGATCGTCGCCGCCGGCGCGCTGCAAAGCCCGCAGCTGCTGCTGTGCTCCGGCATCGGCCCGCGCGCCGAGCTGGTGAGGCACGGCATCAAGCCGGTGGCCGAATCCGCCGCGGTCGGCGCCAACCTGCAGGACCACGTCGACTACGTCATCAACCGCCGCCATTCCTCGCGCGACCTCTGGGGCGTCTCCCTCGGCGGCGCCGCGCGCCTGTGGCGCGAGTGGCGGCGCTACGGGCGCGAGCGGCGCGGCATGTTCGCCACCAACTTCGCCGAAACCGGCGGCTTCATCAAGACCCTGCCGGAGCTGCCCGCGCCGGACCTGCAGTTGCACTTCGTCCACGGCATGATCGACAACCACAACCGCAAGCAGCACCTCGGCCACGGCTATAGCCTGCACGGCTGCGTGCTCAACCCGCGCTCGCGCGGCACGGTGTCGCTGGCCTCGGCCGACATGCGCGACGCGCCCGCCATCGACCCTGCCTTCTTCTCCGACCTGAACGACCTCGAAACCCTGGCGCGCGGCTTTCGCGCCATGCGCGCGATTCTCGACGCGCCGGCCTTCGCGCCGTTCCGCGGCCCCGAGCTCTACACCCAGGGCCTCAGCGGTGACAACGAATTCGCCGTCCGCGAAGCGCTGCGCGAGCGCGCCGACTCCGTCTATCACCCCGCCGGCACCTGCCGCATGGGCGGCGATGCGGCCGCGGTGCTGGACCCGCAGTTGCGCGTGCGCGGGGTGCGGGCGCTGCGCGTGGTCGATGCCTCGGTGATGCCTGCGCTTGTCTCCGGCAACCCCAACGCGGCGGTGGTGATGATTGCCGAGAAGGCCGCCGAGATGATCCGCGCCGCGCAAGCGGGGCAGGGAGACGGCAAGGCGGGGTGAGGAGACTTGGGCGCGCCATGCGCCAAGCAACGCCGAATGCTTTACAACTTGCGAACCGCTCCGCGCCTATAAAAATCCGCCGGCGATGCGGCGGATTTTTTCATGCGGCTGCCTCAACGCGGCGGAGGGGGCGGCGGCGCGCCAGGGGGCGGGGGCGGCGGCATATCGCCAGGGGGCGGTGGCGCGGCGCCCGGGGGCGGCGGAGGCGGCGGTGCAGCGTAGGTCGGCTGCGCCGACTGGTAGCCGCCCATGCGGCCGCGCACGGCCACCTTGTTGCCCTTGGCGTACATGCACTGCGTGTAGCCGGCGTCGTAGCGGCGCTGCAGCTCGTAGGAAGATGCCTGGCCCGCGTTGGCGCCCAAGAGCGCACCTGCCAGCAGGCCCACGCCGGCGCCGACACCCGCGGCCTGGCCGCTGTTGCCGATCGCCGCGCCCGCCAGCGCGCCGACACCGGCGCCGACAGCCGCGCTTTTCACGCCGCTGCTCACCGCCACGTCGTTCGGGTTCTGGCCGTTGACCTGGGTGCTGGCGAACTGCCGGCAGTCGTAATCATCGATGCGGAACTGGTCGAAATTCTTGCCGCTGCCGGGCAGGGCCATGCTGCTGGGCCCGGTCGGCGTGGTGACGCACCCGCCCAGCAGCAGGGCTGCGGAAAGCGGGGCCAATAACAGAATGCTGCGTTTCATTGCAATTGCCTCTTATGCCTCATGTTCGCCAGGGTTGCGTGCTGCTTGCGCCGCTTACGGGCGCGGCGCCACTTGCTGCCAGCCGCCCGGGCAATCCTTGACGTAGGGGTAGTAGGAGCGCGAAGCCGCGCAGTAGTACCACATCGAGCTTTGCGGCGCGGGGGCCGCGGCGGGCGGCGCCTGCTCGATGTACACCGGCGGCGACGGCGGGGTCACCACCACGGGGGCCGGCGGGTAATAGTAGTAAGGCGGCGGGTAATAGCCGGGGCCGACGTAGACGCCGAAGCGCGGGCCGTAAAAACCGCCATGGTGGTACCAGGCCTGCGCCGGGGCGCTCACCATGGTGGCCGCCGCACCCAGGCCCAGGGCCAGGGCGAGGGGCGCGAGGCGCAGGGCGCCGCGCACCTTTTGGGAAATTTGTTTGATCATGGTTACAACCTCCACTGACTTGCGATGATTCCATGCAGTTGCCGGCGGGTTTCCCAACACCGGTCGGGGCGGCAACTTTGCTACCCCTAATGAGACCACAAGGGACGTCCAGAAGTCCCTCTCAATTGGTAACACGATGTAACTATAGCGCCTTTGATGCCCTATTTTTGCATGCTTTTTTGCGGTAAATCACAGTTTCTGGCGCCGGCGTCCGGGGCCCCGCAAAAACCGCCACGTTGATAGATACGCAGGCCGCGGCGGGCTGGAGTCGGCGCCCTAGAAATTCCATTCAGGCGTCATTTCCATGCCTACTTTCAGGATGGCGCCGGCGCCGGCCTGGGCGATCACGTTCTGCCCGAAAATCACCCCGCCGGTGCGCTCGTCGTTGCGGTATTGCGACAGGATGTCCAGCGGGTCCGGGCCGAATTCCCCGGTGGCCTGCTCGATCGACGGCATCGGGCAGCGCGGGCAGGGCTTCACCGGCTTGAGCACCATCTCGCCGGCGGTGAGGGACTCCAGGTAATCCTCTTCGTAGGGTCCGACCTCCGCGATCACGACGTTGGGGCGAAAGCGGTTCATCGGCAGCTTCTCCCGCCCGGCCTCGGCCAGCCTGTCGTTGAGATCGTCCAGCGAGGCTTGGGAGATCAGCAGCATCGGGTAGCCGTCGGAAAAGCGGTTCAGCGCTTCCACCCCGCCGGTCCAGTCCGCGCTGGAAGCGCGGCGATGCGCCGGGTCGAAGCGCACCAGGCGCACCGGGATGCCGAGGAAGGCGGAAAACCAGGCCGCTGCCGCCTCGCCTTCGTCGTGCGCCAGGCATTCGTGGTTCCACACTTTCACCTGCAAGCCGGGCGGCGCCGTCTTCGCCGCCAGCGGCAGCCGCAACTCTGCCTGCCCCGGCGCCGTCAGGCGCAGCGCATCGGCTTCCAGCACCGGGCGCACCAGCGCCAGGCGCGGCGTGCGCCGCTGCGTGAGGAACTGGCCGTCGTCGGCATGCACCACCATCCACTCGCGGTCGCCCACGCCCTGCGTCTCCAGCCCGCGCGCGCCCAGCACCGCCTCGGTGAGCGCGAGGCCGGCGCAGCTTTTCACCGGGTAGAGGTGCAGGGAGGTGATGATGGCCATGGCGGGGAGGGGTGGGTAGGCGGGCCCTACGCCTTGGCCTCGCGCTTGACGCGCGCATCGCGCGCCTGCAGATGCGCCCAGGCAAAGGCGAGCACCGTCGCATCGCTGCCGCCGACGCGCGCGCGGCGCATCATGTCGGCCACGATGTGCTCGCCCTCGGTGCGCGCGCCGGATTCGAGGTCGCGCAGCATGGAAGCATGGAAGGTCGAGCCCTTGGTGGTGAGGAGTTTTTTCGTGCCTGCCGCCGCGCTTTCGCGCGAGGGGTGGCCGGCGTGCTTCGCCGCCGCTTCGCACTCGGCCACCGCGCGCAGGGCGATCGCCTCGCCTTCGTCGGCCGCCAGGATGTCGCCCACGGTGGCGCGCATCAGCACGTTGGTGGAGGCGAGGGAGGCCAGCATGACGAACTTTTCCCACACGTCCTGCATCACGTCCTTCGCGAAGCGCGTATCCACCGGCGTCGCCTTGAAGGCGGTTTCCAGTTGCGCCAATACGTCCTGCGCATGCCCGGCGTTGCCGGCGCGCACGCCGAAGGTGACGCGGTGCAGCTCCGTCATCTGGCGCACCACGCCTTCCGGCGTGAGGTTGCCGGCGATGTGGCAGCAGCCGCCCAGCACGCGCCCGACGCCGAATTCGGCATCCAGGCGCTCGTAATGCGCCAGGCCGTTCAGCACCGGCAGGATCAGCGTGCGCGGGCCGACGCCGGGGTAGATCGAGAGGATGGAAGAATCCAGGTCATACGCCTTGCACGAAAGCAGCACCAGGTCGTACTCGGGCTTGAGCTCCGTATGCAGCACCGTCTTCACCGGCAGGGTGAAGTTGCCGTGCGGGCTTTCCACCATCAGGCCGGTGGCCTGCAACTTTTCCGCGCGCGCCGGGCGCACCAGGAAAGTGACTTCCACATCCGTCTTGCCCGCCGCGGCCGCCTGCGCCAGGCGCCCGCCGAAATAACCGCCGGTTGCACCGGCGCCCAACACCAGGATTTTCATTTGCGTCGCTGTAACTGATTGAAACAGGAATTTTACGGCATCGCCTCGGCACGCCCATAAAAACCACGGAAAACCACGGTGGTTTCACGGCCGCGCGCTCAATCGATCCAGCACTCGCCCGCGCCGATGGCGAACTCCGGCCGGTTGCTGCGCAGCCAGGGCGGGTTGTAGCCCGGCTCCATGCGCACCGGCACGGTCTTGCCCGGGGCGATGCGCATGTTCGGCGGCGGGTTGCGCCGCGCGGCGGCTTCCTCGGCCGCCGCCTGCTCGCGCTCGCGCTTTTCCTTCCAGTAGCGGTTCCAGGCGGTGAAGCGGCCGCCATACATCGCGTCCGGGTCTTTCTTGAAGTCGTAGCCCGGCTCGAAGGGGGAGGGCGGCGGTGGGTCTTCGCCCGCATCGGCCACCGGCGGCGCGTTCACAAGGCTGGGCGCCCGCCCATCGGCTGCCACCTGCTGCGCCTCCATGGCAGGCCGTGGCAGCGTCGCTGGCGGTCCGCTGGCCGCCGCTTGTGAGACTTCGCCGCCAAGCGCCAACGCCGCGTGCGCAAGCGCCGCATCCGCCGCCGCCATATCCAGCGCCGCCGGCGGTAACAAGGCCGCTGCATCCAGCTTCAGATCCACGTTGAAAATTCCGCATGCGCTGCCCGCGCTCGCGGCCGCGGGCGACGCCTTCTCCTGCGGCTCGGCAAACGCCTCCGCCTGCAGTTTCTCGAAATTCTCCAGCCGCTTTTGCAGCACCGCCAGCGCCACGTGGCGCGGCGTCTGCCTGACCGTCATCACCTGGCGCCCATCGTCGCGCAAGGCATAAGCCACGGTGAGGCCGCCGCGCGTGTCCGCATCCAGTTGCGCCAGCGGAATCGCCCGCTGCCCGGCGTCGAAGAGTTTCGCCGGGTCCAGGTAGGCCTGCTGCACCTGGCGCCGCAGCACCTCCAGCGCATTCAGGTCGATGCGCGCGAACAGGTCTGACAGCCCCACCGAAATGGCCTGGCGGATGGCCGGGTTCTTCATCATCTGCGCCGCGTGCGTGCCCTTGGTCCTGGTCGAATAGCCCGCGCGCCCGGCGGCGGCGCTGGCGTTCTGGTCGACCAGGTATTCATGGACGAAGCGCTCCTGGCGGTCGTTGAGCGGCTTGGCGGTTTCGGGCGTGTGCGTTTTCATCTGGGCTCCAATCGGAATGAGGGACTGCTATCTAAAGATACGCAAACGCCTCAACCAAGTGTGGTTGAATTTAAATGCGTGTTTTCAGAGGGAAATGCACAAAGAATAGGCAACGTAAATGCAGCCCCCGCGCATCAGAAATAGCCGGACGGCTGCTCCGGCTCCGGCAGGGTGTAGCCGTCGTCCCATCCCCCTGTGTCGCGCGGCCTGCGCATGTCGGGCCGCTGCCCATAGGCGCGCGGCGCCATCGGCGGCTCCGGCGGCGAAAGCTCCTTGCCTTCCACCCCCAGGCGCATGCGCAGGCCGGCTTGCGCCAGCACGCGCAGCTTGGCCACCAGCGGCGCGAAGTCATAGCAATTCGACTCGCTGCGGTCGCCCGGCTTGCGCCGCTCGATGCGCTTGATCAGCCCGCGCTTCACCAGCCGGCCCACCACCTTCTGCACATTCTTTTCCGTCATGCCCAGCGCCAGCGCCACCGTGCGCTTGGAAGGAAACGGCAACTGCTGCGCCGTCCACCAGAAACGCATCAGCTGCAACAGCACCGCCAGTTCCGTCGGCGTGATTTTCAGTTGCGCCAGGTTCGCCAGCAACACATCCGGCACCGCCGTGTAGCCCGGCCCGATCACCTCCGTGCCCCACTTGTCCGCGAGCAGGGAGGTGTAGTCCTGCTTTTGAGATTTCAAACCATTGCCCATTTTTTTACGCGCTCCGCTCTCTTTGCTTCCTGGATTTGTTTAAAGGGCTTCTACTTCGGGGCAAGGCACGAACCCCCACCCCGCCGCCACCCGTCACCCCCGCCAGGACCCAAACCAACCCCCTAGCGGTGCGGCCTGATGGAATTAAAACATTGGTTATATAATTCGGCAACCAAAACTCGTGTTTTGGATCGAATTTGGGGCCAGAAATGGCCGATACCGGCGCATCACGCGCTGAACCCCGATACCGAAGGCCAAAAATGACCGCTTCCCCCACCCCGCCAACCAGCCAGGAGACCCGGCAGCGCCTGGTTGCCCTGCGCGTCCGCCAGTTCCGCGCCAAGCTCGGCCTCACCCAAGCCGCGGCCGCCGCCAGTGCCGGGCTGCCGCTGCGCACGTACCGGCGCTTCGAGGCCTCAGGGCGGGGGAATGTGGGGACGCTCTACGCCATCGCCGTGGCGTTCGGGCGCGGGCAGATGATTGAGGGTGTTTTTACGATCTGGGGGGATCGGGTGGGGCCGGGGAGTGAGGCTAGGGCGTCGCAGACGCCCCTGAGGGCGGCCGGACCGGGGTGAAAATATCCGCTGCCCTTGACAATTTCCATATTTCCATTAGTATGGAAATATGGAAACGAAAACCGCCGTCACCGCTCTCGCCGCCCTGGCCCAGGAAACGCGCCTGGCGATCTTCCGCCTGCTGGTGCAGCATGGCCCTTCCGGCATGGCCGCGGGGGAGATCGGCGCCGAGCTGGGGCTGGCCCCGGCAACGCTTTCCTTCCACCTGAAAGAACTGAGCCACGCCGGGCTGGCCGTTGCCCGCCCGGAGGGCCGCTATGTGTTTTATTCCGCCGATTTCGCGCGCATGAACGACCTGGTCGGCTACCTGACCGAGAACTGCTGCGCGCGCGACGGCTCTTCCTGCGGTCCAGGCATGGTGTGCGCGCCGGGCAAGCCCGCCGCCAGCCCGCGCAAGGCCGCGCCCAAACGCAAAGGAGTCAAGTCATGAAACGCTTCCATGTGCACGTCGGCGTCG
>DASYEQ010000013.1:0-25101 GCA_036498945.1 Burkholderiales bacterium | reverse complement strand
TCCACTTTCAATGTCATGCGGTCGTTGGCCATTTCGCCTTCGACCACCAGGCGCGCCTTGAGGATTTCGGCGTGGCGCTTGGCCACGGCATCGACGTGGCCTGGCTGCACGAACATGCCGCGCACCTTGGTCGTCTGGTCGGCCCGGCCCATCCAGCCCTTGATGCGCATGTTGGTCCGCCCGCAGGGAGAGATGCCGGGGAGGACCGCGGAAAGGTCGCCGGTGGCGAAGCGAATCAGCGGATACTCGGGATTGAGCGTGGTGACGACGATTTCGCCGACTTCACCCGCCGCCACCGGGTCGCCGCTGCCGGGGCGGACGATCTCGACGATCAGCTCCTCGTCGACGATCATCCCTTCCAGCGCCTCCGATTCGTAGGCGATGTTGCCGAGGTCGGCGCTGCCGTAGAACTGCATCACGTTCTGCAAGCCCTGTTCCTTCAGCCACGACCGCAGCGCGGGCGGCAAGGCGTCGCCGCCGGTGATGGCGCGCTTGATCGGGAAAGGCTGCTTGAGTTCGATGAACCTTTCCACCAGGATGCGCAGGAAGGCGGCGGTGCCCACATAGGCGGTGGGCTGCAGGTCGCCGATGGCTTCGATCTGCTGCTCGGTGTTGCCGGTGCCGGCGGGAATCACCGCGCAGCCGAGTTGCAGGGCGCCCGCCTCCAGCATGGAGCCGGCGGGGGTAAGGTGATAGGAGAAGGTGTTGTGCAGGATGTCGCCGGCGCGGATGCCACAGGCGTACAGCGCTCGGGCGGAGCGCCAGTAATCGGCGCGGCGCGCCTCCGGGTCGTAGATCGGCCCGGGGGACATGAATATCTTGCCCAAGGCGCCGGGAGAGACAGTGGTGAGGCCCCCAAACGGCTTCATGCCGGCTTGCAGCGCCCTGAGGTCCGACTTGCGGGTGACCGGCAACCTGGCAAGCGCGGCGCGGCTGGTCACGGCTTGCGAATCGACATCGTGAAGGATGCGCGCGAAACCCGGCGCCTTCGCCTTGGCGTGCGCCACCTGGCCGGGCAAGGCCGCCATCAGCGCGGCCTCGCGCGCGGCGGGGTCGCGGGTTTCCAGGGCGTCGTAGTAGGGGCCTGTCATCGCAAACTCCTACGCCAGCCAGCGCTTGCGGCGCTTGTAGAACTTGGCGTCGCGAAAGCTCTTGCGCTCGCCGCTGGCCACGCCGAGGTAGAACTCCTTCACGTCTTCGTTGGTGGAAAGATCGGCGGCGGGGCCGTTCATCACCACGCGGCCGTTTTCCAGGATGTAGCCGTAATCGGCATAGCGCAGGGCCACCATGGTGTTCTGCTCGGCCAGCAGGAAGCTGACGCGCTCTTTCTCGTTCAGGCTCTTGACGATGCCGAACACTTCCTCGACGATCTGCGGCGCCAGGCCCATCGAGGGCTCGTCGAGCAGGATCATGGTGGGCCGCGCCATCAACGCGCGGCCGATGGCGCACATCTGCTGTTCGCCGCCGGAGGTGTACGCCGCCAGCGAGGTGCGTCGCTGCTTCAGGCGCGGAAAATAGCCGTAGACGCGCTCCAGGTCCTGCTTCAGTTCATTGCGCGAGACCTTGCGCGAATAGGCGCCGGTGAGCAGGTTTTCCTCGATGGTGAGATGGGCGAAGCAGTGCCGGCCTTCCATCACCTGGCACACGCCCTTTTTCACCAGGTCGGCCGGCGTGAGATGGTCGATGCGCTCGCCCTTGAATTCGATATTGCCTTTGGTGATGTCGCCGCGCTCGCCTTTAAGCAGGGTGGAGATCGACTTCAGCGTCGTGCTCTTGCCGGCGCCGTTGGCGCCAAGCAGCGCGACGATGCGGCCTTCCTCGACCGTCAGCGACACGCCCTTGAGCACGAGGATGACGTGGTCGTAGATGACTTCGATGTTGTTGACGGCGAGGATAGGCGTGGACATGGATTGATCCGGTAAAAAACGTGCGTGGCCAGGCCGCGCACGCTTGTCTTCAACCGGCGCAGGCCGGGGTGATCTTCTTGTCGGCGGCGTATTTGGCGGCCGATTCCTCGATCATCTTTTGCAGCATGGCGTGGTCGGCCATCAGCCAGTCCTTGGTGACCGGCTCCCACTTCTTGCCGTTCCACTTCTGCACCTTGGAGGCGCCGGAGCCTTCGTGGTCGGCGCAGGAGGTCTTCATGGTCGGCATCATGCCGAAGGCGCCGATGGCTTTCAGGCGGGCGTCGTCGATGTTGAGGTTTTCATAGCCCCAGCGCATCTGCTCGCCGGTCACATGCTTGCCCTTGCCGAACTTTTCCTGCGCCTTGCTCATCGCCTCGACGAACATGATGCCGGCGGCAAGTCCCCTCAGGTGATAGACGGAGCCGATGCGGTCGCGGTCTTCCAGATTGCCCTTGCCCTTGGCGTAGAGGGTCTTGCGGATCTCTTCGACCAGCGGGTAGTTGCCGGAGGGGGTGAAGGTCATGGTGACGTAGTTGTTGGCGGCATCGCCCGCGGGAATCACGTCTTCCTCCGAGCCGGCCCACCAGACGCCGAGGATCTTGCCGATCGGAAAGCCGGTCTTGCGCGCGGTCTTCAGCGCCACCGTGTTCATCACGCCGTAGCCCCAGAGAATCACGTAGTCAGGCTTGATCTGGCGGATCTGTTGCCACTGCGCGCCCTGTTCGGTGCCGGAAGCGGGCGGAATCGGGATCTTCACCAGGTTGAAGCCGAGCTTGGCGGCGTAAGCCTCAAGCACCGGGATCGGCTCCTTGCCGTACGCGGAGTCGTGGTACAAGTGGACGATGGTCTTGCCCTTGAGCTTGGCCATGCCGCCTTCCTTGCTGCCCAGGTACTGGATCATGCCCGAGGCCTGGCTCCAGTAGGTGGTGATCAGCGGGAAGACGTACGGGAACACCTTGCCGTCGGCGGAATCGGCGCGGCCGTAGCCGAGGGTGGTCATCGGAATCTTGTCCACCGCGACACGGTCGAGCAGCGCGTAGGCGGAGCCGGTGCCCAGGGGCTCGACGGCGGAAGCGCCGCCATGGGTTTTTTTCAGGCGCTCGTAGCACTCTACCGAGCGCGCCGGCACATAGCCGGTCTCGCACTCTTCATAGGTGATCTTCACGCCGTTGACGCCGCCCTTGGCATTGACCAGGTTGACGTAGTCGATGATGCCGCCGAAAAAGCCCGAGCCGCCCGCCGCGTAATCGCCGACGCGATAGGACAACAGGGGAAAGAACTGCTCCTGGGCCTGCACGGAAGCGGGAATGGCCGCCGCCGCGAAAGCCGCGGCAGCGAGGGTGGCTGCCAGTATGTGTCGCGCCTTCATGATTGTCTCCTTCGGTTGTGGTTCATTTGTGCTGCGTCATGCCGGGTGCTTTGCCGTTGCTTTGCCGTTGCTTTGCCGTTGCTTTGCCGTTGCTTTGCCGTTGCTTTGCCGTTGCTTTGTCCTTGCTTTGTCCTTGCTTTGTCCTTGCTTTGTCCTTGCCTTTTCGATCGTGGAATTGACCAGCTCCGCTGGCAATTCCACACTGTTGCCCGACAAAAGTAGGGGTGTACTTTTGTCGGAATCCGCTAATGCGGGAACGGCCAGATTCTCAGTTTCTCCTTGCCGATCTGCCACAGCCTCGCCAGGCCATTCGGCTCGACAATGAGGAAGAAGATGATCAGGCCGCCGAAGATCATCTGCTCCAGGTTGGATTTGATCGACTCCGGCAAATGCACGTCGACGGTGCCGAAAAAGATGTTGAGAAAAATCGGCAACAGCACCACGAATGCGGCACCGACGAAGGAGCCGGTGATGCTGCCCAGGCCGCCGATGATGATCATGAACAGCACGCGGAACGACAGGTCGAGTCCGAAGCCGTCCGGCTCCACCGTGCCGAGAAAGGCATAGGCGTAGAGCGCGCCCGCCACGCCGCAGTAAAAGGAGCTGACGGCGAAGGCCAGCAGCTTGGTGCGCATCGGTGGAAAGCCGATCACTTCCGCCGCCATGTCCATGTCGCGGATCGCCATCCAGGCACGGCCAGTGTTGCTGCGTACCAGGTTTTTCAGCGCCAGCGCCATTACCGCGACAATCGACAATACCAACAGGTACTTGGAAGCCGGCGAGGAGAAGGTGTACCCCAGGATCACCATCGGGTGTGCGGTGATGATGCCGGAGGAGCTGTAGTTGGAGAGCCAGCCGAACTTGGTCAGGCACCAGACGATGAAGAATTGCGTCGCCAGGGTGGAAGCGGCGAGATAGAAGCCGCGCACGCGCAGCGAGGGCAGGCCGAAGATGATGCCGACGATCGCCGCCACCACGCCGGAAAGCGCAAAGGCCAGCAGCAGCGGGATGTGCGGGATGCGCAGCACGAAATTGTAGGAGGCGAACGCGCCCACCGCCATGAAGGCCGCGGTGCCCAGCGACAACTGGCCGGCGTAGCCGGTGAGGATGTTGAGACCGAGGGAGGCCAGCGAGAAAATCAGGAACGGAATCAGGATGCCGGAGAACAGATAGCTGGAGGCGGTCAGCGGCACCACTATGAAGGCCAGCAGCAGGATCAGCGCAATGCCGATGCGGTCCTGCCGGATGGGAAATATCTGCCCGTCGTCGGCGTAGGTGGTCTTGAATTGTCCGGCTTCGCGGTAGAACATTGCGGGCTCTTCGGGTCTTTCGGTTGACTGCCTGGACTGCGCGTGCTGCGGTTTTTGACTTTTCGTTGCTCTTTACCCGTTCAATCATCCGGCTTTGCCGGTGATTCAACGCAAATCAAATCCGGACAAAAGTAGGTTTCTACTTTTGTCCGTCATATCCGTCGAATGATTTTTTCGCCGAACAGCCCCTCGGGGCGGATCAGCAGAATCCCCAACGCCAGCACGTAGGGAAACCACGCCTCGATACCACCGCCGACGTGCGGGCCGATGTAGACTTCGGCGAGTTTTTCGGACGCACCGACCAGCAGGCCGCCAACGATGGCGCCGGGTACCGAAGTAAACCCGCCGATGATCAGCACCGGCAGCGCCTTCAGCGCCAGGCTGGTAAGCGCGAACTGCACGCCGTTGCGCGCCCCCCAGAGCATGCCCGCCACCAGCGCGACGAAACCGGCGACGCCCCAGACGATGCCCCAGATGCGTTGCAGCGGAATCCCCACGGCCAGCGCCGCCTGATGGTCGTCGGCCACCGCGCGCAACGCCCGGCCCACCTTGGTCTTGGAGAAGAAGATGGCCAGCCCGCTGACCAGTACCGCGGCCACCGCGGCGGCGAGCAGATCGAATTGCGAAACCGCCATGCCGGTGGCGTCCATCAGGGATGGCAGCGGCATGTCCTCGACGCCCAGGTTCAATTCCCGCGCCCCGGAGCCCCAGACGATCTGCGCCAGCGCATCGATGACGAAGGAAAGCCCGATGGTCGCCATGAACAGGCTGATCTCCGGCTGCGCCACCAGCGGGCGCAGCACGAATTTCTCTACCAGCAATCCCAGCAGCACCATCACCACCAGCGCCACCAGCGCCGCGCCCCATAGCGGCATGCCCTTGGCTACCAGTCCGGCGCAGGTCATGGCGGCGAAAAACAGCATCGACCCTTGCGCGAAATTGAACACCCCCGAGGCCTTGTAGATCAGCACAAAGCCCAGCGCCACCAGCGAATACATGACGCCGGAGAGCAGGCCGCCGACCAACACTTCAAAAAAGGATTGCCAGTTCATCGTTTGCTTTACCCTTGACGGCGCACGCGCCGTCTATATTCAAAGCATTCTCGTTGCTCTTTACTCAAGAAATCGACTGGCTTTGCCAGCGATTTTTTGCCGGCCAAGCCCAGACAAAGGTAGGTTTTTACTTTTGTCTGCATGATTTAGTGGGCCTGGCCGAGATAGGCGTTGATCACTTCGGGGTTCACCCGCACTTCATCCGGCGCGCCATCGGCAATCTTCCGTCCATAGTCCAGCACCACCACGCGGTCGGACAAATCCATCACCACCCCCATGTCGTGCTCGATCAGCACGATGGTGGTGCCGAACTGCTCGTTCACATCGAGGATGAAGCGGCACATGTCCTGCTTTTCCTCGACGTTCATGCCCGCCATGGGTTCGTCGAGCAACAGAATCTTCGGCTCGGCGGCCAGCGCGCGCGCCAGCTCGACGCGCTTTTGCAGGCCGTAGGGCAGGCGCCCCACCGGCGTCTTGCGGATGTGCTGGATCTCGAGAAAGTCGATCACCTCTTCCACCTTCCTGCGCTGCTCGATCTCCTCGCGCTTCGCCGCGCCCCACCAGATCGCCTGTTGCAGGAAGTTGGTTTTGATCTTCAGGTTGCGCCCGCTCATGATGTTGTCCAGCACGCTCATGCCCTTGAACAGCGCAATGTTCTGGAAGGTGCGGGCAATGCCCTGGGCAGCCGCTTCGTGGGTATCCATGTCGCGCCGGGTCTGGCCGTGGAACACGATCTCGCCTTGCTGTGGGCGATACACGCCGTTGATCACGTTGAGCATGCTGCTCTTGCCGGCGCCGTTCGGGCCGATGATGGCGCGCACCTCGCCTTCGCACACGTCGAAGGAAATGTCGGTCAACGCCTTCACCCCGCCGAAGGCGAGCGAGATGTTGCGCAAATCGAGGATGACGCCGCCGATGTTTCTCTGAGCCATGAAGTCGCGCTTCTTTCCCTTTGCCTACGCCGCCGCGCGCACTGCCGGATAGGTGGTGGCATCCATGATCTTGAGATCCGCGCTGATCACCCCTTCACGCCCGTCCTCGAATTTCACCTGGGTCTCGATGAACTGGCTGGCCTTGCCGCCATAGAGCGCCTCGACCAGCACGCCGTACTTGTCGCCGATGAACCCGCGCCGCACCTTGCGCGTGCGCGTGAGTTCACCATCATCCGCATCCAGTTCCTTGTGCAGGATCACAAAGCGGCTGATCTGCGAATTGGCAAGCTTGGGGTCGGCGGCGAGATCGGCATTGGCCTTTTCGATACAGTCGCGGATCAGCGCATACACCTCGGCGCGCCCGGTCAGGTCGAGATAGCCGGCGTAGGGAATGTTGCGCTTTTCCGCCCAGTTGCTCACCGCCTCCATGTCGATGTTGATGAAGACGCAAGCCTTGTCACGGCGATCGCCAAAGGCGACCACCTCCTTGATGAAGGGGAAGAACTTGAGCTTGTTCTCCAGGTACTTGGGCGCGAACAAGGTGCCGTCGGCCATCTTGCCGACGTCCTTGGCACGGTCGATGATCTTCAGATGCCCGTCCTGGTCCAGATATCCGGCATCGCCGGTGCTGTACCAGCCGTCGGCCGACAGCACTTCGGCGGTGGACTTGGGGTCCTTGTAATACTCCTTCAGCAGCCCGGGTGACTTGATCAGCAACTCGCCGGCATCGGTGATCCTGATCTCCACGCCCGCCACCGGCGGCCCTACCGTATCTGCCCGCACCTGGCCGTCGGGCTGGATGCAGACGAACACGGCGGTCTCGGTCGAGCCGTAGAGCTGTTTCAGGTTGATGCCGATCGAGCGATAAAAACGGAACAGGTCGGGCCCGATCGCCTCGCCCGCCGTGTACGCCACCTTGATGCGGCTCATGCCCAGCGCGTTGCGCAGCGGCGCGTAGACGGTGAAGTCACCCAGCGCGTACAGCAGCCGGCCGCCGATGCCCACGGATGCGCCGTCCAGCAGACGCCCGCCGACACGCGTGGCCACCTGCATGAAATACTTGTACCAGGCGCGCTTCAGCCGCCCGGCATCTTCCATGCGGATGGTCACGGTGGTCAGCAGCGCCTCCAGCACGCGCGGCGGCGCGAAGTAATAAGTCGGCCCGATCTCGCGCATGTCATTGGAGATGGTCTCCGGCGACTCCGGGCAATTGACGCAATACCCGGCCACATAGGCCTGCGCATAGGAAAAGATGTTCTGCCCGATCCACGCCGGCGGCAGGTAGGCGAGGATTTCCTCGCGATCCGTCAGCCCCTCCAGCACGCAGGCGGCACGCGAACGGTCGATCAGCGCGCCCTGGCTGTGCACCACGCCCTTGGGGTGGCCGGTGGTGCCGGAGGTGTAGAACATCGCCGCCGTGTCTTCCGGCTGCACTTCCTCTACCCAGCGAGGGAAGAGCGATGGGTTTTCCTTATCAAATTCACGCCCGAGGCGCTGCAATTCGTCGCAAGACATCAGGCCCTCGCGCGCGTAATTGCGCAGCCCGCGCCCGTCGTCGTAGAAAATGCGCGTGATGCCGGGCACCGATTCGGCCACTTCCAGCACCTTGTCCACCTGCTCCTGGTCTTCCACCACGGCGCAGGTGATGCTGGCGTCCTGGAACACGTAGACCATCTCGGCGGCCACCGCGTCCTGGTACAGCGGCACCGGAATCGCGCCCAGGCATTGCGCGGCGGTGATCGCCCAGTATATGCGCGGGCGGTTTTCGCCGATTACCGCGACGTGGTCGCCGCGCTTCACGCCCTGCGCCGCCAGCCCGCAGGCAAGCGCGCGCACCTCGGCCGCCACCTGCGACCAGGTCCAGGTCTGCCAGATGCCCAAATCCTTTTCGCGAATCGCCGGCCGCTCGCCGCGCACGGCTGCGTGATGCAGCAGCAACTGCGGAAAGGTGTCGGCCTTGACGGCTTCACTCATTGCTTTGTCTCCCCGGCGGCGCCGCCCTTTTCCGGGTCGTGCGTCGCGTTACCCGCCGGCCTTGTCTATTTGTCGCTGCGGCCCTGCTCAGGGTTAACCCCCAGCCGCGCCCAAACCATTGTTGCAGAGGCGCCGCGCAGGCACAAGCCCCGTACGCCGCGATATTCCAGCCTCCGTCCGCGCTATGATACGAAAGCCTATGCGCCCGCTGCTGTCACGCAGCCGACAATTGGGCAGCCGATTCTTGGCGAATCAGCCGCCGTGGTTGACGGACTTTATCCAGCACTTCCCTTACATCAGGCTTGCGTCACCCGTGCCCGTCGATCCCGCCCCTTCCGCTGCCGCCCCGCCCCAGGCCGCTCTCCTGGCCGAGGCCCTGCGCTCCACCCGCTGGTCGCGCGAGCTGACGCCGGCGCAGTTCGAGCGCGTCTGCGCCGAGACCACCGCGCGTGAAGTGGCCGCCGGCGCTTATATCGCGCGCCGCGGCGAGCCGGTCGATGCCTGGCTGGGCGTGATCGAAGGCCTGGTGAAGATCAACGCCGACTCGGCGGCCGGCAAATCCGTCACCTTCACCGGCATCCCCACCGGCGGCTGGCTGGGCGAAGGGTCGCTGCTCAAGGACGAGACACGGCGCTACGACGTGGTGGCCCTGCGCGACTCGCGCGTGGCCTTCATGCCGCGCGCCACCTTCACCTGGCTGCTCGACACCTCGATCGGTTTCAACCGCTTTCTCCTGCTCCAGGTGAACGAGCGCCTGGGGCAATTCATCGCCATGGTCGAATCCGACCGCCTGCTGGACATCGACGCCCGCGTCGCCCGCTGCCTGGCAGCGCTGTACAACCCGCTGCTCTACCCCGGCACTGCGCGCCAGCTGCAGATTTCGCAGGAGGAGGTAGGCTACCTCTCCGGCGCCTCGCGCCAGCGCGTCAACCAGGCGCTGCAGGTGCTGGAGCGCGAAAAACTGCTCAAGGTCGAGTATGGCGGCATCACCATTCTCGACGTCGAAGGCCTGCGCCGCTTCCGCGCCTGAAGAGCGCCCGTCGGTGCGCCCAGCGAACACAGCTAAGCAACTGTTTTTATTTGACGTTTCCGCATCACCGCCATCCGGCCGGGCCTAATGCCAAAGTGTTATTCAAAAGCCCGGCCGAATCCACTAATCTCGCTCGCACTTGTCATAAATGACCCCTCGCCCCCGGATAGGAGCCGACTTGACCCAACAAAGCGCGGACCGCGCCACCCGCCGCCAGCTTGAGCTGTTCATGCGGCAGGCCAAGCGCGCGCTCGGCTCGGCGGTGTTCGGCAGCGGCCTGATCATCTGGCTGGCCGTGGGCGAGGCTGGCTGGCGCGTGGCGCTGGGCTGGGCGGCGCTGATGATGTGCGCCTTCGGGCTGCGCGCCATCCTGCTCTCGCCCTACGCGCCGCGCCTGGCGCACCAGGACTGCGACCAGGCCACGGTGGTGCGCGCCGAGCACATTCTGGTGCTTTCCACTTCTCTCATCGGCGCGGTGGTGGCAAGCGCGGCCTGGTGGTTCTTTCCCTTCGTGAGCGAACGCACGCAAATGCTTCTTACCGTGGTGTTGTGCGGATGGCCGGCAATCGGCGTGGCGGTACAGGGCCCGCATCCGAAAAGCTTCCGCGCCTACCTGCTGGTGTATTGCATCACGCTGGCTGCCGCCTGGGCTTATTACCTGCCCGAGCATCTGGCGGTGACCTTCGGCATCCTGGTCTACCCCTTCGTGCTGGGCCTGGCCTCGCGCGACATCGGCGCCATGGTGGTGACGGTGTCCAACCTCGAATCGGAGCAGATCCGCCTGAACCAGGAAAAGGACGTGCTGCTGGAGCGCCGCAACGCCCTGATCGAGGAACTGGAAGCCGCCAAGACGGCAGCGGAAAACGCGACGCTGGCCAAATCGCGCTTTCTCGCCGCCGCCAGCCACGACCTGCGCCAGCCGGTGCAGGCGCTCTCGCTGCTGGCGGGGGTACTCAAGGCCACCGTGGCCGACCCGCGCCAGCGCGAAATCTCGCTGCAGATCGCGCGCGCCTCCGAATCCCTCGAGCATCTGTTCTCCGCCATCCTCGACCTGTCGAAGCTGGAGGCCGGCACCGTCAGCCCGGACGCACGCACGCTGAACGTCGGCGACCTGATGTCGCGCCTGGCTTCCGAATACGGCTCCAAATCCGCCGCCAAGGGCCTGCAACTGGTGTGCGAGCCGCGCGGCCTGTGGATCAATACCGACCCGGTGCTGTTCGAGCGCGTGATCCGCAACCTGCTGGAAAACGCGGTGCGCTACACCGAGCGCGGCCAGGTCGGCCTGGCCCTCGAACAGACGCCCAAGGGCTTCGTGCTGAAGGTGAGCGACACCGGTGCCGGCATCCCGGCGAGCGAGCAGGCGCGCATTTTCGAGGAGTTCTACCAGCTCGACACCACCGCCCCTGCCAGCCGCAACATCGGCCTGGGCCTGGGCCTGGCGATCGTCAAGCGTCTGGCCGCCCTGCTGAAGCTCGAAATCAGCCTCGATTCCACCGCCGGCCAGGGTTCGACCTTCGGCGTGCACATTCCCGCCAGCGCCGTCACTATCGGCAACCGGCCCGAGTCGATGAGCCTGCCGGCGATGCCCGGCCACCCCGCGCTCACCGGCTGCCCGGTGCTGGTGATCGACGACGACCAACTGGTGCGCGAGGCCCTGGCGCTGGCGCTGCGCGCCTGGGGCGCGCAGCCGCATACCTACGCCTGCCTGGCGGCGGCGCTGGATGGACTTAAACAGCAGTCGGCCAGCCCGCGCATCGCCATCCTCGACTACCGCCTGGCCGAGGGCCCGATCGGCCTCGAAGTGGCCGAGGAGGTGCGCCAGACCTTCCCCGACATCAAACGCATCATGATCACCGGCGAGCTGAACCAGCCGGAGCTGGCCGAAGCCGGCATGCCGGTGCTGAAAAAGCCCGTGGCGCACGACGAACTGCGCCGCATCATCGCCGACATGCTGGCCACGGTGCACTAGCGAACAACAAACGCAGCAACAGCAAGCCGCAGCACCGCCGCGCTACCCGCGCGGCGCCTCAACCAAGAACAAATGGCGCCGCAGCGCCGCACAGGGAGTGCTCCATGTTTTGGCTGTCCAAACCGGTAGACGCGCTGATCACCCGTCTTGCGCCCGCCGCCGCGGGCGAGGCCGCGCCCGCGGATGCGCCGCGCTTCGACGCCATCGTCATCGGTTCCGGCTACGGCGGCTCGGTGGCGGCGCTGCGCCTGGCCGAGATGGGCCTGTCGGTCTGCGTGCTGGAGCGCGGGCGCGAATTCTCGCCAGGCGAATACCCCAACAACGTCTCCGAGCTGCCCAGCCACCTGCGCGTCGATTTCGCCGGCAAGAAGGATTTGTGGGGCGACGACGACGCCCTGCTCGACCTGCGCATGGGCGATGAAACCGCCGTGCTGCTGGGCAATGGCCTGGGCGGCGGCAGCCAGATCAACGCCAACGTGGCGATCGCCCCCGACCCCGACATCTTCCTCGACAGCGGCAATCCCGATTTCACCTGGCCCAACGCCCTGCAGGCCGAGGCGCGCGCCATGCAGGCCGCGCCCGGCGACCAAAAAGCCGGCCTGGCGCGCTATTACGCGCGCGCCTTCAAGGCGCTCAACGCGGTGCCCTTCCCCGGCATCTGGGACCGCAAGGCCAGGCGCTTCGTGCAGCCGCAAAAGTCGCTGCAATTCGACGCCGCCTTCGAGATGTCGCAAAGCGCCGACCTCACGGTGCGCTTCGAAGGCGAAGACCAGCCCAACCCGGCCGGCGTGGCGCAAGCCAACTGCCGCGGCTGCGGCAACTGCTTCACCGGCTGCAACTTCGGCGCCAAGGGCTCGCTCAACATGAATTACCTGCCGCAGGCGGTGCGTGCCGGCGCGCAGATCTACACCGGCGCCAGCGTGATCGACCTGTCGATGCGCGAACAGGCCGTAAGCGCCCAGGAGCCGCCGCTGCAACTGTGGACCGTGCGCTTTCTGCCGACCCGCGACATGGCGCGCCGCCGCCTGTGGAACAGCGACCCGGCCGCGCCGCGCACACCGCTGAAACAGGCGCGCGCCGCCGGCAAGGAGTCGCGCGCGGAAGAGGCGGCGGATGCCGCCCGCGCCGCCGGCGACCCCAGGGTCTACGAACTCACCGCGCCGATTGTCGTCGTCTCCGCCGGCAGCCTGGGCTCGACCGAAATCCTGCTGCACACGCAAGACATCGCGCGCCAGGCCGGCCGCGACCTGCCGTTTTCCGCCCGGCTGGGCGCGCGCTTTTCCGGCAACGGCGACCAGATTTCCTTCGGCTACTGGGCCGACAAGCCGGTGAACGCGGTCGGCTGGTCGACCCAGGAGGAGTGCGAATCCGAAAGCCCGGTGGGCCCGACGATCACCCGCATCGCCCCCATCGTAAGCGCAAAGGCGCGCGACGGCTTCCTGGTGCAGGACGGCGCCGTGCCGGGCCCGATTGCTGGCATTTTCGGCGAGATCGTCGCCTTCGCTTCCACCCTCAACCAGCTTTCGCGCCTCTCCTTCAAGGCCGGCGGGGCGCGTGGCGAGGCGCGCGACGCCCTCGCGCTCACCCCCGAAGGCAGCGCCAATACGCACGTGCTCCTGGGCATCGGGCATGACCAGGCCGATGGCCGCATCGTGCTGGACGCGCAAAGCAACCGCGCCGCCGTCTCCTGGCCCAGCCTCAAGCCCGCACCCGTCACCGGCGCGCCGCCGTCGGCCGCCGACCAGTACCTTGGCCGGGTGGACGCGGCGATGTCGCTGGTGGAAGGCCAGGGCGCGATCTATCTCTCCAACCCCGGCTGGAACCCGCTGCCCGCCGCCGCCACCGCCGGCGCCTCCGGGCCGCCCTTGCGCAACAAGCTGTCGATCGCCCACCCGCTGGGCGGCTGCGTGATGGCTGATGATGCCGCGCGCGGCGTCGTCAGCGAGCGCGGCCGCGTGTTCCAGGGGCAAAGCGGCGAGAGCCCCTACCAGGGCCTGTACGTGCTGGATGGCGCGATGGTCAACGGCTCGCTCGGCGCCAACCCTTTTCTCACCATCACCGCGCTTTCCGAGCGCGCGATGGAGCTGGAGCAGGCTCACTTGCTCGCGCTGGCGAAAAAGGCCCGCGCCATGCGCGGCCTCGCGCCCGCGGCGCCCGTGGCGCTGCCTGAACTGCCGCCGCAACCCGCGCCCAGCCCGTTTTTCGCCCCGGCGCGCGGCGCCGGCGTGCGCCTCTACGAAGTGCTGCGCAATCCGCTCACGCTTGCCGGCGGCGGCCAGCGCAACGCTTCGCTGATGGTGAATTTCGAGGCGCGCGACATGACCGCCTGGCTGGAAAATCCGCAGCACATCTTCGATACCACCGAGGCGCAACTGCGCCTGGAACTGCCGCCCGCGCAAGAGGCCAAGGCCACGCCGCTGCCCGAGTGGGTAGCCTACCGCAGCGGCCAGGCCAGCGTGCAGGTGCTGGCGCCCGGCGACAACCGCTGGCTCTCGCGCCTGCTGCGCCTGCCCGCCGTCGGCCTCACCTGGCTGATCACCCGCGGCTATCACGACATCGCCAATCCGGACGAGCAGGTGATGGACACCGCCTCCAAACTGGCGCTGGCCCGGGCGGGCCTCAAGCTCGCCTGGCATTGCACCGAGACGCGCACCATGAGCTACGCCATCGACCTCTACGCGCAGGCGCGCGACGAGGAGCGCGCGCGCGCCGCCGGCTATCCGCTGAAGTTCAAGCTCACCGGCGGCAAGTTCATCTCCTATGCCGCCAGCTGGAGCGCGCTGTGGCCGCACGTGCGCGCCGCGCTCCTCAATCAGGCGCAACCGCGCTTCCTCGACCGCCCCAACGTGTGGGACTCGATGACCCAGCTGACCCTGACGCTGGCCGACATCTCGACGCCCGCCGCGCCGGCCTGGGCCAGCGGCATGCTCAAGGTGGACAGCACCGACATGTCCAAGCACCTCAACCCGCAGGTGAGCCGTGGCGACACCTCGCCCGGGCTGATCCGCCTGTTCGGCTACCCGGCGGTGTTCCTGCGCCTGTTGATCAAGACACGCCTGTGGGACATGCGCCTGCCCGGCTACGGCCTGTTGCCCGGCGCGCACACCGACCAGCAATACCCGCCTGACGACCTGGTCAAGCGCATGATCCGCCCGACCCACCAGTTGCCGCTGCTGGCCAACCGCAAGCCGGAATTCCGCAGCTTCACGGTGGAGCGCTCGCGCGACGGCAGCCCCTATACCCTGGGCCTGTGGCGCTACCGCTGCAACGGCGGCAAGCCCGAACTCGCCAACGTGCCCGGCCACGGCCGCACGCGCGACAGCCTGCAATGCAAGTCGGTGCTGATCATGCACGCCTTCGGCCAGTCGGCGCTTTCCTTCGCCGAACCGTCGATCGACGGCGGCCTGGCCCGCGCCTTTCTCGATGCCGGCTGGGACGTGTGGCTGCTGGAGTCGCGCATCAGCGCCGCGCTGGAAGGCTACGATGCCGACGGCAAGCCGAGCCTGGCGCGCGAAGCCGCGCGCCGCGCCTCCACCCTGGACGACATCGCCGCCGCCGACGTGCCGGCCGCCGTCGACCTCGCCCTCTCGGTGCTGCGCCGCGACCTCGGGCTGCCGGCGGATGCGCCGCTGCGCATGTTCGCCTTTGCCCAATGCGTGGGCGCGGCCTCGCTTGCCATGGCCACACTCTCCGGGCGCCTTTCCTACGACACGCCGAAAGAGGCGCAGGACCCGAGCGCGCGCCGCCGCCTGTCGAAGATCGCCGGGCTCGGCCTGTCGCAATTCGTGCCCTTCCCGGTCGGCGACCCGGACACGCAGTTGCGCACCGGCATGCCGGCGATGCTGGAGGCCACGGGCCTGGACGGCATCAACTTTTCCACCCTGGATTCGGTGCGCCAGGCGGTGGCCGAAGGCGACCACAGCACGCCCGCCGGGGCGGACTACCGCGCGGTGGCGGGCAAGGCCGGCAGCATGCCGGCCGTCGACAGCGTGATCGACCGCGTGCTGGCCACCTACCCGGTGAAGAACGAGGAACTGCGCGCCAGCCAGGGCTGGGGCCGCGCAATGGACCATGCGGAAGCCACCTGCCGGCGCATCGTCGGCATCGAGGCCACGCTGTTCGCCGAGAGCAACCTGTCGGATGCCACCCATATGCGCATGCCGATCCTGTTCGGCCATGCCAACATCGACCTGTTCAACCACGCGCGCAAATGCGTGGAGTACGAGCGCCTGGTGGATAACGACGGCCGCAACGTCTATTGCACCCAGGAAAACATCCTGCGCCACATGCACATGCCGGTGGGCCTGTTGCACGGCGTGGACAACCGCCTGTTCCACGTCACCTCCTCGGTGCGCACCGCCAATACCCTGGGAAGCATCTTCGGCGAATCTGCCGGCGGTGTCTGCCTGATGAAAATCGATGGCTACGGCCACCTCGATTCGATCATCGGCCAGCACGCGGCCAAGGACGTCTACCCCTATGTGCTGCGCTATTTCGCCGACGCCTGGGCCGCCAACCTCGAAGGCCGCCCGGTCAACCCGGAGCTGAGCGTACCGCCACGCGCGGCGCAGGAAGCCGCCGACACCGAACTGGCGCAAACCCTGCAATCGCGCGTCGGCTTCCACGACCCGGTGTGGGAAATCACCGAAGACGCCCTCGAAGGGGAGTACCAGGCATGAACGCGCCGACCGAAATCAACCTCGCCCCCGAAGCGGGCGCCGCTTCCGGCGACGCCGCCCTCGCGCTGGCGATGCAGGGCTTCCGCCTGCGCCTGCCCGCCGCCGGCCCCCTGATCGGCTGGTGCCGCGCCGGCGACTCGAAAGACGAGACCGCGCAAGATCGCGCCCCCGGCATGCGCGCGCGCATCTTCGCCCAGCCCGACGATAGCGGCACCGACGAGCCGCTGTGCCTCCTGATCGCCTACCAGCGCCCCACCGGCGGCCGCGTGTTCCACTACCTGGAGCCCATCACCACCCGCGCGCTCCTGAGCGGCGAGAGCACGCGCCTGTTGCGCTTTTTCGCCGACGACGTCCACGTGCCGCTGGAGGATTTCGATGCCGGCCGCGTCGCGCTCGAGGCCTATGCGGTGCACCTGCCGGCACGCAACGGCGAGGCGCCGCTCGACGGCCTGACCGGCGGCCTGGTGCTGGATTCGCCGCAGTACGCGCGCGAGGAAGCGCCGGCGCTGCGCCTGGGCGTGGTCGCCGCGCCCGGCGCGAGTTCGGACGCGCCCAACTGGCCCGCCGCCTCGTCGCTTGAGACCGACGACAAGAAGCCCGGCTCGCCCGCGGTGCGCGCCTTGCGCGCCCTGCTGGAGCACGACCCCGGATTGTTCGAAGCGCGGCGCAGCGACCTGGGCGCCGAACTGGCGCGCGCCCGCACCCTGCTCTACGCCCCGGCGCCGCCGACCCGCTCCTTCCAGTTGCGCCAGTCGCGCGATCTCACCGAAGCGCAGGTGCAACTCAAGCGCCGCTGGGCCGAGCCCCTCGCGGCCGGCGGCACGCTCAGGCTTTTCGCCACCACCTGCCGCTACCCCGGCTTCGCCGTCGAGCAGCGGCGCAGCGAGGACGTCACCGCGAAAATGCTGGCGGCGCTGGAAAAGGAGGGCGAAGCGGCCGATGCGCTGCTGATGCTGGGCGACCAGATCTACGCGGACGCCACCGGCGGCCTGTTCGACTGCAGTTCGCCGCTGGAGAAATACGGCGGCCGCTACCAGGCACTATTCGCCTCGCCGCGCTTTCGCCGCCTGGCCACGCGCCTGCCGGTCTACATGACGCAGGACGACCACGAGTTCACCAACAACTGGTGCCAGGAAGACATGTTCCAGGGCCCGGCGGGCGACGCGCACTACCGCACCGCGCTGGGCATGCTGCACGCCTGCCAGATCGCGCACTCGCCCTACGGCGCCCGCGCGGTGGCGCCGCCCTTCGATTACCACATGCGCATTCGCGGCGTGCCGGTGTACATGATGGACACCATCACCATGCGCCACCTGCCGCCCGGCGACATCGTCGATGCGGCGCAGCTGGCGAGCCTGGAGCGCTGGCTCAGGCATCTGGAGCCCGGCGAGCCCAAGCTGATCTGCACCGGCTCGGTGGTGGCGCCCGGCTACACCCGCGGCCTGGATGCGAGCGGCCGCCACGACCCGCTGCGCTGCGGCGACTTCGCCAACTGGCAGGGCTACGCGGAGCAGCGCCGGCGCCTGTTCGACATGATCCGCCAATACGGCGGCGGCAACGTGCTGCTGGTCTCCGGTGACTATCATTGCGCCGCCCAGGCCACCATCACCCACGGCGGCGAGCGCGTGGCCGAGGCGGTGATCGTGCCGCCGCTATACGCGCCGATGCGCTACATCAACGACTCGGTGCGCGAACTGGCCGGGCTGGAGATTTTCGGCGGCTACGAGATCAAGTGCCCGCCCGCCAGCCGCATCACCGGCTCGGGCTACGCCGTGATCAGCCTCACCCATGGCGGGGCGACCGGCTGGAAGGTCGCCTGCGACTTCGCCGCCGACCTGGTGGCCGACCCCTGACCGACCCCATGCCCCGGCCGGCCCCGTGGGCTGGCCGGGAAGCCTAAAATCGTACCCCTGGACAATTTGCAGCGCTTTATTACCCCGATTCGCGCCTGAAGCCCCCGCCGACAATGCAGCCGCCGGGCTTTGGCGCTATGCTTGTGGATTAGCTGGCCGTCGTCCCTTCGCAGTTCTTCGCAGTTCCCCCGTTCACTTACTGCACCCGGCATGATGAAGATCCTGGTTACCGATGATCACCCGATCATGCGCGACGCGTTGAAGATCGCGCTCGCCGCCATGCTGCCGGACGGCGAGATCATCTGCGCCGGCACGGTGGACGAGGCCGTCAAGCTGGCGCACGCCGAGGAGCCGCGCCTGGCGATCCTCGATCTCGGCCTGCCGGGGCAAAGCGGCATCGGCTCCCTGGTGCGCTTCCGCGCGGAAGTGCCGGAGGTGCCGGTGGTGGTGTTTTCGGCCACCGACGACCGCGCCACCGTGCTTGCCGCGCTGGACGCCGGCGCCATGGGCTTCATCCCCAAGACCGTGCCGGCCGACGTGCTGATGAGCGCGCTGCGCATCGTCTTCGCCGGCGCCATCTACGTGCCGCCGGAGGCGCTCGACGGCAACGAGCCGCCCGCCCCGGGCCGGCCGACGCCGCCGCGCTCCGAGGAATTCGCCGCGCTCACCCCGCGTCAGCGCGAGGTGATGCAACTGCTGCTGCAGGGGCATTCGAACAAGCGCATCTGCCGCCAGCTCTCGATCGCGGAGAACACGGTGAAAGTGCACGTCAGCGCCGTGCTGCGCGCGCTGGGCGCGGAAAACCGCACCCAGGCCGTGCTCGCCGCCAGCCGCCTCGGCGTGCAGATGCCGCTGGGCGCCTGAGGTTCAAGAAAAAGCGGCTACAGCAGCCCTTTTTCGCGCAACACTTCCTCTGCCGTGCGCAGCCCGTCGATGGCGGCGGGAAAGCCGACGTAGGCCACCGTGTGGGTGAGCGCCTCGCGGATCTCTTCCACCGTGCAGCCATTGTTCAGCGCGCCTTCGAGATGCACGCGCAGTTCATGCTGGCGGTTGATCGCGGCGAGCATGGAAATGGTGATCAGGCTGCGTGTCTTGCGATCCAGCCCCGGCCGGTTCCACAGGCCCGCATAGGCGAACTCCTCGCTCATGCGGCGGATCGGGCCGTTGAAATCGTTGGTCGAGGCGTCGCGCTTTTGCTGGTACGCCTCGCCCAATATTTCGCGAAAGACCGCGCGCCCCTCGGCGCGCTTGGCGTCGTCCATCAGAACGGGAACGCCGAAGTCGCGCCCCGTGCCTGAACGGCGCGCCGGCTATCGCCCCTCATGCCGGGAACGCCGATGTTGCCCCGTTGAGCCACGCCTCGCCGTGCTTGTACAGCGCCTCGACCACCGGGCCTTTCAATTGCGGCATGTCCATCTTGATCTTGAAGCCGAGGCGCGCCTGCAGGTAGGCGAGGTGGCGGTAGCCTTCGGGGAAGGTTTCGAGCAACGCCGCATCCAGCGTCAGCTTGGCGGCGGGGTCGAGCGGGTCGATGCGATCTTTTTCGTAGATCGGCTGGCGGCGCACGATCTGCCAGCCCGCCGTGGTCTCTTCGAAAAAGTCGTAAAAGCGGCCGGTGCACAGCACGTCGACCTTCACGCCTTCGCATACGCCACGCTGGCTGATGGTCATCTTGGTGGCGGCAATGGCGCGGCCGCCGGCCAAATCGACGCTGGTGCCGCCGAGGAAGTGCAGGATCGAGACGCCCTTGTCGAAGCCTTCCTTGGAGACCTTGATGAAGTCTTCCGCCGGGCCCTGGAACCAGGTGGCGCTCATCCAGCCGTTGGGCGCCCATACGGTGCGAAAGCGGTCCCAGTGGCCGGCGTCGCGCCACAGCGCCCAGTTGTTGACGACTTCGGTGATGGCCAGGCGTTTGCTGAAACTTGCGTCCATGATGATGTTCCTGTGGATGAGTGCGTGCGCCCTGCGAACAGCATGCAGGGCAGCGGGAATCGGGGCCGACAGTGTAACGCGGCGCGCGCAAGCGCCGCGTTGCCTTAATTGTCGACGTGGATGCCGGCGTCCTTCACCAGCCGGGTCCAGTGCTCGACGTCGTGCTTGACCAGCGCCTCGGTGTCGGCGGGCGAGAGGTGCAGCACGCGGCCGCCGGAATTCTCGAAGCGCGTCACCACCTCGGGCGCCGTAAGGGCCTGGGCAAAAGCGGCGCGCAGGCGCGTGAGCACCTTGGGCGGCACCTTGGCCTGGGTGAAGTAGCCGAACCAGCTTTCCAGTTCGTAGTCAGGCCCCTTGGCCTGGCGCACCGTGGGCAGTCCCGGCATGGTGGGGTCGGGCTTGGCGTTGGTGACGGCGAAGGCCTTCACCTGCTTGCTGTCGATGAAGTGGCGCGCGGTGGAGGTGTTGTCGAGAAACAGGTCGATGCGCCCGCCCAGCAGGTCCTGGTAGGCGGCCTGCGAGCCCTTGTACGGCACATGCACCATGCTGACATGCGCGAGATGCGCGAGCACCGCCATGCCGATATGCTGGCCGGTGCCGTTGCCCCCTGACCCGAAGGTGAGCTTGCCGGGATTGGCGCGCGCGTAGGCCAGCACCTCGGCCAGCGTGTTCTGCGGCAGATCCTTGCGCGACACGATCGTATAGCCATAGGTCACCGCCAGGCCGACGGGCACGAAATCGCGCAGGGAGTCGTAGGGCAGGTTCTTGTACAGGCCCGGGTTGAAGCCGATGTTGGGCAGGCCGCCGACCACCATCGTATAGCCGTCGGGGTTCGCCTTGGCGGCGGCATCGGTGCCGACCAGGGTGCCGGAGCCGGGGCGGTTTTCCACCGTCACCGGCTCGCCCAGCAACTGCGCCATCTTGTCGGCCATCACGCGGCCGACCAGGTCGAAGCCGCCGCCGGGCGGCTGCGGCACGATCACGCGCAAGGGGTGGGTGGGAAAATCCTGCGCCGCCGCCGGCAGAGCCACCACGAGGGCGGCAATCGGCAGGGCGGCGCGCAGGGCGCGGGAGATGAGGTCGTAGCGCATGGTGCCTTTCTTTTGGGCGGGTATTCTCATTGGAGAACCGCTGAACAAGTCCTGAAATCGAAAAATGTGAAGCATCCACTCCCCTCTGGCTTCCGGGGTTGTTAAGGGGGTGTAGCCCACTTAATCAATTAGTCGACGCGTATTTTCGCCGCTTCCACCACTTTGCTCCAGCGCGCCAGATCGGCCTTGATCTGTTCGCCGAATTGCTCGGGGGTGTTGGCGACGACGGTGACGCCGAGGACTTCATAGCGCGCTTCCAGTTCCGGATCCTTCAGCGCGATGAGGAGGTCGTGGTGCAGCCTGTCGACGATGGCCCTGGGCGTCTTCACCGGCACCATGATGCCGACCCAGGAGGCGACATCGAATCCCGGCACGCCCTGCTCGATGAAGGTCGGCACGTTGGGCAGCGAAGCCAGGCGCTTCGGCGTGGAAGCGCCGATGGCCTTCAGGCGCCCGGCCTTGAGGTAGGCCTGCGCACCCGCCACCGCGGAATAGGCCAGCGGAATGGTGCCGCCGATGCAGTCGGCCACCGCCTGGCCGCCGCTCTTGTAGGGGATGTTCTGCATGTCCAGGCCGGTGCGCTGCTTGAGCAGTTCGCCGGCGACGTGGGTGGTGCCGCCGGTGCCGGAATGGCCGAAGGAAAGCTTGCCGGGATTGGCCTTCGAATAGGCGATCAGCTCGGCGAGATTGTTCGCCGGCACCGAAGGGTGCGCCACCAGCACCAGGGCGGCGTCGCCCATCTTGGTGACGGGGGTGAAATCGCGCAGGGTGTCGAATGGAATCTTCGGGAACACGAAGGGGTTGATCACCATGGTGCCGTCGAAAGCCAGCAGCAGGGTGTAGCCATCCGGCGCACTCATCGCCACCTGCTGGGTGCCGATGTTGCCGGAGGCGCCGGGGCGGTTGTCCACGAGCACCTGCTGGCCCATCACGCGCGAGAGCTTGTCGGCCAGCACGCGCGCGGAGGTGTCGGTGACGCCGGCCGGGGCGAAGGGCACCACCAGGCGGACCGGATGATTGGGAAAATCCTGCTGCGCCCGCGCCGGTGCTGTCAACAGCGAGGCACAGCAAAGCGCAAGCAGCAGGCGCGCGGCCTGGAAGGTGCGGGCGTTCATCTGGTCTCCTCCGGTTGTTGTACGCCAATTAAAGCACGAGCGGATGCCCCCGCGATTGGCAGGAACGCGGCGCAGCGGTTAAGATGCGCGGCTATTTTCGGCCGCGCGCCTGCCTGCGCGCATGACCGGGCCACATTACGCGTTTTACGCCGCACAGGAGTTGCTTTGGAAATCGATACCGGCCGCCCCGTCACCCTCGCCAGCCGCGGCATGGTGGCCTGCCCGCACAGCCTGGCTTCCGCCGCCGGCGTCGACGCCTTGCGCGCCGGCGGCTCGGCGGTCGATGCGGCGCTCGCCGCCGCCGCCGCGCTCGCCGTGATCTACCCGCACATGACCAGCGCCGGCGGCGACGCCTTCTGGCTGATCCATGACGCCAAGTCGAAGCAGGTGCGCTACCTCGACGGCGGCGGGCGCGCCGCCGCCTGCGCCGACATCGGCTGGTTCACCAGCCGCGGCATGAGCGAGATTCCGTTTCGCGGCATCGCCCCGGCCACGCTCACCACGCCGGGCGCCGTCGCCAGCTGGTGCGCCGCGCATGAGGCCTACGGCCGCCTGCCGCTGGCGCGCGACCTGGAAGCCGCGATCGGTTACGCGCGCGACGGCTTCCCCGTCACTGCGCGCCTGGCCAACTGGATCGCCACCGTCGGCCCCGAGTTGAAGCAATACAAGGAGTGGGCCGAGATCTTCATGGCCGAAGGCAATGCGCCCGCGGCCGGCAGCAAGCTCGCCAACCCGAAGCTCGCGCGCACCTTGCAGCGCGTCGCCGAGGCCGGGCGCGACGGCTTCTACACAGGTGACGTGGCGCGCGAGATGGCGCGCTTCGCGCAGGCGCAGGGCGGCTTTTTCACCGAGGCCGATCTCGCCGCCCAGCCGGCGCAATGGGGCGAGCCGATCCAGGGCCGCTACCGCGACCTCACGCTCTACGAGACGCCGGCGCCCACCCAGGGCTTCACGGTGCTGCAGATGCTGAAGCTGCTGGAGCCTTACGAACTGCACCGGACCGATTTCCACGACCCGCGGCGCGCCCACCTGATGGTGCAGGCCAAGCAGATCGCCTACCACGACCGCGACCGCTGGATTGGCGACCCGGCCTTCGTCGATGTGCCGATGGAGATGCTGCTCTCCGCCAAATACATCGACGAGCGCCGCGCGCTGATCGACCCGGCGCGCGCCCTGCCGTGGGACCGTGTGCCTTCCTACGGCAGCCTGAAGGGCGACACCGTCTATATCTGCGCAGTGGATGCCGAGGGCAACGCGGTCTCGCTGATCCACAGCCTCTACGGCGTGTTCGGCTCCGGTATCGTCGCCGGCGACACCGGCGTGGTGCTGCAGAACCGCGCCGCCTATTTCTCGCTCGACGCCAAGCACCAGAACCGCCTGCAGCCCGGCAAGGTGCCGCTGCACACCCTGATCGCCTCGCTCGGCTTTCGCAACGACCGCCTGTGGAGCGTGGTCGGCTGCATGGGCGCCGACGGCCAGCCGCAGATCCACTTGCAGGCCTACACCGCGATGCTCGACCACGGCTACGACATCCAGCACGCGGTGGAAGCGCCGCGCTGGCTTTCCGGCCGCTTCGGCCTGGGTGAATCGCGCGACACCCTGCACATCGAAAGCCGCTTCGGCGCGCACGCGATTTCGGAACTGGAAAGGCGCGGGCACATCATCGACCGCTGGGGCGCGTTCCATGAACTGGCGGGGCACGCGCACGGCATCACCATCGACCCGGTGAGCGGGGTGTACGCCGGCGGGTCGGACCCGCGCAGCGATGGGGCGGCGATCGGGTATTGAGCGCGCGCTAGTCATCCAGCGAACATTCCCCCGCGCCGATCGCGAACTGCGGCCGGTCGTCCCGTAACCACGGCGGGTTGTAGCCCGGCGGCAAACCTTGCGGGCGCAACGGCCCGGGCTTGATCTTTCCCCCGCGCGCGTCGAGAGTGCGCCGCACCTCTTCCGCAAGCTCCGCATGCCTGGCCTGCGCCATATGCTCCTGCTGCGCCACGCCCGGCTCCCATTCCGGCACCTTGCGCCTGCCGCCCCACATCAAATCCGGATCATGGCGCTTGACCAGCGGCGCGCCGGGATTCACATTGCCGCGCGCCACCGCGGGGAGGGGCGGCGTCTCGACCACGGTGGTGGTCGCCGCATCTTCTTTTACTTCGTTTGTGTTGGCCGACCCTGAGAAACCATGAGTTTTTTCGGGAAAATTGTCCGCCGCTACTTCATCTGTGGTTGCCGCAAGCTGCCCCTGCCCGCCCCCCTGTTCCGGCGCTGCCGCCTGCTCCAGATGCAGGGCGCTCCACATCCCCGGCGGCACCGCGCCGGGCCTTGAGGCCGGCGCCTCTCCCCGCTGCGCCTTTTCCAGGTTGGCGTAATGCGCCTCGTTGAGCCTCTCCAGCCGCTCATGCACCCGCTCCAGTGCGCGCAGCGCCGGCTCGCGATTCGGCATGCGGAACCGCACCTCCGGCTCCCCCTTGCGCCACCTGCCACCGATCACCAGCGCATCGCGCACCTCCTCCTCCATCTCCTCGAAGCCCAGCAACCGCCCCGACGCATCGAACAACCTGCCCGCGCGAAAAAACGCCGCGCGCATGCGCTCCTTCATCAGGTCCAGCGCCGAGAGCCGCAACTCTGCCAGCAGACCGGCCATCTCCAGCCGTATGCGCTCGCGCACCGCCGGGTCGTTCATCAGCACGTTCGCCTGCGACGCGCGCGAACGCGCGGAATAGCCGGCGCGCTCGGCGGCGGCACTGGCGTTCTGGTCTTTCAGGTATTCGAAAACAAAGCGCTCCTGCCGGTCGGTCAGGGGCTTCGCGGTTTGGGTTTCGGCTTGCATGGCGGCTCCAGTCGGAATGAGGGACTGGTTACCAAGATACGCAAGACGCTCAACC
>DASYEQ010000012.1:0-75911 GCA_036498945.1 Burkholderiales bacterium | reverse complement strand
TCCGGCGGCATCAGCGTGCAGGGCCCGAACGCCGGCGCGGTGTATGCGCTCAACCTCACCGGCGGGCAGAAGGACGAAACCGGCGCCGCCATCGATAGCGCCTGGGTGCCGGTGCACATGGCGGCGGTGCCGGCGCTGCTGGGCGAAGACCTGAAGAGCGCCGATGCGCTGGGCAACCTCGCCAACCCCGACAAGGTGGCCAACCCGGACAACCTCAAGTTCTCCGAGTCCCTGCGTACGCTGTTCATCGGCGAAGACAGCGGCCTGCACGTCAACAACTTCCTCTGGGCCTACAACGTCGATTCCGGCCAGCTCGCGCGCGTCATGTCCGCCCCCGCCGGCGCCGAATCCACCGGCCTGCACGCGGTGGACCACATCAACGGCTTCGCCTACATCATGAGCAATTTCCAGCACCCCGGCGACTGGGAGCTGACCACCGACAAGGCCACCGGCGCGGTCACCGGCGGCCTGCATGCCAAGGTGGTGGAAAGGCTCGACCCGCTGGTGCGCGCCAACTACCGCAACCGCTACAGCGCGGCGGTGGGGTATCTCTCGGGACTGCCGCAGAAGATCTGAGCACCGCAAGCGCAGAAGATCTGAGCACCGCAAGCGCAGACGATGAAAAGGGCCGCGAGGCGGCCCTTTTTTATTTCGCCGCCTTGCCGGCGGCCCGGGCGCGATACTCCGGCACGGTGACCCCGCCCACCCCCCAGTTTTCCATCTCGACTTCGTCGATGACGACGAAGGTCGAGTCATGCGGCTTGCCCATCACTTCGAACAACAGGTCGCTGACGCCTTTGATCAGCGCCTTTTTTTGCGCCGCGGTGGTGGCGCTGGCGCCGGGGGCGGTGCCTTCGCGGGTCACCTTGATGTTCACGTAGGGCATGGCCTCTCCTTTGGGCGCGGCCTTCATGGCCGCGGCCCAAGCATAGTCTTCAGCGGCCGGCGTGCTGGCCGCCGTCGACGTGCAGGGTTTCGCCGGTGACAAAGCCGGCGCGCTCGAGATACAGCACGGCGTCGACGATCTCGCCCACTTCCCCCATGCGCCCCAGCGGGTGCAGGCCGCTCAGGAACTCGTGGGTCGGCGCGGCGTGCATCGGCGTCTTGATGATGCCGGGCGCCACCGCGTTGACACGGATGCCGCGCCTGGCGTATTCGGTGGCCAGCGAGCGCGTCACCGCGTCCAACCCGCCCTTGGTCAGGCCGGCCAGGCCGGAAGGGGCGCCGGCGATCGGCTGCTCCACCAGCGCGGTGGTGATCTGCACGATGTGACCGTGGTTCTGCTTCAGCATGTGTTCCAGCGCCAGCTGGGTGATGTGGAAAAAGCCGGCGAGGTTGACGTCGATCACATTCTTGAAATCCTCGACCGTGTATTCGGTGAACGGCTTGCCGATGAAAATGCCGGCATTGTTGACCAGGGTGTCGATGCGGCCGAAGCGGCTGATGGCGGTGTCGACGACTTTCTTGGCGACGGCGCGGTCGCCGGCACTCCCCGCCACGGCGATCACGCCGTCATCACTGCCTTGCTTGATGCTGCGCGAATTGGCGACGACGACGTAGCCGGCTTCGCGGTAACCCTGCACGATGCCCGCGCCTATGCCTTGCGAGGCGCCGGTGACGATTGCGACTTTTTGCTGGTTGCTCATGCTGTTCTCCTTGGCGAAGCGGCGCGTGGCCGGCGATTCGCAGCGGGTTGATCGGGGCCTGGCCGCGCGGCTTGGAGCAATGCATCGGTTCCCCGATTTGCGCACCCGTTGTTCATTTCCGCAAGGCCCTGCTGATGAATCAGGAGAGTAGAGGCTTCCGCCGGCAATGAAAATTCGCTATTCTTTCTCAATGGCTGATAAAAAACGCACAGAGCTGGACTGGCAGGACCTGCGGGTTTTTCTCGCGCTGGGGCGTCACGGCAGCCTGTCGGCGGCGGCGCGCGCCCTGGTGGTGAACCATGCGACGATCGCGCGGCGCATGCGCGCCCTCGAAGCCAGCCTGGGCGAGAAGCTGGCGGAGCGCCGCCCAGAGGGTTATGTGCTGACGCCGGCGGGGTCGCGCACGCTGGCGGTGGCCGGCGAGATGGAAGCGGCGATGCAGACGCTCAAGCGTGCCGGCGGCGAGGGCGAGCCGCGCGGCCTGGTGCGCGTCAATGCCTCGCCGGCGCTGGCGCAGGGCTTCTTGATGGGCCGGCTGGCAAAGCTGCCGACGCTGCACGCCGGGCTCGACATCGAACTGGCGACCGACTTGCGTTCGGTCAGCCTGGAGCGCCACAAGGCGGACATCGCGATTCGCATCGGCCGCCCGCGCGACGGCGATTTCATCGCCAAGCAGCTGGGGCGCATCATGTATGGCTTTTATGGCATCGCCGCCGTGTGCAAGGCGGTCGAAGGCGGGGCGGCGCCGGTGTTCGTCGGCTTCGACGAGCAGGGGGCAGATCTGTCGGAAGCGGTGTGGCTGGCGCAGCATTACCCGCAGGCGCGGGTGTCGTTTCGCGCCGGCAACCAGTTCGCCCAGGCCACCGCGGCGCGCGCCGGTGCCGGCCTGGCGCTGCTGCCGCATTACATCGGGCGCCAGGAGGCCGGACTGCGGCCGTGCCGCATGGATGCCACGCCTTCGCCGCGCGAAATCTGGGCGCTGGTTCGCCGCCAGGATCGCAAGGACCTGCCGGTCAGGACCGTGCTGGACTACCTGGCGAAAACGTTCGCCGCCGAGCAGGCGCTGTTCGAGGCATAGGCGCGCGTCAGGGCGCGCGCCCGGCCGGCGCCGCCACGCGCCCCGGCACCACCCGCACCTTGCGCGGCGCGGCGAACCATACCGCCGCGGCCGAAACGATGCAGCAGGCGATGGCCAGCATGAAGGCGATGCGGTAGCTGCCGGTGGCGTCGTGGATCGCGCCGGTGAGCCAGGGACCGACGGCGCCGCCGCCGATCAGGGCGACGGTCAGGCTGCCGAAAATGCTGCCGTAGTGCTTGCCTTCGAAGATCTCGGCGGCGATCGGGCCCATCACGGAGGTCACCGCATAGCCCAGCAGGCCCTGCGAGAACACCATCAGGTAAAGCAGCGCGGGCGTGGGTGAATTTTCGAGCGCGATCAGCGCGGCGTAGCAGACGACGAAGCCGGCGCAGGAGATGCTCCAGATCCATTCGCGGCCGATGCGGTCGGATAGCGCCCCCAGGAAAATCTGTCCGGGAATTGCCGCCACGCTGACGATGCCCAGCGCCCAGGCGGCGGTGAGCGGGTCGAAGCCGAGTTCGGTGAGGTACTTGGTCTGGTGCACCTGCACGGCATACCAGGCGAAGGTGATGGCGCCGTAGGCGATCACCAGCCACCAGAAGCGCGCGGTGCGCAGCGCCCGCGCCAGGGTCCAGTCGGTAGCGGCCCAGTGTGCATCGACGATGTTCGAGGCCTTGCGCGCGGCGCCCGCCGCCTGCGTGACGCCGTCGGGCGTGAGACCGAGGTCTTCGGGGCGGCGGCGCACCAGCAGGGTGATGGGCCCGACGATCACCAGCACCAGGAAGCCCATGGCGGTGCAGGAGGCGCGCCAGCCGTCGTGCACGATGATGTTCTGCAGCCACGGCAACAGCGTGATGGCGCCCGCGCCGACACCGGAAAACGCGATGCTGATGGCGAGTGCCCGGCGGCGCACGAACCAGCTCGGCAAGAACAGCGAATGCGCGGTGTAGGTCATCATGTTGGCGCCGCCGCCGACCAGGAGGCCCAAGGTGGCGTAGAAATGCAGCGGCGTGCGGATCATCGGCGCCAGCAACAGGCCTGCGCCGAGCAGGAGAACGCCGATGCCGATCACCACGCGGGGGCCGCGCGCATCCATCAGCTTGCCGATGAAGGGACTGAGGATGGCGGAAACCAGGAAGCCAAAGGAAAAGGCGCCCGCCACCAGGCCGCGGTCCCAGCCGAATTCGCTGATCAGGGGCGCCAGCAGGAGTGAAAACGCGGTGCGCGCGGTGACGGCGATCGCCATGGTGACGAAGGCCACGGCGATGATGACCCAGCCGTAGAAAAACGGCAGGCGCGCTTGCCAGGAGGTGGGCTGCATGCGGGCAATATAGCGGCAAGCGCGGCGCGGCGGCAATCACCGCGGGGGTAATCGAGGCAGGCGCCGGGATGGCCAGGGGCCGCGTGAGAGGGCCGGGCAGAATAAAAAAGGGCCGCGCGAGCGGCCCTGGGGTGATGCGGTGAAAGCCTCAGACGGTGGCGGCGTCGGGCAGCGGCGCGTTCCAGGCATCGTAGCCGTAGAGCCAGCTGGTGTCCTGCCCCTTGTTCTGCATCCACGTATTGGCGCTGGAAATCGCCTGGATGCGCGAGACGCGCGGCTTGCGGTGGGCTTCGTAGATCTTGAAGGCGGTCTCGACGTCGTCGCCTTCGACGTTTTCCAGGCAGCGCGCCAGCACGGCGGCGTCTTCGATCGAGGTGGCGGCGCCCTGCGCCATGTAGGGGGTCATCGGGTGGCAGGCGTCGCCCAGCAGCACCACGCGGCCCTGGCTCCAGGTGGGCAGCGGGTCACGCTCGAGGATGGCCCACTTGTGGCAGTCGGGGCAGCCGTTCAGCACCATGCGCACGTCGGGGTGGAATTCGGAATATTGCTCGCGCAGTTCCTTGACGTCGCCCTTGGCGGACCAGGATTCCGGCGTCACCCAGTCGGCCGACTCGGGCACGCTGGTGACGAAGTAGAGTTCGCTGCGGTCGGCCTTGGTGTAGTAGATGACGATGTGGCGATCGTTGCCCCACCACTTGGTGCGCGAGCGGCCGATGTCGCCGCCGTTCAGGTGCTTGGCGGAGAAGGCGGCGCGATAGGCGATGCGGCCCTTGTGCAGCGGCTTGTCGGGGCCGATGATCATGCTGCGCACCAGCGAGTGCACGCCGTCGGCGGCGACCATGATGTCGGCGCGGGCGGTCGTGCCGTCGGTGAATTTGAGCGTGACGCCGGCGTCGTTCTGGTCGAAGCCTTCGAGCTTCTTGCCGAGGTGGATGGTCTCGGCGGGCACGGCGGAGGCGAGCGCTTCGTGCAGGTCGCCACGGTGCATGCAGAGATAAGGCGCGCCGAACAGGGTGTCGGGCATCGGCAGTTCGGCCTTGATTTCGCCGGTGTAGGCGTCGCGGTTCAGGTGCGAATACGGCTCGAAGGCGGTCTTGCGCAGATGGGCCTCCAGCCCGATGCCGCGCAGCACCTTCATCGAGTTGGGCATCATCTGGATGCCGGCGCCGATGCGCCCGAACTTGCTGGCCTGTTCGTAGACCTGTACGTCCGCGCCGATCTTGCGCAGGGTGGCGGCGACGGCCAGGCCGCCCATGCCGGCGCCGACGACGGCGACTTTAAGTTTTACATTTGCCATGATGCGGTTCCTTCGCGTTGTGCTGACTACAGTTTTTCCATCTTCGTTTCCGCCACCACCTTGGTCCACTTGTTCACTTCGGAGACGACCAGGTTGTGGAATTCTTCCGGGGTGCCGCCGCGCGCCTCGATGCCGAAGTCGCCGAACTTCTGCTTGATGTCGGGCAGCGCCATGGCGGCGTTGATTTCGCGGTTGAGGCGCTCGATGATGGCGCGCGGCGTTTTCTTCGGCGCGGCCACGCCGTTCCAGGCGATCACGTCGTAGTTCGGCACGCCCGATTCCTTCACCGTCGGCACATCCGGCAGGCCACGGTAGCGCTGCGCGGCGGTGACGGCGACGGCCTTGACGTCGCCATGCCTGATCATTGCCAGCACCGGGGCGCCGATTTCGAACGCCACCTGCACGTCGCCGCCCTTCAGCGCCGAGATCAGCGAGGGCGTGCTCTTGAACGGCACGATGGAGGCGGGGGTGCCGGTGACGGCCTTGAACAGCGAGGCCGCCATGTTCTGGCCGCTGCCCACCGAGATGGTGCCGATGTTGAACTTGCTCGGATTGGCTTTCGCCTGCCTGAGCAGTTCCTGCACGCTGGTGACCGAGCTGCCCTGGTTGGCGAGGATGATGACGGTGAAGTAGCCCATCGCCGACACCGTGTCGAAATCCTTGATGATGTCGAAGGGCAGGGTGCGGAACAGGGCGGCGGAAACCGCGTTGCCCTGGTTCAGGTGCAACAGGTTGTAGCCGTCGGGGTCGGACTTCGCGACCAGATCCGCGGCGACGATGCCGCCGGCGCCGGGGCGGTTGTCGATGATGATCTGCTGGCCCAGCTTGGCGGAGACTTTTTCCGCCACCATGCGCGCGGTGATGTCGGCCACGCCGCCGGGGGCGTAGCCCACCACCAGGCGGATCGGCTTGCTCGGCCACGCATCGGCGGCGCGCGCGCCGGCGGCGGGCAGGGCCGCGCCCAGCGCCAGGGCGCCGGTGTGTTTCAGAAAGCCGCGTCGATCGCGGCGGGACTTGAGGTCGTTCATGCGGTCTGTCTCTCGCTCGTTGTTGGTTGTGTGCGCGGTCCGGAAGTCGGGCAGGCATGATAGCCAGCGGCGCGACCCTCGGCAACGCATGGGCGATATTCGCACACCATGCAAAGGTGCAGGCGGCAATCAATATCGGCGGCCGTCGCCGGCGCGGATGTTACCGTTACCGCCGCAGTGACTCCGGCCGTTATTGCCTTCCCGGCGCGGCGGCTGCCGGCAGGCCGAACACGCGGTCGAAGGCCCAGGCGAACACCAGGTTGTAGCAAAGAAAAAATACCACCAGCACGAGGTCGAGCATGAAGGCCTGCAGCAGGCTGATGTGGAACCACCAGGCGATCAGCGGCACGAGAAAGGCGATCAGCCCGGTTTCGAAGCCGATGGTGTGCACGATGCGCCGCGCCAGGCTGCGCCCGCGCGTCGATTGGCGCTTCTCCCAGGCTTCGAACGCCAGGTTGTAGAGGAAGTTCCAGATGATGGCGACCACCGAGGTGGCGACGGCCAGCACGCTCGACTGTCCGAGTTCGTTGCCGGAAAGCGAGGCAAGGCCGAAGGTGGCGCAGACGATGGCGATGCCTTCGAACAGGCTGACGTAGACGATTCTGCGCTTGAGGCCTTGCATGCGGCTGCTGCTTTTTGGGTGGTGTTGCGGATGCCGCGTATTGTCCCCGATTTGCGGGCGGCGCCGGGCGGTACAATTTCGCGGTGAACGAAACCTCCATTGCCGGCGCCGCGCCGGAAGCTTTTTACGCCGACCGCGCCGCGCTCAAGCGCCATTTCGGGCGCGCCGCCGCCACTTTCAGCCGGGCCGACGCGCTGCATCGCGAGGTGGGTGCGCGCATGCTGGAGCGCCTGGGCTACATCAAGATCACGCCGGCGCGCGTGCTGGACCTGGGCAGTGCGACCGGCGCGGCCTTGCCGGGCTTGCAGGCGCGGTATGCGCAGGCGCAACTGGTGGCGCTCGACCTGGCGCACCCGATGCTGCGCGCGGCGCTGCCGGCGCCGGCGCCCTGGCATGCGCGGCTGGCGGCAAACCTGCGCGGCAAGCCGGGCGCGCCGTTGGCGGTGCAGGCGGACATGGCACGCCTGCCGTTCGGCAGCGGCAAGTTCGAACTGGCGTGGTCGAACCTGGCGCTGCACTGGCTGGACGATCCGGAGCCGGCGATCCGCGAGGCGCAGCGCGTGCTGGCGGTGGACGGCCTGCTCATGTTCAGCACCCTGGGGCCGGACACGCTGTTCGAATTGCGCGAGGCGTTTGCGGAAGCCGGCGTGACGCCGGCGCAAAAGGCGCAGTGGCGGGTGAAGCGCTTCATCGACCTGCACGACATCGGCGACGTGCTGGTGGGCGCGGGCTTCGTCACGCCGGTGATGGACATGGAAAAGCTGACCCTCACCTATGAGTCGCTCGACGGGCTATTCGCCGACCTGCGCAATAGCGGCGCGCTCAATGCGATGCTGGGGCGGCCGCGCGGTTTGCTCGGGCGCGGGCAGATGGGGCGCGTACGCGCGGCCTACGAGGCACGGCGCGCGCGGCGTGGCGACGCGCGCCTGCCGGCCACCTTCGAGGTGATCTACGGCCACGCCTGGAAGGGGCAGCCGAAACGCACGGCGGCGGGGGAGGCGATCGTCAGTTTTGTCCCCAGTGGGGAATACCGTGCGAAGCGCTGAGATATTCCGGCGAGGCGGCGGATTTTTGTGACTTTTTTGGCATGTTGGGCGGCTGCTGATGGGCTTTATGCAAGGGGCATCTGTGGGTGCCCAAAAGCGGGGCCCGTGAAGGCTGATATAATCCGCCGGTTTTGGTAATCAGGCCGTTTTTTGCCTGGAAGGATGGCAGTGCAAGCCCTCGGATTGGATGCCGCTCGCGGTTCTGGAGAGCGGCCGGTGGTTTCCGCGCTTGATGCGCAGGCCCTGGCCGGACCGGACGCGGTGGAGTTCGAGGTGCGGCGCAACTGTTCGCTTTCGCCGCGCGCCCTGATGGGCGTGTTCGGCAGCATGGCGGGACTGGCGTTCGTGTTTGGCGCCGCGTTTGCCGCCATGGGCGCCTGGATGGTGCTGCCCTTCGCCGGCGTGGAATTGCTGGCATTGGCGGCGGCTTTCCTGCTTTACGGCGTGCACGCGACCGACGGGGAGCGGGTAAGCCTGGCCGGGGAGGTCCTGCGCGTCGAGGTGAGCCGGGGCAGGGCCATCCACACGTACGAGTTTGCGCGCCATGCGGTGCGCCTGGTGCGCGAGGCGAGGGCGTACGGGTTGCCGGGGCGGGCGGACCGGCTGTTCCTGGTGGGTGGCGGGCGCCGGCTGGAAGTGGGCCGGCACCTGGGCTACGAGCGCCGGGCCGGCTTCGAAACAGATTTGCGCGCGGCGCTGATGGCGACGCGCGAGACGTAAAAAGCATCAACAAATTTCAACATCGGATAGCTTGACGAGGACATGATGGCTGTATCGACTCACTTGCGGAAACTGGCCACCCTGGGCGTGACGGGAATGGCGGCGCTGGTCGCGGCGGGCGCTTTCGCCGCCGACATGGACGGCGGCCCGGCCGAACTGCAGTTGAACCTGCAAAAGCCGGTGACCGGTATCGCCGACCAGATCTATAACCTGCATACCGGCATGCTGATCGTGTGCCTGCTGATCTTCATCGCGGTGTTCGCCGCGATGTTCTATTCGATCTTCGCGCACCGCAAGAGCAAGGGCTACAAGGCGGCGACCTTCCACGAGAGCACCACGGTGGAAATCGCCTGGACCATCGTGCCGATGATCATCGTCATCGGCATGGCGGGCTTTGCCACTCGCACCGTGCTGGCGATGAAGGACACTTCCAACGCCGACCTGACGATCAAGGCCACCGGCTACCAGTGGAAGTGGGGCTACGACTACATCAAGGGCGAGGGTGAAGGCATCAGCTTCTTCTCCAACCTCTCGACCCCGCGCGCGCAGATCGACGGCACGCAGGCGCGCGGCATCAACTACATGCTGGAAGTCGACAACGAGGTAGTGGTGCCGATCGACAAGAAGGTCCGCATCCTGACCACCGCCGACGACGTGATCCATGCCTGGTCGGTGCCGGCCTTCGGCGTCAAGCAGGACGCGATCCCCGGTTTCGTGCGCGACACCTGGTTCAAGGCGGACAAGCTGGGCGTCTACCGCGGCCAGTGCTCCGAGCTTTGCGGCAAGGAACACGGCTTCATGCCGATCGTGGTGCGCGTGGTGTCGGCCCAGGACTACTCCAAGTGGGTGGACACCAAGAAGAAGGAACTGGCGGCCAACCAGGATGATCCGAACAAGGTCTGGACCCAGCCCGACCTGGCCAAGCGCGGCGAAGCGGTATACAACAAGGTTTGCGCCGCCTGCCACCAAGTGAACGGCAAGGGCACCCCGCCGGCTTTCCCGCCGCTGGATGGTTCGAAGACCGTGCTGGGCCCGCTGGACAACCAGATCGCCGTCGAACTCCACGGCCGCCCCGGCACCGCGATGGCGGCGATGGGCGACGTGCTGAACGACACCGAGATCGCCGCCGTCGTTACCTATACCCGCAACGCCTGGACCAACAAGGCGCAGGAAGCCATGGTGCAGCCGTCCGTAGTCAAGGCGGCACGCGCCTGGGACAAGGACAAAGTGGCAAAGCTGGTGGCCAGGCCCCAGTAAAGAGCAGAACAGGCAATCGAAAATTTTTGAGTTGAGGCAATCATGAGCGCAGTTCTTCCCGGCCACGGCCACGACGATCACGCGGACGCCCACGGGCATGATGATCATCATCATGGCCCCCCCAGCGGTTTCATGCGGTGGGTGACCACCACCAACCACAAGGACATCGGCACGCTGTACCTGTGGTTCTCGTTCACCATGTTCCTGACCGGCGGCACGCTGGCGCTGTCGATCCGCGCCGAGCTGTTCGAGCCGGGCCTGCAGCTGTTCAATCCGGAATTCTTCAACCAGCTGACCACCATGCACGGCATCATCATGGTGTTCGGCGCGATCATGCCGGCCTTCGTCGGGTTCGCGAACTGGCAGCTGCCGCTGATGATCGGCGCGCCCGACATGGCGTTCGCGCGCATGAACAACTGGTCGTTCTGGCTGCTGATTCCCGCCGCGCTGCTGCTGGTGCTGTCGTTCTTCGTGCCGGGTGGCGCCACTGCCGCCGGCTGGACGCTGTACGCGCCGCTGTCGTCCCAGATGGGGATCGGCATGGACATGGCGATCTTCGCCCTGCACATCATGGGCGCCTCGTCCATCATGGGCTCGATCAACATCATCACCACCATCCTCAACATGCGCGCTCCCGGCATGACGCTGATGAAGATGCCGATGTTCGCCTGGACCTGGCTGATCACCGCCTACCTGCTGATCGCCGTGATGCCGGTGCTCGCCGGCGCCATCACGATGACGCTGACCGACCGCCACTTCGGCACCTCCTTCTTCAATGCCGCCGGCGGCGGTGACCCGGTGATGTACCAGCACATCTTCTGGTTCTTCGGTCACCCCGAGGTGTACATCATGATTCTGCCGGCCTTCGGCATCGTGTCGCAGATCATTCCCGCCTTCGCGCGCAAGCCGCTGTTCGGCTACGCTTCGATGGTGTACGCAACCTCGTCGATCGCCATCCTGTCGTTCATCGTCTGGGCGCACCACATGTTCACCACCGGCATGCCGGCGGCGGGCCAGCTGTTCTTCATGTACGCGACCATGCTGATTGCCGTGCCCACGGGCGTGAAGGTGTTCAACTGGATCGCCACCATGTGGAAGGGCTCGATGACCTTCGAGACGCCGATGCTGTTCGCCGTCGGCTTCATCTTCGTGTTCACCATGGGCGGCTTCACCGGCCTGATCCTCGCCGTGACCCCGATCGACATCCAGCTGCAGGACACCTATTACGTGGTGGCGCACTTCCACTACGTGCTGGTTGCCGGCTCCCTGTTCGCGCTGTTCGCCGGCACCTACTACTGGCTGCCGAAGTGGACCGGCCACATGTACGACGAATTCATCGGCAAGCTGCACTTCTGGTGCTCGGTGGTCTTCTTCAACGTCGCCTTCTTCCCGATGCACTTCCTGGGCCTGGCCGGCATGCCGCGCCGCATCCCGGATTACGCCGCCCAGTTCGCCGACTTCAACATGGTCTCCTCGATCGGCGCTTTCCTGTTCGGCGCCTCGCAGCTGATCTTCCTGTACGCCGTGATCAAGTGCATCAAGGGCGGCCCGAAGGCGGCTGACAAGCCTTGGGATGGTGCCGAAGGCCTGGAGTGGACCGTGCCTTCGCCGGCGCCGTACCACACCTTCGAAACCCCGCCGGTGGTGAAGTAATCGTTTGAACGCCGCCGTGCCCGCGGGCGCGGCGGCCGCAGGAAGACGTCATGGACCAGAATCGCCAGAGTAAGAATCTCAAGACTGCCCTCATCCTGGCATCCATAGCGCTGGTGTTTTTTATCGGCGTGATCGTGCGCCACGTGATGCGTTAGACCAGGCAGGACGGAAGTTATGCAAGCCAGTGTTGAAGACCAGGCCGGCAACCGCGACACGCTGAAAAAGCTGCTGGTGATCGCAGCCTTGATGTTCGGGTTCGGTTTTGCCCTGGTGCCGTTTTACAAGAAGATTTGCGAAGTGACCGGGGTGAACAACCTCGACGGCTCGGCCGTCCCGGCAGCCAACACGCAGGTGGATACCACGCGCGACGTGGAGATCGTGTTCGATGCCAACGCGCGCCACCTGGCCTGGGAGTTCAAGCCACTGCAGCCGGGCGTGAAAATCCATCCGGGCCAGCTGACCACGGTGATGTACCAGGTGACCAACACGCTCGACCGCCCGGTGACCGGCCAGGCGATCCCGAGCTATGCGCCGAGGCAGGCAGCGGCCTACTTCAACAAGCTGGAGTGTTTCTGTTTCACCCAGCAGACGCTGAAGGCGCACGAGACGAAGAATTTTCCGGTGGTGTTCGTGATCGACCCCAAGCTGGACAAGTCGATCGGCAGCATCACCCTGTCGTACACGTTTTTCGAAGTGGCCGGTACCGGGCGGGCGCCGTCATGAACGCACCCGGCGCGCCGGGAGATGGCAAGGATGATGCGGCGAAGCCGGCGCAAGCGGCTTCGCCCGCGCAGGTGATACGGGCGGTGCTGTGGTCGTTCATCGGCATCCGCAAGAAGTCGGGGTATGAGGACGATGTCGCGAAGATCAAGCCGGTACAGGTGATCGTCGCGGGCATCCTGATGGCGGCGCTGTTTGTCGGCTGTCTGGTGGTTTTGGTAAGGTTTTTGACTGCAAAGTAGCGTTACGCGGCCCGCGGGGCCAGCGCAAGGAGAGAGGTTAATGAGCGCATCGCACGCACCCGGCACCACGCCGGATTATTTCATCCCCAGCCCGTCGTCGTGGCCGATCCGGGGTTCGGTGGCCCTGTTCTGCATGGCCGTGGGCGCCGCCACCTGGTTCAACGACATGCCGCCCGGCCCGTGGCTGCTGGTGGTGGGGTTCGCGCTGCTGATATGGATGCTGTTCGGCTGGTTCGGCACGGTGATCGGCGAATCCGAGAGTGGGCAGTATTCGCACAAGGTCGATGTCTCCTTCCGCTGGAGCATGAGCTGGTTCATTTTCTCGGAAGTGATGTTCTTCGCGGCCTTCTTCGGCGCCCTGTTCTACGCGCGCAACATCGCCATTCCCTGGCTTTCCGACATGGACAACAAGCTGCTGTGGCCCGACTTCACCGGCAGCTGGCCGCCGGCCATCGGTCTTGAGCCGCTGGACAGCTTCAAGAAGATGGCGCCGTTCCCGATCCCCGCCATCAACACCCTGCTGCTGCTCACCTCCGGCGTGACGCTGACCATCGCCCACCACGCGCTGAAGGACAACAAGCGCACGGTGCTCAACGTGTTCCTGTTCCTCACCATCGCCCTGGGCGTGTGCTTCCTCGGCCTGCAGGCGTTCGAATACCACGAGGCCTACACCGAGCTGGGCCTGAAGCTTTCCAGCGGCATCTACGGTTCCACCTTCTTCATGCTGACCGGCTTCCACGGCTTCCACGTGACTGTCGGCGCGATCATGCTGACGGTGATCTGGGTGCGCTGCCTGAAGGGCCACTTCAAGCCGGATCACCACTTCGCCTTCGAAGCCGCCGCCTGGTATTGGCACTTCGTCGACGTGGTGTGGCTGGGCCTGTTCATCGTCGTTTACTGGTTGTAATGGAAAAAAGTACACCCTACTTTTTTCCGGCTTGCCCAGTTTGAGAATCGACGGCAAAGCCGCCCGATTCTCAAACCGAAAAGGCTACGAAAAACAAAAACGCCGCTTCGAAGCGGCGTTTTTCATTTACGTGCTTTTGAATCCTGAAATCGACGGGCTTTGCCCGGTCATTTCAGGCAAGCTGAAACCACGCAAAAGCAGGGTTTTACTTTTGCGTGCTTCTAGATGGTGTTCGGAACAAACCACCCCATGTAGTAGCCGAACATCAGGAACAGAAACAAGCCCAGTGAGAGGCTGATGCGCACCGTGAGGGCGTTTACCGTGCGCTTGGTTTTGCCGCCGTCCTTGACCAGGAATACCAGGGCCGAACCCAGGCTGATAAGGATGGTGATGAGTATGATGACGACGAAGATTTTCATGTGTGCAAGTCCTGCGATGTGCTGCCGGGCATCTATTGTGCTCCCTTTCCCGGCCATTGGCACGGTGCGCTAGAGGCCGTTATGCTGCGCCTGCGCCCCCGCCCCAAATTCAGCCTGATCCCGGCGCTGGCCGCCTGCGGGCTGATCGCGCTTACCATCAGCCTGGGCAACTGGCAGACCCGCCGCGCCCTGGAGAAGGACGTGATCGAGGCGCGCCAGGCGGCCACGCGCAATGCGCCCGAACTCATGCTCACCAAGGCGCCGGTGGCGATGGACGATGTCGACGGCCGCCGCGTCGCCGTGCGCGGCACGTTCCAGCCGCAGTACACAATCTACTGGGACAACCAGATCGTCGACCACGTGCCCGGCTTCGGCATCATCGTGCCCTTCAAGCTGGCAGGCAGCGACATGTATGTGCTGGTGGACCGCGGCCTCTTGCCCGCCACCGGCGACCGCGTGCACCTGGCGCAGATTCCCGCGCCCGCCGGCGAAATCGAGCTGCATGGCCGCGCTTATTTTCCGCCCAGGCGCACCCTGGAACTCACGCAGGGCGTGGACCGCGGCGCGGTGTGGGAAAACGTCGCGCCGGCCAAATTCGCCACCATGTACAAGCTCGAGGCGCACGATTTCATCCTGCGCGAAGCCGGTCCCGCCCCGGCGGGATTGAAGCGCATGGCGGATAATGGCGGTTCGCCCGAAGCCGGCGCGATGACCGCGGCACGCCATCGCGGCTACGCCTTTCAGTGGTATGCGCTGGCACTGCTTACCGTCCTGCTGTTCCTGATGTTCACCTTTTTCACCAATGACAACGCCGCTCGAGACGCGTGAAGACGCCTACCGCGATGTGATCCGCACCGGGCGCATCAAGATGATCATCATCCTCTTGATCTGCGCGGCGCCGATCATCGCCTCCTACGTCGCCTACTATTTCCTGCAGCCCCAGGGCAAGGTGAATTACGGCGACCTGATGACGCCGATCAAGCCGCTGCCGCCGGCGCAACTGCACACCCTGGATGGCCACCCTTACGATTTCGCCGCGCTGAAGGGCAAGTGGGTGATGCTGACGGTGGATGGTGGCGCCTGCCCGGCGGAAACCTGCGTCAAGAAGCTCTACGAAATGCGCCAGTTGCGCGCCGGCCAGGGCAAGGATTCCGACCGCATCGAACTGGCCTGGCTGATCGACGATAACGCGCAACTGGAGACGCGCGTGATCCGCGCCTACGACGGCGTGCACATGCTGCGCGCCGGCGGCTCGCCGTTTCTCTCCGCCTTCCCCGCCGCCAGCAACGGGACGCTGCACGACCATATCTACCTGATCGACCCGCTCGGCAACCTGGTGCTGCGCTTCCCCAAGGAGGCGGACCCGGTGAAGGTCAAAAAAGACCTTGAGCGCCTGCTCAAGTACTCGGGGATCGGTTGATGGCTATGGAAAAGGGGGCACGCCCCCCTGGAACCTCCGGATACGCGGTTGCCGCGCAGGAGGCGTCATGAATCCCGCCAGCCTGCTGCAATTGCTGGCCGTCGGCGTGATCGTCGCCAGCGGCCCGCTGGCCTACGTGCTGATCAAGGGTGATGTCTATCGCAAGCTCACCTGGATATTGCTGTTCCTGACCTTCGACCTGATCCTGTTCGGCGGCTTCACGCGGCTTACCGACTCGGGCCTGGGCTGCCCGGACTGGCCGGGCTGCTACGGCCTCTCCAACCCGGTGGCCGCGCACGCGCACATCGCTGCCGCCGAGGCCGTCATGCCCACCGGCCCGGTGACGGTGGTAAAGGCATGGATCGAGATGCTGCATCGCTACCTGGCGATGGGCGTGGGCACGCTCACCATCGCGCTGCTGGTGATCGCCATCGCGCGCCGCGTGCAGGCGAGGCGCGCGGGTATGCCCGTGCCTTCGGCATGGCCGGCGGCGGCCTTGCTGCTGCTCATCTGCGTACAGGGCGCCTTCGGCGCCTGGACCGTGACCCTCAAGCTGATGCCGGTGATCGTCACCACCCATTTGCTGCTGGCCATCACCTTCCTCAGCGCCGTCGGCTGGCAGGCCGCGCGCCTGGCGCACCTGGATGAAGTGTTTCCCGCCGGGCTGGCGCGCAAATACCTGGGCTTTGCCTGCATCACGCTGGCGGTGCTGTTCGTGCAGATCGCCCTGGGCGGCTGGGTCAGCACCAACTACGCGGTGCTGGCCTGCCCCGACTTGCCGCTGTGCCATGGCAAGCTGATTCCCGATGCCGATTTCGCGGCCGGCTTTACCATTTTGCGCCCGCTGGGCGTGCTGCCCAGTGGCGACCTGCTGCCCGCCGCGGCGCTCACCGCCATCCACTGGACCCACCGCATGGGCGCGCTGGTGGTGTTCATCGTCGCCGGCGCCTTTGCCGGTGTCTTCAGCGTGGCGTGCAAGCGCGCCGGCCTGCGTGGCAGCTACGAAAACAAGCTCTCGCGCACCCTCAACTGGGTGCTGCTGCTGCAACTGGCCAGCGGCGTCTCCAACGTGCTGTTCACCTGGCCGCTGGCGGTGGCGGTGGCGCACAACGGCGGCGCCGCCGCGCTGGCGCTGACCATGACCATGCTGGTCTCGCGCCTGGCGATGCGCGCGCGCGCTACCGAAACCCATGCCGCACCTTCCGCCACGGCGGGCCGTCGCGGCTCCCTTTCCTCGCAGGCGCTCTGAGATGCAACCGACCTCGACCGCCGAAGCTCCCGTCTCGCTGCGCGCGCGCGTGCGCCAGTTCGCCGACTTGACCAAGCCGCGCGTCACCATGCTGGCGGTGTTCTGCGCCGTCATCGGCATGTTCCTGGCCGCGCCGGGCATGGTGTCGCCGCAGGTGCTGATCGCCGGCACCGCCGGCATCTGGATCCTCGCCGGCGGCGCCTTCGCGGTGAACTGCCTGATCGAGCAGCGCATCGACGCGCAAATGGCGCGCACCCAGAGCCGGCCGATGGCGCGTGGCGAACTCAGTTCGCGCCAGGCGCTGGTGTTTGCGCTGCTCCTTGCCTGCGTCGGCAGCGCGCTGCTCTACCTCTTCGTCAACCCGCTCACCATGTGGCTGACCATTGCCACCTTCTTCGGCTACGCCTTCATCTACACCGTGCTGCTGAAGCCGACGACGCCGCAAAACATCGTCATCGGCGGGCTCTCCGGCGCGATGCCGCCGATGCTCGGCTGGACCGCGGTGACCGACCAGGTGAGCCCGGAATCGGCGCTCCTGGTGCTGATCATTTTCGTCTGGACGCCGCCGCATTTCTGGGCTCTGGCGCTATACCGCGTCGAGGACTACAAGAAATCCGGCCTGCCGATGCTGCCGGTGACCCACGGCTCCAAATTCACCCGCCTGCAGATCCTGCTCTACACCTTCCTGCTGACCGCGGTGACGGTGCTGCCCTTTGTCATCCGCATGAGCGGCTGGCTGTATCTGGTGTGCGCGTTCATCCTCGGGGTGGAATTTATTCGCCACGCCTGGGGTCTATACAAGGACTACAGCGACGCGCGCGCCCGCAAGACCTTCGCCTATTCGCTCTGGTACCTCGCGGCCCTGTTCGCCGCCCTGTTGTTCGACCACTACCTCGTACTGTTCCTCGCATGAACCGCCGCCAACTTCTTTCCTCCCTTGCCCTGGGCGCGCTGCTGCTGGCCGGCTGCCAGCAGGACGGCTTCCAGAACACCGACGTCACCGGCGTGGAATACGCGAAGGATTTCCACCTGACCGACCACACCGGCAAGCCGCGCAGCCTGGCCGACTTCAAGGGCAAGGTGGTGTCGATTTTCTTCGGCTACACCCAGTGTCCTGACGTTTGCCCCACCACCATGAGCGAAATGCACACGGTGCTGCAAAAGCTGGGGCCGGAGGATGCGGCCCGCGTACAGGTGCTGTTCATCACCATCGACCCCGAGCGTGACACCCAGCAACTGCTCGCGCAATACGTGCCGGCGTTCGACCCGACGTTCATCGGCCTGCGCGGCGACCTGGCGCAGACCGCGCAGACGGCCAAGGACTTCAAGGTGTTCTACGAAAAGGTGCCGGGCAGCACGCCGACCACCTATTCGATGAACCACACTGCCGGCTCCTACGTCTATGACCCGCAGGGGCGCCTGCGCCTGTTCGTGCAGCATTCGGCGAATCCGGGCGACGACGCCGGGCCATCGATCGAGCGGCAGGTGCACGACATCAAGATGTTGCTGGCGGGGAAATAGCTCCGCGCAGCGCTGCCATCACCCACGGGGGCGCCTTTGTCGTTCCCGCGCAAGCGGGAATCCACACGTGTTCTGAACGGAAAAGGCTCCGGATTCCCGCTTGCGCGGGAATCACACGGTAGAGTGCGAGCACGCCCCGAAGGAAGTCCACCCTGAGGGGAGGCAATCAGCGCGGCTCGAACTCGCGCAAGTGGCGCGTAACGGAGAGCCACGCGCCCAGCCAGCCCAACACGGCGGCGAACAGCAGGATGGAGCCGAGATCGGCCGCCGGCAGGAACTCCAGGCGGAAGTCGGAAGCGTAGAGCTTCGCCAGGTCCGCCACGCCGCGGTTCATCAACTGCAGCGCGCCATAGACAATCAATCCGGCCGCGCCGCCACCCAAAAAGCCGAGCACCGCGCCGTAGTAATAAAACGGCCGGCGGATGGTGCTGTCGGTGGCACCTAGGAGCTTGGAGACCTCGATCTCCTCGCGCTGGGTGAGGATCTGCAGGCGGATGGTGTTGACGGTCACCGCCAGCAGCGCGAAGGAGAGCAGGCCGGCGAGCACCAGCACGGCCATGCGCCCCAGTTCGATGGCGGCAGCGACGCGACGCACCCAGGCGGAGTCGATCTGCACCACGTCGACCTTGGGCCAGGTGCGGATGCTGGTGGCCAGTTTCTCCAGCGCGTCGCCGTCGTTTTTCGCCAAGTGCACGACGTAGGCGTCGGGCAGCGGGTTCTGGGCGAGCGCGGCCAGCACGTCGTTCATCGCCGGGTTCTTTTTCAAGTCGTCCAGCGCCGCATCGCGCGGCTTGAAGTCCACCTGCGCCACCAGCGCCTCGGCTTTCAGGCGCGGGCCGATGGCGGCGACTTCCTCCTTCTTCGCATCCAGCGCCATGAACACCGACATTTCCGGATCGCCGGAAACGCCGCGCGCCGCCGCCTGCAAATCCACCAGCAGGGCGTAGGCGCCGGCCGGCAGCGCCAGCGCGATACCAATCACCAGGATGTTCAGCAGCGTGGCGAAGGGCGCGCGCGCCAGGCGCGCCAGGGTGGCGCCGAAGGCCCTGCCGTGCAGGCGCAGCCAGGCGCTCATGCGGCCCCCCCCGCCACCAGTTCGCCGGCGCGCAATTCCACCGTGCGGGTGGTCTTCACTTTTTGCGCGGCGCGCGCGACCGCGCCCGCGTCGTGGGTCGCGATCAGCACGGTGACGCCGACCTGGTTGAACTCGGCGAACATGTCGATGATGTCGGCGGCGTATTCGGCATCCAGGTTCGCCGTCGGCTCATCCGCAATCAGGATCGAGGGGCGGTTGACGATGGCGCGGGCGATCGCCAGGCGCTGCTGCTCGCCGCCGGACAAGGCAATGGGATTGGACTTTTCGCGCGGCAGGAGACCCACCTTGTCGAGCGCGGCGCGGGCGCGCCGGGCGCCGTCGCGCGGGTGCACGCCGGTGACGCTCAAGGGAAGCATCACGTTGTCGAACACGCTGCGGTCGTAGAGCAGCTTCTGGTCCTGGAAGATCTGCCCGATGTTGCGGCGGAGAAAGGGAATCGCGGCGGCGCGCATTTTCGACACGTTCTGCCCGCCCACCATCACCACGCCGGAGTTCACCCGCTCGATCAGGGGAATCAGTTTGAGCAGCGTGCTCTTGCCGGCACCGGAATGGCCCAGCAGGAATACCAGCTCGCCCTCGCCGACCGATAGCGTCACGCCCTTCAATGCCTCGTAGCCGCCGGGGTAGCGCTTGTGGACCGCGGAAAATTCGATCATCGCGCCGGATTTGTCTTTTGCGGGGGCGGGCATTGGATGTTCAGGTGTGTTCGCTCAAATTCCTAACATTGCATACGCAAAGTCTTTGGCAACAAAAGGCCGCAAATCTTCGATCCCTTCGCCGATACCGATGAAATATACCGGGCGCGGGCGCGCGGCGGCAATCGCGCACAGCACGCCGCCCTTGGCGGTACCGTCGAGCTTGGTCACCACCAGGCCGGTGAGCGTCAGCGCGTCGTCGAAGGCCTTGACCTGCGCGACCGCATTCTGGCCGGTGTTGGCGTCGATCACCAGCAGGATTTCATGCGGCGCGGAGGCGTCGGCCTTGGCGATCACGCGCTTGACCTTCCTGATCTCTTCCATCAGGTTGAGTTGCGTCGGCAGGCGTCCGGCGGTGTCGGCCATCAGGATGTCGATGCCGCGTGCCTTGGCGGCCTGCGTGGCATCGAAAATCACCGCGGCGGCGTCGCCCGATTCCTGTGCGATCACCTGCACGTTGTTGCGCTCGCCCCAGGTGGTCAGCTGTTCGCGGGCGGCGGCGCGGAAGGTGTCGCCGGCGGCGAGCAGCACGCTTTTGCCGCGCGACTGGAAATACTTCGCCAGCTTGCCGATGGAAGTGGTCTTTCCCACGCCGTTGACGCCGCCTATCATCACCACCAGGGGCTTGGCACGGTCGAGGTCCAGCGGGCGTTCCAGGGGCGCGAGCAGGTCGGCGATCAGGTCGCCCAGGGCGCGCTTCAAGGTCTCGCCGTCTTCGATCTTGTCGCGCTTGGCGCGTTCGCGCAGTTGCTCGATCAGGCGGGTGGCGGCGGGCACGCCGCAGTCGGCGGAAATCAGCGCGGATTCGAGATCTTCGAACAGCGCCTCGTCGACCTTGATGCCGGTGAAAAAGGAATTGAGCTGGGAGCGGGTCTTGGAAAGCCCGGCTTTGAGGCGCTCGCTCCAGGAGAGCCTGGCCTGCGCGTCGGCTGCTTCCGGGGCGACGGCAGGGGCGGCAGGCGCGGGTTGCGCGGGTGCCGGTGCCGGATCAGCCTCTTTCGGAGGCTTGGGTTTGAACATTGAAAACATGGTGCGGGTCGGCCGGGCGCGTGGAATTTGACGATAAGGATGCGCGTAACAAGCCGCGAGAGCGGGATTTGCACCGCAGACATGCCCTTGAAATCAGGGCTTGTTGGAAGGGCGCAGCCCGCTGGTCAACAATTTACAGTGATTTTACAGGGAAGGCCGGGACGAATTTGCCATCTGTGCAAACCAAGTCTCCCGTATATGGTCAAATCGGCGTTGCGCAAGTTCCCGCGATTTCCCTCGGTTCTCCTCAGTCCCCTTACCCCCTCCCGCCCGCCAATGAAAAAAAACCTTGTTTTCCGCAGCCTGCTGGGCGTCGCGCTGCTGGCCGCCGGCCCGGCCCTGGCCGCGCCGGCGCCCGCGCCCGCAGCGCCAATAGCCTCCGCTGCCGCCGGCGACACCTATGAGACCACGCTGGCCAACGGCCTGAAGGTGATCGTCAAGGAAGACCACCGGGCGCCGACGATTGCGCACATGGTCTGGTACCGCGCCGGCAGCATGGACGAGTTCAACGGCACCACCGGCGTGGCGCACATCCTCGAACACATGATGTTCAAGGGCACGAAAACGGTGCCGCCGGGCGAGTTTTCCAATCGCGTGGCAGCGGCAGGCGGGCGCGAGAATGCGTTCACCAACCGCGACTTCACCGCCTATTTCCAGCAGATCCACAAGAGCCGCCTCGAACTGGTGATGAAGCTGGAATCGGACCGGATGGCCAACCTGAACCTGACGGACGCCGAGTTCGCCAAGGAAATCAAGGTGGTGATGGAGGAGCGCCGCTGGCGCACCGACGACCAGCCGCGCGCCCTGCTGTATGAGCAGGAGCAGGCGGCCGCCTACATGGCGAACCCCTATCATCATCCGGTGATCGGCTGGATGCGCGACCTCGAGACCATGACCGGGGCGGATGCGCGCAAGTGGTACAACACCTGGTATGCGCCCAACAACGCGGTGCTGATCGTGATCGGCGACGTGAAGGCGGCTGACGTGGTGGCATTGGCGAAAAAATACTATGGCGGCATCAAGGCCAAGACCTTGCCGGAGCGCAAGCCGCAAGACGAGCCGGCGCAGCAGGGCATCCGCCGCATCAACGTCAAGGCGCCGGCCGAATTGCCCTACTTGATCATGGGCTGGCAGGTGCCGAAACTGGCGAACGTGGAAGCCGACACCGATCCTTATGCACTGGAAGTGCTGGCGGCGATTCTCGACGGCTACGACGGCGCGCGCATCACCAAGGACCTGATTCGCGACCAGCGCGTCGCCCATGAAGCGGGCGCCGGCTACGACAGCACTGCTCGCGGGCCCACCATGTTCTCGCTGGAGGGCGTGCCGGCGGACGGCAAGACCGTGAACGACCTGGAGGCGGCGTTGCGCAGCGAGGTGCAAAAGGTTGCCGACCAGGGCGTGACCGAGGCGGAACTGAAGCGCGTGAAGGCGCAGGTGGTGGCAGCGCAGGTGTACAAGCGCGATTCCATCTTCGGCCAGGCGATGGAAATAGCGCAATACGAGATGGCCGGCATTTCACACAAGAAGATTCCGCTGATCCTGGACAAGCTCAAGGCGGTGACCGCCGAGCAGGTGCAGGCGGTGGCGAAGAAATACTTCGGCGACGACACCTTGACGGTGGCGACCCTGACGCCGCTGCCGATCACGGAAAAGAAAGGTCCGCCGCCGAAGGGGATGCGCAGTGATTGACAGGCAAAAGTAAAAACCTACTTGTGCCTGATTCTGATTTGCAGAAAATCGCCGGCCGCATTTTCGTAAATGCGCAGTCGATTTTTTGAACGAAAAAGCAACGAAAAATCTTAGGAGCCTTCGATGAGGCTGATGCAAAGTTTCTGGGCCGTGGCTGCCCTAACGGTAGCGGGCGTGGCGCAGGCGGCGCTTCCCGTGCAAAGCTGGACTTCGAAAAGCGGCGCCAAGGTGCTGTTTGTCGAAAGCCGCAGCATTCCGATGCTGGATGTGAACATTGATTTCGACGCCGGGGCGCGCTATGACCCGGCGGACAAGAGCGGGCTGTCGGGAATGACCAACGGCATGCTGGGCCTGGGTACCACGGGCATGGACGAGGAGGCGATCGCCAACGGCTTTGCCGATGTCGGCGCGCAGCGCGGCGGTTCTGCGGACAATGACCGCGCCGGGGCTTCGCTGCGCACGCTCTCCTCGGCGGCGGAGCGCAATGCGGCACTCAAGCTGTTCGCCGGCATCCTGCAGACGCCGACCTTTCCGGAGAATGTGCTGGCGCGCGAAAAGGACCGCAGCATCGCCGCGCTGAAGGAAGACGAGACCAAGCCGGAGTCGATCGCCAGCCGCGCCTTCGACAAGGCGCTGTACGGCACCCACCCCTACGGGCTGGACCCGACCGAGCAAAGCGTTGCCGCGATCTCCCGCGCCGATATCGAAGCGTTCTACAACGCCAATTACACGGCCAGGCGCGCGGTGGTGACGATGATCGGCGACATTTCGCGCGCCGAGGCCGAGACCATCGCCGACCAGCTCACCGCCAATCTGCCGGCGGGCGCGACGCCGCCGACGCTGCCGCCGATCGGCGCGCCCGACACCAGGCCGATCCGCATTCCGCACCCGGCCTCGCAGGCGCACGTACTGATCGGCGCGCCGGCGCTCAAGCGCGGCGACCCGGATTTCTTTCCCCTGCTGGTGGGCAACTACGTGCTGGGCGGCGGCGGTTTTGTCTCGCGCCTGATGCATGAAGTGCGCGAAAAGCGCGGCCTGGCCTATAGCGTCTACAGCTACTTCATGCCGCTGAAGGAAGAGGGGCCGTTCCAGATCGGCCTGCAGACCAAGAAGGAGCAGGTGGACGAGGCGCTTGCCATCGTCAAGCGCGTGGTGGCGGATTACGTCGCCAACGGCCCTACGCCGAAGGAATTGCAGGCGGCGAAGGACAACCTGATCGGCGGCTTTCCCCTGCGCATCGACAACAACCGCAAGCTGCTCGACAATCTCGCGGTGATCGGCTTTTACAACCTGCCGCTGAATTACCTCGACACCTGGACCGACCAGGTGAAAAAGGTGACGGTGGCCGAGGTGAAGGCGGACTTTGCCAAGCGGGTGCATCCGGATGCGCTGGCTTCCGTCGTGGTGGGCGCGCCGCAATAACGTGGCGGGGGCGCCGCAACGGGCGCCCCTGTAGTTCCAAGGCAGGCCGCAATCAGTTACCCTGCGGCCTTTCCTTTTTTGAAGCCTGCCGTGAACCAGGTGCGCATCATCGGCGGCCAATGGCGCAGCCGCCTCATCACCTTTCCCGACGCGCCGGGCTTGCGCCCGACGGGCGATCGCGTGCGCGGCACGCTGTTCAACTGGCTGGGGCAGGACTTGACCGGCAAGGCCTGCCTGGATCTTTTCGCCGGCAGCGGCGCGCTGGGTTTCGAGGCGCTGTCGCGCAATGCGAAGCGCGTGACCATGATAGAGCGCGATGGCAAGGTCCGTGCCGCGCTCGCCAGGAATGCGCAGGCCTTGCAGGCGGGCGAGCGTCTCGAACTCCTGGGCCAGGATGCGTTACAATTTTTGCTGCAACGCAGCGAGTGCGACAAATCCAACAATCAGCGCTACGACGTGGTGTTTTGCGATCCCCCTTTCAAGCAGGACTGGTTTGCGAAGCTTTGGGCGCCACTGCAGGACGTATTGGCCGAGGACGGCGTAGTCTATGCGGAGAGCGAGGCTGAACTTGCGCCGCCGGCGCCCTGGCAGGTGCGCAAAAGTGGCCGTGCCGGCGCCGTGCATTACCATCTGATCGAAAGGGTTTTGTAGTCAATCCAGGCGCGACCCCCACCTTTAAAGAAGTGCGCGGCGGGTCCATGTAAAGGAGACGGCAACCCTGGTTGCCGAGAGAGAATATGATGGTCAAGGCAATCTACCCCGGCACCTTCGATCCGCTGACGCGCGGCCATGAAGACCTGTTTCGCCGCGCTTCGCTGTTGTACGACGAAGTGCTGATCGCGGTGGCCGACAGCCGCAGCAAGCGCCCGATGTTCACTCTGGATGAACGCTTGCAGATCGCGCGCGAGGCGCTGGCGCCTTATCCGAATGTGAAGGTCGAGGCTTTTCGCGGCCTCCTGGTGCATTTCGTCAAGGAGCACGGCGCCAAGGTGATCCTGCGTGGCCTGCGCGCGGTGTCGGACTTCGAATACGAGTTCCAGCTGGCCGGCATGAACCGCCAACTGATGCCGGATGTCGAGACCGTGTTCATGACGCCGTCCGAGAACTATCAATTTGTTTCCGCCACCCTGGTGCGCGAAATCGCGACGCTGGGCGGGGATGTCAGCAAGTTCGTTTCGCCCTCGGTGAAAAGGTGGCTGGACGACAAGCTGGCGAAGACGGCCAAGGAGTAAGGAGTTCCGTATGGCACTCATGATTACTGACGAGTGCATCAATTGCGACGTATGCGAGCCGGAATGCCCCAACGAGGCGATCTCGATGGGGGAGGAAATCTACGTCATCGACCCGAACAAATGCACGCAGTGCGTCGGCCACTACGATGAGCCGCAGTGCCAGCAGGTGTGCCCGGTCGATTGCATTCCGCTCAATCCTGCGTTTGCCGAGACCCATGAGCAGCTTTATGCGAAGTACCTGAAGCTGACCGGCAAACCGGCGTGAGAAAGGCCGGAAAACAAAAACGGACACCATAGTGTCCGTTTTTGTTCGTGGTCTTTAAGTCCAAAAAATCGACCGGCTCTGCCGGCGGTTTTTTGCGGATCAAGCCCGCGAAAAAGTAGGCTTTTACTTTTGCGCGCTACAGACTCAGGTCAAATCCGGCTTCGCCGTCGACCGAGGTGATCATGTCCTGCGCCAGCATGGAATTCATTTCCTGGCGCAGATGGTCCAGCGCCACCACCTGCCCGGTCATCTGCTTTTCGGTGTCGCGCAGTTCCTGCACGCGGTCTTCCAGGGTATCGGTAGCGTCGTGGATGCGCTTGATCGAGTCCAGGCGGCGGCGCAGCTGCTGCTGGCGCTCCTTGATCTGCGATTCCAGCGGGTTCATCACTGCCTTGAGCCAGGCCTCGGCATCGCGATTGGCGACTTCAAAGGCGGTCTTGATGCGCGAGGCAACCACGCCGAAGAAGCGGGTGGCGATGCCCTTCTTGTACTCGGTGATCATGCTCATCGCGCCAAAGCGCTTGTTGAAGCTGTCTTCGACGCGATCGATTTCCTTGAGATAACGCAGCATCGAGAACTGCACCGGGGCGGCCAGGCGCAGGCCGAATTCGCCGCCGAATTTCTTGTACATCGCCTGCATCATGGTGGCAATCTCGCCCACCACGGTGTTGGTATGCTCGAACAGTTCGCGGTTGTCCTTGAAGAAGCTGCGCATTGCCTCCAGCACCCCGGAGGAAAAGGCGGCGCCGTCGATGGCGGCGTTGGTCGCCTTCACCTGGTCGCGGTAGGCTTCCATCCCCAGGTGCTGGAACAGGCGGTCGGTGCTGCGCGCCAGTACGCTGCGGGTGGCGGCGAACTGCAGCAGGCTTTTCTCAAAGGTTTCCTTCTCGATGCGCACGCGCTGCAGCATGTGCTGCATCACGTCCTCGTTCTTGCCTTGCAGCTCTTCGAGTTCGCGCAGCTGGTCCTTGACGTTGTTGACGCGCGTGGCCAGCAGGATCTGGTTGGCGGCCACCGCGTCGCGCATCTCGGCGGCGACGAAGTCGCGCACGATGTCCTGCTTGGCGGGGATCAGCTCTTCCGACAGCGCCGTTTCAAGCCGCGGCAGGCGGCTCTTGGCGAGCAGCTTGGGGTCGCTGTGGACTTTCGCCACCAGGCCCTTTTGCGCCGAGATCGGGAAGACATTGCGCGTCTCCAGGCCGAGCATCGAAGCCACCTGGCTGGCCTGCTTGTCGATTTCCGCGTCGATCTCGACCTGGGTCTTGAGTTCGTCCCACAGGCCGTCGATCTTGTTCAGCACCACCATGCGCGCGCGCTTGCTGCCCTCGGCGCCGCCGATGTGCTCGCGCCACACCTGGATGTCGGACTTGGTGACGCCGGTGTCAGCCGCCAGCACGAACAGCACGGCGTGCGCGGAGGGAATCAGGTTGAGCGTGAGCTCCGGCTCCGAGCCGATGGCGTTCAGCCCCGGTGTGTCGAGGATCACCAGGCCCTGCGCCAGCAGCGGATGCGGGAAGTTGATCACCGCGTGGCGCCAGCAGGGAATTTCGATCAGGCCGTCCTGGCCGACGGCGCTTCTCTGGTCCGGGTCTTTCTCGTCGTAGAGCGCCAGCTGCTTGGCCAGTTCCACCGGCACGCGCTTGACCTGGCTGACGTGCTTGAAGGCGGCCAGCATGGCATCGCCGGAGCTGGTGTCGAGCGGGTGGCGGATCCACTCGTCGCGGTATTGCTTGTATTCGGAAACGCTGGCTGTTTTCGCGCGGGTCTCGATCGGTAGCAGGCGCAGTTCGGGCGTCTCGCCTTCGGTGTACATCAGCTCGGTCGGGCACATCGTGGTGCGCCCGGCGGAAGAAGGCAGGATGCGGCGGCCGTAATCGGCGAAAAAGATGGCGTTGATCAGCTCGGACTTGCCGCGCGAGAACTCGGCGACAAAGGCGATCGACAGCTTGTCTTCCTGCAAACGCTCGAGCACGCGGTTGATGCGCGAGGCGGAGGCGGTGTCGATCAGGCCGGCTTCGGAAATCCAGTCGCGAAAGCGCGTGACCGCCTGGCCGACGGCGAACCGCCATGAGCTGTATAGCTGAAACCGCTCGACCAGATTAACGCTGTTCACTGCTCCCCCAACTTCTACCCAAGGCGCGCCCGGCGCGCTATCGTTTCCCACTAGCGACAGCGCGTTGGCGCCTGCCGCTACCCTCATGCGCCCGATTCATGGTCTGCGCCGCAATTTTGCGCTTGACACATTATCGCATGGGCCGCTCATTTTGCTGGCACCAAGCCTCCAGGGCAAGCGAAAAAGCCCGAATAAAGGCTTGATTTGCCACACGATTTCCATGCTTTGCCAGAGTATACCGGGCAATATGCGAGGAGGCACGTACGGGGGTGACCAGCGGTTTGACGGGGCGCCCAAGTGTTGGTCAAATGCAACTGGTACAGCCGTCCGAAACCTGAAGCCGTGGATATCCCGCCGCACTTTTCATCTGCCGCGCGCTTTGCCGAGCGCGGCGCCGTCGATTCGCGCTTGCGCCGCGCCTGGTTCGGCCTGCGCGCGAGCCGCCTGCGCCTGCTGCGCGGGCTGCGCAACATCACCGGGCAGGGGGCTCGGATGCCCGTCGGGCGCGGCGTGATCGCGCCGACGAAGCGTGCTGCGGCTTTTGCTACGGCTACGGCTACGGCGCAATGGCCGGTGCTGGCCGGCGCCTCGCGCACGCCGCTATGGAACGTCGGCGCCGCCGAATGGAAACTTACCGCCGGCAAGGTGCAAAACCTGCGCGTGGCCGCGCGCCGTTTGAACGGCCTGATGATACCTGCCGGCGCGGTGTTCAGCTTCTGGCGCGCGCTGGGGCGGCCCGGCCGGGCGCGCGGCTATGTTGCGGGGCGCGAGTTGCGCGAGGGCTGCATGGTGGCCTCCGTCGGTGGCGGCCTGTGCCAGCTGTCGAACGCGCTCTATGCCGCCGCGCTTGAAGCCGGCATGCAGATCGTCGAGCGCCACGCGCATTCGCGCATCGTCCCCGGCTCGCTGGCCGAGCGCGGGCTGGATGCCACGGTGTTCTGGAATTACATCGACCTGCGCTTTCGCGCCAGCGCCGATTGCCGGCTGGAGGTGACATTGACCGCCACGCACCTGGAGGTGCGCCTGCGTCTGCGCCAGGCGGTGCCAGTGGCCGCGCCCGCCGGGCCAGGGTTGAAAATTGCCGCCGGCCGCGCGGTGGTGCAAGGCCTTGCCAAGGCGGCCGCCGAAGCCGCGCACGACTGCATCGCCTGCGCCAAGCAGGATTGCGCCGAATACATCGCGCCGCGCCACCATGCCGCGCGCACCGCCTGGCTGCTGGACGAAATGTGGCCGGAGTTCAATCAATGGCTCGCGGCCAACGCGCGGGCCGGCGACCTGGTCGCCGTGCCGCTGGATGGCGCGCGCCGTGGCCGCCTCGCGTACGCCTGGGACCTGGCCGCGCGCCCCGGTCTTGAGGTGATCGAGCATCCGCTCGTCACTGCGGCGCGTGGCCTGACCACGCGGTTCCTCGGCGCCCAGGGCGCGGCGCGTCAGCGCGGCCTGCTGCGCCTGGACGCGGCACTGGCGCGCGCCGGCGTGCGCGGCCTGGTGCCGGAGGCGGATCACGTGGTGATCTCGCTCAACCTGCTGCCGCATGCCTGGATCACCGGCATGCTGGCCGGGCGGTGCATTACCGTGCTGCTCAACCGATCGCCGCTGGCCATGCTGCATGGGCAACTGGACCGCGCTTGCGCGCTGCATCCGGATTCGGCCACCCTCGGCGACTTTCGTGCCGATGCCGCGCTGGTCGAAGCCGAGGAGGCGGCGCTGCACGCGGCCACCGCGATGGTGACGCCGCATTGCGCGGTGGCGCATTTCGCGCGCGGGCGCTATGCCGCGCGCGTCGAGGAACTGCAGTGGCGCTCACCGCCGCAGGCCACGGTGGCGCGCGGCGGCGGCGTGCTGTTTCCGGCTTCCGCACTGGGGCGCAAGGGCGCTTATGAGTTACGCGAGGCCTGCCGCGAGCTGGCGCTGCCGCTGCGCGTGTTGGGCCGTGCGCAGGAGCAGGAGGCTTTCTGGCGCGGCATCGAGGCCAGCGCGGTGGGGACGGACGATATGTGGGGCGATGTCGCCTGCGTGGCACTGCCGGCTTTCGTGGAACACCGGCCGCGCCTGCTGTTGCAGGCGCGCGCCCGCGGGCTGCCGGTAGTGTGTTCCAACGATTGCGGCCTGCCGGACGACCTGGCTGGCGTTACCGTGGTGCGCGCGGGCGCGCTGCCTGAACTGATCGGCGCGCTGGCGCGTGCGGTGGGTTCCGCGGCTTAGGTGGCTACGGCCGTGCAGGCAGGCCGGCAGGTTGGAGAACGGGGCGCTTCGCAGCGCCCCATCCCTCATGCACGCCATGCGCAAGCGTGCATGGCGCGGTTCGCGGCGATCAGGCGCGGCTCAGAACTCGCCCTTGTCGCCCGGCTTCCACTCCAGCACCTTGGTGCGGGTATGGCCCAGCGCCTTGATGTATTCCTCCGGCGTGCCGGCCAGCTGCGGCGTGGTGCCGTAGTGCATCGGCAGGGCGATCTTCGGCTTGAGCCATTCGCGCGTCACGTAGGCCGCGTCTTTCGGGCTCAGCACGAAGTGGCCGCCGATGGGGATCATGATCATGTCCGGCTTGTAGTAATCGCCGATCAGCTTGAGGTCGCCGAAGATGCCGGTGTCGCCCATGTGATAGAGCTTGAAGCCGTTTTCGAACTCGATGATGAAGCCCACCGGCTCGCCGCCGACATGGGTTTCGGTCTTGCCGGTGGCCGGGTTTTTCCACGACAGCTCAGAGGAATGTTCGGCGTGGGTGGCGGTGATCTTCACGCCGCCGGGGCCGAAGGGTGTCACCGTGCCGCCCTTGCCGAAGCGCACCGACAGTTCCGGCGGCAGGATGCCCAGGTCTACCGCCGCCTGGTTCAGGCCGGCGGGGCCATAGACCGGGGCGTGATTCATTTTCGCCAGCGCCGGGGCGTCGGCGAAATGGTCGCTGTGACCGTGGGTGACGAGGATCAGGTCGATCTTGCCCAAGGCCTCCAGGTTTTTGTATTCCGCCGGCGTCTTCGGATTGGTGGTGAGCCACGGGTCGATCATGATCACCTTGCCGGTGGGCGTGGTGATTTTCATTGCGGACTGCCCGAACCACTGAATCTGGATCTTGCCGTTTTGCGCCTGCGCCGGAAGGGCGAAGCACAGGGCGAGCGCGGCGAGAGCGGTACCCGAGGCCGACATGATGCGCAACAATGCCGCGCGATTGAACAAGGTAAACATGGTTGAACTTCCTCCTGTCTGAAATAGCTGGAGCCTCCCGTTCGCGGGGAAGACCGGCCGATTTGTCTCCCGGTCGCCGTTTTGTCATATTTCGGTCGGCGACCAGACGGTAACGCAAGTTGTCACTTATGCGCGCAGATTGCCACATCCTGCAGGCAGCTGCGCCCTCTGATACGGCTTTTGTTGCTGGGATGGATGCGCCCAAGGCTTGATTCGACTGGGAAATTCCGCTTTTCGGCGGTGCACCCATGCTTTCGGCATGGGCGGCATATTTGCTGCTTTGTAAGACCTGTAGCAGGGAGGGCCCGGCGGGGGGAACGTTTGCCTCACCAATTGCCCGTAAACAAACTATAACCATTTGCGAATTGATAGAATGCCCACTGTTGCCGGCCGCGATCTGCGGAGCGGTGGATAAGTCGAATCGCCGTCTTTTTGCATGCCCTCTGTTGATCAACTCAAACATCGCCTCGAAGCCCTGCTCGCGAAAGTCGGGATAGACGCTTCGAGTCGCGAACGCAAGCAGATCGCGCGGGCCGGCTCGCCCACTGAACTGCGATTGCTGAGTTCGAATATCCGCGACCTCCTCGGCAAGCGCTTCGGCGACCGCTGGAATTCCGAGCTCGACGCCATTTTCGGCAAGACCACGGTGATGGAGGAGCCTCCCAGCGTGCCGGTATCACTGCCGCCTTCCGATGCTGATCTTGGCGGCGGGCCGACGCGCTTCGGCACCCAGGAAACCTACACCGCGCTCAAGCAGCAGTCGCCCGGCCAGCGCGTAGAGTCGCTGCGCGCCTACCTGGCGCACGCAGCGCGCGAACTGCTGGGCGACAAGAGCGCGCCGATGGAACAGAAGATCGCAGCCGCCAAGAGCCTGAACGAACTGCGCGGCGTTGCCCGCGCGATGGCGGAGATCGCCCGCCTGTCGCATAGCGAGGCGACGGTGGAGCGCTTCGTGCACAAGGTGCAGGCGCTGTTTTCGGTCGCCGAGGAACATTCCTCGCATTAATCGCCATGTCGCACGTGATGCGCGACAATGTAGCCTGCATGCAATCCGGAGTGCCGATGCAGGGCCTGCCTGACCCCACTGACGAAGATGCCATTGCCGCCACCCGTGACTGGGTCGAGAAGGCGGTGGTCGGCCTGAACCTCTGCCCATTCGCGCGCGCTGTGCACATCGGCGGGCGCATTCACTACGCCGTGTCTGCCGCGCGCGACGCCGATGCGCTGGTGGGCGACCTGGCGCGCGAAATCGAGGATTTGATGGCGGCCGATCCCGCCGGGCGCGAAACCACGCTCCTGATCCATCCGCACGTGATGGGTGACTTCCTCGACTACAACGACTTCCTCGACATTGCGGACGCCACCATCGAGGCGCTGGGCCACGGCGGCGAATTGCAGGTGGCGAGCTTTCATCCGCGCTACCAGTTCGCCGGCACCGACCCGGAAGACGTCGAAAACTACAGCAACCGCTCGCCCTATCCGACCCTGCACCTGTTGCGCGAGGACAGCGTGGAGCGCGCGGTGGAGGCGATGCCGGACACCGACGAAATTTACGAGAACAACATCCGCACCCTGGAGCGCCTGGGCCATGAGGGCTGGCAGGCGCTGTGGAAGGCGGGCAAGGGCGATTAACCGCGGCGCGCGCAAGGCGCGCCCGCGCAATACTGGAGAAGACATGCTGAAGATCTGGGGCCGGACCAATTCGATCAATGTGCAGAAGGTGATGTGGCTGGTGGAAGAATTGCAGCTGCCGCACGAGCGCGTCGATGCCGGGCTGTTGCATGGTGTGGTCAACGATGCCTGGTACCGGGCGATGAACCCGAACGGCCGCGTGCCCACCATCGACGACGAAGGCTTCATCCTGTGGGAGTCGAATACCGTGGTGCGCTACCTGGCGGCCAAGCACAGCGCCGGCGGCTTCTGCCCGGAGGACCTGCGCGTGCGCGCGGACGCCGATCGCTGGATGGACTGGTGCACCTCCACCGTAGCGCCGGTGATGACGCCGCTGTTCTGGGGCCTGATCCGCACGCCGCCGGAAAAGCGCGATCCGGTGGCGCTGGAAAACCACCGCAAGGAGATGGACCGCCTGGCCGGCATACTCGACAGCCGCCTGTCTGACGGACGCGCCTATCTCACCGGCGCGGCGCTTACCATGGGCGACATTCCGGTCGGCTGCTTCACCTACCGCTGGTACCACATGCCGATCGAGCGCGCCGAGTTTGCGCACCTGCGCGCCTGGTATGAGCGCCTGGCGCAACGCCCGGCCTTCCGCCGGCACGTGATGCTGCCGCTGACTTGAGCGGAGATGGCGTGTCAAGGCCGCTGCATTGGCGCCCGCATTAGTCCCTTTCTATACGCTGCATAAACATCCACGAGCAGCGCTTGCGCGGCGCGCGGTGTAATCTGCGCGCGCGGAAGCAGCCATGGTTCGACCAGGGTAAATGCGCAGAACCGCGTCCGGTGCAATGCCGGGCGCGCAAGCGGTTTACAGCCGCCCCGCCTGACAAACCGCAGACAACGCCAGGACGCGACCGTGCGCCCGGCGCGTCGCGGTTCGCATTCATCTCGAAAGGAACAATCATGAGCATGACCTATTCCTGCGGCCCGGCCGGCTCGCATGGTTCACTGTCCGCCAAGGGCAAGAAGGCCGGCAAGAAGCGCCACTTCACCGTCGACATTCACTGTCACGTGCTCTCGGAAGGTGCGCACAAGGAAGTCGGCACCCTGTATGACCCCAAGTCAGACCCGATCTGGATTTTCTCCAACGACCTGACGCGCGACGTCAACCAGCGCCAGATGGCTGGCCTGGTGCCCAAGCTCACTTCGCTGGACGTGCGCCTGAAGGACATGGATAAGGCTGGCATCGACGTGCAGGCGATCTCCCCCGCGCCGCACCAGTACTACTACTGGACCGAGCCCGACATCGGCCGCCGCGCCGCGCAGGCGAACAACGACAACATTGCCGACATCGTCGCCAAGCACCCGGACCGTTTCGTGGGCCTGGCCACCGTGCCGCTGCAATCGCCCGAGCTGGCGGTGAAGGAGCTCGAGCGCTGCATGAAAAAGCTCGACTTCCGCGGCGTCGAAATCGCCACCAACATCGGTGGCGTCGAGCTGTCGGACAAGCGCTTCGCCAAGTTCTTCGCCAAGGCGGAAGAGCTGGGCGCGCTGATCTTCATGCACCCGATCGGCACCAGCGAAGGCCGGCGCATGACCGAGCACTACTTCGCCAACATCGTCGGCCATCCGTTCGAGTCGTCACTGGCCATTTCGCACCTGATTTTCGGCGGCGTGCTCGACAAGCATCCGAAACTGAAAATCTGCGTCGCCCATGGCGGCGGCTACCTGCCGTTCTACACCGGCCGCATGGACCATGCGCACGCCGCGCGCGAAGACTGCCGCACCTGCATCACCAAGAAGCCCTCGTCCTACCTGAAGAAGCAGGTGTACTTCGACACCGTGCTGTTCAACCGGCATGCGCTGGAATATCTGGTGGCCGAATACGGGCGCGAGCACGTGCTGCTGGGTACCGACTATCCGTACGACATGGCCGAGGTCGACCCGGTCGGCTTCATCGACGGCGCCATGCTGAGCGACGAGGAAAAAGCCGCCGTGATGGGCGGCAACGCCGCGCGCCTGCTGAAGATCAAGAAGCCGCGCAAGAGCTCGCGCTAGGCTCTGGCACGCAGAGCGCGCGGTTCACCTTCCGCGGCGGGGCACGGGCGGCGTATGATGCCGTCTGTGCCCATCAAACGGTCCGGCGCGACCCGAGGAGAAAGCCGTGGAAACAACAAGCGCAGCCTTGCGCGAACAACACATCGTCCGTGACCTCGATCGCCTGCTCGCCCTCTACGGCGAGGCAATGGGGGCCTCGATCGCCAAGGAGGCGGACCACATCTCTCCGCATTACCGCCGCTTTATCGAGGGGGCGCCGTTTTTCGCGCTGGCGACCGCCGGCGCCGGCGGCATGGATTGCTCGCCGCGCGGCGATGCACCGGGTTTCGTGCGGGTGGCCGATGAAAAGACGCTGCTGATTCCCGACAGACGCGGCAACAACCGCATCGACAGCTTGCGCAACATCATCGAGCAGCCAGGGGTCGCCCTGCTGTTCCTGATTCCCGGGGTCGGTGAGACCATCCGGGTCAACGGCCGCGCCAGCATCTCGGTCGATCCCGAGCTGCTTGCCTCCTTCATCCATGACGACAAGCTGCCACGCTGCGTGATCGCGGTGGCGGTGGAAAAGGTCTACTTCCAGTGCTCGCGCGCCGTCCTGCGCTCCAGGCTCTGGGACCAGGCGGTGCAGGTGGAGCGCAAGAGCCTGCCGTCGAATGGGCAGATCCTGGCGCAATTGACCGAGAACCGCTTCGACGGCGAAAAGTACGACCGCGAACTGCCCGGGCGCATCAACCAGTTGTACTAGGCGCTGTCGGTGGGATCGGTGGCGTTGCCGCCGGCAATCACGCGTGCCGGGCGGGTGAAGCTGAAATAGGCGGCCGCCCAGTCCATCATCACCATCACGCGGTTGCGAAAGCCGATCAGGAACCAGATGTGGGCGAACAGCCACATCAGCCAGGCGATGAAGCCGGAGAGCTTGAACCGGCCGATCACCGCCACGGCGGCGTTGCGCCCGATGGGAGAGAGTGTGCCGTAATCGGCATATTTGAAGGGTTGCGTCGCTTCGTTGCGCAGGCGCCGCTGCAGGTTGGCGGCGGCGCACCAGCCCATCTGCTTGGCAGAGGCGCCCAGACCCGGCACCGGCTTGCCGTCGCTTTGCACGGCGGCCAGGTCGCCGATGACGAAGATTTCGGGATGCCCCGGGGCCGACAGGTCGGGCTCGACCACCACGCGGCCGGCGCGGTCGTATTTGTCCTGCGCCAGGCTGATGGTCTTTGCGAGCGGCGAGGCCGCCACGCCGGCCGCCCACACCACGGTGCGCGCCTCCAGGCGCTCCTCGCCTTGCGCCGTCTTATAGCGCACGCCGGTGGCGTCGATGTGGTCGACGCGTGCGCCGGTGCGCACGTCGACGCCGATATGCGCCAGTTGCTCGCGCGCCTTTTGCGACAGGTCTTCGGGAAAGGCGGGCAGTACGCGCTCATTGCCTTCCAGCAGCACCACGTGTACCTGGCGCGTGTCGATGCGGCGGAAGTCGTGCTTCAGGGTGTGGCGGCCGATCTCGGCCAGCGTGCCAGCCAGCTCCACCCCGGTGGGGCCGGCGCCGATCACCGCGAAGGTCAGCCACGGCCCGCGCTTTGAGGCGTCCGGCTCGCGCTCGGCATGCTCGTAGGCAAGCAGGATGCGCTTGCGGATGATGAAGGCGTCGGAAAGATTTTTCAGCCCCGGCGCATGGGCAGCCCAGGCGTCGTTGCCGAAATAGCTGTGCGAGGCACCGGTGGCGACGATCAGGAAGTCATAGGCGATCTCGCTGCCGTCTTCCAGCGCCACCACGCGGCGCGCCGCGTCGATTGCGCGTACGTCGGCCATCAGGGTGGTGGCATTGCGCTGGTCCGCCAACAGAGAGCGCACCGGGGCGGCGATCGCTGGCGCCGCCAGGCCGGCGGTGGCAACCTGGTAGAGCAGGGGCTGGAACAGGTGGTGGTTGCTCTTGTCGATCATCGTGATGCTGACGTTCGCGTGCGCCAGTTTGCGCGCGGCCGCCAAGCCGCCGAAGCCGCAGCCGATGATCACTACGTGGGGAAGAGGAGTGGAGGTCATATCGTATAGACGGCCGGGAGTTTGTTGTTGTGACCGCAGTATAGGGCGGCCGGTTGCGCCTATGCGGCCCATCAGCAAAGCGCGCCTGTCGCCGGCGGGCAACTCGGGAGTACCATTTTGTCCGGACAGCTTGCAAAAAGGCTGCTGCCAAACAATCGCACGAGACAAAGCGGTACTACAAATAGGAGGATGTCCCATGAAAAGCCTGCGGACGGCGACTGCCGTCATTCTTGGTCTTGCCCTGGCGGGCATTGCACACGCGCAAGCGCCGGCCGCCGAAATCTCGCGGCTGGATCCAGCGCTGGATGCGCTGCTGGCGCCCGAGGCCAAGCTGGAAATGGTGGTCACCGGCTTCGGCTTCACCGAAGGTAACGTGTGGGTGCCGGACAAGAAGGACAAGAAAAAAGGCTACATGCTGTTTTCCGACATTCCCGCCAACGTGGTCTACAAGTGGACCCCGGACGGCAAGGTCAGCGTCTACCTGGAAAAGGCTGGTTACCAGAAGCCGGACGTGTGGCGTGCCGGTTTCGAGTTCCACAACGGCCGCGAAGCGACGGATCCGAAGTTCGAAAAATTCTTCATGAGCGGGTCCAACGGCCTGGCGATGGATCACCAGGGGCGGCTCATCATCGCCAGCTGGGCCGGGCGCTCGATCGACCGCATCGAGAAAAACGGCAAGCGCACCTTCCTCGCCACCACCTTCCAGGGCAAGCAGTTCAACGGTACCAACGACGTGGTGGTCAAGCGCGATGGCACTATCTACTTCACCGATACTTGCGACGGCCTGCGCGGACGCTGCAAGGACCCGCGTCGCGGCATCCAGACCGTCGGCATCTTCCGCGTCGGCCCGAACGGCGGCGAGGTGAAGCAGATCATCGACGACATTCCGGTGCCCAACGGCTTGGCGTTCTCGCCCGATGAAAAGATCCTCTACGCCAACGGCGGCGGCAAGCGCTACATCAACGCCTACGACGTCAAGCCCGACGGCACCGTGACCAACGGCCGCCTGGTGATCGACCTCAATGCCGAGAAAGCGCCCGGCATCACCGACGGCATGAAGGTCGACGTGAAGGGCAACATCTACACCACCGGCCCCGGCGGGGTGTGGATCATTTCACCCGAAGGCAAGCGCCTGGGGCTGATTCCGTTGCCGGAACTGGGCGGCAACGTCGCCTTCGGCGATCCCGACTACAAGACGCTGTACATCGCCGCGCGCTCCTCGATCTACAAGATCCGCACGCTGGTGGCCGGCGTGCCGTAAGCCGGTTCAGGTGCGCGCCGGCGCGCGCACCGGCCGGGTGGTGATGAAGACGCCGGCGAGGATCAGCGCGATGCCGGCGTAGTGGTAGCCGGCCAGGCTTTCGTCGAGAAAGAGGTAGGCAACGATGGGTGTGAAGACCGAGATCAGGTGGTAGGCCGGCCCAGCCACGCCCGGGCCCAGGGTGACGATGCAGTGGTTCCACAGCAGGTAGGAGCCGAGCGAAACCACCAGGCCGATGTAGAGCAGCGCCAGCATCGACTTCGGGTCGGTGGGCACGCGCGCGCCGAGGGCAAACTCCAGCACGACGAAGGGGAACAGCGCGACGATGGCGCCCAGCATGCCGCCGAACAGGAACACCAGCAGGTCGAGCTCGCGCGGCTTTTTGCGGATCAGCACCGAATAGAGCGCGTACATCGCCACCGCCAGCAGGGTGATCAGGTCGCCGCGGGTGAATGAAAGATGCGCGAGGTTGGTGAACTCGCCCTTGGCGATGATCCAGCCTACCCCGCAAAAGGACACCGTGATGCCGATATAGGCGCGCCGGCTCATCGGCTCGCGCAGCAGGAACAGCATAAACAGCGGAACCAGCAGCGGCACGGTGGAATTGATGAAGGCGACGTTGGCCGCCGTGGTGGTGCGCAGCGCGATGTAGGCCAGCGCGCTGTAGCCGGCCATGCCGAGCGCGCCGGTGAGGAACAGGAATTTCCAGTATTGCCTGAGTAGCGGCGCCTGCGCGCGCACCCGCGGCCAGATGAAAGGCAGCAGCACGGCGATGGCGACAAACCAGCGCAGCCAGGTGAGCGCCACCGGCGGGAAGGTGTGCGCCACCGCCCGGCCCATGGTGATGTTGGTGGCCCACAAGAGCGGCGCCGACCACACCAGGTAGAGTGGATGCTCCCACAGCCAGCGCAAGCTCTTCATCGGCCTTGCGATCCGGCGCGCGCCTCGCCCAGGCGTACGCGCAGCAGGTCGACGTCCCGCGGCGTCAGGCCGGCCGCCGACTGGGTGAACACTGCGTGCGAATAAACCTGTGGCGGAAAGCCGCGCACGTCGTCGTCCAGCGCCACCCAGCCGCGCACCTGCGGGTGCGCATCAAGCCAGGCGGCGATTTCCTCGTGGCGGCGAAACGGCGTGTGGTGCTCTTCCAGTTCCGGGGTGCAATCGACGATGTGCTCGCGCACGTCGGGCGAAAAGCCGCTGCGCAGTTGCGCGGTGTTGTAGAGCACGCGCCAGGTCGAGGAGATCACCACGCCGACATCCGCGCAGGCCGGCTCGCGCAACAGGGTTTCGAGCAGCGGCAGCTTTTCCATGCGCCGGCGCGGCTCAGCCCCGCCGACCGGATGCAATACACCGTCGAAATCGAGGAACAAAATGAGCGGATATTCAGGCATGCCCTAGGCGAACACGTCGACCGCGCCGCGCGCGGCGAAGCCGCGTACCAGCGCCACGGCGCGCGCCGCCGGGGTTTCCCAGTCGCCGGGGCGGGGCTGGCGCAGCGTGCGCATACCGGGATACCAGGGCGTGCGATCGGTATCGAGCAGGTAAAAACTTCCGCTGCTGTAGGGCAGCAGCAGGAGAGTCGGACGATTCAGCGCGCCCGCCAGATGCCCCACAGAAGTGTCGACCGCAATGATGAGATCGAGGTTGGCAGCCAGGGCCGCAGTATCGGCCATGTCATTGAGGTCAGCGTCGAAATCGAGCAGCGGCAGGCCCAGCGCCGTCAACTCCGTCAGCCCTCCGCCTTTTTGCAGGCTGACGAGCGTAACGCCGTCGATGTTGCATAGCGGCGCCAGATGTTGCAGCGGCACCGATTTGTTCAGTCGCGTGTTGACTACTTGCGTGCCGCCGCCCCAGAAACCGGAACTCCAGCACAGGCCTATCTTTAGCCCCGGCGACGGTGGCAAGTGCTCTTTCCAGCGCGCCACGTCCGCCGCGTCGGGATGCAGGTAGGGCACCGGCGTGGGTATGCTGTCCAGGTCGGTACCGAAAATGCAAGGCAAATCAAGCAATGCGGCGTGGCAATCGACCGGGTATACGCCGCCGGCGTCGAAAGCCTCGGTCACGCCCTCGATACTCGCCATCAGGCGGCGCATTGACGTTGTGCAGCTCACATATAGGGCTGCCGGCCGATAGCGCCGATGCACTTCGGCGATGTAACGCGCGAACACGATTTCATCGCCCAGGCCACCCCAGTCGGTCCATATCAAAATGCGCCGGCCGGTCAGCGGCTCGCCGCCCCAGGCCGGTAAGGCGTCCAGCCAGGGATGCTTGTGCCGCAGGTGCTGCGCGTCATTGCGCGCACGGAAATGCAAAAAACCTTCGCGGTACCGGCCCGCCAGGAACAGCTGCATCGACAGCGCGAAGCGATAGCCGGCGATGCCCGGCTCAGCGGCTACCACCAGTTGCATCGCCGCTATCGCTTCGTCGATGCGCAACTGACGTTGCAGGCTCTGGCTGAGGAGGTAAAGAAGCTCGGCGGCAACTGGTTGCAGCGCCACGGCGCGCGCGTAAAGCCCTGCAGCGGCGACCGGGTCTTCGTGCATCAGCAGGCCGCCTAGGGTGATCAGGGCCTCAAGATCCTGCGGCGCGTCCGCTAGGCGTGCGCGCATGCCCGCGGCCAGCGCGGCTTGCGTGCCCTGCATAAGCGCGGTCTGTAGGGTGTCGGAAGCCGCCTGCGTGATCTTTGTCGTGATCCTCGATTGCAGGGTAAAAGGGTCGCTGTTGCCGGCATGGCCGGCCGCCGCGGGTGGCGGCGATGGAGATTGCACCGCGTCCGCCGCTTCCGGCGTCTTCAGCGACTTGAACAGCGTACGAAGCATGAGCGGTGAGCGAGGGGAGTGTTGGTGTGTGTCTCAGGCATGCTGCCGGGCCTTAACACCGCGCGCCCATGCTAGGATTCTAGCGCAGATGATCCATGCGCCCGTGATCACGGCGCGGCGGCCCGCGCAAGCGCCGGGCCGGTAAAAAGAAAACTCACGCATGCATGCTTCGGTGGTATTGGCCGCGCTTTCTGCCTGTTTGTTCGGCGCAGGCGTGGTGGTGGCGCGCTTCGGCCTGCGCTATGTCAACGGACAGGTTGGCGCTTCCATCAGCATCCCGTTTTCCTGCCTGATGTTCTGGGTGGCGGCGCCCTTCCTGCTCGATACGTCCGGCGCCAGCGCGCGCGCGGCGGGGCTGTTCCTGGTGGTGGGGCTGTTCTTTCCCACCGCTACCACGCTGTTTTTGTTCGAATCGATCCGCCGCATGGGACCGACCGTAGCGGGCTCGCTTTCCTCCACCGCGGCGGTGTTCGCGATCTTCACCGCCATCCTGTTCCTGGGAGAAGAGCCGAACTGGCGGATCGCCCTCGGCACGGCGGCGATCCTGGCGGGCGTGGTGGCGTTCTCCGGCGGCGCGCGCGCCGGGCATGCGCAGGTGCCGCGGCGCTGGGCCAACTGGGAACTGGCATTTCCGCTCGGGTCGGCAGCGGTGCGCGGGCTGGCGCAGACGCTCACCAAGTTCGGCATCGCCTGGTGGCACAACCCGTATGCGGCCAGCCTGATCGGCTACACCATCTCCGCCATCGTGGTGTTGATCGCCACCCGCGGCGCGGTGCGCCGCGCCGGGCGCTTCGACCGCCGCGCCTACCCCTGGTTCATGGGCGTGGGTGCGTGCAACGGCCTGGGGCTGTTCCTCATGTACACGGCGCTGGGCAGCGGCCAGGTCGGCGTGGTCTCGCCGATTGTCACCACCTCGCCCCTGTTCACGCTGCTGTTGTCGTGGCTGTTCATCCGCGATGAGCGCATCAGCGCACGCACGGCGGTGGGCGTGGGGCTGACGCTGCTCGGCATCCTGGTGATCATCCGGCATTGACTGGGGCCGCCTTCCGGCGGCGCGCGTCCGCCGCCGGGCGGCATCGCCTGCACGTGCCGGCGCGGCGGCGTATGCTAGCGGTCAGGTACCTGAAGGGGACTGTGATGAAGCTCTGGTTACCGATACTGGCTTTTGTCACGCTGATGGCCGCATCCGCCGCGTATTTCTTTTTTGGCACCGGCGTGCTGCCGGACCGCATCGCGGTGCACTTCGCCGCGGATGGAAGCCCAAACGGTTTTTCCACTCGCGAGGAATACCGCCATTTCCTGCTGGTGTTCGGCCTCGGCGTGCCGCTGGCGGCGGCCTTGTGCGTCGCCGTGTTGCCGAACCTGTTGCCGGCCGCGCTGATCAATCTTCCCAACAAGGATTACTGGCTGGCGCCGGAACGGCGCGCGCAAAGCATGCTGTACCTGGGGGCGCACGGCTTCTGGCTCGGCTGCCTGTTGCTGCTCCTGATGTGCGGGGTGCATGCACTGGTCGCATCCGCCAACGCCGCCGCCGCGGCCGGGCAGCATCTCGCAGGAAGCACCTTCCTCTGGGTGCTGGGGGGGTTCTTCGCCGGCATGGCGGCCTGGGCGGTGACCCTGATGCTGCGCTTTCGCCGGCCGCCCGCCATCTGAGTAAAACTACGTATCATGGACTGAATCCACCTGCCCGCAGTTTGCGTTATCTATGAATGTATGCGGTAGGCGATAAGCAAAGCGGCAAGCCGAGGGCTTGTCGCCGTATCGGAAATTCGCGGAGAGATCGACATGAAACGCAGGGATTTCATCATTGGCGGCGGCGCGGCCGCCGCGGCTTACCTGATGTTGCGCGGCGCCGGCCGGCCCGGTCTGCCGGAAGCGCAGGCCGGCGAAACCTTCCCGGTGGCCCACACCGAGGCCGAATGGAAGAAGCTGCTGACGCCGGTGCAATACAAGGTGCTGCGCGAATCCGACACCGAGCGGCCCTACAGCAGCCCGCTGAACGACGAGCATCGCGCCGGCACCTTCTATTGCCAGGGCTGCAAGCAGCCGCTGTATTCCTCCAGCACCAAATTCGAAAGCCACACCGGCTGGCCGAGCTTCTGGGCGCCGCTGGAAAAAGCGGTGGCGACCGCGCGCGACACCACCTTCGGCATGGTGCGTGATGCGGTGCATTGCTCTCATTGCGGCGGCCATCTCGGCCACGTGTTCGACGATGGCCCCAAGCCTACCGGGCTGCGCTATTGCATGAACGGCGTGGCGATGGGCTTCACGCCGCAAAAGGCCTGAAGCGCGCGGCTGCGACGGCCGCGCATGCGGGGCATTGCAACCGCCGCCAGCCTGCAGGGCTGCGCGGGCTGATGCCGCCCATCAGCGCAAAGTGGCTGTTTTTCCGGGGATTTCGGGTAAGCTTCGCGAGCCCTTAAAACAACCACCCGGGGATGAGACAAATGGCTTTTTTCCGCCCTCTTGGCATGCTTGCGGCTGCTTGCGCGGCCTTGGCGCTGGGCAGCACGCCCGCGCAGGCGCAGACCTACCCGAGCAAGTCGATCAAGTTCATCGCACCTTACCCGCCCGGCGGCACCACCGACGTGCTGGCGCGCGTGCTGGCGCAAAAGATGGGTGAGTTGCTGAATGTGTCGATGCCGGTGGAAAACCACCCGGGCGCCGGCGGCAACATCGGCCAGGAGCTGGCGGCCAAGTCGGCGCCGGACGGCTACACCGTGGTGCTCACCGCCAACCCGGCGCTCAACACCAACCAGTTTCTCTACAAGCGCCTGGGTTACGACCCGTTCAACGATTACGCGGCGATTTCGCTGGTGGCCACCGCCGGCAGCGTGGTGGTGGTCAATCCCAAGGTGCCGGCCAGGTCGCTCAATGAGCTGATCGCTCTGGCGAAGGCCAAGCCGGGCACGCTGAACTTCGGTTCCGGCGGGCGCGGTACCCCGGCGCACGTGCTGGGCGAGGTGTTCAAGTCGATCACCGGCGTCAACATCGTGCACGTGCCGTACAAGGGCACCATCCAGGCGGTGACCGACCTGGTCGCCGGCCAGGTGGACATCGTGTTTTCCGACATGGTCCCGGCGGTGCCGCAGATCAAGAGCGGCAACCTGCGGCCGCTGGCGGTGACTACCGAGAAGCGCTCGCCGATCCTGCCGGACGTGCCGACCTTCGTCGAAGCCGGTGTTACCAAGCCGATGCCACAGGGCTGGTGGGCGGTACTGGCACCCAAGGGTACGCCCAAGCCCATCATCACCAAGCTGCACGACACCCTGATCAAGACCTTGCAGAGCAAGGAGGTGCAGGACCGCTACGTCAGCCTGGGTATTGTGGTGGCGAGCTCCAAGCCGGAAGACGTGATCGCGCGCGCCAGGGCGGAAGCGCCGGAGATGGGCAAGATCCTGAAAGCGGCGGGCGTCGAGCCGGAATAATCGGTTCACGCATCGTGTAAAAGCCGGGGCATGCCCCGGCTTTTTGCTTTTCGACTCAGCCCTTGCGCCTGGCGCGAAACCACGCGGCGGTTGCCTCATCCGCCGGGAAAAAACTTTCCATGCGCAGCTCGTGCAGGGTGACGTCGTGCGGCGTGCCCAGGGTGGTGATGGCGGTGAACAGGCGCAGCTCGACGCCGTCGCGCCTGAGCACCAGCGGCAGGAAGGGCAGGGTGCGTGCTTCCAGGTTGGGCGTGCGCCAGTCGGGCGGAATGCCGTCGATCGCCAGCAGGCGCTGCAGCAGTTCGTGCGCCGGCCCGGCGGGGCCTTCGGCCAGGGCCTCGCGGTGGATCCAGTGGATCACGTCGCCGGCGACTTCGCGCCAGTTGGCGATATACGGGCGCAGCCCTTGCGGGTCGAGCATCAGTTCGATGACGTTGACCTCGCCGCCTTCCGGGGCTTGGTGGCGCTGCGCCGGGGCGCCGCTGAGCCATTGCATCATCACCGCGGCGGCGCCGTTGGCCATCACGCGATTCCACAGGCGGTCCACCACCATGGCGGGAAAGGGCTCGGCCTGCGCCAGCATGAAGTCGAGCGCCTGCTTGACCTCGCGCAGCTCGGGATCGGAGAGATTGCGCTCGCCGTAGGCGGCGGCAAAGCCGGCGGCGCCAAGCATCAGGTTGCGCTGGCGCAGCGGGATGTCGAGCACGCGCCCGAGCTTGAGCACCATCTCGCGGCTGGGCTGGGAGCGGCCGGATTCGAGAAAACTCAGGTGGCGTTGCGAAATCGCCGCTTCGCCCGCCAGTTCCAGCTGCGAGTAGCCGCGCTTGCCGCGCCAGTAGCGCAGCAGATCGCCGAAGGAATCGAGCGCGGGAGCAGTGGTGGCGGAGCGGTGCATGCGCGGCACTATAACGCGGCACCCGCGGCGGAGCGATTACCTGCCGGGTAATCGCCCGTCAGTGTGGTGGTTCAGTGGCCGAGCAGCGCGCGCGCCGACTGGTAGAAGACGAACGACACGCACCAGGCCAGCGCCAGCGGCCACGCCACCGACAGCAGGGTGAACTTGTCGCTCTTGGATTCGGCGCGAATCGCCGCGATGGTCGAGACGCAAGGCGTGTAGATCAGGGTGAAGAGCATGAAGCTCACCGCCTGCGTCCAGTCCATTTGCGTCGCCATGTGCGTGGCCAATGTGTCGCCCTGCATGCCGTAGATCACGGCGAAGGCGCCGATGACGATTTCCTTGGCGATGAAGCCGAACATCAGCGCCACCGTCAGCTTGGTGTCGATGCCGATGGGCGCCAGGAGAGGCTGCAGCGCGCCGCCCAGCATGCCGGCGAGCGTATCCGGCCCGGCGGGCGTGGCATTGAACGGCACGTGGGTGAGGATCCACACGCACACCACGCCGATGACGATCATCCTGGTGGCCCGGTGCAGGAAATGGCGCACCTCCTGCCAGCCGCGCAGCCAGATCTGCATCAGGGTCGGCATGCGGTAGGGCGGCAACTCGATCACGAAGGGCTCGGTGCTGTGGTATTTCTGCTTGAAGATCAGTGCCGTCAGGATCGCGGTGACGAAGCTCATCAGGTAGAGCGAAAACAGCACCCAGGGCGCGTGCTTCGGCGTAAACATCGCCGCGATCAGGAACAGGAACACCTGCAGGCGCGCCGAACACAGCGACAGCGGGATCACCAGCATGGAGAGCAGGCGGTGCGGGCGCGAGCGCATCACGCGCGTACCCATCACGGCGGGCACGTTGCAGCCGAAGCCCATCAGGATCATCACGAAGCTGCGCCCGTCCAGGCCCAGGCGCGACATCAGCGCGTCCGTCAGGAAGGCGGCGCGCGAGAGATAGCCGCTGTCTTCCACCAGCGCCATGAACAGGAAGAACAGCACGATCAGCGGCACGAAGGCGGCCACGGTGGAAAGCCCGGCCCAGATACCGTCCACCAGGAAGCCCTGCAGGAAGGTTGGCAAGGGGCTGGTGAGCGGCACCACGATCAGCGCCTTGGCCTCGTCGAACAGCCAGCTCATGCCGTCCTGCAAGGGCGTGCCGATGGCGAACACCGCCTGGAACAGCAGCAGCATGCAGAGGAAGAACAGCGGCAGGCCGACCCAGGGGTGCAGCACCACGCGATCCAGCTTGTCGCTGATGTGTTCGGGCAGGCGCGGCGGGATGTATACCGCGCCCGCCAGCAATTGCGCTGCTTCCTCTTCGACTTGCGCCGGCTCGGGCAGCGCATCGAGCCTCGCGGTGGCCGGCTGCGGGTGCGCATCCAGGGTCTGGCCGATGGTCTTGAGCGCCTGCGGCTGGCCTTCGCCGTATTTGGCGGAGATCAGCGCCACCGGCATGCCAAGCTTTTCCGACAACGCCTCGGCATTGACGGTGATGCCGAACTTGCGCGCCTCATCCGCCATGTTGAGCAGCAGCATCGCCGGCAGGCCGAGGGCGCGCACTTGCAGGGCGAGCGAAATCTGGCGCTCGATCTGCACCGCGTTGACGATCAGGAGCACCAGGTCGGTCGGCGTGGTTTCGAGGAACTGGCGCACCACCGCCTCGTCGTCCGAATAACCGCGCAGGTCGTAGATACCGGGCAAATCGACCATCTCGGCCATGTGCGCGCCGACCAGGATTTTCGCCGTCATCAGGTCGACGGTGATGCCGGGCCAGTTGCCCACGCGCGCGGAGGCGCCGGTCAGGCGGTTGAAGAGCGTCGACTTGCCCGTGTTGGGCATGCCGATCAGGGCGATGCCTTTCATGCGGAGGGGGCGTCGGCCGCCGTTTCAGTGAAGGCGAGCGGCAACACTTCGATTTGCGCGGCTTCCGAGCGGCGCAGGATGACGTCGGTAGTGCCAAGGCGCACGTGCAGGGGGCCGGAAAGCGCGCCTTGGCGCATCACCAACAAGGACTTGCCGACGCGAAAGCCGAGCGCCGCCAGGCGGTGCGCCAGATGCTCGGTGGAGTGCACCACCGCCACCTGGGCCTCCTGGCCCGGCGCGAGTTCGGTCAGGCGCATGGTGGCGGGCGGGGCGAGTGTAGTCAAAGCAGGGCGGGGCCGCGCAAGCAGGGGCAATCCCCGGCGGCGGCTGTTTGTATATTTAAATGAGAACTACTATCAATACGTCATTGTAGCCCAAATGGATGCCTCCGCGGCGGCATTCAAGACGCCGTGAAGAATTCTTTGCGCGGATGTTGCTTTTGCCGCGCCGTGGCGTGCCCCGGCGCGGCGGCCGGCTTAGAGCTTGAGTAGCGCCAGGTTGAGTTTGCCGTCCTTCATTCCCGGGCACCAGTAATAAGCGCCGTTGAGTACGCGGCTGAACATGAACAGCGCGTCGGCGATGCCGTCTTCGGCGCCGGTCATGCGATCCATCTGCGCTTCGAAGGCATCGAGGGTGCGGCAAAAGGAGGAGAACATCAGCCCGCCGCGGTTGCCGTCGATCCACGGCAGCGAACGGCGCAGCATGAAGGCCTCGGGATCGAAGCTTTCCTGCGCGGTGCGCTTCACGTGCGCGGATTCGGGGGCGTCCTCGATCTCCTCATTGTCGCTGCGGCGGCGGCCGATGATGTTGTCGCGCGTGTCGGCATCGAAGGCCTCGAAGCATTCGAAATCGTGCTCCCACTGCTGCAAGGCGAGGAAGGTCGAGCCTTCCATACCCGAGCCCAGGCCGGTGACGCTGACCACGCCGGTGGCCTCGTTGTCGTGCGGATTCTCGGTGCCGTCTTCATACCCGGTGAGGTCGCGCCCGCCGTCATAGCGAAAACCATCGACGCGCAGCATGACGCGAAAAGCAGGTTTCAGCATGGCTTCGAGCTGGCGTCCGCGGCTGACGATCTCGCCGCGGTCGGCGCCGCGCAGCCACAGCAAGAGCGCGCCGGGCGTCGACGGCGTGTCGAAGCCGCAGCCGACATAGGCCGGCATGGTGCGCAGGCCCGGCACTTCGGCGCCCAGGCGTTGCGCCAGCGAGCGGCCGCAGCCCACCACCAGGCGTTCGCCGTCGGTGGCGGCGGCGAGCTGTCTCAAGGTTTGCTTGAGCGCGGTGTCCTCGCAGTGGGTCAGGGTGAAACTCAGGTAACGGCCGGCCGGCGCGGGTCCGGCCAGGATGCCGGGCTGTACTGCGGTCATGCGTCCTCCATGTTGCGGCATGCGAAGGGCACGACTATAGCAAGAGGCGCGTGCGGCCTGCGTCAAGGATGCGGGGACGGAGGCTCTGCATGAAACGGCGCCGTGCGTGAACGGCGCCGCGTCAGATCACCGGCAGCTTGGCGACGAATTCGTCCTGCGGCACCGGGCGGCCGAAGAAAAAGCCCTGCAGCAACTGGCATTGCTGCTCCAGCAGGAATTGCGCCTGCGGCATCGTCTCCACGCCTTCGGCCACGGTCTTCATGCCGAGGTCGTGGGAGAGGCGGATCAGCGCGGCGACGATCTTGCGATCGACTTCCGAGTTTTCCAGGCGGCCGATGAAGCTGGCGTCGATTTTCACCGCCGAGATCGGCAGGCGCGCCAGGTGGCTGATCGAATTGAAGCCGACGCCGAAGTCGTCGATGGCGATCGTCACGCCGTATTCGCGGATGAGGCCCATCAGCTCGGCGGCCTGGTTGAAGCTCTCCAGCACCGCGGTTTCGGTAAGCTCGATTTCCAGCAGCTGGTTCGGCAGGTTGAGCGACTTGGCGGCGCGCAACAATGCGCGCAGGTAAGCCGGGTTGCCGAACTGCACCGGCGAGACGTTGACGGCGATGTTCCAGCTTGGGTTGCTGATGCGGTTGGAAATCGCCAGGTTGAGTTCGCTCACCCGGCGCAGCACCCAGGCGCCGACCTCGTGGATCAGCCCGGACTTTTCCATGCCGGGAATGAAATAATTCGGCGTGAGCACGCCGAATTCCGGATGGTGCCAGCGCAACAGCGCTTCGGCGCCGACGATCTCGGCCGTGGTGGCCAGCACCTTGGGCTGGTAGTAGACGCGGAACTCGCCTTGCTCGAACGCGTGCTCGACGTCGCCCGGGGCGATCAGCGGCGGGACGTTGGGCACCGTGGTGTCGGTGCGCGCGGCTTCCTCCTGCTCGCTTTGCAGCAGGGTGCGGAACACCGAGGTGAAGCCTAGCTCATCGTTGTTCTTGCCCATACCCCTGATTTTCGATTCTTTTGAGTGACAGCGAGTGACGGTGCGCAGGCAAACGACCGTTAGCCGGTGTGCCAGGCCCCATGGATGGTAACAGCAATCGTGCGCGCGGCTGCGTCAAAGCCAGGCCGCGCGATTTTTTTGCGCTTTGCGCGTGTGCGGCACTGGCGCGCATTTCTGGCGCGGATATACTTGGGAGACCGCCTCCGCAACCCGGCTGCCCAGATTGACCATGCAAACGGAATACGCCGTCGACCGCCGCCCGATCCTCCTGGTGGAAGACAATCCCGATGACCAGCTGCTCACCCGTATCGCCTTCGAAAAGGCGCGCCTGGAGAACGAGCTGGTGGTGGTGGGCGATGGTGTCGCCGCGCTCGATTACCTGTGGGCGCGCGGCGCCTACGCGGCACGCAACCCCGCCGAACTGCCGGCCCTGGTGCTGCTCGACCTCAACATGCCGATGCTCTCCGGCTTCGAAGTGCTGGAGCGTATCCGCGCCAATCCGCTGACCGCGGCGCAGCCGGTGGTGGTGCTGACCTCCTCCGCGCAGGATGAGGACGTGCTGCGCTCCTATCTCAACGGTGCCAACAGCTACGTGAGGAAGCCCGTCGAGCTCGAAGCCTTCATCCGCGCGGTGGCGCAATTGCAGCTCTACTGGATGGTGCTCAACATCAACCCCCAGCCCGGTAGCTGAGGGCTGCGCGCGCACGGCGGCGGCCGCCCTACTCGGCGCGGCCGGATGAATGCGGATCGAGTTCAAGATCGGCCCGGCCGGCGCGCCGGTGCAATCGCGGCATGCCTTTTTCGTCAAGAAACTGCAGGGCGCTCGCCACCAGTTCTTCGTTGCCCGAGGTAACGCATTGGAGCAGCGTGGCGCGCGCGTAAAGGTCGTTGCCGGTAAATTCCATCGGGTCGAAGTACATGCCGAACACCTTGCGATATTGGTTGCGCATCTGCGACAGCAAGGTGGCGTCGCGCCCGCTCAAGCGGACATGGCCATTGCCCTTGCTGGTGCGGCGCTCGCTCGCCGACGCCGCTTCCTTCGCGGCGTCGACGGCGATGCCAATTCCCTGAGCGTGCGATCCGGGTGCGCCGTGGTAATTATTGTTGTCTTGCAGGGACATGTACACCTCGGATACCTCGATTGAGCGATTTATTTTGTTGGCCGGAGAAGTGTATCGGCATCGCGCCCCAACACCAACGCATCGCATCACTATTTGCAAAAGTTGACAAACGCGTACGTGATAAAACAGAGACGTCGCCGCGCAGCCGTCATATTTTTCGTTGCTTGCCCGTGCAATATGACGACGGGTACGCCGTGAAGTGCGGCGTGGGGTGCGCGCCGCTTGAGTCCGGTGCACGCGCCGCGGCGATCCGGTTTGCGGCTCAAGGAAATTTGTTAATTCTTCATACACCGCGGGCCGCGGCGCACCATGCCCCGGCCGCGTCCAGGCGAATGCGACCTGGGCGAGGTCTACATCAGCTACTCGTCCAAGGGCGCCCGGGCTGGTGCAGTGCCGATCTCACCATCGTCAGCGCCGGCGGCACCCTGATGCGCTGAGACGGCACGCCTCAAGGCGTACCGAGCTTGCTTTTGCCGGAGAGGATATCGTCGATGGCGCGGTCAATCGCCTTTTCGTCGATGGCGCCGTCATCCGGCGCAGATTTGCCGGGAGTGGCAGGCGGCGCCGGTGCCGTGGGCGGAGCATTGGCCGCGGTGGGCGCGGCGGCAGGCGGCGCGGCGCCTGCGGTGTCCGTGGCGGCGGGCACGACGGCAGTGGGTGTTGCAGGAGCCGCTGGTACCGATGCCGGCGCGGCAGCATCCAGTACCGGCGGCAGCAGCGGCGGCGCGTAGACGAATTGCCAATCCGCGATCCTGGTCTTGCCTTCGAGGTATTTGAATTCGAGCGGAAAGCCGTAGAGCTTCACCGCCTTCGCCGGCGACTTGCTGTACACCCCCATGATGCCGCCGTCCGGTGCGCGCACCAGGCCCCAGTCGCGGCGGCCGGTGAGCGGGTCGGCATAGATCTGGCGCAGGTAGCGCGTCAGGTTCTTTTGGCGCGGATCGGCCAGCAGGTCCTCCAGGCGCGCGGGATAGCGCGGGGCGCCCGGCGGCAGGTCGGCGGCGGCCCAGTAGTAGCTCTCGATGGCGCGGCGGAATTCGCCGCCGACGAAAATCAGCTGGTCCTCGGCGTTGCGCCGCTGCAGCGCCGCGCCCGACATCATGCTGTAGGCGGCGGAGATCGCGATGATGCCGAAGAACACGATCAGCGCCATGTAGACGAAGCCGCGCGCCGGCCGCGCCATTGCGCGCGGCTGAGGGAGGCGGGTGGGTGGCTTCACCATTGCGAATACGGCACGCCGTTCAAGCCGGTGCCGGTGGATTTGGAATGCACGTCGTAGACGTCGTCGCCCGGGCTGGGAGACGACGGATCGCTGGCATAGGCGCGCGGGGCCCAGGTGTCGGCCGGGGCGAGCGTGAGATTGCGCTGCATCGGATCGCGCGGGATGCGGTCGAGGAAATGCAGCTTGCGGTGTTCCGGGTCGAGCTGATCGGGGACGCCGTCGACCAGCACCTGCAGGTTTTTCGGGTAGCCGTTGGCACCCGGCACCTGAACGATGCGGCCGCCGTCGTAGGCGTGTTTGTAGTTGTCGATCGCGCCGCGCAGCGCGCGCACCGCGGCGTAGAGCTCCTGCTCGCGGCTGCGCACGGCCATGATCTCGGAGAGGTGATCGACCATCAGCGCGATGATGGCGAGTATCGCGATGCCCACCATCAGCTCGATCAGCGTGAAGCCGGGGCGCGGGGCGGTGGGATCGGCGGGGCGCATGCGTGGCGTTCCGTGGCGTCGGCTACGCCGGCACTTTTTCGCCCAGGTCCCAGAACAGCCCGGTCATCATCGCCAGGCCTTCGAGCAGGATCGGTTCGAGCACATGTTCATCGGGCGCATGCTGCGAGCAGCCGGCGTAGGAATGCGGTACCCACAGGGTCGGCAGGCCGAGGATATCGGCGAAACATTCGTTGGGCAGCGAGCCGCCGATGTTCGGCAACACTGCCGGTTTCACGCCGAGGGTCCGGGTGATCGAATCGACGGCCCAGCGCACCCAGGGCGTGTCGGGATCCAGGCGGGTGGCGTGGAACAGGCCCTTGGCCGAGCGCGTCACCTCGACCTCGCCGAAGCCGTGGGCATCCAGATGGCGGCGCAGCGCCGGCACGAAGCTCATGGGATCGCAGCCGGCGACGTAGCGCACCTGGCAATGGGCGGTAGCCAGGCCGGGAATCGCATTCACCGGGTTTTCCGGATTGCCGGTCCTGAAAGCCAGCACTTCGAAGGTGTTCCAGCCGTAGACCTTCTCGGCGCGCGAAAAGCCGGGCTCGCCCCACTCGTCGTCGATCGCCGGCTCGCCGGGGCCGGGCGCGACAGCGCAATCGGCGAGCGCACGGCGCACCGAGTCGGGCATTGCCTCCGGCAGCAGTTCGGGCACCAGCACACGGCCGTTGCGGTCGATGACGCTGGCCAGGGCATGCGCCAGCACCACCCCGGGATTGGCGAGCAGGCCGCCCCAGTTGCCGGAATGGTGCGCGCCCTCGCGCAGGCGCACCCGGAAATCGAAATTCACCGCGCCGCGCGAGCCGAGGTAAAGCGTGGGCCGCTCGCTGGACAGGCGCGGGCCGTCGGAGGCGATCAGTACGTCGGCCTTCAGGCGCGGCTTTTCGCGCGTGCAGAATTCCGCCAGGCCGGGTGAGCCGATCTCTTCCCCGGTCTCGATCAGGAACTTGGCGTTGAAGCCTAGACGCCCGCGCTCTGCCAGCACGGAGGAAAGTGCCGCCAGGTTGACCGAATGCTGCCCCTTGTTGTCGGCGCTGCCGCGGCCGTACCAGCGCGTGCCCTCCTGCTTCAGTTGCCAGGGGTCGAGACCTTCGCGCCATTGCTCCTCGAGCCCGCGGATGACGTCGGCGTGGCCGTAGGAAAGCATGGTGGGAAGATGCGCATCCTCGATGCGTTCGGCCACCAGGAAGGGGCCGCCCTGCGGCGCCGGATTGTCGAGAATGGCGCAGGCAAAACCCATGGCTTCGAGCGCCGGTACCATCTCGGCTTGCAGGTATTGCATAAGCGCGGGGCGTGCTTGCGGATTCTGGCTTTCGGTGCGCACGGCGACGCGGCGCGCCAGGTCGGCAATGAAGCCGCCGTCCTCAAAGTGGCGCCTGCTTCGCGCCAGGGCGGTGTCACGGGACATGTAAGGTATCGCGAGTGAACGGCGGCGAGAGGTGGCCATTGTAGCGTGGCAGGCGCGGCCGATTGGCTTTAAACTGCGGCCGGTCATCATAACCGCGGCCGCTGGTGACGCGAGCGGCCCCTGAACCACAATGAAACTGCACATCGGCGGCAAGGAATCCCGCGACGGCTGGAAGCTTCTCAATATTCAGCGCGGCCCGGATGTTGATTTCGTCGGTGACATAAGCAATCTTGCGAGGTTCGGCGCCGCCTCCATCGATGAGATCTACGCCAGCCATGTCTTGGAGCACGTGCCGCAAGGAAGCGTGGACCCCACCCTGGCGGGTATTCATCGGGTGCTCAAGCCCGGCGGGCGCTTTCTGGTCTCGGTCCCGGACATGGACGTGCTGTGCCGTACCTTCATCGACCCCGCGCTCACCTTGCCTGTGCGCTTTCATGTCATGCGCATGATGTTTGGCGGGCAGGTGGACCCAGATGACTTCCACTGTTTCGGTTGGAATTTCGAGTTCATGCAGGATTTCCTGCGCCGCGCCGGCTTCGGCGAGGTGCGCAAGGTCGAGGACTTCGGGCTGTTCAACGATGCCAGCAGTTTCAGGCCCTATGGCTACCCCATCAGCCTGAACGTCATTGCCGTCAAATAGCGTGCCGGCGCGCCAGGTCAGGCGCCAGCGGCGTAGCGCCCGGCGGTGCTGGGAAAGCCCAGCATCAGCTTGGACAGTTCCTCGAAAAACGCCACGTCAAGTTCTGCCGCCGGCACCAGGTAGCGCGAACGGCCGAGCGGGCCGATGTTGCGGCAGGTGACGTCGGCGAAACCTTCGGCGTAATTGGCCTTCAAGGTCAGCGAGCAGATGAACTTGAACTCGAAATTGAAGGTGGCGCGCAGGATCTGCTTGAAGTCGTTCTTGATTTCCTGGCAGTCGTACTTCACCTCGTGCGAATCCAGCACCTCGCGGAATTTCGGCAGTTCCACGGCTGTGACGGTAGCGCGGCCGGGATCGTGGGCGGAGAGAAAATACGAAAGCAGCAGGTGGTCGACCACGTCCTTGACCTTGCCGCGGTCGTCGACGCGGCTGAAGCGCGCGTTGGTGGTGGCTTCGTGAAAGAACAGCGGCGGGCAGGGGCCGTAGAACAGCAGGTCATGCTTGCCGGCGTAAAGCGGCGCGGCTTCGTTGAGTTCGCGGCAGAATTCCAGCAGGAAATCGTAGCCGGCGCGCAAGCGTGCGTCCAGATCCAGCATTGCTTCGGCTTCGGCGTCGCGCCGCGCCGAGGCCTGGCTTTTCAGGCCGGGCGCGGCCTGCTGGCGCAGCAGGCCGAATACGCCGCTCTTGCGCGCGTCCGCGCCGCCGGGCAGCGAATTGTCTTCCGCCTCGGCGCCGGCGCCAAGCGCCAGGGGGCCGCCTTCGATGCCGGAGGCGATGCTGTCCCAGTCCTTGGCGCGCGGCGCGTTCTTGCGCAGGTTGGCCATGGCGATCGCTTCTTCCTCGACGAAGCGGCGCTGCACTTCGTCCAGGTTGTCGGACAGCCTGTCGAGGTCGCCCAGCAGGGTGTGGCCGGGCTCGATGCTTTTCGCACTTGCGGCAGCGAAGCGCGAGGCCGGCTGTACAGCATGCGGTGCGACGGCCAGCGGCGCTGCGGCGGCTGGGGCGACCGGTTGCGCGGCAGGCGGAATCGGAGCGACGGCTTGCTGTACCGCTGCCGTTCCAGCGGCGAGCGCTGCGGGCGGCGTAATCGCGGGCGTGCCGCCTTTGCCTTTGCGGCCGAGGAACGCGGCAGCACGCTCCCAGGCAGTGGCTGAGCTGACAGTGGACGCGGCCGGCGGCGTAGCGGCGGTCGCGGTCGGGGCCGCCGCCGCGGGGGCGGCCGCCGTCACGGCAGCGGGCTGGGGCGAAGGTGCGGGTTGCAGGGTCTTGTAGTTGCGCAGGTCGGCGGCGAATTCCCCGGCGCGCTGGTAGCGCTCGTCCGGCTTTTTCGCCAGCGCGCGCGCCAGGATGATTTCGAGCCCGGCCGGTACATCGGGGACGATGCTTTTCAGCGGCGGCACCGGATTGTTGACGATGCGCTGCATCAGCGAAAAGATGGTGGCCGACTCGCCTTCCTCGAAGGGGGTGCGCCGCGCCAGCAGTTCGTAGAGCACGATACCCAAGGAAAAAATGTCGGCGCGGCCGTCGATCTGTTTGCCCAGCACGTGCTCGGGCGCCATGTAGCGCGGCGAGCCGAGCATGGCGCCGGTGGCGGTCATCGAGGAAGATTGCAGGTGGGCGATGCCGAAATCGGTGATGGTGGCCACGCCTTGCGACGACACCATGATGTTGGCCGGCTTGATGTCGCGGTGCACGACGCCGAAGCGGTGCGCGTAATCCAGCGCCTCGGCGATCTGGCTGATGATGGCGGCGGCCTCTTCGTAGGCGGGGCGCGCTTCGCGCATCAGCTGCAGCAGGGTGCGACCCTCGAGAAACTCCATCGCCATGAAGGCGCGGCCGTCGGCCTCGCCGAATTCGTAGATGGTGACGATGTTGGGATGATTCAGCCGCCCGGCCGATTTCGCCTCGCGCAGGAAGCGGCCCTTGACCTCTTCGAGCGACTCCGCCGGCAGTTCGGCATTGAGCACCTTGAGGGCCACCGGGCGCTCAATGGTGGGATCGATGCCGTGATACACGGTGCCCATCGCGCCCCGGCCGAGCTCGGCGATGATCTGGTATCGGCCTAGGGTTTGCGGAATCATTCTTCGAGTTGAGTGCGTGGCGCGCGGGACGGATGCCGCTGCTCCGGTTTGGGCCGCCGGATTGACTTTTAAAGTCTGATTGTAGCCTTAACGGGCGGTCGGGAGGCGCACGCAAAGGAGATGTTCCCGGCCTCACACAAAAAAGGCCCCGGGACCAGCAAGGTCCCAGAGCCCTTCAGTACTTCAGCGCGGCGGTTCGCGTCCGGCGTCAGGCCCGGCCAGGCCGGGAACTGAGCCGCCTAGCGGTGCCAGTGGCCGTGCGGGCCATACCAGCCGTGGTGATAGTAGCGCGGCGGATAGTAGGGGCGGCCATAGTAGCTGCCGACCACCACGCCGCCATACACCGGGGGCGGCGGCGCATAGACCGGGGCCGGGGCAACGTATACAGGCGGCGGCGCGTAGACCGGGGCGGGAGCCACATAAACCGGCGCAGGCACGCCGATCGACAGGCCGATGTAGGGACGCGCCATTGCGCTGCCGCTCATGGCCGCCAGGGCCAGGCCGGCGGCGGCGAGAATCTTGGTGGTGGTTTTCATGATGAGGTCTCCTTGGGCTTCGGGTTCGACGGGCTTGGTATTTGATGCCCGTATTTCCATAACGCACAGTGTGCGCGCAGGCGCACGGCTTTGCAGTAACCATGTGTAACCATTTGACAGTGGTGTAACGGCGTTGTTACAGGCGCCATCGAAAATGTGCGCTATGTCACATTTTGGCAACGGCGCGTTTGACAGGGGCATGCGAGGGCAGGTAACTTTGACCTATCGCCAGAGTTGATCCGGCGACTTTTTGGGGGATTCCCAATGTCTCAAATGTCTCGCAAGTTCGAGTATGCCGTGCTCATCGGGCGCTTCCAGCCCGTCCACTTCGCCCACCAGCGACTGATCGAACACTGCCTGCGTATCGCCGAGCGGGTGATCGTGGTCATCGGTTCGGATCGCCTGCCGCGCAGCTTCAGGAATCCGTTCACCCGCGAAGAGCGCGAACGCATGATCCGCGGCACCCTGCGCAATCCGGAGCAGGGCCGGTTGTCGATCGTCGGCGTCGCCGATTCGCCTTATAACGACCAGATCTGGATCGCCTCCATCGCCGAGGCGGTGAACGACTTGATCGTCAAGGACGACCGCGATCCGGTCAAGGCGCATGTCGCGCTGGTCGGGCATCAGAAAGATGCCAGCAGCTACTACCTGAAGATGTTTCCGCGCTGGGAATTCGCCGGCGTGGACAACGTCGAGAGCCTGAACGCCACCGATATCCGCGACCTGTATTTCGACCCGGACCGCGCCGGCCAGTTGTCGCCGGCGGCGCTGCCGGACGCGACGGCGGATTTCCTTGCCGCCTTCCAGAAGACCTCGCATTACGGGCACCTGGTGCAGGAGCGCGCCTTTCTCGTCGACTATCAGCAGAAGTACCGTTACGCCGGCAGTGAATTCCCGCCAATCTTCGTCACGGTGGATGCGGTGGTGGTGGAAGTCGGCTACATCCTGCTGGTGCAGCGGCGCGACCATCCGGGCCGCGGCTTGTGGGCGCTGCCGGGCGGCTTCGTCGGCCAGAAGGAATGGCTGGAGGATGCCGCCGTCCGCGAGTTGCGCGAAGAAACGCGCCTGAAGGTGCCGGCGCCGGTGCTGCACGGTTCCGTCAAGGGCCGTCACGTATTCGACTCGCCGGACCGCTCGCAGCGCGGCCGCACCATCACACACGCCTTCTACTTCGAGCTGGCGCACAACCAGTTCGCCGGCCTGCCGCCGGTGAAAGGCGACGACGACGCGGCGCAGGCGAAGTGGGTGCCGGTGGGCGAATTCCTCTCCATGCAGGAACAGATGTACGAAGACCACTTTTTCATCGCCAATCATTTTCTTGGCGCCCTCGCCACCCATCCATGAACCAGCAATGATCCGTTCTCACCGCGCCGACTTTTGTATCGACGCATCTGCCCAACGGCGCAGGGTTGACCCGCGCCAATATGAGAGGAGCTCTCATCATGCTTAAACCCCAACTCGCCGCGCTAGCCGGCAATCTTCTCCTGCGCACCGACAGCTACAAGGCCTCGCACTGGCTGCAATACCCGCCGGGCACGCAGCGCGTGTTCAGCTACATCGAAGCGCGTGGCGGCCTTTTCACCCACGGCCTGTTCTTCGGCCTGCAGGCCTACCTGGCGGAATACCTGAGCCAGCCCGTCACCGCGGCGCAGGTCGACCAGGCGACGGCGTTTTTCAAGACGCACGGCGAACCGTTCAACGCCGCCGGCTGGTACGCGCTGGTCAAGAAGCACGGCGGACGCTTGCCGCTGCGCATCCGCGCGGTGCCCGAAGGCGCGGTGATCCCGGTGTCCAACGTGCTGGCGACGGTGGAAAACACCGACCCCGAATTCTTCTGGCTCACCAGCTATCTCGAAACCGAACTGCTGCGCGCAGTGTGGTACCCGACCACGGTGGCCACGGTCTCGGGGCACGCCAAGAAAACCATCCGCCGCTATCTCGAAGCCACCTGTGAAAACCCGGAGGCCGAGCTGCCCTTCAAGCTGCACGACTTCGGCGCGCGCGGCGTCTCCAGCCTGGAGTCGGCGGCCCTCGGCGGCATGGCCCACCTGGTCAACTTCATGGGGTCGGACACGGTCACCGGTGTGCTCGCCGCCAACCAGTATTACGACTGCGAGATGGCGGGCTTCTCGATTCCGGCCGCCGAGCACTCGACGATTACCGGCTGGGGCCGCGAGAACGAAGCGCAGGCCTACGGCAACATGGTGACGCAGTTCGGCAAGCCCGGCGCGATTTTCGCGGTGGTCTCCGACAGCTACGACATCTTCAATGCCTGCGAAAAGCTCTGGGGCGGCGAATTGCGCGAGCAGGTGCAAAAAAGTGGCGCCACGCTGGTGGTGCGCCCCGATTCGGGCGACCCCGCCGAGACCATCCTGAAAGTGGCGAACATTCTCGCCGCCAAGTTCGGCGCCAAGCCGAACAAGAAAGGCTTCCTGGTGATCAATAACGTGCGCATCATCCAGGGCGACGGCATGAATCTCGACAGCATGCGCCTGTGCCTTTCCAACCTGTACCACAACGGCTATTCGGCGGAAAACCTCGCCTTCGGCATGGGTGGCGGCTTGTTGCAGCAGGTCAACCGCGACACCATGCAATGGGCGATGAAGTGCTCGGCAATCGAGGTGGACGGCGAGTGGCGCGACGTCTACAAGGACCCGGTCACCGACGCCGGCAAGCGCTCCAAGCGCGGCCGGCTGGAGCTGGTGCGCGACCGTGACAGCTATCGCACCGAGCGCGTCGAGGCCGGCTTCGATGGCAGGCACGCGGGAGCGGTGCTCGAGACGGTGTTCGAGGACGGCGTGATCACGCGCAACACCAGCTTTGCCGATGTGCGCGCCCGCGCGGATGCTGGCATGCGTGCGGTGCCGGAGTCTTTTCTGCCGCTGTAGGGGGCAGGCAAAAGTAGAAACCTGCTTTTGCCTGGGCTGGATAGGCAAAATCGCCGGCAGAGCCGGACGATTCTCTGGGACGAAAAAGCGACGGACAAAAACGCCGGGGTGACCCCGGCGTTTTTGTTTTCAAACGAACTCCGTGGTGGCGGCTACCAGCCAGAGAAACGGGGCCAAATGGATTGCACGTCTTCGCTGCCGCTCTGCGCGATCACGTGATAGCGGTCGTGCTGCGCGCCGGTGGCGCAGGCGTGGTTGGGCAGGATGCGCAGCAGGGTGCCGACCCGTAGATCGGGCGTGCGCGACGGGTCGCCGGAGCGGTGCCCAAGGATCCCGTGCTCCTGGTTGGCCTGGCTCATGATGAGGTCGGGAATCGGGCGGCCGGCGACGTCGCATACCACGCCGTAGCCCTGGTCCACTTTCTGGGCGGCGGTGCCGCGGTCGCGCGACATTGCCATCCAGCCGGCATCGGTGATGATCCAGCCGCGGTCGCGCTGGTGGCCGATCACGGTGGTGAGCACGGAAAGCGCGATGTCGTCCTGTGCGCACACTTCGATGCCCGCCATCACCAGGTCGAAAAACACGAATACGCCGGCGCGTACTTCAGTGACGCCACGCAAATCCTGCGCGTAGGTCGCGGTGGGCGAGGAGCCGACGCTGACGATGGCGCAGGGCAGGCCGGCGCCACGCAGGCGTTCGGCGCATTGCACGGCAAGCGCACGTTCCTGCTCGGCCATGGCGCGAATCGCCTCGATGGACGCGCAGTTATAGGAACTGCCGGCATGGGTCATCACGCCAGCCAGCACTGCCCCGCCGTCCTGCAGCACGCGGCCGATGGTGAGCAGGTCGGGTGCATCGGGCTTGACGCCCGAGCGATGGCCGTCGCAATCGATCTCGATCAGCACTTCGTATTTGATGCCGAGTTCGCGGCCGCGGGTGACGACGGCGCGCGCGGTCTCCTCGTTGTCGAGGATGATCTTGATCCTCGCGCCGGCCTGCATCAGGCGCGCGACGTGGTCCAGCTTGTTCGGCGTGATGCCGACGGCGTAAAGGATGTCGCTGATGTCGTGGCTGAAAAAGTATTCGGCTTCCTTCAGCGTGGAAACCGTGATCGGGCCGGCGGGCGTGCTGATCGTGCGCCGCACCACGTCGATCGCCTTCGGCGTCTTCACATGTGGACGAAAGGCCACACCAAGACGCGCGAGGTGCTCGCGCATGCGCGCGATGTTGCGGCCCATCTTCGCCTGGTCGAGGATCAGGGCGGGGGTTTCGAGTTCGCTCAGACGCATCACGTCAGACCTTTTCTGTTCGGGCCGGGACCGGCAAGACTGCGCGCAGCACCAGGTAGCCGCAGATTCCCGAGAGTATCGAGCCGGCGATGACGCCCAGGCGCAATTGCGTCCCGTATTCAGGCGCGCCCGGTGGAAAAGCCAGGTTGCCGATGAATAAGCTCATGGTAAACCCGATGCCACCCAGCAGCGCGATGCCGAACAGCGACGCCCAGCCCGCTCCCTCGGGTAGCGGCGCGCGCGTCAGGCGCAGCAGCAGCCAGCAGGCGCCGAAGATACCCAGCGCCTTGCCGATGAACAGGCCGGCGGCGATCCCCAGCGGGATGGGTGCCAGCAGCGAGGAGAAGCTCATCCCGGCGAAGGAGACGCCGGCATTGGCGAAAGCGAAGATCGGCAGCACGCCGAAGGCGACCCACGGATGCAGGCCATGCTCCAGGCGCAGCAGCGGCGGGGCGCCCGGGCGGCCGCGCTCGGGGTGGCGTGTCGACGGTCGCAGGGGAATGGCGAAGGCCAGCATCACGCCGGCCAGGGTCGCGTGCACGCCGGATTTGAGCACAGTCAGCCAGAGCACCAGGCCCACCAGCAGGTAGGGCCACAGTGACATTACCGCGTTGCGGTTCAACAGGTAGAGCACCAGCGCGGCCGCGGCGGTGCCCAGCAGCATTTCCACGCTCAGTTGCTCGGTGTAGAACAGGGCGATCACCCCGATGGCGCCGAGGTCGTCGATGATTGCCAGCGTGGTGAGGAATACCTTCAGCGAAAGGGGGACGCGACTACCCAGAAGGGTAAGCACGCCCAGCGAGAAAGCGATGTCGGTGGCAGCCGGGATGGCCCAGCCGCGCAGCGCGGCGGCATCGGCGTGGTTACAGGCGGCGTAGATCAGTGCCGGCACTGCCATGCCGCCCAGGGCGGCGATCGACGGCAGCGCGATATTCGCCGGTTGCGAGAGTTCGCCCGCCAGCACCTCACGCTTGATCTCCAGGCCCACCATCAGGAAAAAGATCACCATCAGGCCGTCGTTGACCGCCAGCTCAATGGAGAATCGCCCCACCGGCATCGCGTGCATCTCGTGCAACAAATGCGCGAACGCCGGTCCCCAGGGCGAATTGGCGACAGCGATGGCCAGCAGCGACGCGCCGAACAGCACGAAGCCGCCGGCCGATTCGAGCCGGAAGAATTGCCCGAACACCGCCTATACCGCGACGTACTTGTCGCGCTTGATGGTTTCCATGTTCAGGCCTTCGAGGCGCAGCAGGCGCGTCGGGCCGTCGCGGCGCGGCGAATGCAGCACGCCTTCGTTGTACAGGTGCGCGATCCCGGGCGTGAGGGAATAGGAGCGGGTGGCGCGCGCCTTGCCGGGCTCTGCGCCGGCGGGTTTTTGCACCAGTTCGTAATCGCTCATGTGGGTTTCACCGGCGGCCTGGCCGTAGATCGCCCACGAGGGGCCGTGGTCATGCGGCGGCGAGGTCTTGGCGTTGTGATACACGTGGCCGAGGATGCAAAAACCCAATTCGGGGTCCTGGTAAAGAACCTTGCGTTCCGGCAGGTCGGCGGTGATGGTGGACTCGACGAACTCGCGATCCTGCAGCACCTCCTGCACCAGGGCGCAGACCTTTTCGCGGCCCGCCGGGCCCGGCTCGGCCTTCAGCAGGTCGTGGCAGGCGGCGGCGAAATCTTGCAGGGTATGGTGCATGCTTTGTCTCCCTTGGGTAAGGCCGGAATGATACGCCCACTTGAGGCGCGCCTATTCGAACATGGCGTCGTAGCGCCGCTGCATCTCGGCATAGCTGACGTCCTCGATCTCGTGGCTCAGCATCCATTCGTGGCCGTAAGGGTCTTGCAGCTTGCAGGCGCGGTGGCCGTAAAACTGGTCCGACGGCGGGCGGATCATGGTGGCGCCGGCGGCGACCATGCGCCCGGCCAGCGTGTCGACGTTGTCCACCAGCAGGTAGGTAGTGGAACGGCTGCCGCCGGAAAGCGGGCTCAAGGCGCCGATCTCGGGATATTCGTCGGAGAGCTTGAGCACGGTGTCGCCGATTCGCAGTTCCGCATGGCCGATGCGCCCGGTGGATTTTTCGTTGAGGCGGAAAATCTCCTCGGCATCGAACACCTGTTTGTAGAACTCGATCGCCGCGACCGCGGGCCTGCAGCGCAGGTAGGGGCAGACTTCCTTGATTTGCATGGCAACTCCTCGAAAAGGATTCAGCGTGTGACCGAAAGGCCCGCCGCGGGTTCTCATCCCGGCGTGACAATTTTCAATCCGATCACCCCGGCGATGATCAGCCCGACGCAGGCCAGGCGCGCGACTGTCGCCGGTTCGCCCAATAGCGCAATCCCCAGGATCACCGTGCCGGCCGCGCCGATGCCGGTCCACACTGCGTAGGCCGTGCCCATCGGCAGGGTTTTCACCGCCAGGCCCAACAGCAGCACGCTGATCAGCATCGCGGCCAGCGTACCCGCAGTCGGCCAGAGGCGCGTGAAGCCCTCGGTGTATTTGAGGCCGATGGCCCAGCCCATTTCGAACAGGCCGGCGAGCAACAGGAGCATCCATGCCATGTCTGTTCCTATTTCTCGAGCAGGGATTTGAGGGTGGCCAGGTCCTGCTTGACCATGCCGGTGTCGCGGTCGAAGGCGGCATCATCCATTTCCGGCTGACGGTAGAGCGTGAACAGTACCTCGCTGCCCTCGCCGTTGGCGATCACGCGCGCCGGCATGTGCACCTCGGCGCCGGTGGGCAACACCACGGTGTGGTCGAGTACGCCGAAATCGTTGCGTGGGGCGAAGCGCATGGTGAGCGCGCCCTGCGGTGTCTGCACCTCCCAATGTTCGCCGGCGCGGCGGATGCCGGTGCCCAGGCCCGCCGCCCACTGCGGCATGTTCTGCGGATCGCCGGCGAAGGCGTAGACCTCGCGCGGCGCACGCGCGATGAACACCGAAAGATGGCGCATTTGCGTGAAGTGTTTCATGTCCAGGTCCTGTTTGATCTGTATAAAAATATATTAGCGTAAACGCCGTGTACAAGCTGAGCGGGATTGTGCGCATAATCGCGCGTCCGCGAAGGTGAGCTTGAACGTGGGCTTGGAAGTCTCGCGCGGATCCAGCGGTATTCAATGCCAACAACCGGAGACAAAAGCACCATGCAAAGACGTGACTTCATCAAGCACGGCGGCATCGCGGGCGTACTGGCGGCGGGCACGGCGCCGGCTTTCGCGCAAAGCCAGCCGACCGTGAAATGGCGCCTCACTTCAAGCTACCCGAAGAGCCTGGACACTCTGGTCGGCGCCGCCGAGAACGTCGCCAAGCGTGTCTCGGAGGCCACCTCGGGCAAGTTCCAGATCCAGGTCTTCGCCGCCGGCGAGATCGTACCGGGCCTGCAAGTGCTCGACGCGGTGCAGAATTCCACCGTCGAGTGCGGCCAGACAATCATGTACTACTACGTCGGCAAGAGCCCCGCGCTGACCTTTGGCGCCATCCTGCCGTTCGGCATGAATACGCGCCAGCACAACGCCTGGTGGTACCAGGGCGGCGGTGGCGAGTTGTTCAACGAATACCTGTCGAAAAGCTTCGGCTGCACCGCCACGCCGTGCCTGAACACCGGCACGCAGATGGGCGGCTGGTTCCGCAAGGAGATCAAGACGGTGGCCGACCTCAAGGGCCTGAAATTCCGCGTTGGCGGTGTCGCGGGTTCCGTGCTGCAGCGCCTGGGCGTGGTGCCGCAGCAACTGGCGGGCGGCGACATCTACCCGGCGCTGGAAAAAGGCACCATCGACGCGGCCGAGTGGGTCGGCCCCTACGACGATGAGAAGCTCGGCTTCTACAAGATCGCCAAGTATTACTACACCCCCGGCTGGTGGGAAGGCAATGCCGCCAGTGTCATGCTGGTGGGCAACAAGGCATGGGAGGCGCTGCCCAAGGATTACCAGGCGATTTTCACCGCCGCCTGCGGCGAATCCAATGCCATGGCCACCGCGCGCTACGACCACGTCAATCCGGCGGCGATGAAGCGCCTGATCGCCGGCGGCGCGCAACTGCGCGTGTTCAGCCGCGACATCATGGACGCCAGCTACAAGGCCGCGCACGAGCAGTACGCGGAGTGGAGCAAGAGCATCCCCGAGTTCAAGAAGCTCGGGGACTCCTACTTCAAGTACCTGGAAGACGAACTGGCGTGGTTCCGCGTCGCCGAAGGGTCCTTCGATAGCTACATGTCGGGGCGCGCCGCCCGCAGGGTCTGATCGCCGTCGCTGCAAAAAGCCCGGCTTGTGCCGGGCTTTTTGTTCCACTCGGCGCTCCCTCCTAGCGCGGCTCGGGCGTGCGGTTCACCACCGCCCAGTACAGGCCCACCTGCACGATCACCTGGGCGAACTGGGTGAAGTCCACCGGCTTGACGATGTAGCTGTTGACGCCGAGCTTGTAGCTTTCCATGATGTCGCGGTCCTCCGCCGAAGAGGTGATCATCACCACCGGGATCAGCCGGGTCTTGTCGTTGGCGCGCAACTGCCGCAGCACCTCGATGCCGTCCACCCTGGGCATCTTGATGTCAAGCATGACGAGCTTGGGGTTGCCGCTGCGCCCTTCGAACTTGCCGCGGCTGAAAATGAAGTCGAGCGCCTCGACGCCGTCGCGCACCCAGGTGACGCTGTTGGCAAGATTGCTTTTTTTCAGCGCGCGCATCGCCATCTCGGCGTCACTGGCGCTGTCCTCCGCAAGCAGGATCTCAATCTCGCGCAGGTCTTGCATTGTCGTCTCCGGTATCGGCCGCCGCCAGCGGCAGGGTGAAGGTGAAGGTGGCGCCTTCGCCCAGGCGCGCGTCGGCCCAGATGCGCCCGCCGTGGCGCGTGACGATGCGCTGCACGATGGCCAGCCCCACGCCGGTGCCGGGATACTCGTCGGCGCCATGCAGGCGCTGGAATACGCCGAACAGCTTGTTCGCATAACGCATGTCGAAGCCTACGCCATTGTCGCGCACGCGGTAGACCGCTTCGCGGCCGTCGGCCTCGCCGCTGATTTCAATCACCGCCGGCGTGCGCGTCGAGGAATACTTGATGGCATTGGAGACCAGGTTGGTCCAGACCTGGCGCAACAGTCCGGCATCACCAGGTGCCGCCGGCAGAGCGCCGACGCGGATCTCCCGCGCGCCGGCCGCCGCCTGTTCGGCGGCTTCCACCAAGGCGCATTGCTGGATCGCCAGGCGCGCCAATTGCTCCATGTCGACCCCGGTCTTGTGCAGCGGTTTGCTGCCGAGGCGCGAAAAGGCCAGCAGGTCGTCGATCAGGCGGTTCATCATGTGGGCGTTGCCGCGCACCAGCCCGAGCAGGCGCAGCCCTTCACTATCCAGCTGGGCGCCGTAGTCCTCCTCCATGATCTGCGCGTAGCCCGACACCGCGCGCAGCGGGATGCGCAGGTCGTGCGACACCGAATAGCTGAAACCTTCCAGTTCGCGGTTCGACACCTCCAGTTGCGCCGCATGCCGTTCCAGGCGCTGGTTAAGCGCGCGCACCATCGCCTCGGCGCGCCGGCGCTCAAGTATCTGCTGGCGCATCAGGAGAAAGGAACCGGTGATCAGCGCCAGGCTGAAGGCGAAGCCGAGAACGATGATTTGCTTGGTGAAGGTCGCACTTTCCTCCGATTCGCGCGCGCGTTGCGCCAGCAATTCGCGCTCGGCGGCGGTCATCGTCTCCACTTCGGCGCGGATCAGGTCCATCAGGCGCTTGCCGGCGCCGTTCTGGATCGCCTCGCGCAGCCCTTCGGCGTTCACGCGCAGGTCCGGTCCCTGCGCCAGTACCGCGAGTTTGTCGCGACCGAGGCTGGCGAGCCGGTCCAGGTGCGCGGCTTGCGCGGAGTTGTCCGCGATCAGGCCGCGCAGGCGTTCGAGCGCCGGGGCGAAGCGGGTGCGCGCGCGGTCGAACGGCTCCAGGTATTCGTTGCGGCCGGTAATCAGGTAGCCGCGCTGGCCGGTTTCGGCATCGGTCATGAGCACCAGCGTTTCCTGGATCGCCTGGATCACTTCATGCGTATGCGCCACCTTGAGCGCGCGCTCGTGCGCGGTGCGCGCGCTTTCATACGACACCGCGCCCACCAGCAGCAGAATCAGCGCGGCCAGCGCAAAACCGCCGCTGGCGAGCCACTTGCGGCCGTCTGTTCCAAGGTACGCCGTGGCCACCCGGTGATCCGGTTTCAGGGAAGCCGCGCTGAGGGAGCCCATGGTTATGGCTTTTGACATGTGGTCGTTGCACGCACGCCGCATAAAGGGCGCGCAATGGTTGCTGCCGGCGGCAGGCCCTTCCACACCGGCAAGGATTGATGCAGAATGAATCACCCGCAACGCGAGCGGCAGGCACCGGCGCTGATCAACAGTAAGTCGTTTCCCGGTTCGTAACTACGTAAATACGGCAGGCCGGGAGCGTTTCGCGCCGGACCTGTGAGCGAGAGACAAGCATGGCAATGAATGTAGCATTGCCGGAACCGGCCGATCCCGGATTGCATGTGCAGCGCTCTTTTTTTTGCAGTGCTGACGAGATGTCGCACGCCATGCACGGACTGGACATCGAGATCAACGTGCTGCGCGACGGCTTTTTCCCTTATGGATTGCTCAGCGCCCATCTCGGCGATTGCGTGTTCGACATAGGCGAAGTGGGTGCTGCCGTCACCGTCGCCGGCTGCTCGCTGCCGCATTCGGTACGCCTGTTGCTGCCGTTGCAGCGCGGCGACACGTGGTTTGTCAATGGATTGTCGTGCGACCCCGGGCAGTTGGCGATTTTTCACCCCGGCGCTGAAACCTTCGCCTTTACCAGCGGGCCGGTGCGCTGGGCGGCGCTGCAGGTTCCCATACAGCAATGGGAAGGCTGGTGCGAGGAATTCGGCGCCGCGCCGCGGCGCGCCAGCGGTATCGAGATGATGCAACTGTCACCGCCCGTCTGGCACCGGTTGCGTCAGTCGCTCTCCGAAGCCGCCGCGCTGCTGCTCGACCATCCGCATGCGGCGGAAACGCCGTCGATCCGCAGCGCCTTGCGGCACGGCTTGGTCGAGTCTTTTGCCCATGCCGCACTGCAGGACAACGGTGGGGCGCCGGTGCCGGGTTTCCTGCACGCGCGGGTGGTCAGGGCGGCGGAGGATTTCCTGCATGCCCATCCGGACCTGCTGATGCTGCACGTGGCCGACCTGTGTCGGGCGGCGGCGGTAAGCGAGCGCACCCTGCGCAATGCCTTCAATGAAGCCTTCGGCATGGGGCCGATCCGCTACCTGCGCATCCGCCGCCTGAATCAGGTGCGGCGTTTGCTCCTCGATCCGCAAGCCGTCATCACCTCCGTCACGGAAGCGGCGACACGCTTCGAATTCTTCGACCTCGGGCGCTTTGCGCGCGACTACCGTCACCTGTTCGGCGAAAAGCCCTCGGAGACCTGGGCGCGCCTGCGCGGGGCGCGCGGCGTGGTGGCGGCCGCGTAGAAGCGGTACGCCGGCGGCTATCCCGCCTGCACCCGCAGGAGCGGCGCGACGTTGTAGGTATCGCGCCCGGCCGCCTTCGACTGGTACAGCATTTCGTCGGCGCGCTGGATCAGCGCTTCGGGGTTCATCTCGCCGCCCTGGTAGAACGCCAGGCCGACGCTGGTGGTGACGTTGACCGACTGCTGGTCCAGCGCGAAGGTCGGGCGCATCGCCAGCACGATCTTTTTCGCCACTGCGGTGGCGTCCTCCGGCCGGCGCAGCTTCGGCAGGATGATGGTGAATTCGTCGCCGCCGAGGCGCGCGACCACGTCAGAATCGCGTAGCGACCGTACCAGACGCCCGGCGAAGGCGCGCAGCAGTGCGTCACCGGTCAGGTGGCCGTAGGTGTCGTTGACGCTCTTGAAATGGTCGATGTCGAGGAACATCAGCGCCAGCAGCGACTTGTCGCTGCGGCTTTCCTGCATCAGTTCGGCCAGGCGGAGCAGGAAGCCGGCGCGGTTGGCCAGGCCGGTCATGCTGTCGACGTGCGCCAGCTGGATCAGGCGTCGTTCCTCCAGCTTGCGCGCGGTGATGTCGTGGATGGTGACGTGGAAGCCGATCACCGTGCCGCCGGCGGCCTCGGCCCGCAGCTGCGGGATGTAGGTGGTCTCGAAGCAGCGGTATTTACCGTCGCGCGGCTCGTCGCGTTCGAAAGTGACCGTCTCGCCCGCCAGCGCGCGGCGGATGTAGGGCTGCATCACCGCGTAGTTCTCGTCCCCCTGCAGTTCGCGCACCGTCATGCCGAGGATGGCCTCGCGCGGGCGGCTGAAACGACGCTCGTAGGCCTTGTTGACGAAACGGTAGCATTCGGCGGGATCGACGAAGGAAACCATCGCCGGCAGCGTGTCGGTGATGGTGCGCAGGCGCGATTCGGAGTCGCGCAGCGCCTGCTCGGCCTCCTTGTCGGCCGAGATATCGCGCATGATGCTGGAAAAATATTCGACCTCGCCGGCGCCGTCGCGATGGGTGATGATCATCTGCGTCACCGGGACCTCGCGCCGTTCGCGGTCGTACACCGTGGACTCGCCGATCCACAGACCCTGGCGCAGCGCCACCGGCATCGCCTCGCCCTGCATGCGCCGCAGCGAAGCGGCCGGGTAGTAGTCCTCGGCGCGCACGTAGGGCAGGTCCGCACCGGGCGTGATGCCCGTCAGGCGCCGCGCCGCCGGATTGAGGTAGGTGATGCGGCCGTCCGGCGCGCTGATGGCGACGAAGTCGGCGGAGGCTTCGATGATCGTCGCCAGGGTCTGGCGCGCCTGGCGGGTGGCGCGCTGCTCGGTGATGTCGTTGAGACTTCCGACGTAGCCGGTGATCATGCCGTCGACCTCGATCGGCCCTGCCTTCACCTCCACCCAGGCCTCGCTGCCGTCGGCGCGCAGCATGCGGTGCGTGATGTCCAGCGAGGTGCTGGCTTTGCCCAGGCCGCGCGCCGCCCGCATCACGCGCTCGCGGTCTTCGGGATGGATCGCCCTGATCCATGCCTTGCCGGTCGCCTCGCCCGGCGCGAAGCCGGCGATACGTTCGTAGGTGCGGTTGGCGTAGGTGAAATTTCCCTGCAGGTCGAGGCGAAACAGGCCCAGTGGCGAGGAGTCGTTCACTGCTTGTAACTCGGCGCGGCGCTCGCGCAGCAGGTATTCCTGGCGCTTGCGCCCGGTGATGTCCTCGATCACCCCGAGAATGTATTCGGGCTTGTCGTCGTCGTCGAAGATCGGCAGGTTGATGCGGCTGAGTATCCGCGTGCCGCCGTCGGCGCGCCGGTGTTCATATTCGGGCGTGTTGCGCACCATCGGGTCGGCCAGCATCTGCGCATCCTCCACCTCGTACTCCTGCGCGATCGCCTGCGGGAATACTTCGGCGCCGGTCTTGCCCAGCACCTGCTCGTCGGCGTACCCCGTGATCACTTCAGCTGCCTCATTCCACACCACGTAGCGGCCGTAGTCGCGCCCGCGCACGCTCTTGACGAACACCATCACCGGCAGGTAGTCGATCAGGGTCTGGAGGAACTTGCGGCTGTTGCGCTGCTCAGCCTCGGCGCGCTTGCGCAGGGTGATATCGCGGCTGGTGATGGCAATGCCGCCCCCGGCCGGCACCACCTGGTGGCGCAGCCAGTGCGCGTTGATCTGCGGATTGTCGTTTTCGAATTCTTCTTCCAGCGGCATCCCGCTTTCGAGCACGCGCACGCACTTGTCGAAAAAACCGCTGCTGCGCGCGGAGGGCAAAAGCTCGCACAGCAGGCGGCCGGCCATGCCTTCCGCCGCCAGGCCGAGCAGGGTGCCGCCGCGCCGGTTCACTTCGACAAAGCGGAAATCGGCGATGCGGCCGTCGGCATCGCGCATCGCTTCGAGGATGTAGAAGGCGTCCAGGCTGCCTTCGGCGGCGGCGCGGTAGATCGCCTGCGCGTGGCTGGCCGCGCGGCGGCTGTGTTCCAGGGCACGGCCCTGCAGCATCAGGAACGTGGTGAAGGCGAGAATGAACAGCGAACCCAGGCTGGCGGCCCAGAGATAGCTGGCGCGGCTGTGATAGAAACGGGCGTAGGCGTCCTCTTCGGCCAGGCCCGCGATGGCAATCATCGGGTAGTCCTTCAGCGGCAGGACGCTGTAGATGCGCCGTACCTGATCGGCGCTGCTTTCGCGCACGAAGGAGTTTTCCGCCAGAGCCTCGGCGCCGCGCCGGAAGCTGGCGAAATCGACCGTTTCACCGTAGCGCGTGGCCTGGCCGACGCGGCGGATACGGAACACGTCGTCAGTGCCCAAAAGCCCCACCGAGCCGTGGCGGCCGAGAAGCGGCGCGTCGTAATCGGTGTACAAGGTCAGCGGGTTGAGCGACACCAGCACGATGCCGGCGAAGGAGCCGTTCGGGTTGTTCAGCCGCAGGCTCAAGGGAATGGTCCATTTCCCGCCTTCGCCAGCCACCGGCTGGCCGATGAACAGGTCGCCGGAGTTGTACTCGACGTGGGCCTGGAAGTATTCGCGCGCGCGCACATTGGGAAAGTCGGCGCCTTCGACGGTGCTCGACATCACCCGGCCTTCGCGGTTGACGATCGCCATCATCGTCACCACCCCTGGCGGCAGCAGGCCGCGGCGCCGCGCGATCTCGTGCAGGTCGGCGTAGCCGTCGGTCTCGAACTGCATCTTCACCACTTGCGCCACCTGCTCGGCCTGGTGCAGCAGGCGCGCCGCGTGCTCTTCGTAGATGTGCACGAAGGCCTGGCTTTCCGCCAACGCCTGGCGCTTCGCCTCGCCGCGCTCGTCGCTGATGCGATACAGCACCAGCACCCACAGCGTGAGGAGCAGCAGCAGCGCGAACAGCGGCAGCAGCAGCATCAAGAGCGGGCGGTTGGAAAACGGGCGGTGCATGCCGGGCATGGTGTTTGTTGTGCAAAGGGCCGGCCAAAAACGGCCCCATTCTTGTTGCAAACGGAATTCACCGGGCGCATGCAGACACGCACCCAGTTCAATACTAGACCGCCATTTTCCCAGTCCAGCCGCCGAATTGCGGTATTTTCGACGGCTAAATCAATGCATAAGCGCGCATCGCGGCGGCTCGCCTTCCTCCGCTATACGCCGGCCAATCCAGGCGGATGTCATGCCAGGTAAGTGATCATGCCCGCGCCGTCGCGATGGGCGGCGGCGATGAATCGCTTCAGTTCCGCGAAATGTCCGGCGAGATAGCCCAGCACGTCCTCCTCTCCGGTCTGGGCGCGTTCCCAGATGCCGGGGTAGACGTCGGCGGCGATCAGCGCCTGCGGATCGAAGCGGTGGCGGAAATCCTCGGTCGAGATGCACTGCAGGAAATCGTCGAACAGCGCCACCTCGCCGCTTGAGAGCGCGCGCGCCGAGGTGTAGCCGAAGCCCGCCTGCCCGGCGCCGTTGCCCAAGGGGCGGCCGCCCAGGATGTAGCCGCGCGGCCCGGCGGTGCCGTGCGCGCTGCCGGCCAGGAGGAAATGGATGCCGTGCCAGGCGCAATCCAGGTCCATGTCCGGCCCGTCCTCCTCCAGCGCCTCCTCGAGGTGCTCCGGTTCGCCGGCCAGCGCGGCGATCTGCTCGTCGTCGGCCAGGCGCCATACAGAGATCATGTTCATGACTGCCTCCTCGCAGGAACTCCGCGCGCCTATGTTACGAGCCTCCGGCGGCGCAGTAAAGGGCCGGCGGGCGGCCCGGAAATACCGGCGCAAACCGCCGCTTTTCGGGCGATTGCCGGCGCCGGCACGGGATTAGGATGTTTCATCCCGCAATCCCTTCCGGCTTGCCGGTATTGGTGCGTGCCAGGCGCGCACGGAGAACAATCGTGAACCTGAAAAACCTGTCCATCAGCGCCCGTCTGGGCGCCGCCTTCAGCCTCGTGCTGGCGCTCAATGCCGGCGCGATGATCTATGCCGTCGGCGTGATCCAGAACATGTCCGGCGAATTCACCGCACTCACCTCGGAGGCTTTCACCCAGGTGCGCCACGTCGAGGACTGGGCCTCCATGACCCAGCAGAATGCGCCGCGCTCGCTGGCCGTTGCCATGACCGAGGACGCGCGCCTGAACGACCTGTTTTCCAAGCAGATTTCCGCCACCAGCAAGAGCATCTCGGAAGTGCAGAAGAAAGTGGAAAGCCAGCTCGCCACGCCGCAGGGGCGCGCCCTGTTCGACAAGGTCTCCGAGCGCCGCAAGGCCTACCTGGCGGAGCGCGAAAAGGTATTCGCCCTGAAAAAGCAGGGCAAGTTCGATGCCGCCGCCACCATGGCTTCCTCCTCCATGCTGGAGCGCCTGGACGCCTATCGCGGCGCCACCGCCGACCTGCGCGACCACGAGCGCGGCCGCATTGACGCGATGGCGCACCAGATGGCCGACAACGCCTCGCACGTACGCGTGCTGCTGCTGTCCCTGCTGGCCGGCAGCCTGCTGGCGGCGGCCGTGATCGCGCTCCTGCTGACGCGCGGCATCACCCGTCCGCTGAAAGCCCTGCTGGGCATCGCCGAGCGCGTCGCCGAGGGCGACCTGCGCGGGCGCATCGAGCCGGCCGGCCGCGACGAGATCGGCGCCCTGATGCAATCGGTGGGCACCATGCAGGACAACCTGAAGACCCTGATCGGCCAGGTGCGCGGCGACGTCGATGCCGTCACCCGCTCCTCAGGCGAGCTGGCGCATGCGGCCACCGAGCTTTCCGCCGGCGCCGAATCGCAGACCGAGGCGGTAGCCTCCACCGCCGCCTCGGTGCAGGAACTGACCGCCTCCATCGCCCAGGTCTCCGAAAGCGCCGAAGTGGCGCGCAGCGTCGCCGAACAGACCGCCGAAGTGTCGCGCCTGGGCCTGGAGCAAGGCAGCGCGGCGGCGCGGGAAATCGGCGCCATCGACCGCTCGATCGGCGAATTCAGCACGCAGATGGCCGAGCTGACCCGGCGCGCCGGTGAGATCGGCTCGGTGGTGAAACTGATCAAGGAGATCGCCGACCAGACCAACCTGCTGGCCTTGAATGCCGCGATCGAAGCGGCGCGCGCCGGCGAACAGGGCCGGGGCTTCGCCGTGGTGGCCGACGAAGTGAGAAAGCTCGCCGAGCGCACCACCGCGGCGACCAACGAGATCCAGGAGACCATCGGCGCCATCCAGTCCAGCGTGGTCGGCGCCGGCGGGCGCATCGACGGTTTGAAGACTGGCGCCGCCGCCGGCGTCGCCTGCATCGAGCGCCTGATGCGGCCCTTGAACGAATTGGGCGAAGGCGCGACGCGCGCCGTCGCCAGCCTGCGCGACCTGGCCGATGCGACGCGCGAACAGCGTGCCGCCAGCGAGCAGATCGCCGGCACCACCGAGCGGGTGGCTGCCGCCGCCGAACAGAACCGCGCCTCGGTGGCGCAGGGCCGCGACACCGCGGCCGAACTGAAAGACCTGGCGGCACGCCTGGGCGCTTCGGTCAGCCGCTTCCAGTTCGAGTAAGGCGCCAGGCGGCGCCCGGGTGCCGCCGCATCGCGGTCCTCGGCTATCATAGGCCGTGCAAGGGACGCTGCCGGCCATCCGGCCGGCAGGGGTCCGGCCAGAACGCCATCAATGAGCGCCGCAGATATTCCCGTCAATCCACAAGACATCTACGCCCGCACCGCGGAGGGAAGTACCGCGATGGACGGCGGCGGCCGCCCGCTGTCTGCCGGTTTTCGGGAAATGCTCAAGGCGATCGACGGCGTGCGCACCGTCGAGCAGGTGGCCGGCCGCCTTCCGCGCCTGGATGCCGAGGATGTGACCGACTGGTTGCGCGAACTGCTGCGCATGAAGCTGATCGATTTCGCCGAAGTGCCCTTCGATCTGCCGGAATCAAAAGCCGCGCCGCGCCGCGCCACGACGGCCCCGGCCGCCGGGGGCGAATTCGACGTCGCCGCGATGGCCGCCAACGTCGAGGAATGGCTTAAGCAGGATACCGAGGCGTTTCGCCAGGTGCCCAAGGTCGACCTTGCCGAGACCGTGCAAAGCGCCGCCCTGCAGTCCACCCAGGCGCTCGAAACCCTGAAGGACAGCGGCTTTTTCGCCAACCTGTTGCAGCCACTGTCGATCGCCGGCCGCGCCCCCGCCCGGGCAGTGACGCAGCCGGTGCCACGCCTGGGGATCAACAAGGGGCCGGCGATCGTGTTCGAAAGCGACGCTGCCGACAGCGTGCTGCTCACCCGGCTGCTCAACGGCGCCGGCTACCAGGCGCAGTTATGCAGCACCCGCCAGCAACTGGTGCTGCTGCTCAACCAGGTGGCGCGCCCGGACGTCATCTTCCTCAAGCTTGGGGCGAAGGACGTCGACGTCTTCAAGGTGCTGGAAAAGCTGCGCGTGCATCACCGCCTGGGCAAGACGCCGGTGGTGATGATGGCAGACGCACCATCGCGCGAAGACATTGCCAAATCGATCCTCCTGGGCGCCAGCGGCTGGATGGCCAAGCCCTATACCGCCGAAGTGATACAGGCGGCCCTCAAGGGCGTGCTGGCGTTTCCGCAGGCCTGAGGCGCCTGCCCAGGCTCACCCTAGGGGGCGCCGATGCCGGCAGGTGGAAATTCGCCGGCAATACGTGATGATGCCGCACGCCCCTACGGGTACTGATTGAACGGTTGCTCTGCATGACGCGCCAGATCGTGCCGTCGGTTTCGAAGCGACAACGCTGCAACGGCAGCTGCGGTGACAGGCATGCGGGCGTATGGGAGGGCGGGTCGCCGTACCATGCGCGATGTGGCGCAGCGTGCCCGGGGGAAAAACGAGCAAAAAAAAGCCGCCCTCGCAGGCGGCCTTTTTGCTGCGAACCCCTGCTTAGCGGCAGGAAGCCGGCATGTACTTCGCCGGGGTACCGGTGCAGGACCAGACCAGCTTGTTATCGGTGGTGGTGGTCGGGATCATGGTAACGACCGAGCCAGAGGTCGGGGCGGTACCGCTGACGGTGATGATGCCGTTGGTGGTACTGACGGTGGCCGAGTAAATCATGCCGGTGGCGGAGATGGTGATCGCCGAGGTCCAGCTGGCGGCCCACGAACCGTAGGTCTGAATGCCTTCGGAGAGGCCGGTCTTGGCCGAGGAACCAGCCAGGATCAGTTCAGAAACGCG
>DASYEQ010000011.1:0-12164 GCA_036498945.1 Burkholderiales bacterium | reverse complement strand
CCAGAAGATGGACTCCGCCCAGTTCCTCGCCTTCGCCCAGCGCTTCGGCGAAGTGATCGAATACCCCTTCGTCAAGGGCCTGGACGAATGCCCGCTGATCATCCCGGTGGTCAAGCTGGAGCACGAGCGCCACAACTTCGGCGGCATCTGGCATTCCGACACCGCCTACCTCGAAGCCCCGCCAATGGCCTCCATGCTGATCGCGCGCGAAATCCCGCCCTTCGGCGGCGACACGCTCTTTGCCAGCCAATACGCCGCCTACGAAGCGCTGTCGCCCGGCATGAAAAAGATGCTCGACGGCCTCACCGCCGTCAACAGCTCCACCAAGGCCGAAGTCACCAAGACCCGCGAAGACCGCGTGACCGACCGCGGCACCGCAACGGCACGCCAGCCGCTGGAAGCCGAACACCCGGTGGTGCGCACCCACCCCGAAACCGGCCGCAAGGCCCTGTACGTCAACTATGGCCATACCCTGCGTTTTTCCGGCATGACGGAGGAAGAAAGCGCACCCCTGCTCAAATACCTGTTCAACCAGCAGACCCGGCCGGAATTCACCTGCCGCTTCGTCTGGCAGGTCGGCTCGATCGCCATCTGGGACAACCGCTGCACCCAGCACAACCCCGTCAACGATTACCACGGCTACAAGCGCGTCATGCACCGCATTACGCTGAAGGGTGACCGGCCGCAGTAGGGACGAGAGTCGCCGCAGCGGAAAGCCACTCGTGCTCTTTAACTTTAACCTGCGCCCCTTGGACCAGGTTTCCCTTTGGGGCGGTCCTGGAAAAAGAAGTCTCCACTGGTTCGGGTTGACTGACGGAGAGTATTGGATCGACGCGGGAGCGGAGCGGCTATTTGAACATGCAGAGGGCTTCAGCCGAAAGCACGAAGGTCATCGTCATCTTGACTATTTCGTGGTGCGTTTGCATGAAGATCTCCTGGAGATTCTTCCAAAGGCCCTTGAGCCGGTCCCCCCGGATTTGGTTCAGTACATTTCCGGCGAAAGAGGCAGGTCGTGGAATGCCAGGCTTTCGGAGTGGTCTGATAGTGCCATCGACGTGCTAGGTGATGACCTCTACTGGAAAATCTACGAAGGCGCGTCCGGCTGGATTTGGGAGCGGGATTTGAACCTGAGCTATCTTTCCCATTGCCCTGGGTTGCGGATATGGTCCGCCCCCGAGTTGGTGCATATCGAGTGGAACGGGTGGGGCGTCTTGGTGGATGGAGAGGCGGTCTGGTCGGCAAGCACAGGTTCGTTTGACTTGCCTCGTGCGCGATTTGAAGCAGAGGTCAGGGACTTCGATGCCCGGCTGATGCAACAAATGGCACAGCGCGTCGAATTGATGCAACATGGGCCGATCAACCGGGACTTAGAAATCGATCTGGTGGGATTGGAAAGAGAGCAAGGTGAACGCTCCCACAAACTGGATGCGGCATTCGCGGCGGTCTCCGATACAAGGAATTGGCAAGCTGTGCGAGAAGCAATCGCGCAAACGGAGTGTTCCTGAATCGCATCTTTCGGCCACCTCAGCATAGGCGAATTTTCTGCATTTCCCGCTCATATATTCGCTTACGCCCGCGCCTGTTCTTCCTCGTACCACCACCCATCCCCCAGCATGATCTCGTGATGTCCGCGCCCCGCCGGCATCATCGGGTAGCAGTTCTCCTGCTGCGCCACGCGCACATCGAGGAAGTAAGGCCCCGGGTGCGCCAGGCATTCTGCAAGCGCTTGCGGCAGATCGGCCGGCGCATCCACCCGCGCCGCGCCCCAGCCGAAGGCGCGCGCCAGCGCGACGAAGTCCGGCAGGGCGGCGTTCCAGCTCTGGCTCAGGCGGTTGCCGTGGTTGAGTTGCTGCCACTGGCGCACCATGCCCATGTAGCTGTTGTTGCTGAGCACCACCTTCACCGGCGTCTGGTGCTGCGTCGCCGTCGATAGCTCCTGGATGTTCATCAGGATGGAGGCATCGCCGCTGACGCACACCACCGTCTTCTCCGGGTGCGCGATCTGCGCGCCGATCGCCGCCGGCAGGCCGTAACCCATGGTGCCGGCGCCGCCGGAGGTGAGAAAGCGGCGCGGCGCCTCGAAGCGCAGGTATTGCGCCGCCCACATCTGGTGCTGGCCGACGTCGGTGGCGACAATCGCGTCGCGGCCGGCGAGTTGCTGTTGCAGCGTCGCCATCAATTGCTGCGGCAGGATCACATCCTCGCGCGGCGTGTAGGCGAGGCAGTCGGCCGCGCGCCACTGCGCGATGCGGCCCCACCATGCATCGAGGCCGTGCGACGGCGCCGGCAGCGCCGCGGCGAGCGCCGCGAGCACCTGCCCGCAATCGCCCACCAGCCCCACATCCACCGGCACCACGCGGCCGATGTTGGCCGCATGCACGTCAATGTGGATCTTGCGCGCGTGCGGCGCGAAATCCGCCAGGCGCCCGGTGATGCGGTCGTCGAAACGCGCGCCGACGCAGATGATCAGGTCGGCATGATGCATCGCCAGATTCGCTTCCAGCGTGCCATGCATGCCCAGCATGCCGAGAAAGCGGTCATCCGACGCCGGGAAAGCGCCCAACCCCATCAGCGTCAGCGTGGTCGGCAGGTTCCACGCGCGCGCCAGCGCGGTGAACGCCGCGCAAGCCGCCGGTCCCGAGTTGATCAGCCCGCCACCGCCATACAGCACCGGCCGGCGCGCATTGGCAATCAGCGCCGCGGCCTGCCGCACATCCCCTTCGACGTCACGCGCCTGCGGCACGGGCGCGGCAACCGCCGCCGGCGCCGCCACCTCCTGCATCTGCACATCCTTGGGCACATCCAGCAGCACCGGCCCGGGCCGCCCGGAAAGCGCGATGCGCACCGCCTCCTGCACCGCCTCGCCCATCAGCGCGGCGTCGCGCACCTGGTGGTTCCACTTGGTCACCGGGCGCGACATGCCGAGCGCATCGCTCTCCTGGAACGCCTGCGTGCCGATCACGCCTGTTGCCACCTGGCCGCTGATGCACAACACCGGCACCGAATCGCTGATCGCATCCAGCAACCCGGTGATGGTGTTCGACACTCCCGGTCCGGAAGTCACCATCACCACCCCAAGGCGCCCGGTGCTGCGCGCATAGCCTTCGGCCGCGTGTACCGCCGCCTGCTCGTGGCGCACCAGCACGTGGCGCAGGCGCGGCTCGTTGTACAGCGCGTCGTACAGCGGCAATGCCGCCCCGCCGGGGTAGCCGAACAGCGTATCCACGCCGCAGGCGATCAGCGCATCGAGCAACAGCGCCGCGCCGCTGCGCGCGGCGGGGCTGCCGAGGGGAACGCCGGCATCAGCCAAAGGTTTTTCGGGAGAAGCGGTTTCCATTCGCAAATTATTCTGTATATGATGCGGAAAGTGCTTCGAAAATTCGGGTGATCAGCATGCCAAAGGCGAAAAATATTCCGAAAAACGAGCCGATCGCGGATGAATCCCCGGTCAGCCTCGACAAGTTCGACCTCGCCATCCTGCGCGAACTGCTGGAAGACTCGCGCCGCACCCTGCAGGAAATCAGCGAGGCGGTGAACCTCTCGCCCACCACCTGCTGGAGCCGCATCAAGAAAATGGAAGCAGAGGGCCTGATCCGCAAATACAGCATCGATGTCGACCGCGCCCGCCTGGGCTACCGTGACACCGTGATCGTGCAACTTACCCTGGCCAGCCACACTGAAGAAACGCTCTACCAGTTCGGCCGCGTGCTGGCGCAGATCCCCGAAGTGCTCGACGCCTATCTGGTCTCCGGCGAATACGATTACTACCTGCGCATCGCGGTGAAAGACACACGCGATTACGAGCGCCTGCTGCGCGAAAAGCTGTACAAGATTCCCGGCATCCGCCACAGCAAGTCCAGCTTCGTGCTGCGCGTGATGAAAGACGCCAGCGTGCCGGCGGTGTGAGCCGGCGCGCAGGCGTTGCCGGCTAGAGTGCGGACGAGGAGGCCGGTTGCCGGGCCGGCGCAAACACCGGTGGCGCTGGCCTGGAAGAGGCAGCGGCATGCATCACCAAGCCCGCCGCCGTGATCTCCCGCGGATCGCTGTCCCACGCGCAAGGCGAGACGAGCACCGCGGCAATCGTGGCCCATCCGATAAGGAATTTCATCATGGAACCTCCGTTTGTTGAGTGAGTGTTGCGCGCGCGGCCTTAGCCGAACGTAAACACATAAGCCTGCACACCGGGGTCGAGAAAGCGCACTTCGAACGTCCGCTCCTTCACCGCACCGCCCTGGCGCACCAGTTGATACAGGCGCGTGCGCGTGACGCTGCCGTTGCCTTCCGCATCGATGTCCGCCCCGTGGTCCGCTTCCGGCGCCCGGCCGTCCACCAGCACCTGGAAGCGCACCGGCTTGCCGCCCGCGCCCGGCCCCAGCACCAGGTGCAGGTCGCGCGCACTGAAGCGGTAGGTAATCGCACCGCCGGCGCGCGCCAGCGTCGCCTGCTCCGCGCCCACCGTCCAGGCGCCGGCGAGGCTCCACTGGTTCAGCCGTGGCGGCGCCCCCGTGTATTCGCGTGCCGCGTTCGGCGCCAGTCCTTCCGGCGAAGCAAAATTGGCCGCCTCCTTGAAGCCGAGATAGGTTTCGCCTGAACGCACGTGGCGCAGGTCCGGCGCCGCCTGCACGCCGGGCGCTTCCACCTGCGCCAGCGCGCCTTGCGCATTGCCGCCGGCTTCGCGCAGCAAGTCCTGGATCGCCTTTTCCGAGGTCTCGTATTCGCCTTCGCCGAAATGGTGGTAGCGAATCCGCCCCTGCGCGTCGGCGAGGTAAAAGGCCGGCCAGTAGCTGTTGTCAAAGGCGCGCCAGATGCCGAAATTGCTGTCCACCGCAATCGGGAAATCCAGCTTGAATTCCCCCAGCGCCTTCTTGATGTTGTCCACGTTCTTCTCGAAGGCGAATTCCGGCGTGTGCACGCCGATCACCACCAGCCCCTGGTCGCGGTACTTGTTCGCCCAGGCGCGCACGTAGGGCAGGGTGCGGATGCAGTTGATGCACGAATAGGTCCAGAAATCCACCAGCACCGCCTTGCCCTGCAACTGCGCCGGTGTCAGCGGCGCCGAGTTGAGCCAGGTGACGGCGCCATCGAAGCCCGGCAGGCGGCCTTCGACCGGCAGGCGGCTGCGATAGGCGCCTGCGGCGGCCGGTGTTGCGTGCGGGTCAGGGTTCATGTTTTTTCCGGAAGGTGGATTGACGTGCAAAACGTCGAGCAATGCCGTTTCCAGGCGGTCGGTGGCCGGGCTGGAAAAGCGGCTGAGCGCGCCGCGGTCCGCCCCCAGCGCCACCCCGGCCACGGCGCACAACACCACCGCGCCCAGGCCGCGCCGTACCCACTCGGCGGTGCCGGTGGTGCGCTTGAGCGCATGCAGTACGCGCCCGCCCGCCAGGAGGCCAAGACCCAGCGAAGTCGCCGCGCCCGCCGCGTAGGCGGTAAGCAGCGCCACCGTGCCGGCGCCGGCACCGTGCAGCGCCGCACCGGTCAGCACCAGCCCGAGAATCGGCCCGGCGCAAGGCGCCCACAGCAGGCCGGTCGCCATGCCCAGCAGCAGCGAGCCGCCGACGGTGGCCGCCGTGCCGCGCGACTGCGCCGAGTCGAACAGCCGGTTGCCCAGCGCCACCGCCGGGCGCGCCAGGCGTTCGGCCACCGCGGGCGAAAGCAACGCCCAGCCGAACAGCGCCAGCGCCGCCAGCGCCGCATAGCGCCCATATTCATTGGCGCGTATCACCCAGTCGCCGCCGGCGACCGACAGGGTGGCCACCACCGCGAAAGCCAGCGCCAGCCCGGCCAGCATCGGCAGCCGCGCCTTGAAGAACGGCTGGTCCGCCCGCGCCAGCACGAACGGCAGCACCGGCAAAATGCACGGGCTGAATATCGTCAACAGGCCGCCGAGATAAGCGGCAACGAGGGGAATCATCATGGGCTCCTTTGCGGGTCGGCCGGCGGCGCTGGGTCGCCTTGGCAATGCCCGTATCAGACCGCGCCCGTGTATCGGCCATGTGTGCCGGGCGGGGCTTTGTGTATCCATCCGTGGCGCCGGGCGCCTTTTGTACATTTGCGTACAAATCCCCGCCCGCCGCCCCTTGCGGCGGCGCCGTAATCGACGTAAAACCGCACCTGGCCTTGTAGAAGGATTGATTCGTGGATCACGTTGACCACATCCTCATCGTCGATGACGACCGCGAAATCCGCGAACTGGTGGCGGATTACCTGCGCAAGAACGGCTTGCGCGTGGACGTTGCCGCCGACGGCCGGCAGATGCGCGCCTTCCTCGCCGCCAACACCGTCGACCTGGTCGTGCTCGACCTGATGATGCCCGGCGACGACGGCCTCACCCTCACCCGCGAACTGCGCGCCGGCAAGCACAGGGCCGTGCCCATCCTGATGCTGACCGCGCGGGCGGACGAGACCGACCGCGTTATCGGCCTGGAAATGGGCGCCGACGATTACCTGACCAAGCCCTTCGCCGCGCGCGAGCTGCTGGCGCGCATCAAGGCGGTGCTGCGGCGCACGCGCATGCTGCCGCCCAACCTGCAGGTCAGCGAAGCCGGCCAGCGGCTCAAGTTCGGCAAGTGGCGCCTGGACACCACCGAGCGCCACCTGCTGGCGCCGGATGATACCGTGGTGGCCTTGAGCGGCGCCGAATACCGCTTGCTGCGCGTGTTCGTCGACCACCCGCAGCGCGTGCTCAACCGCGACCAGTTACTGAGCCTGACGCAGGGGCGCGAGTCCGACATTTTCGACCGCTCCATCGACCTGCTGGTGAGCCGCCTGCGCCAGCGCCTGGACGACGACGCCCGCGAGCCCAAATACATCAAGACCATCCGCAGCGAAGGCTATGTGTTTTCGATGGCGGTGGAAATCGCCGAGGCGCGGCCGTGAGCGCGGCCGTGGGTGCGGCCGGGGCCGCCGGCGCGCGGCTGCGCTGGCCGCGCACCCTGGGCTCGCGCCTGTTCCTGATTTTGCTGGCGGGCCTGGCGGTCGCGCACGCGCTTTCCTTCAGCGTGCTGTTCCTCGAGCGCTACATGGCGGCCAAGGCGGTGATGCTCGACACCCTGGAGCGCGACATCGCCACCTCGGTGGCCATCCTCGACCGCCTGCCGGCGAAAGAGCGCCCCGAGTGGATCGCCCCGCTGGACCGCGGCACCTACGGCTACGTGCTCGGCCCCGGCACCCCCGGCACGCCGCAATTGAGCGAGCGCGCCAATGAAATCGCCGCCAAGATCCGCGCCGCCATCGGCGGGCGCTACACCGTGACGGTGGAGACCATTCCCGGCGCGCAGGAGCATTTGCAGGCGCACCTGCGCCTGGGCGACGGCAGCGCGCTGACGGTAGACATCAAGCCGGCCATGCGGCCGCTGACGCGCTGGCTGCCTTACGTGCTGGTGATCCAGCTGGTGCTGCTGGTGCTGTGCAGCTGGTTTGCCGTGCGCCTGGCGATACGCCCGCTGGTGCGCCTGGCGCAGGCCGCCGACACCCTCGACCTGTCGAAAGACGCGCCGCGCCTGCAGGAAAGCGGCCCGGCGGAAGTCGCCTATGCCGCCACCGCCTTCAACGCCATGCGCGACCGCATCACCCATTACCTGCAGGAGCGCGTGCAGATCCTCGCCGCCATTTCCCACGACCTGCAAACCCCGATCACGCGCATGAAGCTGCGTGCCGAGGTGGCCGACGAAAGCCCGGAGCGCGGCAAGCTGCTGCAGGACTTGACGGAGATCGAGCGCCTGGTGCGCGAAGGCATCACCTACGCCAAGAGCGCGCATGGCGATGCCGAAAAGCCCGCGCGCGTCGATCTCGCCTCCTTCCTCGAAAGCCTGGTGTTCGATTACCAGGACACCGGCAACCCGGTCACCCTGCGCAATGGCGCCGCTGTTACGCTTCAGACACGCACTCACGCCCTGCGGCGCATCCTCACCAACCTGATCGACAACGCGCTGAAGTTCGGCGCGGCCGCCGAGGTCGAGGCCGAGGCGGATGCGCAGGCGCTGACCATACGCGTGCTCGACCGCGGCCCCGGCATTCCGGAAGAACATCTCGAAGCCGTGATGCAGCCCTTTTTCCGCCTGGAGCAGTCGCGCAATCGCGGCACCGGCGGCACCGGCCTGGGCCTGGCGATCGCGCAGCAACTGGCGCAGGCCATCGGCGCCACCCTTGCGCTCTCCAACCGCGCAGGCGGCGGCCTGCAGGCGCAGTTGCGCATCCCCCTGCACTGAAGCGCCGGCGGGGCATTCGTATCCCGATGTATCCGGCGTGTGCGCTGCTACACGCCCTTGCAAATCGCGCGCATTTGCACACATGCGCGATACACGCGCGCCGCATTCTTCGTTACGCCTTACCACTCACGGAGAATGCCCATGTCCAGCGAAATCAATGTCCAGCGCCGCCGCCTGTTCGGTGTCGCCGCCACCGGCCTCGTCGCCGCCCAGCTCAGCCTCGGCGCCAAGGCCTTTGCCCAGAGCGCCGGCAGCAGCCTGCCCGCGGTCGCCCCGGGTAGCCACGCGGCCTTTGCCGCCATCAAGCAGATCGACGCCGGCCTGCTCAACGTCGGCTACGCCGAAGCCGGCCCGGCCGACGGCCCGCCGGTGATCCTGCTGCACGGCTGGCCCTACGACATCTACAGCTTCGTCGACGTCGCCCCGGCGCTGGCCGCCGCCGGCTATCGCGTCATCGTGCCCTACCTGCGCGGCTACGGCAGCACGCGCTTTCGTTCGGCCGCCACCGTGCGCAATGCCCAGCAGGCCGTTGTGGCCCTGGACATCATCGCGCTGATGGATGCGCTGCGCATCCCCAAGGCGGTGATCGGCGGCTTCGACTGGGGCGCGCGCACCGCCTGCATCATCGCCGCGCTGTGGCCGCAGCGCTGCAAGGCGATGGTCTCGGTGAGCGGCTACCTGATGACCAGCCTGGATGGCGCCTTGCAGCCGTCGCCGCCGCAGTTCGAGGCCGACTTCTGGTACCAGTATTACTTCACCACCGAGCGCGGCCGCATCGGCTATGAAAAGTACGTCCGCGAGTTCGCCCGCCTGATCTGGAAGACCGCTTCGCCGAAGTGGAACTTCGACGACGCCGCCTTCGCGCGCAGCGCCGCCGCCTTGGCCAACCCGGATCACGTCGCCATCACCATCCACAACTACCGCTGGCGCCTCGGCCTGGCGCCGGGCGAGGCGCAGTACGACGAAATGGAAAAGCGCCTTGGCGCCTTCCCGCCGATCAGCGTACCCAGCATCACGCTGGAGGGTGATGCCAACGGCGCGCCGCACCTGGAGCCGGCGGCCTACCGCAAGCGCTTCATCGGCAAGTACGCGCATCACACGCTCACCGGCGGCGTCGGCCACAACCTGCCGCAGGAAGCGCCGCAAGGCTTCGCGCAGGCCATCGTCGAGGCCGATCGTCTCTGATCGCCATTGCCGCGTCCCTGCCCGCTGCCGGGCAGGGACGCGGCGCATTCATCCGCACACCAATCAGGAAGGGGATTTGAAATGAACCGTATCCGCGCTCTCGCCACCGCGCTTGCCGCCGCCATGCTCGTCATCGGCGCCGCCGCCCACGCGCAAGACAAACCCACCGTCGTCCTGGTGCACGGCGCCTTCGCCGAATCCGCCAGCTGGGATGGCGTGATCAAGAAGCTCAGGGCCGACGGCTACCCCGTGTTGGCCGTGGCCAACCCGCTGCGTGGCGTCAAGAGCGATGCGCAGGCGGTCTCCGCACTGGTCGATTCGATTCCCGGCCCGGTGGTGCTGGTGGGGCACTCCTACGGCGGCAACGTGATCTCGAATGTCACCGACGGCAGGAAGCACGTCAAGGCGCTGGTCTATGTCGCCGCCTTCGCGCCGGAAGCCGGCGAGACCGTGGCGCAACTGGCGGGCAAGTTCCCCGGCAGCACCCTGGGGCCGGCGCTGGCCGAGGCAGTGGCGCTCGCCAATGGCGGCAAGGACCTGTACATCCGGCGGGACAAGTTCCGCGCGCAATTCGCCGCCGATGTGCCGGCCGCCGCTGCCGCGCTGATGGCGGCGGAACAGCGGCCGATTGCTCAGGCCGCGCTCGAAGAGCCTTCCGGCGCGCCGGCGTGGAAGCAGATTCCGTCGTGGTTTGTCTATGGCGTTGCCGACCGCAACATCCCGCCGGCAGCGGTCGCCTGGATGGCGCAGCGCGCCGCCGCCAGGGAGACGGTGGCGGTGAAGGGCGCCTCGCATCTGCTGATGGTGTCGCATCCCGCAGCGGTGGCGACGCTGATCGAGCACGCCGCGCGGTCGGCGGAAAAATAAGCGCACGGCGTGCGCCGATTCGCGTATCTTTGGTATCAGAGATAAGCGCTGCCGCGTGGGCATGGCAGCGCGCGTTCTTTAACACCGATGCCGATTGATCGTGTTCTGGCAAGGGGCGCAAAGGGGTAACACGATCGTGTTGCCCCGGATGAACCGATGCATGCGAAACATGCAAAAGCCACCGTGGTTTACCGTGGTCTTGTGCGGGTGACCACAAGCGTGTTCCGGCCGGCGGACAAAAACGCCGAAATTTCTCAGGGAAATGCTGAACAAGTATCGAATTCGGAATGTGAGAGGGCGCGCTCCCCTCTGATTTCGGGGTTGTTAAGGGGGCTTAGCCCACTTAATCAGTTATTCCTCAGGTTTTCTCAGGGTGCAGTTGGGCGCCAACCACAACTGTGTTGATGGTTTAAGCCGCATCCCCCGGCAGTACCGGCCGCGCATCGCGCAGGTACACCGTCAGGTCCATGCGCGGGGCGCGGGTGCCGAGGCGGTTGAACATCTCGCCCACCATGCCGCGGTGGTAGGTCATGTGGTTGATCGCGTGCAGGATCATTTCGCCGCGCGTCATCGTGCTGCTGCCGCCGTCGACGAACTCGAAGTCGACCATTTCGTCGCACATCGGAGTGGTCATCGCGTCGGCGTAGGCGATGTACCAGTCGTCCACCTGCGTCTGCTTTTGCTCCAGTTCGGCGAGTGCCGGCATCACCTTGGTATTGCGCGCGGTGTAGCCGTGCGGCTTGCCTTCGAGGTGGCCCTTGAAGATCAGGTCGACCACGTAGTTGTGGTTGAGGGCGAAGATCATGCTGCCGAAGCCGCCGGGCTCGGCAGTGGGCGCGCCCTCGGGCAGCTTGGCCAGGCCTTCGAACATGCGCTGGTTGGCCCAGGCGTTGTAGCGCGTCATCATGCGCAGGTTGCGCAGGGGGTTCATGGTCTGTTCTCCGTGTGTAGTGCGCGCGTGCAGGGCTAACGCGCGGCGTCGCGGTTGTAGGCGGCGACGATCTCAATGAAGCGGCGCAGCCTGGCAGCGTCAAAGTGGTGCTCGTCGGCCGAGACGCCGGTGGCGACGAGGATGTCGGTCAGGTAGGGCAGGAAGAGGCCGATGTTTTCGCAATCCATGCCGGAGGCGATGCCCAGGCGCGGCGGATGCACGTGGCCGGAGGCGACGAGCCCGGCGTGGATGGCGGAGATCTTGCTCACATCGGGCGCCTTGCCGGTGCCGGAACCCGAGGTGGTGGGAATCATGCCCAGGGCCTGCGCGCGCAGGGCGGAGGCTACCGGGTCGGGGTCATGCGGCTGGCCCTTGAAGGCGACGCTGCCGAAGTAGAGCAGCGGTGGTTCGAGCACGGCCAGGCGCGCGCCGATTTGCGCGGCCACCGGCTGCTCGCCATTCGAATGGATGCCGGGCTGGTCGCCCCACAGGGCATCGAGGCGCGCCTGCGCCACCATGTCCACCGAGGGCAGCGGCGCGGTGGCGAGCAGGTTGACGCCCAGCAGCTTGCCCTCCGGGCGGTGCTTGAGGATCTCGATGGCGGCGCGCATGACGGCGCCGTCGTCGCAGGCGTGGTCGATCAGGAACACGCCGTCGGCGCCGGCTGCAAACGCCAGGCGCGCTTGCGCAACGGCGAGATCATGGTCCAGGTAGTGAACGACCGGATAGACCCGGCGCGGTTGATGCGTGGCGCGATCCATGAAAGGTTCGCCTCAGCCGGGCCGCTTGGGAATCTGCAGGCCGCGCTGCACTGTCGGACGCGCCAGGAAGCCGGCCAGCACGCGCTTGACGTTGGCGAAGTCGTCAAAGCCCACCAGCTCGCCCGCGCCGTAGAAGCCTTGCAGGTTGTTGACCCAGCCCCACATGGCGATGTCGGCGATGGTGTATTCGTCGCCCATGATCCACTGCCGGCC
>DASYEQ010000010.1:0-1812 GCA_036498945.1 Burkholderiales bacterium | reverse complement strand
GGCGTCAGGCTGATGCGCTGGTGCAGGACCTGGAAGTTGTCGCGCGCGATTTCTTCCAGCAGGGTGCGGTAGATCGAGGCCATGATGAGACCAGGGCGCTGGGCGCGGCGGTCTTCCTTCGGCAGGGCGGCGAAGGCCTTGTCGTAATAGCCCTGGGCGCGCTCGTACTGGAAGCGCATCAGCTTCACGAAGTCGTCGCTGTAGCGGGCGTTGAGGATATGCGCCACCGGTAGGTTGAACTGCTGCAGTTCGTTGACCGGCAGGTAGACGCGGCCGCGGCGCCCATCTTCGCCGACGTCGCGGATGATGTTGGTGAGCTGGAAGGCCATGCCGAGGTTGACGGCGTATTCCAGGGTCTCTTCGCGCGTGCGGCCGAAGATTTCGGCGGCACATAGGCCGACAACGCTGGCGACCAGGTAACAGTAGCGCTCCAGGCCCCTGAAATCCAGGTAGCGCGTCTGCAGCAGGTCCATCTCCATGCCGTCAAGAATTTCGTTCAGGCGTTCCTGCGTCAGGTTGTAGGTGGTGAGGAAAGGCGTGAGGGCGCGCGTCACCGGATGCTGCGGGTTGCCGGCGTACATGTTGGCGAGTTCGGTGCGCCACCAGGCGAGCTTGATGCGGGCAACGTTCTCGTCCGGCGTCTCGTCGACCACGTCGTCCACTTCGCGGCAATAGGCGTAGAGCGCGGTGATGGCGCGGCGGCGCTCCGGCGGCAGGAACAGGAAGCTGTAGTAGAAAGAGGAGCCGCTGGCGGCTGCTTTCTCCTGGCAGTATTCGTCAGGGGTCATAGGCCGAATTGTACCGGGGTGCCTACATGGCCATGGCACGGCCGGCCATGACCAGCCAGTCCCATGCCTTGAGCACTGGGCGACGGCGGAATACGTCGTAGCTCGCAGCGTCGACCTTTTCCAGGATGCGCAGGCCGCCTTGCACCACCATGCGCAGCTCGATCCCCATGCGGCCGGGCAGGGCGTGTACCAGCGGCGCGCCGTCCTTGAGCATGGCGCGGGCGCGGGCGACTTCGAATTTCATCAGGGCGATGAATTGCGGGGTGAGCTTGCCGGCGGCGATATCGGCCTCGGTGGCGCCGAAACGCACGAGGCTGTCCTGCGGCAGGTAGACGCGCTCCTTTTGCCAGTCGACGGCGACGTCCTGCCAGAAGTTGATCAGTTGCAGGGCGGAGCAGATGCAATCCGACTGGCGCAGGTTTTCGTCGGTAGCCTTGCCGTAGAGGTGTAGCAGCAGGCGGCCGACGGGATTGGCGGAGCGGCGGCAGTAGTCCAGCACCTCGGGGAAGTCGGCATAGCGCTTTTTCACCACGTCCTGGGCGAAGGCATCGAGCAGGTCTTCGAACAGTTGCACGGGCAGGCGATGGGCACGGATCACGTCGCCCAGGCGGATGAACATCATCGCCTCGGGCTGCGGGGCGGGTGGCTCGCCTACGGCGGCCAGGCGCAATTGCGAGCGATAGGCTTCCAGGCCGGCGAGGCGCTCGGCATCGGCTGCATCACCCTCGTCGGCAATGTCGTCGGCGCCGCGCGCGAAATGATAGATCGCGGCGATCGGCTCGCGCAGGCGGCGCGGCAGGATGATCGAGGCGACGGGAAAGTTTTCGTAGTGGCCGACACTCATGCGGTCGATAATGGTTTGAATGCGTTTTGCGGGCGGTATTGTGTCACAGCCCGCGCGCGCGGTCGCGGCTTGGAGGAAAATAGCGGCATCAGGAAATTCAGGAGACCGCATGAGCACCATCCTCACCCAACTGGCCGAATACGGCGCGCGCGACTCCACGCGCGAACTGTCGCCGGAAGT
>DASYEQ010000009.1:0-20128 GCA_036498945.1 Burkholderiales bacterium | reverse complement strand
ACGACGAACGAGGCAGGCCGATTTCGACACGGCCGGCGAAAAAATTTGCATTTTTTTCGGCCGGGCCGGCTTTTGGCGGGTTCAGGGCTGCTTGGCGCGGCCCAGGATCATCCAGCTGACGCCGAATTTGTCGGCCGCCATGCCGAAGCGGCTGGCGAAAAAGGTTTCGGTCATCGGCATCTGCACCTGGCCACCTTCACTGGAAATCGCCGCGAACAGGCGCTCGGCTTCCTGTTCGTCGGGCACGGTGATGGTGAGCGAAATGCCCTTGAAGGAGGCCTGGCCGCCGCACATGCCGTCGGAGGCCATCAGCTGGCTGTCGCCGATGCGGAAATTGGCGTGCATCACCTTGTTCATCGAGCCGGGCGGCGGGCCGCCGGCGCAGCCCTCTTCCGGCATCGCGCCCTTGGGCGCGTCGGAAAAGCGCATCAGCGCCTCGATCTTCGCGCCCAGCTTGGCTTCGTAGAATTTCAGCGCTTCTTCGGTGCGGCCATCGAAATACAGGTAGGACTGGACTTGCATGGTGCGGCTCCTTGAGTGAGGTCTATCAATCGGGCTGCTTTTCTTCGGGCGGCGCGGCGCCGGCAGCGGCATTCGCTCCCTGATGATTCGGATTAAACACCACTTAATCCTAAATTGCAACTAACTAGACCCCCTTTAGGAGTACGACTCCTATATAATGCAGATATGTCCGGAAAACGCTCCTACGAAGACGCCTGCGCCGCCGCCCACGCGCTCGACCTGGTGGGCGAGCGCTGGGCGCTGTTGATCGCGCGCGAGATGATCCTCGGCCCCAAGCGCTTTTCCGACCTGCGCACCGGGCTGCCGGCGATCAGCCCCAACGTGCTGACCCAGCGTTTGCAGGAGCTGGAGCAGGCCTCCGTCATCGTACGCCGCAAGCTCGCCCCGCCCGCCGGCGCCTGGGTGTATGAACTGACCGAATGGGGCCATGGACTGGAGGAAATCATCATGGCGCTGGGCCGCTGGGGGGTGCGCTCGCCGCAACTGCCGCTGGGCGAGCGCGCCATCAGCGTGGATGGCCTGATCCTGTCGTTTCGCAGCATGTTCGACCCCAAGCAGGCCGCGGGATTCAAGGCGGCGTTCGAATTCCATTTTCAGGAAGACGTGTTTCACGCCGAAGTCGCGGGGCCGCGTTTCAGCATCGCGCGCGGCGCCGCGCGCGGGCCGGATACGCGGGTGGAGGCCGACCCTAACCTGCTGGGGGGTTTGGCTTACGGCGGCGTGGACCTGAATACGGTGCTACGCGAAGGCCAGGTACGCCTGTTGGGCGACAAGCCGGCGTTCAAGCGCTTTCTCACCCTGTTCCCCCTGCCGGAACGCGCGCCCAGCACGGTGCAGCCGGCTACCGAAACCGGCGCGGCCGTGTGACCCAGCCCGGCGCGGATGGATTCAGCCTGGTCGGTTCCGGGCCTATTCGGGCTTGACGCCAGCGAACTGGATCGCCTCGCGGAAGCGTTTGCTTTCGGTGTCGAGGTGATGCTGAAAAGCCTCGGGGGTGCCGCCGATCAGCTCCAGGCCCATACCCTGCATGTTGGCCTTGAGCCCGGGGTCGGCCAGGGCGCCATTGACTTGCGTATTCAAGGTCTTGATCGCTTCGGGCGGCGTGCCCGCGCGCACCACCAGGCCGTACCAGGAGTACGACGTGAAGCCGGCGAGGCCGGCCTCGGTAAAGGTGGGCACCTCCGGTACCGCGGAGTCGCGGTGCGCCGCGCCCAGGGCCAACGCGCGCACGCGGCCGGCCTTGATCAGGGCGGACACGGTCGGCAGGTCGGCCAGCATGGTGGCGACCTGCCCGCCCAACAGGTCCTGCGTGGCGGGCCCGCCGCCCTTGTAGGGAACGTGGATCAGGCTCAGCCCGGTTTCCTTTTTCAGCAGCTCAAAGCCCAGGTGGTTGGAAGAGCCGATGCCGAATGACGCGTAGGCGGCGGTCTCGCGGTTCTTTTTTGCCCAGGCGACAAACTCGGTGAAATTGGCCACCGGTATGTTCGGATTGACGATCAGTACATGGGGATTTCTTCCCATCAGGATCAGCGGCGCGAAATCCTTCACTTCGTACGGCGGCTTCTGGAACAGCATCGGCTGGATCGCGAAACTGGAGGCGGCCACCAGCATGGTCTGGCCGTCCGCCGGCGCGTTCAGCGCGGCGAGCGTGCCGATGGTGGTACCGCCGCCGGGCTTGTTGTCGACGATCACCTTGGTGCCGTAGAGCGCGCTCATGCGCTCCGCCACCGCGCGGCCGAGGGAATCCGACGCCCCGCCAGGGGCATAGGGCATCACCAGCCGCACCACTTTCGCCCCGCCGTTCTGTGCAAAGGCGGCACCCTGCGGTGCCAGGCCGGCGGCGAGCAGGCCGAGCAGCAGGGTGCGGCGCGAGAATGAACAGGTCTGGCTGCGCATGGATAAAACTCCTCATCCTTCAGTGGTTCGGCCGGTCGGCCCCATCGGATTCAGGCGCTGCCGCGAGGCGGACACCGATCGCTTTGCATTATCAAAGGCCGGCCTTCGGGCATTCCAATTATTTTTCGTGCAAACAAATAAGGAAATCTAATCAGCGGCGGCCATGCAGGACGATAAGCAACCCTTATCAGATCGCACAAAAGATAATTTGTCCGCCGCCGGGTCGCTTGCGGATAATCCGCGGGCAGCCAAACAGATGCCTGACTGAAACCCGAACCCGATTGATTGGAGCCAAAGAAAATGGAAGTCACTTTTGTCCCTGTAAGCGGAGTCCATGGCCAGGGCATTGCCGCATTGCGCGATTTCGCTCCCGGGGCGGCCTACTCCGACTGCGTGCGCGTCGACCTGCCGTCGCATACGCTGCTGTTCGTCTCCGGCAAGACCGGCGTGAAGGACGGCAAGCTGGTCGGCCGCACCATGGTGGAACAGGCGCGCCAGGTGTTCGAGAACCTAAAGACCTCGATCACCCGCGAGGGCGGCAGCCTGAAGGACATCGTCCGGGTGCGGATTTACGTTACCCAGATCGATGCCGAATCGATCAAGGACGTGCACGCCGTGCGCACCGAGTATTTCGAAGCCGGCCGCTATCCGGCCAGCACGCTGGTGCAGGTGGATGGCCTGGTGCGCGACGGCGGCCTGATTGAAATCGAAGCTGACGTGGTCCTGCAGCCGGCGAAGAAGTAACGCCGCGCGGCCGCCCTGCTTGCTTCAACCGCGAGGCGCCGACAGAACCTCCAGCAGCCGTTCAATCGAGGAGCGCGGGCGGTCGCTGCGCACCACGGCATAGACCGGCATCGAAGCCAGCTGGTCGTCCGCCAGGGGAACCACGCGGACTGCGTCATGGGAGTCGCCGCCGTAGCCGATGGCGACGATCGCCACGCCTTCGCCGATGGCCACGCGGGCAATCGCGTTGAGGAACGGGGTTTCGTAGGCGGCGATGCGCAGCGTGCTGCCCATCGCCTGGAATTTCGCCACCAGGGTGTCGTGGAACAGCGGGTAATCGCGCCGCGGGACGACGATGAAGCTTTCCTCCTTCAGCTCGGCCAGGGTGACCACGTCGCGCACCGCCAGAGGGTGCGCCGCCGGCAGCGCCACCCCCATCGCCTGGGTGGAAATGACCAGCGGGCGGAACTGCTCCTCGGTCATCGGCATGGTGGTGATCGCCAGGTCGATTTCGCCGGTATCCATCAGATGCCGCAGGCGGTCGCCGCCATGCACCGCAAAGCTGAGCGCAACATTGGGCGTCTGGCGCTTGAATTCGGCGATGCGCCCGGTGAGTTCACTGTAGATCAGGGAGGAGGCGATCCCCATGTTGATATGCCCCATTTTCCCTTCGGCGATCTCCAGGCCTTCCTGGCGGATGCGCTCAAGCTGCCGCACCAGCAGGGCCGACTGCTCGAAGAAATACTCGCCGGCGGCGGTCAGGACGACCGATCGCTTGGTCCGCTCCAGTAGCTGGAATCCCAACTGGTCTTCCAGCTTGGCGATGTGCTGCGAGATGCCGGGCTGGGTCGCGTGCACCGCCTCGGCGGCTTTACCGAAGTGGCGATGGGTGGCGACAGCAAGAAAGCTCTGGATCAGCCTGACATCGAACATGGGTGCCTTTGGGGATGGAACATTAGCTGCGGGAACAAGGGTATCAAAAGTGACCGCGATTTCCGGCCGGCCGGCCGTGCCGCCTGGGCCTTGCTGGACAGCCGCCGGCGCCCCCCGGAACGCTGCCGGCCGTCGGTATATGCAATCCTTCGTGCCTAAATCCCTGTTTTCATGTATAATGCTGCAATGCGTCGTGTCCCGGCCGGGTTGTTCCGAGGCCGCCACTTCGCCCCGCGCATCGTCCTGACCTTCCCTCCGCCGCCACCGGTACCTCTCACCGGCCCTGGGCGTGAATCCCGGTTAGCGCCGGTGATTTTTTGAACGCGCGAACTGCTCAACCCGCGTCTCGCGCCCACGCAAGCCTGGCTTTCGGCGACCCCGAAGGCGAACTTCTGGCTTGCGGTATTGATTGGAAAAGCAATGTCTGAAGCAATGTCCCTGGCCGCGAGCGCCCCGCCCGCGCCCCTGTCTATTATTGAAAATTCCGCCGCGGCCATCGAAGCCCCGGCTTCTCCCTTCGCCGCCCTCGGCCTGCACCCTGCCATCGTCAAGGCGGTGACCGACGCCGGCTACGAAGCCCCCACCCCGGTACAGCAGGCCTCCATTCCGCTGGCCATTGCCGGCCGCGACGTTCTCGTATCTTCCCAGACCGGTAGCGGCAAGACCGCCGCCTTCATGTTGCCGGCGCTGCAAATGCTGTCGAAAGCGCCGACGGTCAAGAGCTACGGCCCGCGCATGCTGGTGCTGGCGCCGACGCGCGAACTGGCGCTGCAGGTGACCCGCGCCGCCGAGACCTACGGCAAGTACATGCGCCGCGTGCGCGTGGTCAGCATCCTGGGCGGCATGCCCTACCCGGTGCAGAACCGCCTGCTGAAGGGCCCGGTCGACGTGCTGGTGGCCACCCCTGGCCGCCTGCTGGATCACATGCGCTCCGGCCGCATCGACTTCGCGCGCCTGGAGATGCTGGTGCTCGACGAAGCCGACCGCATGCTCGACATGGGCTTCATCGAGGACATCGAAACCGTGGTCGCCGCCACCCCGGCCGCGCGCCAGACCATGATGTTCTCCGCGACGCTCGACGGCACCATCGGCCAGCTCGCCAAGAAGCTGACGCGCGACCCGCAACGCGTCGACATCAGCAGCGCGCAGAGCAAGCATGAAAACATCGAGCAGCGCCTGCACTATGCGGATGACGCGCGCCACAAGCTGAAGCTGGTGGACCATTACCTGCGCGGCGTCGACGTCGACCAGGCGATCGTCTTCACCTCGACCAAGCGCGCCGCCGACGAACTGGCTGCCGACCTGGTGTCGCAAGGCTTTCCCGCCGCCGCCCTGCATGGCGACATGAACCAGGGCCAGCGCAACCGCACGCTCGGCAACGTGCGCCGCGGCAACATCAAGGTGCTGGTGGCGACCGATGTGGCCGCGCGCGGCATCGACGTGCCGACCATCAGCCACGTGATCAACTACGACCTGCCGCGCATGGCGGAAGATTATGTGCACCGCATCGGCCGTACCGGCCGCGCCGGGCGCAGCGGCGTCGCCATTTCGCTGGCGGGGGCGCGCGACCACGGGCAGGTGAAGCAGATCGAGCGCTATACCACCCAGCGCATCGAGGTGCACGTGGTGCCCGGCCTGGAGCCGAAGATCCTGCCGACCAATCGTCCGAAACCCGCCCACAAACGCGGGTTCGGCAAGCCGGGCACTGGTTTCAGCAAACCCGGCGGCTTCAAGAGCGGCAGCGGTTTCAAGGGTAGCAGCTTCAAGTCCGGCAGCGGCAAGGGTGCGGCCGGCCGGCGCGGTTCCGACCGCTGATTCCGTAAGTACCTACGCTGACGGGGCCGCTGGAGTGCTGAAACACTCCCCGGCCCCGAATTTTTTGCCCGCGCGCCGGTCGAACCCGGCGTGACTGAACCGACGCCCCGACGCATCACCCTGCGCCTGAAGCCGGAGCGGCCCCGGCATGGCGGCGGACCCGTCGCGCACGCCCGCCTGGACCCGCGCGCCCTGTCGCCGGTAAAAAAGGTCTTCGCCCTGCTCTGCCTGGCCGTGCTGGTGCTTCTCGCCCTGCTCGCCTTCAACACCTGGCGCGCCTCGCGCGCGCAGCCGGTGGTGGCGCCCGCCCCGCCGCTGATGGTGGACACCAAGGGCGCCACCGAACGCCTGGCCGCCGCCGTGCGCATTCCCACCGTCTCTTCCTCGGTGGATCCGCACGCCAACGACGCGGCCTTCGAGCAGTTGCAGCGCCACCTGGTGCAAAGCTTTCCGCGCGTGCATGCCATTCTCAAGTTCGAGCCGGTGGGCGACCATTCCCTGCTCTATACCTGGAAAGGCAACGACCCCAGCCTCAAGCCGATCCTGATCATGGCGCACATGGACGTGGTGCCGGTGGACCAGGCCACCGCCGCGCAGTGGCACCAGCCGGGCTTTTCGGGGGCGATCGAGGGCGGCTACATCTGGGGCCGCGGATCTTGGGACGACAAGGGCAGCCTGTTCGCGCAACTGGAAGCGATCGAATCCATGCTGGGCGCGGGCTATACGCCGAAGCGCACCATCTACCTCTTCTCCGGCGCCGACGAAGAGATCGGCGGCAACCGCGGCGCCAAGCTGGGCGCGGGGCTGCTCAAGCAGCGTGGCGTGCATCTCGAGTTCGTCCTCGACGAAGGCCTGGTGGTGACCGAGGGCATCATCCCCGGCCTCACCTCGCCGGCGGCGCTGATCGGCATCGCGCAAAAAGGCTACGTGAGCGTCGAGCTTTCCGCCACCTTTCCCAATGCCGGCCATTCCTCGATGCCGCCGCTGGAAAGCGCCATCGGCGCGCTTTCGCAGGCATTGACGCGCCTGCAATTGCACGAATATGAAATCAAGCTCGAAGGCGTACCCGACCTGATGCTCAAGCGCCTGGGGCCGCGCATGGCGTTTCCGCTCGACGTGGTGATGGCCAACCTGTGGATGTTCCGCCCGCTGGTGGCCGAAAAACTGGCCGGCGCGGACAGCACCCGCGCGCAGCTGCACACCACCATGGCGCTCACCATGATCGAAGGCGGCGTGGCCGACAACGTGCTGCCGGCGCGGGCGCGCGCGCTCGCCAATTTCCGCATCCTGCCGGGCGAAAGCGTGCAAAGCGTGGTCGACCACGTGCGCGCGGCGGTGCGCGATCCGCGCATCAGCGTGATCGCACAGGGCTCGACCCAGGTCGAGCCCAGCCGCGTCTCCTCCATCAGCGCGCCCGGCTACCACGTGATCGAGCACACCATCCGCGAGGTGTTCCCCGGCGTGGCGGTGGCGCCGGGCCTCTTTACCGCGCATGCCGACGGCGGCTACTTCGAGGCGCTGGCCGACAACGTCTACCTGTTCTCGCCGGTGCGCGCCGGCCCGCAGGACCCGGAGCGCGTGCACGGGGTGAACGAGCGCATCACTGTTGCGAACTACGTCGAGATGATCAACTTCTACGCGCGCCTGTTGCACAACGTGGCGGGCTGAGGGGGCTGCAGCATCGCGGACCGGAGCTCAGGCGGCCGGCCATTGCAGCGGCGCGGGCAACGCCGTCGTCGCGTATTCGACGTGCAGCACGCGGCGGCGCTGTGGGATCGCCGCCTTGTACGAGGCATGCAGCAGGGTTGGGCGCATCGCCAGCACGTCGCCCGCGCATGCCGCGCAGCACACGCTGCCTGTGCCGGCAACTGGCGCATCGGGGTGTTCCGGCCGATGTGAGCCGGGCACGACATGCAAGGCGCCGCTGCCGGCGTCGCACGCGTCCAGGTGCAGGCGCAGGGTGAGCATGCCGCGCAAGACCTCGATCGGCGGCTGCGCATGCCAGACCCCTTCTTTCAACGACCAGTTGCGAAAGCCGGGGGTCTCGTGACGCTCGTGCAGGGCGATACCCAGGTCCCGGTGCCACGCCACGCCCCAATTGGCAGCAGTCGATTTGTCGAACAGGATGGCGCGCACGGCGCGCGCCGGGCCTTGCGTGAGCCCTTGCGCGAGACGCTCAAGCAGGCGCAACGCGGGCAGGTCGGCCAGGCCGCGCAGGAGGTTGCGCCGGCCGGCGTCGCGCGGCGTGGGTATTTCAAACTGCGCCGTCAACGCCGCGCAGGCGGCGGTATGCACCGCTTGCGGCAGCAGGGCATAACCTTGGCGTTCGACTTGCGCGCGTGACGCGCTTAAAAGCGCCAGATCCACTGGTAACCGGAATGCAGGCACTCGATTTCCAGGTGCCGGAACCACTGCATGACCAGGTAGCCCTTGCCGCCGTATTGGCCATCGGGGAGGACCAGGTTGTCATCGACCGCGATGATGGTGCCCGGCCCGATGCAGGGACGGGCGGAAGTCAATTCCTTCATGTGGTGAAAGGCGGAAGGAAAGGGATCTTCCTTGTCGAGGTCGAAGGAATCGAGGTACAGCAGGTCGATCTGGCGCGGCTGCGGGGCGCAGGCCATCCGGTGCAGGAAGGCCACCGAGTCGCCGGTATGGGCGTGGACGGCGTCGCCGCAGGTCTGGCGCACCGTTACCGCCGCGTCGGGATTGAGATCCACGGTATGGATCTCGCACGGATGCACTTTGGCGAATTCGGCCCATAGCAAGGTGCTTTGCCCGTCGAGCCATTCGCCGGGCGTGCGCAGGCTGCCGGTCTCGACGATCAGCGCCGGCCCGGGGCGCCGCGCCAAGCGCGCTTCGAGTTCGCGGAACATGATGCGAAAGCCGTCGGTGCGCCCCAGCAGGTGCGGCGCGTAGCGCTCTTCGTAGGTGGGGAGAAAGGACGAAGGCTTGGCGGGCGCCTGCGCCTGGCCGGCCTCGTCGCGCTTCAGCATGGTTTTCAGGATGCTGCTCAACATGTTTTGACCGCCTTTCCGGTGTTGTCGTTTCTAGTGCAGGCGTTCGAGCAGGTCGCCCAGGTGATCGTTGCTGCTGTAGTGGATCACCAGCTTGCCGCCCTTCTTGCCGGCGGCGATCTCCACCTTGGTGCCGAGGCGCTCGGACAGATCCTCCTCCAGACGCTCGACGTCGCGCGAGCGCTTCGGCTTCGGCCGGGCTTCGTCTTCGCGCGGCGGCTCCAGCATCTGGCGCACCGCTTCCTCGACCTGGCGCACCGACATCCGCTGCTCGCGGATGCGCGGCGCCAGCTGCAATTGCTCGGCGGCCGGCAGGGGCAGCAGCGCGCGCGCGTGGCCCATGTCGATCTCCTCGGCGTAGAGCATGTCCTGGATCGGCTTGGGCAGTTGCGTCAGGCGCAGCAGGTTGGCCACCGCGCTCCTGGAGCGGCCGACGCGCTGCGCCACGTCTTCCTGGGTCAGCTGGAATTCGTTCATCAGGCGCTGCAGGCCTTGCGCTTCTTCCAGCGGATTGAGGTCTTCACGCTGGATGTTTTCGATCAGCGCCATGGCGGCGGCGGCGTGGTCATCGACTTCGCGCAGCACCACCGGCACCTCGGTCAGGCCCGCCAGGCGCGCGGCGCGCGTGCGCCGTTCGCCGGCGATGATTTCATAGCCGCCCTCGATGCGCCGCACCAGCACTGGCTGGATCACGCCCTGGGCCTTGATCGATTCGGCCAGCTCGGCCAGCGAGGCTTCGTCCATACGCGTGCGCGGCTGGTACTTGCCGGGCTTGAGCGAATCCAGCGGCAGGGTTTGCGGCGCGGCCGCGCCGCCGGGCTGCGCTTCGGGCTCGGGGCTGTTGCCGGCGAGCAGCGCGTCGAGGCCGCGCCCCAGGCCTTTGTGTTTGGTTGCCATGTGCGGAATATTAGAGTTGCCAGACGAATTGATGGCCCTGGTGCACGCAGGGGATGCCCAGGTGTTCGAACCACTGGATGGCGAGGTAGCCCTTGCCGGTGTAGCCGCCGGCTTCGAGCACGAAATTGTCGTCAATGGCGATGATCGACCCTGGCCCCAGGCAGGGGCGCACGGTGATCAGTTCCTTGACGTGGTGAAAGGCCGAGGGAAAGGGGTCTTTTGAATCGAAGTCGTAGGAGTCGAGGTAAAGCAGGTCGATCTGGCGCGCGCCGGGCGAATTGGCGTAATCGTAGAGAAAGCGCACCGAGTCGCCGGTGTGGGCGTGCACGGCATCCCCGCATTCCTGCCGCACGACCACCGCTGCCTGGGGATCGAGGTCGATGGTATGCACTTCGCAATCGTAGATCGAGGCGAATTCCTTCCACAGCACCGTACTCTGGCCGTCGCCCAGCCAGTTGCCGACCACGCGCATGCTGCCGGTTTCGATGATCAGGCCGGCCCGCTTGGCGCAGATCGGCTCGAGACGCTGGAAGATGGCGCGAAAGCCGGAGGCGCGCACACCCAGCAACGGCGCAAAGCGCTTGTCGTAGTTGGCGATGAAAGGCGATGCGGTGACTTCTTCGCTCTCGCCCTTGAGCGTACCCTTGAACAGGTTTTTCAGCATGGCTGGAGGTTCCCTTCCCGTTTACGCCGGCGGCGACCAGGGCGCCGCGTCGCCGGTGATGGCGGCGGTACGCGGGTCGCCCTGCGGCAGGCCGATGAAATTGTCCTGCATCTCGAACGCCAGGTAGCCAAGGTCGCGCAGGAGGCGCCAGAGCGGCTCGCGCCCGGTCTTCAGGTGCTCGACGTAAAGCAGCGGGCGATGGGCACGCAGGGTGCGCGCGGCGCCGGCCAGCACTTCCGGCTCCATGCCCTCGACGTCGATCTTGATCACGTCCACGCGCGGCAGTTGCAGGCTGTCGATGCTGTCCATGCGCACCTCTTCGAAGGCACCGTCTTGCGCCTGCTGGCCGAGGTCGCTCTGCGTCTCGCGGTTGAGCTCCAGGCTGCCGAAGCTGCCCTGCGCCCGGTAGTCGAGGCGCGCGACGCGCGCGTTGCCGGCCTGGGCGCCCACGGCCATGTGGTGGCAGTGCACGTTTTCCACGCCGTTGAGCGCCATGTTGCCGGCCAGCATGTGGAACACCACACGCTGCGCCTCGAAGGCGTGCACCAGGCCGCCGCGCCCTGCAGCGCGCGCCATCGCCAGGGTAACGACGCCGATGTTGGCGCCGATGTCCAGCACCACCGGGTCGGCGGGCGCGGCTCGCACCAGCTGCTGGATGATGGCCACTTCCTCAGGCGCGTAGGCGTTGTAGTTGCCCAGCTGCATGCCGACGCCGGTGTCGTAGCGATTGATGATGAACAGGCCCTGGCTGCTTTTCACCAGCGCGGAGAAGCCGTCGCTGTAGCCGGGGTCGATCAAGCGCAGCAGTGGCTGGGCGGCGAGGTTGATCATTTCGGGCAGCGGGGCGGTAGCGCCACCGGGCTTGGCGGACAGGCGTTGCAGCAGGCGGTTCAGCATGCGATTCTCCGGGGCCGGCGCCGGCTCAGAACTGCCACACCAGTTGATGGCCCTGGTGCGCGCAGGAAATGCCGAGGTGGCGGAAAAACTCGACGGCGAGATAGCCCTTGCCTTCGACCTTGCCGTCGGGATGCACGTAGTTGTCGTCGATGGCGACGATCGAACCCGCGCGCAGGCAGGAGCGCACCGCGATCAGTTCCTTGATGTGATGAAATGCGGAAGGAAAAGGGTTGTCGACGTCGTAGTCGTAGGAGTCGAGGTATAGCAGGTCGATCACCGGCGGCTCGGGACGGGTGGCCATCGCGTGCAGGAAGGCCACCGAGTCGCCGGTGTGCGCATGCACGTCCTCGCAGCAATATTGGCGCACCACGGCGGCGGCCTCGGGCGCCAAGTCGACGGTGTGCACTTCGGATTTGAAAAAGCCGCCGAACTCGTTCCACAGGAAAGTGCTCTGGCCGTCGCCGGCCCAGTTGCCGGGTTCGCGCATGCTGCCGGTCTCGACGATCAGCGCCGGCCGGTCAAGCGTGCGGCAGCGCGCCTCCAGCAGCTCGAACATGCGGCGAAAGCCGGCGGCGCGGTGTTCCAGCAGGGGTGCGAATTTCTCGTCGAAATAGGGCAGGAAGGACGCCCCCGCGGTGGCGGAGGCCGCCGCCCGCATGGGCGATGCCGGCGCTGACGGTGCCGATGGCGCTTGCGGCGGAACGGATTTTCCGAACAGTTTGCCCAGCATGCTTTTCTCCCCCGGCGGCGCGCGGCTAGCCTTGCGCGGGCTTGACCCGCTCGATCATCTCGCGCGCGAAATCGAGATAGGCCTGCGCGCCCTTGGCGGCGCGGTCGAAGGTGACGCCGGGCTGGCCGTAGGAAGGCGCCTCGGCCAGGCGCACGTTGCGCGGGATCACGGCCTTGAATACCTTGTCGCCGAAATGCTGCTCCAGTTGCGCGGAGACCTGCGCGGTGAGCGTGGAGCGCGGATCGAACATCACGCGCAACAGGCCGATGATCTTGAGATCGGCGTTCAGGTTGGCGTGTACGCGCTTGATGGTGTTGACCAGATCCGACAGGCCTTCGAGGGCGTAGTACTCGCACTGCATCGGGATCACCACGCCATGGGCCGCGCACAATCCGTTCAAGGTCAGCATCGAGAGCGAGGGCGGGCAGTCGATCAGCACGAAGTCGTATTCGGCATCGACCTTCGCCAAGGCTTCCTTCAGGCGGCGCTCGCGGCGCTCCTCGTCGACCAGTTCGACTTCAGCGCCAGCGAGATCGCGATTGGCGGGCAGCACGTGCAACAGGCCGTTTTCCAGCGCCGGCGATACCTGACGCGCACCCGCCACGTCGGCCATTTCCAGCAGCACCTGGTAAACCGATGACTTGAGGCTGCGCTTATCCACGCCGCAGCCCATGGTGGCGTTGCCCTGCGGGTCGAGGTCGACCAGGAGCGTGCGCTGCTCCGAAAGCGCGAGCGCAGCCGCGAGGTTGACGGCGGTGGTGGTCTTGCCGACGCCACCCTTCTGGTTGGCGACGGCGAAAATTGCGGCCATAGATAGTGCGGACAAAAGTAAAACCTACTTTTGTCCGGTTCTGATTTGCGCAAAAATCACTGGCAAAGCCAGATGATTTTTGCAATGAAATTGCGACGAAAAACACCGCGGGATTGTGGCCGCGCGGCTCCCTTGGTTCTTTATGCAGCGCGCAAGACTACCAGATGGCGCTCGGCATCCACGCCGGGTACTTTCAGTTTGTGCACGGTGTCGAGTTTGCATTGCGCGGGCAGCTGCGCAATCTCGTCGTGCGGGTGCACGCCTTTCATCGCCAGCCAGGCGCAGCCGTCGGCAGCCAGCGGCTCGGTGAGATGAAAGAATTCGAACAGGTCGGAAAAGGCGCGGCTGACGATTTGCGTGTACTTGGCCGACGGTTGCCAGGCTTCGACGCGCTCACCGGCGACTTCCAGGTTGTCGAGTTTCAGCTCGGCCTTGGCCTGGCGCAGGAAGGCGGTCTTCTTGTGATTCGAGTCGAGCACAGTGATCTTCAGGTCGGGCAAACCGGCCGCTGCCCAGACGGCGAGCGGAATGCCGGGCAGGCCGCCGCCGGAGCCGACGTCGAGCAGGCGCCCGGGCGTGATGTGGCGCGCGACGGCCAGCGAATCGAGCAGGTGCAGATTCACCATCTGCGCGCGGTCGCGGATCGCCGTCAGGTTGTAGGTGCCGTTCCACTTGGCGAGCAGGTCGAGGTAGGCGAGCAGCTTGTCGCGTGCCTCGCAAGGCAGCGCCAGGCCGAGTTCTTCCAGGCCCGCATCGAGGGCGGGCGCGAGTTCATGCGTCATGCGGCTATCGGATCCTTGGTGTCGGGGCCCGCGGCGAGGCCCTTTTTCAGGTACACCAGCAACAGGGAAATCGCCGCCGGGGTGATGCCCTGGATGCGCGAAGCCTGGCCGATGGTTTCGGGCTGGTGCTGATTCAAACGCAGCTGCACTTCCTTCGATAGGCCGCGCACCCGCGCGTAGTCCATACTCGGCGGCAGCTTCATTTGCTCATGGCCGGCGTTGCGTTCGACTTCGGCGGCTTGGCGGTCGATGTAGCCCTGGTATTTGGCGCGAATTTCGACCTGGGCAATCGCCGCTTCCGCAATGTCGGCATCGAAGCCGGCGGGCGCCAGCGTGTGCTCTTCGCCGGGCTTGCCGAAATGCAGGGTGATGAGGCTTTCGTAGGAGACATTCGGCCGGGTCAGGAGGTCGAGCAAACTGTATTCGCGCTCCATTGCGGTACCCAAGACCCGCTCTGCTTCTTCTTTAGCGACGATGTGAGGATTCACCCACGTCGATTTGAAACGCTCTGTTTCACGTGAAACAGCGTCGCGCTTGCGGCAGAACATGTCCCATTGCGCGTCGCCCACCAAGCCTAGTTCGCGGCCCTTTTCCGTCAGGCGGAAGTCAGCGTTGTCTTCACGCAGCGAGAGGCGATACTCGGCGCGGCTGGTAAACATGCGATAAGGCTCGGAGACACCACGGGTGATCAGGTCATCGACCAGCACGCCAAGGTAAGCTTCGCCGCGCCCTGGACACCACGCTTCCTTGCCCCGCACTTCCAGCGCGGCATTTGCCCCGGCGAGCAGGCCCTGGGCCGCCGCTTCTTCGTAGCCGGTGGTGCCGTTGATCTGGCCGGCGAAATACAGACCGGCGATGGCCTTGGTACCCAGGCCGGAGGTCAGCGCGCGCGGATCGTAGTAGTCGTACTCGATAGCGTAGCCAGGGCGCAGGATATGCACGTTCTCCAGGCCTTTCATCGAGCGCACCAGCTTGAGCTGGATGTCGAACGGCAGGCTGGTGGAGACGCCGTTGGGGTAGATCTCGTGCGTCGTCAGGCCTTCCGGCTCGAGGAAGATCTGGTGGCTGTTCTTGTCGGCGAAGCGGTGGATCTTGTCTTCGATCGACGGGCAATAGCGCGGGCCGACGCCTTCGATCACGCCGGTGAACATCGGCGAGCGATCCAGCCCGGAACGGATGATGTCGTGGGTCTGTTCGTTGGTATGCGTCACCCAGCACGGCAACTGGCGCGGGTGCATGGCGCGCGTGCCCATGAACGAGAACACCGGCACCGGGTCATCGCCCGGCTGCACTTCGAGAATGTCGAAGTTGATGGTCTTGCCGTCCAGGCGCGGCGGCGTCCCGGTCTTCAGGCGCCCCTGCGGCAGCTTCAGTTCGCGCAAGCGCGCGCCCAAGCTCTTGGCCGGCGGGTCGCCGGCGCGACCGGCTTCATAATTGTTCAGGCCCACATGGATCAGGCCGGAGAGGAAGGTGCCGGCGGTCAGCACCACCGTCTTGCCCTTGAACAGGATGCCGAGCTGGGTGACGACGCCGCTGACGCGGTCGCCTTCCACCGTCAGGTCGTCCACCGCCTGCTGGAAGATCGTGAGATTCGGCTGATTCTCCAGCCGGCCACGGATTGCCTTCTTATAGAGAACACGATCGGCCTGGGCGCGGGTAGCGCGCACCGCCGGCCCCTTGCTGGAATTGAGGATGCGAAACTGGATCCCGGCTTCATCGGTGGCAATCGCCATTGCCCCACCCAGGGCATCGACTTCCTTCACCAGGTGCCCCTTGCCGATACCGCCGATCGACGGGTTGCAGCTCATCGCCCCCAGGGTTTCCATATTGTGTGTGACGAGCAGGGTCTTCACCCCCATGCGCGCGGCCGCCAGCGCTGCCTCGGTGCCGGCGTGGCCGCCCCCGACGACGATGACGTCAAAGGAATCCGGATGAGTATACAAAGGCTGGGGCATGGCGCGCTCAGCGAAGCAAGGGCTGGAAACAGTAGATGGGGACGGGCGCTGGATTTGCGCGGCGCCGGTAGCCGGCGGCAGGTCCCACGGGGTCACGGACAGGGAAGCGAATTATAGCCGCCCGCGCGCCGGCTTCATACGCCGGCCATGCCTTGTTTCACGTGAAACAACAGATTAGGCGGGGTTTCCGGGCGCAGAGCCGTCTTTGGCCGCCCGCCGGGCAGTAGCCTCGGCCAGGAAGCGATCTATCTCAGCCTGCATGTGCTCCGGGTGTTTCGCCCAATCCTTGATCCGGGCCTCACTTTGCGCCAGATTCTTCCGCCGGGTTTCCTCGAAAGTGGCGCGCATCTCGGCAAGCGCCTCTTCGCTGGCGCCAGCCTGGCGCAGATCCTCCAGCAACGTCTCCTGAAACCTGCGCGCGGTTTCGATCGCCTGTGCAATCCCTTCGCGCAATGTCCTTTCCCGTTCCTTACAGCCGAGCCGCCGCACGATCTGGGCGGCCAGCCACATGAAAAGCATCCACAGAATCAGGGAGCCAAAAATTCCCCATTCGATCCGCCACCCCAACTCGTCCGCGTGGCGTTTCCCCAGCAACTGGCGCAACGGCTGGAGGAAGTCGACGGTCAGCAGCAAGACCATCACCCCGATCGCCAAAGCCAGGCAACCGAAGACCATCGCCTTGACCTTGAAAAGCGCCCGGTCCACCAGCTTTTGCGTCTCGGGATCGAGCGGAGTCGGCGTGGCTTGGGCCACAGGATCGATGGGCGCCATCGTCCTGGCGATGGGCTGGGGCGCTTCGGGCACCGGCGGCGCAGCCGGCGCGCCGTGGGGAGAAAGCGTGTCCGGTGGTACAAACATCGAAAATGCCGGATCAGGCGATGCGCCCTCGCTTGTCGCGCCTGCGCGCAAGCCATCGGTTGATGCCGGGTTCAGGGTATCCATTATTGTTCTCTTCCGGGTAGCGGCCCGGCCATTGTTGCATCCGGGCGCGGGGGGCGGCAAGAAAACGCCGTTGTTTCACGTGAAACACGCCCCAAAAAACACAAGGCCGGCAAACGCCGGCCTTGAGGGCTTCTATATAGATACCGCTGACGCTACTCCACCGTGCGTATCGCCACCGGCCCGGCCGACAGCTTGATGCGCTGCCTGGTATCGACCAGCTTGTCCCCCATCCGGCGCAGCACCTGGATCTCGTTCTGCTCCTTGTTCTGTACCAGCAGGGTCTTGCCGTCGGAAGAGAACACCACGCCCTGGGTCCAGACCCCGGTTTCGATCTGCGACGCGAAGACCAGCTTTTTCTGGTCCACCACCTTGTACAGCTTGATCACCCCCAGCGCGTTGTAGAACGGCGAGTTGACCGGCTTGTTGCTGCCATTGGTGACAGTCACCGCCGCATACTTGCCGTCGGGGGAAAGCGCGGTGCCCTCTGGCGTCTGGCCTACGCTCACCGTATCCACGATCCGCGGCGGCACCCGCTTGGTGTCGATCAGGCTGAGCGTATCGGCATCGCCCTGCGCCATGCCGAGGTTGGAAAACAGCGCAAACTCGCTGTTGGCGGCGAAGTGGATGCCGTAGGGGCGCAAGCCGCCGAACATGTCGCGCTTGATATAGTCCACGCTGCCCTGGCGGATCGCCAGCACCGAAATGCGGTGGTCGCCATCACGGGTCACCAGCGCCATCTGCCCATCCGGGCTGATGGCGATGCCGGAGGGGCCCGCCTTGGGATTGCCGAGCTCGATCTTGCCCAGCGGCGTCAAGGTCTTGCCTTCGATGGCGAATACCGAGATCGTGCCCTCCTCGCGGTTCGCCACCAGCGCCATGTTGCCCTTGCGCGTGATGCTCACGCCCGCCGGTCCCAGGCCGGTCTCTACCGTGGCGATCACGGCCGGCGGGCTCGCCTTCAGGTCGATCACCGACATCTGGTTATTGGGAATGGTCCGGTTCGGATTGGCCGGGTCGATCTTCTGGTTGGCCGTCACCAAGGCCAGACTTTCATCCGGGGTGATTGCCACCGACTGCGGGGGGCCGACGATGGAAGCCGGCGCGGCGAACTCCGCCACCAGCACCGGCGGCTTGCCCTTGTGCGTGGGCGCGAGGTCGATCACCGCTACCGTGTCGCGGCCGTCCGGGTGGTATGCCGCCTTCCCGTTGTCCAGCGTCACCTTGGCGTCATTGGCCGACACCGCCAGTTCGGCATGCACCGCCGGCACCAGGCCAGCCGCCAGCAAGGCCGCCAGCGCGCGGCGCACGAATACCTGTTTCATTGCGTCTCCCGATTTATTGTTTCACGTGGAACGAACTGCAGCTCCGCGCCAAAGCTTTTGTTTTAAAGCGCCACGCTCCCGGCATGGCCGCTTCTCCCTGGCGCTTGAGGCGCAATGATGCGCCAAGGGCTGCCGCCGCGCCAGCGCGCCATGCGAAAAAAACGCGGTATCGGGCATGTGCAGCCCTTATACTTCGGCTCTGCATTTTTCATCCCCCTGCTGTCCATACAGACGGCGTCACGCTTCATCCCCACCATGAGTCTGCTGCGCAAGTTCTTCGGCCCCAACGCCATCGTCGTCCCCGCCCCTGCCCCCGCCCCGGCCGAACCCGCCGCGCCGCCGGACGACAGCGAAGCCCGCCTGGGCGCGGCGCTTGCCCTGGGCACCGGGGCCGAGCGTGAAGCGGCGCTGCTGCAACTGGCCGGCAGCTCGCGCATTCCTGCGGTGCGCCTGAAGGCCGCCGCCGCGCTCACCACGCATGAATCCTGGCAGAGCCTGCTGGCCACCGCGCAGGACCGCGACCGCCGCGTGTGGAAGCTGATGAAAGACCGCCTGGCCGGCGTGCGCCAGCAGGAACGCGCGCAGGCCGAGCGCGCCGCCATCGTCGCCGCGCTGGAAGAAATCCTCACCCGCCGCCCGGTCGACCTGGTGCGTCTCGTGGACCTCGACAAGCGCTGGGAACAGATCCAGTCGTCGATCGAAGCCGGGCCGCTGGCCGAAGTACGTGCGCAAGTCAGCAGCCGCATCGAAAGCGAGCAGAAAACCCAGCTCGAACTGCGCCGCATCATCAGCACCGCCACCGCCGGCGAAGCGCAGGCACGCGAGCCCGGCGCCGATGCCGCCAAGCTGGAAAACGAAGCCGCCGCGCTTGCCGCCCTGCTCGCCGCGCTCGACCCCGCCGACGCGCCGCCCGCCCAACTGCTCGAAGCGCAGGGTCGCCTTGCCGCCTTCAGCGACGCCGTCGGCGGCGTGAAGCAGGAACAGCAAAACCACGAAGCCGGCCGCGCCCGCGCCCACGAAGTGCTCGGCCAGATCGAGCGCCTGGAAGCCGCCTCGCTGGAGTTGTGCCAGAACCTGGACGCCGACTGGCAGGCCATCGCGCTGGGCAGCACCAGTGAAGACGAGGAATTGAAGCAGCGCTTCGCCACCGGCATCGCCACGTTGAAGGCACCGCATGCCGAGGCGCTGGCGCAGGCGCGCGAGAAATCGCAGCAGGCCAACGCCGACAAGAAGCAGATGCAGGAACGCCTGCGCCACCTGATCACCGAAGTCGAAGGCGCGCTCGAACGCGGCGCCGCCGCCGAGGCGATCAAGCTGAACGACGAAATGCGCGTCCTGCGCAACGTCACCGGCCAGCTCTCGCCCGGCTGGAAGACGCGCCTGTCCGCCGCCGAAAAGCAGGTGGCCAAGCTGCGCGGCTGGCAGCGCTTCACTGGCGAAAAGCTGCGCGAAGAACTGATCAACGCCGCCGAGAAACTGAAGGAGAGCCATCTCACGCCCGACCTGCTGGGCAAGGAGATCACCCTCCTGCAGGACGAATGGAAAAAGCTCGACACCGAACCTGCCGGCGCCGCGCCCAAGGGATTGTGGGAGCGTTTCCACGCCGCCACCAATCTCGCCTACGAGCGCGTCAAGGTCTACCGCGACCAGCAGGCGAAAGAGCGCGAAGTCAACGCCGAGAAACGCCGCGCCCTGATCGCCGAAGCCGAGCCCATCAGCCAGCAGTTCGCCGAAGGCATTACCCCTACCCCCGAGGCCTGGAAGACCCTGGCTTCGCAGCGCGCCTCGCTGCACGACCGCTGGCATGCCGCCGGCTCGGTCAACCGCAACGAGATGAAGGAATTGCAGGGGCAGTTCGCCGCCCACATGAAGGCGCTGGACGCCGCCGCCAATTTCGCGCGCAAGCAGGAAAAGGAACGCAAGTCCGCGCTGATCGCCGAAGTCGACGCGGCGCTACAGGCGGCGATTGCCGCGGTGGAAGCGGCCAACGCCGCGCCGACCGCCGAAGCCGTACCCGCCCCCGCGCGTGAAGAGCGCGGCCGCGGACGCGACGGACGTGATGGCCGCAACGAGCGCGGCGGCGACCGTGGCCGTGATCGCAATGACCGTAACGATCGCACCGACCGCCGCGGCCCGCCGCGCCCGGCCAACGTGCCGCCGGCGCTGATCACCGCCATGCGGGTGGCGCAGGAAGCGCAAAAGCGCTGGCAGGAACAGCGCCA
>DASYEQ010000008.1:0-125203 GCA_036498945.1 Burkholderiales bacterium | reverse complement strand
TCGCGGGCCGGCTCGACCACGTTTGTGTTGCCACCTGAGAAAACCATAGGTTTTTCAGGAAAATCGACGGGCATCTCGCCGCCATCATCCATCGCCTCGATCTCTTCCAGGCTTTTCAGCCGCCCTTCTTTCTCCAGCCGTGCCCAGTGCTTCTCGTTGAGCATGTCGAGGCGCTCGTGCACGCGCTCCAGGGCGCGCAGCGCCTTGTTGCGGTCCGGCTGGCGCGTGTAGACCACCGGGCCGCTCTTGCGCAGCACCGTGCGCACCTCCAGCGCCGCGCGCGTCTCTTCGTCCATTTCGTCGGGCGCGGCCAGTTCCCAGCCTTCCTTGAACATCTTGCCGGCACGAAAGAACGCGGCGCGCATGCGTTCCTTCATCAGTGCCAGCGCCGAGCAGCGCAGCTCCGCCAGCAGGCTTTGCATCTCCAGGCGGATGCGCTCCTGCACGGCCGGATTGTTCATCAGCTGATGCGCCTGCGCGGCGCGGCTTTTCTCCGCATAGCCGGCGCGCACGGCGGCGGCGCTGGCGTTCTGGTCCTGCAGGTATTCGAAGACGAAGCGCAACTGGCGGTCGGTGAGGGAATGTTCCATGGCGGCTCCATGAGGTCAAAAATGCAATTGCATTAAAACACTAGTTATCATAAAAGTCAACCATGGGCAGCGGCTGCGGCGCTTGAAACGGCGCTGGCGGCACGCCGGTTGTAGCCGGAAAGGGCGACAGCGTTGCCGCGGCAAACATGCGAGAATCCTCGAGCCCGGTGCCGCATCCCGATAACCAACAACCTCCGGGCGATTCATCTCGCCAGGCCCCTCACGTGCAGACCGCTACCGCCGCTTCGCCGATCCACCTGGTGCTGGTGGAGGACGACGTGTATTTCCAGGAGGCCTTGCGCCTGGCCGTGCGCGACGCGGCCGACATCCGCCTGACCGGCGTCTTCAATACCCGCGCGGCGGCGCTCGATGCCCTGGATGGCCCGCCGGCGGACGTGCTGCTGGTCGACCTCGGCCTGCCGGATGGCTCCGGCATCGACGTCATCCGCGCGGCGCAAAGCCGCTGGCCGGGCTGCGCGGTGATGGTCAGCACCACCTTCGGCGACGAGGCCCACGTGCTGCAGTCGATCGAGGCCGGCGCCACCGGCTACCTGCTGAAAGACAGTTCCGCGCCGAGAATCGCCGACGAGATCCGCAGCCTGCACGGCGGCGGCAGCCCGATCAGCCCGCTGATCGCGCGCCAGGTGCTGCTGCGCTTTCGCGGGCAGGAACGCGCCGGCGCGGAGGCGCCGAAGGCTGCCGCCGACACGGCAGTGGCCACCGAAGGCGCGGCGCGCGGCGCCGTGCTGTCAGAGCGCGAGCGCCAGGTACTGGAGTTGATCACCAAGGGTTTTTCCTACGAAGAAATCGCGCGCCTGATGGACATCTCGCGCCACACCGTGCGCACCTTCGTGCGCCGCATCTACGCCAAGCTCGAAGTCGGGTCGAAAGCAGAAGCTATCTATGAAGCACGCAGCCAGGGCCTGCTCTCAATCTAGGGAAATGCGGAACAAGCCCGGAAAACCGGCAGGCGGGCCGCAAGGCTCCCCCTGGAACCGGGGATTATCAAGGGGGCGCGGCCCCCTTGATGTCTATTTCCTTGGCCTGCTCCTCCTGGCCTGCCTGTGCTGCGCGCCCAGGCAGGCGCACGCGCAGGAGATGCTGCACGTCACGCAGGCGGAGATGATGCAGGCCCCCGCCGGCTATGCCGGGCCGCTGCAAAGCACCATCGACCCGGCGGCGCTCACCGGCCCGTGGGCGGCGGTCGAGCTGCCGCACACCTTTTTCGGCCATTGGTCGCCGCCGGCCGCGGCGCCCGGCGGCCGGCCGGCGCTGGTGACCCGCTGGTACCGGGTGCGTCCGGGCGCCTACGAAATGCCCAGCCACACGGCGTCGTTGTTCGTGGTGCGCGGGCAGATGGTGGGCAACCTCGCCATCTATGGCGACGGCCGCCTGCTGTTCCGCTCGCGCGGCAGCCTGGCGTGGAACGTGTTCCGCCACCCGGCCGTCTTCGTGCCGCTCAGCCAGGCCGCGGACATGCCGCCGCCCAAGGAACTCCTCATCCGCATCGACGCCGTCAACGGCTCGACCGGCGCGCTTTCCACCATGTGGGTAGGCGACGGCCGCGCGGTCTACGGGCACTACGCCTGGCGCCTGTGGGGGGAATACGAGATTCCCTTCATGCTCAGCGCCGCCTTCCTGGCGGTGGGCCTGTTTTCCCTCGGGGTGTGGTGCTTCCGCCGGGGCGAGCCGATCTACCTGCTGTTTTTCGGCATCGCGCTGTGCACCGTGCTGCGGCGCTGGCATTTCTACGAAGGCATCGACTGGCTGCCGCTGCCGGACCCGTGGTTCATCTGGCTGACGATGAACGCCCTCACCTGGCAGACGGTGCTGCTGCACCGCTTTTTCGAGATACTGCACCGGCGCCACCATCCCTGGCTGGGGCGTACCCTGCTGGTACTGGCGGTGCTGTGCACGCTGGCGACGATCCCGGCGCCCCTCCTGCTGCACGGGCTGGTGCAGTTCCGCCAGACCATCTACGGCGGCCTGATCCTCGCCAATACGGTGGTGATCGGGCTGGGCTGGTACGACTCGTGGCGCGCGCGCTCGCACGAAGGCCTGGTGCTGGCGATCGGCCATGCGGTGGCGCTGTTCATGGGCACCTACGACTGGGTCAAGTTCAACAGTCACCTGATCGACACCGAAAGCATTGCGCTCACCCCTTACGTCACCGGCGGCCTGTTCGCGCTGTTCGGCTACGTCATGTTCCGCCGCTACGTGCGCGCGCTGGGGCACGTCGAGGAGGTCAACGCCAGCCTGGAGGCGAGCCTGGCGGCGCGCGAGGCCGAGCTGGCGGAAAGCTACCGCCTGCTGCGCGTCGTCGAACAGCGCGAGACCCTGAACCGCGAGCGCGCCCGCCTGGTGCAGGACATGCACGACGGCCTGGGCTCTTCCCTGATGACGGCGCTGCGGGTGGTCGAGCACGGCCGCGCCGACGAGGCGGCGGTGGCCGAGGTGCTGCGCGCCTGCATCGACGACCTGAAGCTCACCATCGATTCGATGGAGCCGGTACAGACCGACCTGCTGCTGCTGCTCGCCACCCTGCGCTTTCGCCTGGGGCCGCGCCTGGAGCACGCCGGCATCACCCTGCGCTGGGAGGTGAACGACGTGCCCGCGCTCGACTGGCTGGAGCCGCGCAACGCCCTGCACATCCTGCGCATCCTGCAGGAGGCGTTCACCAACGTGATCAAGCACACCCGCGCCCGCGAGATCTGTGTCACCACCGGCCTGGTGGACGACGGCATCCAGGTGACGGTGGCCGACAACGGCCCGGGTTTCGTGCTGGCCGACGGCCTGAAACAGGGCGGCCGCGGCCTGGGCAACCAGTTGCGCCGCGCCGAGGCGATCGGCGCCCGGCTGGCGATCCGCTCGGATGACGAGGGCACGCGCTTTTCCCTCTGGCTGCCTTTGCGCATGCAAAGCGCAGCGGCCGCCTCCGGCGCAACGCCGGCGTCAGCGGCGGCAACGCCCGCATAGCGGAACGCCCGGGCGCGCTCGCCGCGCGTTCGGCTGCGGAACTCCAGCCTGCGGAATTCCAGCCATGTGGGCCCGCGCCCGCGACACTACGTCGAAACGGCAACGCCGAGTTGACGCATCATGGCTTCCGCAGAAGATCACAGCAGCGCTACCATCGGCGCCGGAAAGCACGTAGGCTACGCAACCGTCAGCCATTCGCGTCACATATGATTCGTACCATTTACCGGCAAACACGCCCAGTGTTGCAAACCGTGCGCCCGGAAATAGCCGTTTGTTTGATGCTTCCGGCACGGCAGGCGGTTGAACTATGTGTCGCCAATAAGAGTCAACGAATATCTTGATCATGCCAAATACAATGTTTGTTCTCATCACGGGGGGAGCGGGTTTCATTGGTTCGCATTGCGCCGACGCCCTGCTGGCCGCCGGCGCGCGCGTGCGCGTGCTGGACAATCTCTCCACCGGCAAGGCGGCCAACCTGGCGCGCCACCCGCAACTCGAATTCATCGAAGGCGACATTCGCGATGCGCAAGCGGTGGCGCGTGCCTTCGCCGGCGGCGTCACCCACGTGCTGCACCTGGCGGCGCAGGTCTCGGTAGCCACTTCCTGCGAACAGCCGCTGGACTCGGCCTCGCAAAACCTCACCGGATTTCTCAATATCCTGGATGCGGCACGCCTGGGCGGTGTTGCCAAGATCGTCTATGCCTCCAGCGCCGCGGTCTACGGCACGCCGGTGCATCTGCCCCTGGATGAGCAGAGCCCGGTCGCGCCGCTCTCGCCTTACGGGCTGGAAAAGTCGATCAACGACCAGTACGCGGCGCTGTATCGCTCGCTCTACGGCACGGCTTCGATGGGCATGCGTTTTTTCAACGTCTATGGGCCGCGGCAGAATCCCGGCTCACCCTATTCCGGGGTGATCAGCATCTTCGCCGACCGTATTCGCCGCGGCGAGATGCTCACCATCAACGGCGACGGCGGGCAGACGCGCGATTTCGTCTACGTCGGCGATGTCGCGCGGGCCAACGTGGCGGCGCTGACTTCCGGCGCGCAAGGCATCTGCAACGTTGCCACCGGCGTTTCCGTCACCCTGCTCGACCTGGTGGCGGCGCTGGGACAGGCCGCCGGCCGCGAGCCGCAGTTGCGCTTCGGCCCGGAGCGCGGCGGCGACATCCGCCATTCGGCGGTGGTGCCCAAGCGCATGCGCGAAGAGCTCGGCATCGTCCAGACCACGCCGCTGGCGGCGGGCTTGCGTACCCTGCTGGAGAGCCTTGCATGAGGTGGCTGGCGCTGCTGCTCTGCCTGGTCTCCCTGGGCGCCGGCGCCAGCCCCGCAGTCGCGTTTTACTACGGCGAACATCCGCCGTGGAACGAGTTGCAGGCCTTCGACCTGGTGGTGGTCGATCCCGATCACGTGCCGCGCCCGGCGGATGCAGGGCTATCGCATACGCAACTGGCGGCCTACGTCTCGGTCGGCGAAGTCGACCGCGACCGCGGCTATGCCAAGGCGATCCCGAAGGAATGGCTGCGCGGCGAGAACAAGGATTTCGGCAGCCGCCTGATCGACCAGTCGGCGCCGGACTGGCCGCGCTTTTTTTCCGAGACCGTGGTCGAGCCCTTGTGGCAGGCCGGCTATCGCGCGTTTTTCCTCGACACCCTGGATTCCTACCAGTTGTTCGCCAAGACGCCGGTGGCGCGCGCGGCGCAGGAAGCCGGCATGGTGAGGCTGATCAACGAACTCAAGCGCCGCCATCCGGAGGCAAAGCTGATTTTCAACCGCGGCTTCGAGATTCTGGACCGCGTGCACGGGCAGGCCTACGCGGTGGCGGCCGAGTCCCTGTTCCAGGGCTATAACAACGGCGCCAAGACTTACGGCCCGGTGACGCAGGCGGACCGCGACTGGCTGCTGCCGCAGCTGAAAAAGGCGCACGACGACTATCACCTGGAGGTGATCGGCATCGACTACGTCGCCGCCGGCCAGCGCGCGCTGGCGCGCAAGACCGCCGAGCAGATCCGCGGGCTGGGCTTCATCCCCTGGGTGGCCACTTCCGAACTGGCGAGCCTGGGCGTGGGGGCGATCGAGGTGATGCCGCGCCGCGTGCTGATGATCACCAGCGTCTACCCGAACGAATACGGCCTGCGCGACGATCCGACCGTGCGCTTCGGCACCATGCCGCTCAATTACCTCGGCTACGTGCCGGAATACGCCGATCTTGCGCACTTGCCGGCTGCCATGACCGACGGGCTATACGCCGGTGTGGTGGTCTGGCTGTCTTCACGCGCGTCTCCCGCCGACCTCAACAAGCTGGCCGCCTGGCTGGCGCGGGTGAAAGAGCGCGGCGTTCCCTTCGTGCTGATGAACCAGGTGGACGTGGCGCTCAGCACGCCGCTGGGGCGCGCGCTCGGGCTTTCGACCGACAACGCGCCCAAGGGCCTGGGCGGCGTCACCATCGAGCAGCAGGCGCCGCTGGTGGGCTACGAGCGCGCGCCGCATCCGGAGCCTGACGACTTCACTCCCCTGCGTTTGAAGGAAGGCCAGGCGTTGCTGACCCTCGCCAAGGGCAAGCAGCGCCAGGTGGCCATCGCCATCACGCCCTGGGGCGGCTATGCCATGTCGCCCTACACCGTGGTGACGCTGCCGACCGGCAACGAAAACCGCTGGGTGATCGACCCCTTCGCATTTTTTCGCGCCGCCCTGCACCTGCCCGACATGCCGGTGCCCGACAGCACCACCACCAGCGGGCGCCGCACCCTGCTGATCCACATGGACGGCGACGGCTTCGTCAGCCGCTCGGAACTGCCGGGCAACGATTACGCCGGCGCGGTGGTGCGCGATCGCGTGGTGCGCAAGTACAACCTGCCGATGACCATTTCGGTGATCCAGGCCGAGGTGGCGCCGGACGGCCTCTACCCGAAGGACTCGCCGAAGCTGGAGGCGATCGCGCGGCAGATCTTCGCTTCGCCCAACGTCGAGATCGGCTCGCACAGCTATTCGCACCCGTTCAACTGGCGCAAGGCGGAAGACCAGCCGGCCGATACCGACGGCGAGGGCTTTTCGCTCAACGTTCCGGGCTATCACTTCGACCTGCAAAAGGAGGTCGAAGGCTCGATCAACTACATCAACAGCCGCCTGGCGCCGCCGGGCAAGCGGGTGCAGGTCTTCCTCTGGACCGGTGACTGCGAGCCCGGGCGCGACGCCCTCGAATGGACCGGGCGCCTGCATGTGCAGAACATGAACGGCGGCGACACGATCGCCACCCGCACCAGCCCGACCATGACGGAGGTCGAGGGACTGGGGCTGGACAAGTCCGGGCTGTTCCAGGTATTCGCGCCGAACCAGAACGAAAACGTCTACACCAATCTCTGGACCGGCCCTTTCTACGGCTTCGAGCGGGTGATCGAGACTTATGAATTCACCGACAAGCCGCGCCGCGTCAAACCGATCAACATTTACTTCCACACGTACATCACCACCAAGGTTGCCGGCATGCAGTCGCTGGACAAGGTGTTCGCCTGGGCGATGAAGCAGGAAACCACGCCGGTGCATGTCTCCGAATACACGCGCCAGGTGCTGGAATTCCGCGAGATCGCGATCGCCCGCACGCCTACCGGCTGGCGCGTGCGCGGCGGCAAGCTGGAGCGCACGCTGCGCGCGCCGGTGAGCCTGGGTACGCCGGACCTTGACGCCAGCCGCGGGGTCGCCGGCTTCCGCCCGGCGCAGGGGGATAACCGCTACATCCACCTCGCCAGCGATGACGCCGAACTGGCTTTCACGGCCACGCCGGCGCCGCAGCCGCGCGTGTACTCGGCCAATGCGCGCATCGAATCGGCAAATCGCAACGGCAATACCTATGCCTGGGCGCTGAACGGCTACGTGCCGCTGCAGGTGACGCTCGCCAACGCCGACGGCTGCCGCGTGCGCGCCGGCGGCCGCGATCTCACCCCGACGCGCCGCCAGGGCGAGCTCTCCACCTACCAACTGACGGACCATGCTGCCCGCCCGCTCGAAGCGATATGCCGGCCTTGACGGGGAGATTCCCCGTCTGCGCCTGGCGACCGGCTGGCAGCTGGCGCTGATCGCGCTCATCATGCTGGGCCTCCTGGCGGTGATCTTTCCGCGCAAGGCGCTGATCGAAAAGCTGCTGACCCAGGAGCAACTGGACCCGCTTACCCTTTCCTATGTGCGCAACCTGCAGCGCACCGATGCCGGCAATCTCGACCTCGCCCTCCTGCTCGCGCGGGTGCAGCGCGCCACGCTTGGCCTCGGCGAAATCGAACGCCTGCTCGACCCGGTGATGGCCAATGGCGATGCGCGCCAGCGCGACGAAGCGCTGACCCTGCTGATCGGCTTTTACCAGCGCGCACTGGAGAAAGATCCGGCCGGCGCGCGCTACGCGCGCATCCGCAATCCCCTGGCCGTGCTGCTCAGGGACATCCGCCCGCAGGACGTCAGCCCCTATCTCGCCGGCCAGATGGCCAACGCCGCCTTTCGCATCGAACTGCCGGAACTCGGGCTGGCCTTCCTCAATCGCGCCAGCAAGGAAAGCTCCACCGACGTGCTGGTGCAGCAGGCGCGCAATTCCCTGGGCGTGGGGCGCTATACCCTGGCGGCTGAGTACTATTTCCTGGCGCGCCGCCAGACGCACGACCGCGAGCGCGCGCGCAGCCTGTTTCACTCGGGCATCGACACGCTGATGCAGGCGAGCCTGTTCAAGCAGGCCATGACCGCCGCCGACCGCGAGATCGGCGACCTCGACCGCGACCCCGAGACCTTGCGCTACCTGGCCCGCACGGCGCTCGCCGCCGGCGACCCGCCGCACGCGGTGGGCTACGCGCGGCGCCTGGTGTTCGCCGGCTTCGGCGAGCTCGCCGGAGGGGCCAGATGAGGCGCTACCTGGCGGGTGTCTGCCCTATCCTGGTGGCGGCCGGCGCGCATGCGGCGCAGGCGCCCGCGCCGCAAGCCGGCCGCGAGTATTTCTCAGTGCAGATCGCCAGCGGCGACGCCGCCGGGCTGGCGCAGGCCTATCGCCGCTACACCGGCCTGCCCTATCTGCGCATCGAAAAGCGCGGCAAGCTGATGGTGCTGCGCGCCGGCTTCTGGGCCGGTGCGCGTGAGGCGAAAGCAGCGATTGCCGGCGCGCCGCTGGAGCAGCCCTTGATCCGCACCGCCGTCTTCCGCCCCGAGGCCATCGTGCAGAAGAATTGGCAGGAAGGCGAAGCCGTTGCGCCGTCACCGGCAGCCGCTACGACCACGCGCCCTGCCCCGCCCGCGCCGCTTGCGTTGTCACGCGAGCTCCCGCCTGCGGTACCCGCGCCGTCGCGGGGCACCGTGGTGGCCGATGCCGCCGTTCCCCTGGAGCCGCCGGCGCCGCCCGCTTCCGCTTCTTCGCCCGCCGTGCCGGCGCAAAACAACGCCATCGACGCCAACGGCGAACTGCGCCCTTTCAACCAGGAAGACTTCGCCCTCGCCTTCGACATTTTTGCCGGCGCCGGCGACTTGAAGCGCGCCTACCTGGTGGCGGAAAAGGCCGTGGCCGGTGCGCCCGACGACCTGGAATGGCGCCTCAAGCTGGCGCACGTGGCGGAGTGGACGCAACGCCCGCAGGTGGCCTGGGCGCAACGCGACTACATGTTCCGCCATGGCGACCGTGGCGGCGAGACCCTGGATGCCCTGCTGCGCCTGGCGCCGGTGGCGCCGAACTACGACACCGTGATCGCAGTCTGGCAATACAAGGCCGCGCAAGGCAACCTGACGCCGACGCAATGGACCGAAGTAGCGCAACTGTTCGATCTCGCCGCCCGCCCGCGCGACGGTTCGCTGTTTTTCGAGGCGCAGTTCCGCAAGCGCGGCGATGCCAAGTTTCTCGCGCAGGCGGCGCAATTGTCGGAAAACGCCGGTGACGACGAGCGTGCCTACCAGCTTTACCGCGAGCGCCTGCGGCTGAAGCCTTTTTCGGTGGACCTGGCGCTGCACGCCGTGGTGTTCCTGCTGCGCCGCGACCGCGCGCGCGACGCCTACGACCTGATGCAGGAGCACGCCGCCGAAGTGCCGGCCGACGCGCTGGATTTCTGGCGCATCCTCGCCCAGACCTCGTGGGAATTGTCCGAACTCAACACGGCGGAAAACGCCTATCGCAAATATCTCGGCGCCGCCAAGAATCCCGACGCCGCCGACTGGTCGCGCCTGATCGCGCTGGTGCGCCAGCGCCACCCGGGCGAGGCGGCGCAACTGGCGCTGGAAGTCTACCGGCGCTACGACAACCTCGATTACCTGATCGTGGCGCTGACGCTGAAGACCGACGCCAACGACTTCACCTCGCAGGCGCGGATTTTCGCCGGCATGTCGCCCGCCGAGACTGCCAAGGCGGAGAAGGACAACCGCTTCCTGGTGCTGCGCGCGCAGTACTACCAGGGCATCGGCGCGCCGGATCGCGCCTGGGGCGATTTCCGCCGCGCGCTCGCCAGCGGCGTGCAGGACAGCGACGTCACCGTGCCGGCCCTGTGGTTCCTGATCGATACGCGCCGCAAGGCCGAGCTGATCGCCCTGCTCAAGCAACTGGAGCCGGCGGCGCAGGCGGACTCGGCCTACTGGGTGGCCTTTGCCGCCGCCAATCACGCGCTGGACCGCTACCGCGAGGCGATCTACTGGTATCGCCGCGAACTGGCGCGCAAGCCTGACGATTCGCTGCTGGCGCTCAACTATGCCGATGCGCTCGACCGCTACCAGCTCACCGGCGTGGCCGACCGCGTGCGCCAGCAGGTGTGGCAGCGCCTGCGCGGCCAGTTGCAGCTGGACAAGCCGACCGTGCCGCTGGACCCCGACCCGGACCTGCTGGCCGTCACCCGCCTGGCGCTGCTCAACCGCCCCGGCGACCCGGCGCTGGCGCTGGTGCGCGAAGTGGCGGCACAACTGCGCGGCCTGCCGACTTCCACCGGCGACGACCGCGAGACGCGCGCGCTGATCATCGCCTGGGCGGTATCAACCGAACAGTTCCGCAACGCGCGCGCCTGGATGTGGCTGCGCTATGCCAGCTCGGCCGCCGAGCGCATTGCCACGCGCCGGGACAATTTCGACCCGCGCCGCGCCGACCGTCGCGGCACGCCGCCATTGTGGGCGGAAATCCAGACCGCGCTGCAACTGAACGACACCCAGACCATGGACCGGCTGCTGCAAACCCACGCCGACGGCCTGCCGATCTACAACCGCTACGACACCGCCTATGCGCTGAACCACTGGCAGCAGGCGCTCGACATCGCCTTTCATGGCATGGAGCAAAGCGGTGTGGACGACGAACTGCACGACCGCTTCCGCCAGCACGCGCCGCTGTATGCGAATTACCTGCAATTGCAGCTCTCGCGCAGCGTCTACGGGGATCTGGGCAGCCGCGGCCTGCAGGTCGAAGGCCGCTACGCCTTGACGCGCAACATCCAGCTCAAGGCCGGCTACACCAAGAACATCCAGGGCACCGACGATCCCGAATTCAATACACTCGCACCGCATACCGACCGCCTCACCAGCCTGGAGGCAATCTGGCTGCAGGGCGAAGAGAACAGCAACAGCCTCGCCATATTCCGCCACAACGAGGTCGCCAACCTGACCGGCGCGCGCTATACGCTCAACTATCGCTTCGACCGCCGATTTTCACTCGACGGCGCCGTCGAATACCGCGGCAACGCCACCGAGAGCATCCCGCTGCGCGTTGCCGGCTACACCAACAACGTGCGCTTCGGCCTGAGCTACAACCTGAGCAAGCGCGAGTACGTCCGCATCGCGCCCCAATACGACCGCTTCTACACCCAGTTCGGCGATTACGTCGGCAGCGCCACCCAGGTCGAGACCGAGGCCGGCTACCGCATCCGCACCGAATACCCGGACCTGCGCGCGCGCGTCTTCGCCACGCGCCAGCTGGTCAACCGCAACGGCGCCATCGGCCCGGCCACCATCGCCCGCCTGCCGCAGGCGGTGCGCGACGCCATCGGCGACGGCAGCCTGTCGTCCACCGGCTACTTCCTGCCCGACGGCAGCACCAACGTCGGCGCCTGTCTGGGCGGCGGCGAAAACCTCGGCGGCGTCAACCTGCAAGACACCTATACCCGCGCCTGGCGGCCGTTTTTCGAAGCCTGCGAGCAGCACAACTCGGTCAACGGCGCCGGCTACCTCGGCTACATCGGCATCGCCGGCTCGGTGATCGGGCCCGACCATCTTTCCTTGCGGCTGGACATCAGCCGCGGCGGCACCGGCGCGGGCAATTTCGCCCGCACACTTGCACTGCGCTACCGTTATTATTTTTAGAGGAGGATTTTCATGACAATGCTACGAAGGCTGCTCCTGCTCGCCGCCGCGCTCGCGCTGGCGGCCTGCACCACCACGACCACCGTCTCGGCGCCCGGCGTAACGCTGGATACCGGCGCCAAATGGGCGCTACTGCCCATCACCAACCATACAGACACGCCGCAGGCCGGGCTGGCGGCGGAAGCCATCACCGAAAACCTGCTGCGCGCGCGCGGCATTTCCAACCTCGGGCACTATCCGCCAAACCTGTCGCGCGATACCCTGTTCGAGCCGGCCGAGCGCAGCGTGGTGGAAGAAGCGCGCAAGTGGGCAAGTGGCGCCGGCATGCGCTACGGCGTCACCGGCATGGTGGAGGAATGGCGCTACAAGGTCGGCATCGACGGCGAGCCGGCGGTGGGCGTAACACTACAGGTGATCGACCTGGAAAACGGCCAGGTGGTCTACTCGGCCTCCGGCGCCAAGAGCGGCTGGAGCCGCGAGTCCTTGGCCGGGGTGGCGAACAAGCTGCTGGCCAGCCTGGTGAACCGCATCCCGGTGCGCGCCGCGGTGGCTGGCAAGTAAACCCGACAGCAATCAACCCCGGAAGCGCGGATCATGGCCGAGCCCGAGCAAACCAAGGTCTGGAACCAGCTGTTCTCCGCCGAAACGCTGGCGCCGGAGGACAGCGCTTCGCGCGCGCGCTGGGCCGAGGTGGTGATCCTGCCGCTGCTGTTCATCGCCTTCGCCTGGCTGGGGCGGCCGGACGATCCGCTGCTGATGAACACCGCCTTCCCCTGGCTGTGGTTCGGCCCGGTGCTGGTGGCGCTGCGCTACGGCGTGCTCCCTGGCCTGATCGCCGGGCTGATCATTCTCGGCGACTGGGTGGCGGCCGATGCCCTGGGGGCGACGGCGCGCGAATTTCCGCGCGACTTTTTCATCGGCGGCAGCCTGATGGTGCTGATCTGCGGCGAATTTTCCGACGTCTGGCGCGACCGCAACCTGCGCATGGACGAGACCAACCTCTACGTCACCGAGCGCCTGTCGCGCCTGACCAAGCGCCATCTGCTGCTCAACCTCTCGCACGACCGCCTGGAGCAGGAGATGCTGGCGCGCCCCGGCTCGCTGCGTGACGCGCTCGCCGGCCTGCGCGACCTGCTGATCGATACCGGCGAAAGCGCCGAGCACCTGCCCGCCGCCGACGGCCTGCTGCAGCTGCTGGCGCAATACGGCAACATCGAAGCCGCCACCGTCTATGCGGCGCATGAACGCGGCACCCGCATCATCCTCGGCCATGCCGTCGCCACCATGGGCGAGCCGCAGCCGCTACAGGAGGACGACGAACTGCTGGAACTGGCGCTGGAAAAGCGCAGCCTGGCCCACGTGGCGGGCGAAGAGGTGTCGCTGCAGCGCCGCTCCAACCAGCTGCTGGTGGCGCCGCTCTTGGCCAGCGACAACTCGCTGATCGGGGTGCTGGCCGTCACCAAGATGCCGTTTTTCTCCCTCAACGTGGAAAACCTGCAGATGGCGGCGGTGATCCTCGCCTACTACGCCGACAACCTGCGCACCGCGCCCGAGGTCAACCTGATCCGCCAGCGCCTGCCCGACATCCCGGTGATGTACGCCGAGGAGATGGCGCGCATGATGCGCATGCAGGCGCGCCTGGGGCTTTCCAGCCACATCGTGGTGATGAGCTTCGGCGGCGAGCGCAAGGAGGAGATTCCCACCGAATTCCTGCAGATCAAGCGCGGGCTGGACGTCTACTGGCGCACCGCCATCGGCGGCAACCCGGTGATCGTGGTGCTGATGCCCTTCGCCTCGCCTTCCGGCAAGGAGGGATTCGTGCAGCGGATCGACGCCTGGGTGCGCACGCGCTTCGGCGCAAGCCCGGAGAACCTGCGCATCGGCATCCGCGCCATCGATTTCGCCTTCGAGAACCCGGTCGACGTGCTCGAGCAACTGCTGGTGGAGCCCTAGGCGGCGATGAAAACCCTCTACTGGGCCTGGCTGGCGCTGATTGCCGATCTCGGCGTCTTCATCGGCCCCCTGCCCCTCGAACACAGCCTGGGCGCGGTGTTGACCGTCATCGGCCTGCACGCGAGCGCCTGCGCGGCGCTCGGCACGGTGGCCTGGCTGATGCTGCCGCGGCGCTATCGCAGCCGCCCCATCCTCGCCTGGCTCCTGATGTTCGACTTCGCCTTCATCGCGCCGGTGATCGGCGCGCTCTCGCTCCTGCTGGTGGTGCACCTGACATTGCGCCGCGAAGAGGACGACGACGCGCAGGCGCTGCCTCGCTCGGTCGAACTGCCCGAATACAACATCCAGTCGAAGGTCGCCAACCGCACGGCCCAGGGCTCGGCGCGCGCGCGGCTGACCAGCAAGGTGCCGGACAACGTGCGCCTGCAATCGCTGATGTCGCTGCAGGCGGTGTCGCGACGGGTGGCCAACCCGATCCTCGAAGACCTGCTGGCCGACAAGACCGACGACGTGCGCCTGATCGCCTTCGGCATGCTGGATTCGGAGGAAAAGAAGATTTCCATCCACATCAGCCGCGAGCGCCAGAACCTGGCACGCGAGATGACCACGGTGCAGCGCTACGACATCCTGCGCCATCTCGCCGAGCTGCACTGGGAGCTGATCTACGCCTCGCTGGCGCAAGGCGAGCTGCGCCGCCATATCCTCTCCGAGGCGCGGCGCTATGCCGACGAGGCGATGGGGCTGGAAGACGTCGAACACGATTCCGGCGTGCTGGTGCTGTGCGGGCGCATCCGCCTGGAGCAGGGCGAGCTCGACGGCGCCGAGGATTATTTCCAGGAAGCCATCGCCCTGGGCCAGCCGGAGGCTTCAGCCCTGCCCTATCTCGCCGAAATCTACTTCCGCCGCCGCGACTTCGGCGAGGTGGACCAGATCATGCAGCGCCTGGCGCGCCTGCACCTGGCCGCCAGCACCAAGGCGGTGGTGGAACTGTGGACCGAACGCAACATGCTGGACAACTTCCGTGACCGCAATCTCCTCCCCCACATCTGAGCCCGCCCTGCCGGCGCTGCCGAAGGCCGACAGCGTGGACGTGCTGCTGCTGCTCGAAGGCACCTTCCCCTTCGTCTCCGGCGGCGTTTCCAGCTGGGTGTACCAGATCATGAACGGCTTTCCCGAGGTGCGCTTCGGCGCCCTGTTCATCGGCAGCCGCAAGGAAGATTACGGCAGCATGCGCTACACCCTGCCGCCCAACCTGGTGCACCTGGACATCGTCTACCTGTTCGAAGAGCAGGACAATCCCAAGGTGCGGCCCACGCGCGCCGCCCGAGGCAGCATGGAAGAGGTGGAGCGGGTGCACGAGCTGCTGCACAACGACATCCGCAACCCGCAATGCATGCATGCCTTTGCCAGCCTGTTCGACGCAGCCTCGCCTGAGGGCAAGGTCAGCCACGAGGTGTTTCTCTACGGCCAGGAGTCGTGGGACTACATCAAGGAAAGCTACCGCCGCTACAGCACCGACCCTTCCTTCGTCGATTATTTCTGGACCATCCGCAACCTGCACACGCCGTTCTGGCGCCTGCGCGAGATCGCGCCGCGGCTGCCGCGCGCGCGCCTGTACCACGCCATCTCCACCGGCTACGCCGGCATCATGGGTGTGCTGCTGAAGCACCGCAATCCGGCGCCCTTCCTGCTCTCCGAACACGGCATCTATGTCAAGGAACGCAAGATCGACCTGTTCCAGGCCAACTGGATTTCCGACAACCGCAACGCCTTCGAGCGCGACACCTCGCAGATGGGCTATTACCGCTCGCTGTGGATCCGCTTTTTCGAACACCTGGGCTACCTCACCTACCAGGCCGCCGACGATATCGTCGCCCTCTACGAGGCCAACCGCCAGCGCCAATTGACCGATGGCGCGCCGCCGGCGAAGACACGCAATATTCCCAACGGTGTCGACATCGAGCGCTACGCCGCGTTACGGCCGCTGCGGCCGGCGGCGGCGCCGCCGGTGCTGTGCCTGATCGGCCGGGTGGTGCCGATCAAGGACATCAAGACCTTCATCCGCTCCATGCGCACGGTGGTCAAGCACATGCCGCAGGCCGAAGCCTGGATCGCCGGGCCGGAAGACGAAGATCCCGCCTACGCCGCCGAATGCCGCGAGCTGGCGCAGCAACTGGGCCTGGCCGAACACGTCAGGTTCTTAGGCTTCCAGAAACTCACCGAGCTCCTGCCCAAGGTCGGGCTGGTGGTGCTCTCCTCGATCAGCGAGGGCCTGCCGCTGGTGATCCTGGAAGGCTACGCCGCCGGCGTTCCAACGGTGTCCACCGACGTCGGCTCCTGCCGCCAGCTGGTCGAGGGACTGCCGGGCGAAGACGCGGCGCTGGGCGCCTCCGGCCGCGTCGTGCGCATCGCCGATCCCGACGCGCTGGCGCGGGCAGCGCTTTCGCTGCTCTCCGACGAGCGCGAGTGGCAGCGGGCCTCCGCGGCCGGCATCCGCCGCGTCGAGACCTACTACGCGCAGGCGATGATGTTCGACAGCTATCGCCAGCTCTACCACAAGGCTTTCAACAAGGAGTATCCATGGCAGGCATCGGCTTCGAGCTGAGGAAGCTGCTGGTCAAGCGCTCCTATACGGGGCTCTTGCAGGCCTACGCCTACGCCGGCATCATCAGTTCCGGCCCGTGGGTGCTGTCGATCGTCGGCATCCTGCTGGTGGGCGTCATGTCGGTCGCCATCGTGGTGCCCAACGCCCTGATCACGCAGTTCCAGGTGACGGTCACCTATCTTTTCCTCTGCTCGCTGGTGGTCACCGGCACCGTGCAGCTTTCCTTCACCCGCTTTGTCGCCGACCGCATTTTCGCCAAGGACGAGGCCGCCATCCTGCCGAACTTCAACGGCCTGCTGTTCGTTGCGCTGAACCTGAGCATCCTGCTGGCGCTGCCCGTGGCGCTGTTCCTGTTTCCGCAGCAGACGGTGCTGTACCGCCTGCTGTTCGTCGCCGGCATGGCCATCATGTCGGCGATCTGGATCGCCACCGTGTTCCTCACCGGCATGAAGCACTACAAGGCGATCGTGGTGATCTTTTTCCTGGGCTACCTCGCCACGCTGGTGTTCGCGCTGCTGTTCCGCTACGTCTACAACATGGAAGGCCTGCTGCTGGGCTTCGTGCTGGGGCACTTCCTGCTGCTGGTGGGCATGATCTGGCTGATCTACCGGCACCACCATTCCGACCGCCTGATCGCCTTCGACATCTGGGAAAAAGGCGCGATGTACAGGAGCCTGATGGTGACAGGCTTCTGTTTCAACCTCGGGGTGTGGATCGACAAGCTGATGTTCTGGTACACCCCGATCACCAGCGAGGCGGTGATCGGTCCCTTGCGGGCCTCGGTGATCTACGACATCCCGATCTTTTTCGCCTACCTCACCGTGATTCCCGGCATGGCGGTGTTCCTGGTGCGCATCGAGACCGATTTCGTCGAGTACTACATGAAGTTCTACGACGCGGTGCGCGAAGGCGCCACCCTGGAATTCATCGAGCGCATGCGCAACCACATGGTGTATTACGTGCAGCGCGGCCTGTTCGACATCGCCAAGATCCAGGCGATCACCGTGCTGGTGGTGTTCCTGCTGGGCGAACAGTTCCTGCAATGGATGGGCATCTCCACCCTTTACCTGCCGCTGCTGTTCATCGACGTGGTCGGCGCCGGCCTGCAGGTGGTGATGCTGGGCATTCTCAACGTGCTGTTCTACCTCGACCAGCGCCGCGCGGTGGTGTGGCTCACCGTCACCCTGCTGGTCGCCAACGTCGTCTTCACCGCCGCCTCGCTGCGCCTGGGCCCCGCGTGGTACGGCTACGGCTTTGCGCTGGCCATGCTGGTGTCGGTGCTGGCCGGCACCTGGTTCCTGAGCCGCAAGCTGGAAAGCCTGGAGTACGAAACCTTCATGCTGCGCTGAAGCGCGGCCTGGAACCACGCTGCGCCGCCCCTGTCCTACACTGTATTCTTTGCACAGGAGGCGTCATGGATATCAAGCTGCTTACGCAAACCGCCCGCGACCTGATGGCCGGCGGCAAGGGGCTGCTGGCGATGGATGAAAGCAACCCCACCTGCAACAAGCGCTTCGCCGAACTGGGCATTGCGCAGACCGTGGAAATGCGCCAGGCCTACCGCGAGATGATCGTCACCGCGCCCGGCCTGTCGGACGCCGTCAGCGGCGCCATCCTCTACGACGAGACCATCCGCGAGACCAAACAGGACGGCACGCCGTTCGCGCAGGCGCTGCGGGACGCGGGCATCATCCCCGGCATCAAGCTAGACGCCGGTGCCAAAAACCTGGCGGGGCATCCGGGAGAAAAGGTGACCGAAGGCCTGGACGGCCTGCGTGAGCGTATCGCCGAATACGTGAAGATGGGCGCGCGCTTCGCCAAATGGCGCGCGGTGATCACCATCGGCGAGGGCATTCCCACGCGCGGCTGCCTGGAGGCCAACGCGCACGCGCTGGCGCGCTACGCCGGCTTGTGCCAGGAGGCCGGGCTGGTGCCGATCATCGAGCCTGAGGTGCTGATGGACGGCGAGCACACGCTGGCGCGCTGCGCGGTGGTCACCGAAGCGGCGCTGCGCATGGTGTTTCGCGAGTTGAACCGGCAGCGCGTCGCGCTCGAAGGCATGCTGCTCAAGCCGAACATGGTGGTGGCCGGGCAGGACTGCCCGCAGCAGCCTTCGGTGCAGGAGACCGCCGCCGCCACCGTGCAATGCCTGCTGCGCACGGTGCCGGCGGCGGTGCCCGGCGTCGCCTTTCTCTCCGGCGGGCAATCGCCGCAGCGCGCTTCCGAACATCTCAACGCGATGAATGCCGATTTCCGCGGGCGCCTGCCCTGGGCCCTGACCTTTTCCTTCGCGCGCGCCATCCAGCAGCCGGCGATGGAGATCTGGCACGGCGAGGCGGCGAACGTGGCGGCGGCGCAAAAGGCCCTGGTGCATCGCGCGCGCCTGAACGCCGCCGCGCGCCGCGGCGAATACAGCGAAGCGCTGGAACGGGCATGAGCGCACCGCGCGTTCACCTGATCCGCCACGGCGAAACCGAGTGGTCGCTGTCCGGCCAGCACACCGGGCGCACCGATATCGCGCTGACTGCCAACGGCGAGGCGCAGGCACGCGCGCTCGCGCCATTGCTCGCCGGCATCCGCTTCGATCATGTTTTCACCAGCCCGCGCCAGCGCGCACGGCGCACCTGCGAACTGGCGGGACTGGGTGCGCAGGCGCGGGTTGAAGAGGGTCTTGCCGAGTGGAATTACGGCGACTACGAAGGCTTGCGCTCCGCCGACATCCGCCGCGACCGGCCCGACTGGCTGATCTTTCGCGACGGCTGCCCGAACGGTGAAACGCCGGCGCAGCTGGCATTGCGTGTCGACGGATTGATCGCGCGCCTGCGCACGCTTGAAGGCAATATCGCGCTGTTCACCCACGGTCACCTGGGCGTGAGCCTGGCGGCTCGCTGGCTTGAATGGCCGCTGGTCGAGGCGCGGCACCTGCAACTTTCCACCGCATCCTTGAGCGTCCTGGCCATCGACGAGCACCATTTCGACGCGCCGGTGCTGGCGCTATGGAACGTGACGGCGGCCAGCGTCAATCCGGTCAGCGCCACGCAAGGGCGCTGACCCTGCCCGCGGCACTTACGCCTGCGGCCGCACCCAGAACTGGTACATGCCACGGAACAGGTCCGGATGGTCCTGCTCCAGTGCGTCCCATTGCGCCAGGTCGAGCATCGCCTCGTCCTTGGGGAAGTTCTCGCGGTACAGCGCCTTGATGCGCATCTCGTGGCCGGTGGCGAAGCCCATGAATTCGAGCTTGTGGCGCGCCAGCATGTCGCGCAATTGCGGCACCGTGTAGCGCCGCTCCTGCACGTGGAACAGCAGGTCGCGCACCATCGAGGTCGAGTAGAAGTCGGTGGCGTCGCGCATCAGGCGGGTGAATTCGCCCTCCGGCTGCGCGCGCATCCAGGCACGGCAGGCACGAATGCCTTCGGGGGTGGCGGGAAGGTCCTGGGCGGCAATCTGCGCGCGCACGCGGACGATCTGGCGCCGCGCCAGCTCGCTATACAGCCCGAGCATCAGGTAGCCTTGCGGGCGCAGGCGCCGCAACAATGCCGCCAGGCCCGCTTCGGGATCGGCCATGTGGTGCAGGACGCCGATGCTGGAGACGACATCGAACTGCCCCTCCAGCGCATCCAGATCGAGGATGTCGCCGCGCAGGAAGCGCACATTGGTCACGCCCATCTCCTGCGCCTTGCGCAACGCGTAGGCCAGGCTGGCGCCGGAAAGGTCGATGGCGGTGATGCGCGCCCCGGCGAACGCACGCGCGTAGAGGAGCGCGTGGCGCCCGGTGCCGCAGCCGGCGATGAGGATCTGCGGATTTTGCGTGGCAGCCGCGAGCGTCGGCTGATGCGGCGCGATATCGCGCCGCACGTGCTCGATGTAAGGCAAGGGGGCGACGCGCGGCAGCGTCAGCCAGCGCGGATACGGGTTTTCTTCGTACTGCGCCTTCACCGCCAGCGAAGTGCCGTCATGGATAGGCGCCATCTCCGGCAATTCGCGCGCGATGGCCGCTTCCGCCAGCGGCTCGGCCACCTGCATTTGCAGCGTGCGCCGCGCCACCGTGCCCACGCGGGACAGGCCGCCCATCAGCCATTGCGCCAGCGCCTCGCGCTGGCATAGCGCCTGGTAGCAGCCGAGCACGGCGAAATGCAGGTCGCTCAGGCCGGCCCCGCCCATGCCGCCCTCGACCCGCGCCAGCAGCGTGGCTGCCTGCCGCGCCTCGTCTTCGCGCACATCCCACACGTACTCGTTAAGAAAGCACTGGCAGGCCAGCAGCATGGCGATGCCGGTGACCGGCGGCGCCAGCGCTTCGTCAACCGGGCCGGCCAGCACCAGGCGCAGCAGGCCGCGGCGCAGGCCGGTGAAAAATGCTTCGCTGGAATAGTCCGTTAGGGAAATCTTCTCCAGTGCACCCAGCAGCAGCCAGTCGCCGCAAAACGCGCGCAGTTCCTGCGGCGCCGCCTGCGCCACCCGCGCCCAGTCGAAATCGGCCGCCTCCATCTGCTCGCGCAGGCGCGCGAAGCGTCGCCGCAGCAGGCTCAACACCAGCTGCTGCAATTGCTGATGATCGACGTTGCCGCCTTTCAGGCAGATCAGCACCGCGGTCTCGTGAGTCGCCGCTGCTTGCGCGTCGAATTCGGCCAGTTGCCCGGCGCAGCGGCAAAAGCTCCCCTGGTATTCGGCATTGTCGGGGGCCAGTTCGACGCTGCGCGCGTGGCAAAGCAGCGCCTCCGACAAGCGCACTAGCTGCTCCAGCGCCCAGCCGCGCGCCGCCTGCGCGGGCGCGAATTCCGGCGCTTGCGCGATGGCTTGTTCATAAGGCGCAAGCGCGTCTTCGAAGCGCCCCCGGCCGGCCAGCGCCAGGCCGAGATTGAAATACGCCTCGTGATCGGGCGCCTGTGCCACCACTTCGCGGAACAGGGCTTCGGCTTCCTCCAGGCGCCCTTCGTCGAGCATCAAGCGCCCGAGGTTGAACACGATGCTGGGCCGCCCCGGCGCCAGTTGCAAAGCCTGGCGATACAGATCTTCGGCCCCCGCATGGTCCTTTTCCACATGGCGCGCCAGTGCGGCGGTGAACAATTCGCGGGCGCGCTGCATGGCATCGCTCATCGCCCGTACTCCTTCCGGGCGGCGCCATGTTGCTGCTGTTGCTGCATTTCCTGTCCTGATTAAGCTTGCGGGAGCGCAAGCATACACAATGTCGCCCGTGCCCCCGGGGAAAACAAAAAGCCGCGGCCAGGCCGCGGCTCTTCGGCATGCGGGCAGGTTATTGCGCGCCGGTAGTGGACACCGTGGTGCCCGGAACGTCCGCATTCGGCGTCAGGTCAACGCTGCCGACCGCGCTACCGTTGGACCGCATCCCCGGCGCGGGGGTGACGGTGACGCCGTTTTGCGTGGTCGAGGTCGCGCCGGCGTTGGTGCCGGTGATCATGCCGTTGGGGGCCACGGTGGCGTTGGCGTTGGCACTATTAGGCAGGGTCGGCACGGCGGGTTGCAGGGCGTTCGGCCCGCTGCCGGTGATCTCCAGGGGCTGCGCGGAGGCCGTCGTTGCCGCAGCGGCATTCGAGCCGCTCAGGTCCACCGTGCCCGGCACCGAACCGTTGGGCCGCACGCCCTGCGCAGTCGGCGCGGCGGCAGCACTTGAGCCGGTGATGCTGGTGGGGTTGGTGCTGGGCAGGCCGGCGGAAACGCCGGTGCCGCCATTGACCGCCATATTGCCGCCGGCGAAGCCGTTGCCAATCGGCGAATTCCCGCCGCTAGGTGCGCCGGCGGCGCCCGCCGCACCGGCGGAAGCAGCGGCAACGCCGCCACCCGCCGCCGCACCAGCACCACCAGCGACACCACCCGCGGCGCCAGCAGCATAAGCGGGACTGAATGCCAACGTAGCCATGGCGGCGGCGCTGAGGGCCAGCAATTTATGCAGTGAAATAGTCATGAGGGTCTCCTTGAAAGCGGATGCCCGGTAAATCGGGCCTCTCGCGCCACCGCCCGCGACGATTCGGGCGGCGGCATGGCTAGATCAGTGCAAGCGCCATACCTGCTCAGGCAAGCAGTTTGTCCAGCGTGATCGGCAAATCACGCACGCGCTTTCTCGTCGCGTGATACACCGCATTGGCGACAGCCGCGCTCATCCCGGTGATGCCGATTTCGCCGATGCCCTTGGCGCCCAAGGGGTTGATGTGCGTATCCACCTCGTCGACGAACAGCACCTCGATTTCGCCGACGTCGGCATTCACCGGCACGTGGTACTCGGCGAGATTGGCATTGACGAAGCGCCCACTGGCCAAATCGAGCTGGCTCTCCTCGAACAGCGCCATCGACAGGCCCCAGACGATACCGCCCATCAACTGGCTGCGCGCCGTCTTCTCGTTCAGGCGCCGGCCGACGCCATAGGCGCCGACCACGCGCGGCACGCGGATGCGCCCGAGGTCGCGGTCCACGCGCGCCTCGACGAACACGGCGCCGAAGGAATGCATCGAGTATTGCTTGACGTCTTCGCCCGGCCTGGTGTCCGCCCTGCCCTCGATGGCGCCGCGTCCATCGACCGCGCGCGCATACGAGATGCGCCGCGCCGGATCGGCACGCGGCGCCAGCCAGCCGTTGTCGGCCACCACATCGGCCGGCGCCATGCCTGCCAGCGGCCCGCCGGGCGCAACCGCGGCCTCGATCAGTTTCGCGCGCGCCTGCGCACAAGCGGCCTGCACCGCCGGCGAGACGCTCGCCACCGTGGTCGAGCCGCCGGAAACCGGCGCCTCCGGCATGGTGGAGTCGCCCAGTTCGAAACGCACGCGCTCGATCGGCAGCCCCAGTGTTTCGGCCGCCACCTGCGCCATCACGGTGTAGGTGCCGGTGCCGATGTCCTGGGTGCCGCTGCGCACCACGGCGGTGCCGTCGGAGAGGATTTTGGCGCTGGCGGAGGCCGGCTGGCCACGTGCCGGATAGGTCGCGGTGGCCATGCCCCAGCCAACCAGTTCGTTGCCCTCGCGCCAGCCGCCCGCCTGGCGCGGCCGCCGGCTCCAGCCGAAACGCTCGGCGCCGGCGCGATAGCACTCGCGCAGGGACTTGCTGGAAAAGGGCTTGCCCTCGTGCGGATCGTTCTCGGCGTAGTTGCGCAGGCGTAGCTCGATCGGGTCGAGGTTGAGCGCGTAAGACAGCTCGTCGAGCGCCGACTCCAGCGCGAAGGTGCCGGTGGCTTCGCCCGGGGCGCGCTGGAAGGTCGGCACGCCGACATTGAGCTTGACCAGGCGATGCGTGGTCGAGGCGTTGTCGGTGGCGTAGAGCATGCGCGTCTGCACCGCCGAAGGTTCGACGAAATCCTCCATCACCGAGGTGTGGGAGATCGAATCGTGGCGAATCGCGGTAAAGCGCCCGTCGCCGGCGGCACCCAGCGCTACGTGCTGCTCGGTGAGCGGCCGCCCGCCGACCGGGCCGAACATCTGCGGCCGCGCCAGCACCAGGCGCACCGGCCGCCGCAACACGCGCGCAGCCATGGCGGTGAGCACCACATGCGACCACACCGAGCCTTTGCAGCCGAAGCCGCCGCCGACGTAAGGCGAGATCACGCGCACCTTCGCCGGGTCGATGCCCAGGGTTTTCGAGACCGTCTTGCGCACGCCGGAAATACCCTGGGTGGCGTCGTAGATCACCAGTTGGTCGCCCTGCCAGCTCGCCATGGTGGCGTGCGGCTCCATCGGGTTGTGGGTCTGCATCGGCGTCGTGTAGACATAATCCACCTTGGTAGCGGCGCGCTTCATGCCGCCCGCGGGGTCTCCCCAGGCAGCGTCGGCGGGTTCGCGGTTGGCCTGCTTGGGTGGATAGGCGGAGCGTTTCGCAGCAGCAAAATCGAGCACCGCGCCCTGGCGCTCATAGCTGACGCGCAGTTGCGCGGCGGCCGCCTGCGCATGCTGGAAGGTGTCGGCCACCACCACCGCGACCGGCTGGCCGTTGTAATGGATGTCAGGCTCCTGCAACAATGACAGCATGCGCCCGGCGGGCGGGCCGAATGCGGCCTTGCCACCCTGCGGCAGGCGCGGGGCATTCAGGTGCGTCATCACGTAGAGCACGCCGGGCGCGCGTTGCGCCGCTTCGGCGGCAATGCCTGTGATGCGCCCGCGCGGAATCGTGCTTTGCACCAGCACGGCGTAGGCCATGCCGGGCGCGGAAAAATCGCCCGCGTATTGCGCGGCGCCGGTGACCTTGGCGGGACCGTCGGCGCGGTCCAGCGCCTGGCCGATGATCGGGTTCATGCCGCACCTCCGGCTTCCTGCAGCGCGCGCACCACGGTGCGCTGCGCCAGTTCGATCTTGAACGCGTTCTCGCGCAGGGGATGCGCATCGCGCACCGCCAGCGCGGCCGCGCGCCGAAACACCGCCGCGTCCATGCGCTGCCCCGCCAGCGCGCGCTCGGTGGCAAGTGCGCGCCAGGGCTTGGTCGCCACGCCACCCAAAGCGATGCGCGCGCTGCGGATCGTGCGGCCGTCGGTATCCAGCACCACCGCGGCGGACGCCAGCGCAAAGGCGTAGCTGGCGCGGTCGCGCACCTTCAGATAGTGCGAACGCGCGTTCGGCATTGGAGGCGGCAGTTCCACCGCGGTGATCAGTTCACCCGGCATCAGGTTGGTGTCGCGCTCCGGCGTGTTGCCGGGCACGCGGTGGAATTCGGTCAGCGCCACACGCCGCTCGCCTTGCGGCCCACGCAGCACCACCGAGGCATCCAGCGCAGCCAAGGCCACACTCATGTCCGAAGGATTGACGGCCACGCATTGCGCGCTGCCGCCCAGCACCGCGTGCATGCGGTTGCGCCCCTGCAAGGCGGCGCAACCGCTGCCAGGGTTGCGCTTGTTGCACATGGCAAAGCCGGTGTCGGTGAAATAGCCGCAGCGGGTGCGCTGCATCAGGTTGCCGCCGACGGTGGCCATGTTGCGCAACTGCGGCGACGCGCCGGCCAGCAACGCCTGGCTCAATACGGGGTAACGGGTGCGCACCAGCGCGTGATAGGCGGTGTCGCTGTTGCGCGCCAAAGCGCCGATCGACAGGCCGCCGCCGGGCGTCTCGCTGATCACCGCCAGCGGCAGGCGATTGATGTCGACCAGGCGAATCGGTTTCGCCACGTCGTTCTTGACCAGGTCAAGCAGGTTGGTGCCACCACCGATGAAGACGCTGCCGTCGGCCGCGCCGGCACGCAGGGCTTCATCGACGCTGGCCGGCCGCGTATAGCTGAATGCTTGCATGGCGGCCTCCCTATGCGCTCTTGCCGTACACCGCGCGCAAGGCGGCGACGATGTTGGGATAGGCACCGCAGCGGCAGATGTTACCGCTCATGCGCTCGCGGATCTCGGCATCCGACAGTTGCGGCGTGCGCCCGCCCCGCAGGTCGGCATCGCTGGTGACGGCGCTGGGCGTGCCGGCTTCGGCCTCCGCCAGCATCGCCACCGAGGAACATATCTGCCCCGGCGTACAGTAGCCGCACTGGAAGGCGTCGTACTCGACGAAGGCGGCCTGCACCTCATGCAGGCGGCCGTTTTGCGCCAGGCCTTCGATGGTGGTGATCTCTTCGCCATCGTGCATCATCGCCAGCGTCAGGCAGGAATTGACGCGCCGGCCGTTGATCAGCACGGTGCAGGCGCCGCACTGGCCGTGGTCGCAGCCCTTCTTGGTGCCGGTAAGCCCCGCGTGGTCGCGCAAGGCGTCCAGCAGGGTGACGGTGGGTTCGACCCGCATCACCTGCGCGCGGCCGTTGACATTGAGGGTGAGTTCGTCGCCGCTTGCGGGCGGCGGCACCGGCGCGCTGCGCGCCTGTGCCGCCACTGCAACCGTATCGCTTTGCGCGTGCGCCGCCGGCAGGACGGTGGCGGCAGCACCTGCCGCCGTGCCCTGCATGAAGGCGCGGCGGCTCAGTCGCGCGCGGGCGCCCTGCTTTTCGTCTGCCATGTTGATGAACCTTTCGCTGACAACTTTTCGCTACATACCTTCCCGCTACACCGTGGCTTCTGCGGCAGAGGCGATGTTCTCCGCGCCGGCGGCCTGGAAAATCTCGCGCGCACGGCGGCGCTGCTTGCTGTCTTCGGTGTGCGCCGAGATCAGGATATTGCCGGCGCGCAGCTTGCCCTCGAACAGCTTGGCTTCGTATTCCGGTATCCCCACGCCGGCGAGCGCACCGATGACGCCGCCGGCGGCGGTGCCCACCGCGGCCGCGGAAAGCGCCGCCATCACCGGCCCTGCCGCGAGGAATGGCCCGACACCGGGAATGGTGAGCGTGCCGATGCCCGCCAGCCAGCCCAGCACCGCGCCGGCGCCCATGCCCGCGACGCCACCTGCCACCGCGCCCTCCGGCGCCTTGGTGTTGTGCTCGTGCGCAAAATCGCGCGTGCCGCCCTTGTCGGCCAGCAGCACGGAAATGTCGTCGCCCAGAAAGCCGACCTGTTTCAGTTCCGTGATGATGCGTTCGGCCTGCGCGCTGGTGCGCGCGATGCAGTAAAGGGCTCGGTCCATGCTGTTCTCCTTGAAAGGTGGTGTCCTTCAAGGGTTTAGCAGCCGCCATGCCCATGCTGCCGCGCCGCATTCGCGCTGCAGCGGCCTTTGTACTGGTACTTCCTACCGGCAATTGCAGCTTTGACTTAGAGCTGGCGGCGTCGCCTGCACCGCGGTGCGCATGCGCCTTGCTCCATTCAATAACCCGCCATCGAAACAATTGCCACGGCGGGCGTGAATCATGCCAAGGAGGCCATCATGCAAGATCGCGATTCATCCAAGCCAAACTTCAACACCGCCGACGAGCGCAGCCCCGCCCAGCGCGAAAAGGAGCTGCTGCAAGGCGCGCACGCCGAAGGCCGTGCGCAGCCCGCCGACGGTACCCGCCCGCTTTCCAGCGCGGAACCCAAACCGCAGCAAAAACCCGAGGGCAGCTTCAAGCACATCGTGCACACCGGCCTGCCGCCGGGCATCGAGGTCGAAGATGCCGTCGATCCCGGCAGCCGCAACCTGCGCGAGCGCAAGAACAGCGACCGCACGTAGCCCCTTTCATAGGAGAATCCCATGAGCACCGCCGCCCACCGCTGGTCGGCGCGCGTCGGCCGTGAAAGCGACGCCCTGACCCTGGAGCCCAACATCTTCACCCAGCGCAGCCCGCGGCGCATCGCACTGTCGCTGAAGAGTTCGGCCGAGCACAGCCGGCGCCGCAAGTCGTCGCCCTTCCGTTCGGCCATGTCCATGCTCAACTTTTTCATCAACCGCATGGGCCGCAAGCTCTCGCCGACGCGCCGCAAGACCCTCGAAAAAGCCAAGGACGAACTGCGCGACCTCTACGGCCGGAAAAGGCCTGAGGCCTGACTGCACGCTGCCGCGCCGGCGCGGCAGCGGCAACCAGCAGAGCTTGAAACACGAACCGCGACGCGCCAGCAACAAATCAGCAACGAAACGGCGACACACTGGCGCCATTGCCTTCAGGAGCCTGCGATGCCGCGCCCGATTCTCGACCAAAGCCACCTGCACCCCGCCATCCGCGAGCGCGTCGCCAGCTACGACGCCGATATCCTCGCCGAGGTGCAGGCCGCGGTCGCCGCCAATGCGGTCGTCGTGATCGGCATGGCGCAGAACCCGTATCCCAAAAAGGCACGTCGCCTGCTGGATACGCAAAAAATCGCGTATAAATATCTCGAATACGGCAGCTACTTGAACGGCTGGCGGCGCCGCCTGGCGCTGAAAATGTGGACCGGCTGGCCCACCCTGCCGCTGGTATTCGTCAAGGGCACGCTGATCGGCGGCGCCGACAACCTGAAGGCGCTGATCGACTCGGGTGAACTGGCCGGGATGCTGAAATAGCGCCGGCTTTCCAGTCACTGTCCGGACAATAAACCGGACCTTTTCCGTAGGGGTTCCTTGAAATTTCCGGAAACGCCCCGAAATATGACAATTCCATCGCTTTACCTGGCCCGTCCGGCATGATCTTCTTGCAACTTTTGCCGGCAGTGGTAGTCTTATGGTTGCAAGCCGGGTTCCCGGCATTTTAAGGAGGTCGGTATGGACTACGATAACAATGTCACTTCCCTGGGCTACGGCCAGGCGGGTGCAGTCGAGCGCAACAAAGTATTGCGCAACACCTACATGCTGACCGCGCTCGCGCTGATCCCCATGGCGATCGGCGCCGTGATCGGCTCGAACATGTCGTTCGCCTTCATGGCCACCAGCCCCATGGTGGCGTTCTTCGGCTTCATGATCGTCACCTACGGCCTGATGTTCGCCATCCAGGCCAATCGCAACAGCGGCCTCGGCGTCGTCCTGATGTTCGTCTTCACCGCCGTGCTCGGCCTGATGATGGGCCCGCTGCTGCAAATGGTGCTGCACAAGGCCGGCGGCGGCATGATCGTCGCCTTCTGCGCGCTCGGCACCGCCGGCGTGTTCGGCGGCATGGCGGCCATCGGCACCGCGATCAAGCGCCCGCTCAACGGCATGGCGAAGTTCCTCACCATCGGCGCCATCGTGCTGCTGATCGCCATGGTTGCCAACGTGTTCCTGGCGATCCCGGCGTTCTCGCTGATGATCTCGGCGATGTTCATCATGTTCTCGTCGCTGATGATCCTGTATCAGCTGAACCAGATCGTCACCAATGGCGAGACCAACTACATCTCCGCCACCCTGACCCTGGTGATCAGCATCTACAACATCTTCGTCTCGCTGCTTTCGATCTTCGGCGGCAGCAACCGCAACTGATCGCGGCTCGGCATTTGAAAAGGCGGCCTGCGGGCCGCCTTTTTTATTGCGCTACTTGTTATCCGAGTGTCTCTGCGATGTCAGGCGTGGCCGCCTGCGGCGGCACCCAGCCCGGCTGGCGCTCGAACACGGCGATGGACTCGACGTGCGAGGTATGCGGGAACATGTTCACCACTCCGGCGACCTTCAGTGCATAGCCGTACAGGTTCACCAGCGCCTCCGCGTCGCGCGCCAGGGTCGAGGGGTTGCAGGAAACGTAGACGATGCGCCGCGGCGCCGCCTCGCCCTGGGCGCCGAGTGCCTTGACCAGCTCCATCGCGCCGTCGCGCGGCGGGTCGACCAGCACCTTGTCGAAGCGCCCCAGCGCGGCGATGCTCTCCGGCGTCGCCTCGAACAAATTCGCCACCTGGAAACCCGTCCTGGTCGACAGGCCATTGTGCGCCGCGTTCTCGCCCGCGCGCTTGACCAGCGAGGCGCTGCCTTCGACCCCGACTACCTCACGTGCTTTGCGCGCGATCGGCAGGGTGAAATTGCCCAGGCCGCAAAAGAAATCGCCGATGCGTTCATCAGGTTGCGGATCAAGCAGGCGCACCGCGCGGCCGACCAGGGCGGCGTTGATCTGGTGGTTCACCTGGGTGAAGTCGGTCGGCGTGAATGGCATCGAGATGCCGAATTCTTCCAACTCGTAGCTCAAGCCCGGCGCCTCCAGCGGCCAGAACGGCACCACCGTTTCCGGCCCCTTGCTTTGCAGCCACATCTGCACCTGGTGGCGCTCGGCGAAGGCCTTCACCTGCGCCTCGTCCCCCGCGGTCAATGGAGCGAGATGGCGCAGCACCAGTACGACCACTTTTGTCCCGATGGCCAATTCGATCTGTGGCAACTGGTCGTGCACCGACAGCCCGGCCACCAGTTCGCGCAGCGGCACCAGCAGGTCGGAAATGCGTTTCGGTACCACGTGGCATTCGCGCATGTCCGCCACGTAGCTGCTGCTGCGCTCGCGAAAGCCGACCAGCACGCCGCCCTTTTTCGGCACGTCGCGCACCGAAAAGCGGGCGCGGTAGCGGTATTCCCAGCCCGGCCCGTGGATCGGCCGCAGCATCACCTCGGGGCTCACCCGGCCGATGTGGCGCAGATTGTCTTCCAGCACGCGCTGCTTGATCGCCACCTGGGCGTGCACGTCCGCATGCTGCATCGAGCAGCCCCCGCAGACGCCGAAATGCGGGCAGCGCGGCGTCACGCGCGAGGACGAGGCCTTCAGAACGGCAATGATCTGCGCGTTCTCGAAGCGCGCCTTCTTGCGATAGGAGGCCGCCTGCACCCGCTCGCCCGGCAGGGCGCCGTCGACAAAAATTGCCTTGCCTTCGTGGTGCGCCACCCCGCGCGCCTCGTGATCGACCGATTCGACCAGCAGTTCCATCGCTGCGCCCATGCTTTCGCCTTCGACCATCCCCCTGCGTTCTTTTGGCGCGCCGTGTCTCAAGTCTTCCATGCCTCCAGGTATTCGCGCCAGTGCGATTCACCCATGCCTTCCAGCGTCTCGCGCACCAGCGCCACTTCGCGCTCATAGGCGGCGGCATCCATGTGGCCGCGCATCCTCTGGAAGCGCAGGTAGACCAGATACGTGTTCACCACGTCGGTCTCGCAATAATTGCGGATCTCTTCCAGCTTGCCGGCGCTGTACGCGCCCCACACCGCGCTGCCGTCCATGCCCAGCTTGCCGGGAAAGCCGGAGAGCTTGGCCAGCGCGTCCAGCGGCGCGCTGGCGCGCGGCTGGTACATCGCCAGCAGGTCCATCAGGTCGGTGTGCCGCGTGTGGTAACGGCTGATGTAGTTGTTCCACTTGAAGTCGCGGCTGTCGTTGTAGTCGCCGTCGCCCAGGTCCCAGTAGCGCTCGGCGGTCACCCCGTGGATCAGCCCGCGGTAATGCAGCACCGGCAGGTCGAAGCCGCCGCCGTTCCACGAGACGATCGTCGGGGTGAACTTCTCGATGCCGTCGTAAAAGCGCTGGATCAGGGTCGCCTCGTCGTCTTCCAGCGTGCCCACCGACCACACCTTCCAGCTTTCGCCCGCGCGCAGCACGCAGGAGATCGCCACCACCTTCTGCAGGTGCAGCGGCATGAAGTCGGAACCGGTCTGCGCGCGGCGGTGATGAAACGCCATCTCGGCGACGTCGGCATCCGCCAGTTCGGCCGGCAGGTTTTCGAGCACGCGGTAACCCGCCACGTCCGGCACGGTCTCGATATCGAATACGAGTATGGGTGTCATGCCATGCCCTCCTTCAAGGCGGCAATCGCGGCGTCGATCTCGCGCGCCGCGGCTTCCGATACCGGGAACAGGCGCGCGAAGCCGTGCGGCATGTTCTCGGCGCGCACCACCGTTACCGGCACCTTTTTCTCCTTCAGCAGTTCGGCGTAGCGCAAGCCCTCATCGCGCAGCGGGTCGCGCCCGGCCACCAGCACATACGCCGGCGGCAGGCCTTCGAGGGTGGCGGCGCGCATCGGGCTGGCGCGGTATTCCGGGCACTCCAGGCCGCTGTTCAGGAACTGGCGCCAGTACCACTCCATGTCAGCCTGCGTGAGCCCCGGCCCCATGCCGTGCTCGACATAGGAGGCGAGCGAAAAGTCCGGCACGATGGTCGGGTAGATCAGCCACTGGAACGCCAGCTTCGGCCCGCGCTCGCGCGCCGTCAAGGCGCTTACCGCCGCCAGGTGGCCGCCGGCGCTGTCGCCGCCGACGCCGATGCGCCCGGCATCGCAGCCCAGCGCCTGCGCATGCGCGGCCAGCCATTCCAGCGCCTCATGCGCATCCTCGCAAGGCGCGGGAAACGCAAACTCCGGCGCCAGGCGATATTCGACACTTGCCACCGCCAACCCGCTTTGCGCGGCGATGCGCTGGCACAAGCCGTCGTGGGTATAGAGCGAACCGGTGACCCAGCCGCCGCCGTGGAAAAACACCACGAGGCCAGGCTTGCCGCCGGGATGGTAGAGGCGGGCCTTGAGCAGGCGCCCCGAAAGCGGCACGTCGAGGTCGCGCAGCGTCAGGCCCGCGGGCGCCGGCACCTCCAGCAGGCGCGTGATGTCGACGTAGCGCTCGCGCCGCCCGGCAGGCGCTGTCGGTGCGGGGCCGAACTCGCGGCCCAGGCGCTCAAACCAGGCGACGATCTGTGTATCGAGGGGCATGGACGATGAACTGCATGATGGACGAACGGCGGCGCGGCGGTCCGGTCCCGCCGCGCCTCTTGGGTGAAACGTGCCGCGCCTAACGCTCGGGCAGGTACTTGGTCGGATCGACCGGCTTGCCCTGGCGGCGGATTTCGAAATGCAGCTTCGGCGTATCGCTGTCGGTATTGCCCGCCTCGGCGATCTTCTGCCCCTTGGTCACGGCCTGCCCTTCCTTCACCAGCAGCACGCTGTTGTGGGCATAGGCGGAGAGGTAGGTGTTGTTGTGCTTGATGATGATCAGGCGCCCGTAGCCGCGCAGGCCCTGGCCCGCGTACACCACCTTGCCGGGGCCGGCGGCGTACACCGGGTCGCCCACCTTGGCGGCAATGTCCACGCCCTTGTTGGTGCCGGTGTCCGAAAACTGGCCGATGATCTTGCCGCTGGCGGGCCACGCCCAGGCGACCTCTTCCCCGCCCTCGGGCCTTGCCGGCGGCACCACGGCGGGTACCGGGGTGCCGGCGGCGGGTGGCGGCACCGTGGCCGAAGGCGAAGCCTGGGCCACGGCGCTGGGGCCGGTGCGCGTGGCTTCACGCTGCGCCTGCGCCAATGCCTCTTCCGAATAAGGCCGCTTGGCGCCGTTGGGCTCGGTCTTCACCGCCCCTACCGCGGGGCCGGCCACTCCCGGCGTCACCGCCACCGGCTCGCCGCCGGAAGGCACGATCGGCCGCACGATCACCCCGTTCGCATCGGGCGTGCCCGGCACCGGTGCCGGGGCCGCCTGCCCCGGCGGCACCACGCGCAGCACCTGGCCCACGCTGATGACGTTGACGTTGGTGAGGTTGTTCCAGGCCGCGACTTCCTTGTAGTCCTGGCCGTGATCAAGCGCGATGCTATAGAGCGTATCCCCGCGCTTGACGGTGTAGTACTCCGGCCCGGAGGGGGCCGCCGGCGCTCCGGGGGCGGCTGCCGTGGCGGGCGGGCGCGCGCCCGGATTGCGATCGACGATGGGCGCCCGGCTGCCCGAAGCGCAGGCCGCCAGAAGGCCCGCGGCGATCACGCATGCGACTGTTGTTCTCAGGTTCATTGTCTCGACTGTTTCCTTCATCCTCTGGATGCCTCACCCTGCCCCGCAGACAGCGCCGCGTGCCTCCCGGTTCCCGGCCGGGCCGGTACCGCGCGTTATTTCACCATCCCGTTCAACATCGGCACGAAACGCACCATATCCAACTGGCTTTCGATCACGCCTGCCACCCGCCGCTCCACCAGCTTCAATTGCTGCGCCGTGGTGCCCACCGGTATGATCAGTTTACCGCCCCGCTTGAGCTGCTGCACCAGCGCCTGCGGCATGGCCGGCGCGGCGGCGGCCACGACAATCGCATCGAAAGGCGCCGCATCCGGCAGCCCCTGGTAGCCATCGCCATAAGCCAAACGCACATTGGGCAGGCGCAGTTGACGCAGGTTGCCGCGCGCGCGGTCGTACAGGCCGCGGATGCGCTCGATCGAATACACCTCGTCGGCCACCTGCGACAGCACCGCCGCCTGGTAGCCGCAGCCGGTGCCCACCTCCAGCACCTTGGTCAGCCGGCCCGAGGCCGGCAGCACTGACGCAATCATTTTCGCCACCACGTAGGGCTGCGAGATGGTCTGCTCGAAGCCGATCGGCAGCGCGTTGTCTTCATACGCCCGGCTCCACAGCGCCTCGTCGATGAAGCGCTCGCGCGGGATGCGCGCCATCGCTTCCAGCACCGGGGCCGACGAGATGCCCTGCTCGCGCAGGCGCTTGAGCATGGCCAGGCGCGCGGTTGAAGGCGTGGACCAGTCTTCCTCGTGCAGCACCTGCGAGCCGCCGACCGGGCGGGGCTTGCTGCCGCCTTTGGATTCCTTGTCCACGGCCGCCTGGGTGCCGCCGGGCGGCTTACTTCTCAAGCCAGGCGCCGACATGGTCTATTTGCTCGTAACGCGTGAGATCGATCTGCAACGGGGTGACCGAGACGAATCCATTGGCGGTGGCGTGGAAATCGGTGCCTTCGCCGTCGTCGGCCGCCGCCCCCACCTTGCCCACCCAGTACACCGGCTCGCCGTGCGGGTCGGCGGCTTTGACCGCCGGCTCCGCCTGGTGGCGCTTGCCCAGGCGGGTGGCGCGCACGCCCTTGACCGCGCCCTTCTCGCCGGGAATGTTGACGTTGAGCAGCATCGGCTCGTGCATCGGCGACTTCACATAGCGCTGCACTACCTCGCGCGCGACCCGCCCGGCCTCTTCCAGATTCTCGTAGCCTTTTTTCACCAGCGAAAAGGCGATCGACGGAATGCCCAGCAGGTAGCCTTCGGTGGCCGCCGCCACGGTGCCGGAATACAGCGTGTCCTCGCCCATGTTGGCGCCGTCGTTGATGCCGGAGACCACCAGGTCGGGCAGGAAGCCGATGATGCCGGTGACCGCCAGGTGCACGCAGTCCGAGGGCGTACCGTTGACGTAGAAAAAGCCGTTCGACGCCTTGCGTACGTACAAGGGCCGATTGAGGGTCAGGGAATTGGACGCGCCGCTGTGGTTCTGCTCCGGCGCCACCACCGTCACTTCGCCTAGCGGGCGGACGGCTTCGACCAAGGCAGCAAGACCGGGCGCGAAATAACCGTCGTCATTGCTGACCAGGATTTTCATTGAACAAGCCTTCTGAGATTCCACTGCATTTTAGCAGCCCGCGCCCGCCTGACCGGCAGCCACCCTGAGAAAACCTGAGGTTTTTTGCAAAAGCGGTCGCGCTTTTCGCAAAAGCGGTCGCGCTTTTCGCAAAAGCAGCCATGCTTTTCGCAAAAGCGTGGCCGCTTTTTGCGTAAAAACGGCTACACGGTCGTGGTAGCGCCGCGCTACGCGCGATAACCACGGTAAATCACGGTAGATTTGGCGAAAAAAGCAGACGACTCCAACACGGATGTCGTGCGGCGCCGCGACCACAATCGTGGTACCCCTGCGCGGCCGCTCGCGCCTGGACAAGGGCGAACGAAGCTGGCGCATGGGCTGGCGAACTCGTGATGAGGAGGTGTTCCTAAGATACCCCAATCCCCGCGGCCGTGGGGTGTTTTTGGCGCAGCTTCACGCGCCCTTGAGCGCCGCCTCCAGCGCCGCGCGCCCATGCGCGTTGGTCATGATCACCAGCGCATCGCCGGGCTCGATGCGCTGCTGCGGATCGGGATTGAACTGCCACTCGCCGCGCCTGTGGGTCGCCATCAGGATGAAATCGCGCGAGCGCTCCGCCAGTTTGCCGAGCGCGCGCGGGGCCAGGTCCTGCGGCACTTCCACCTCTTCGACCCGCAGGCCGTCGTCGCGGCGCAGCATCTGGTCCATGAAGGTGACCACATGCGGGCGGATCATGGCGGAGGCGATGCGCATGCCGCCGGTGAAGTCGGGCGAGACGATCTCATCGGCCCCGGCGCGGCGCGCCTTGTCGCCGTTGCGAATGTCGTGCACCCGCGCCACCACGCGCACCGCGGGATTGATCTGCTTCACCGACAGCGAGATCACGATGTTGCGGCTGTCGTCGCCGGTGACGGCGAACACGCCGGCGGCGCGCGCGATGCCGGCGCGCAGCAGCATGTCGTCATCCGCGCCGTCGCCGTGCAGTTGCAGCGCTTCCTCGTGGCTGTCGGCGAAGGCATCGAGCGCCGCTTCCGACTCCTCGATGACGACGAAGCGGCGCCCGGTCTTCGCCAGCTCGAGGGCGACGTTGGTGCCGACGCGCCCGATGCCGCAGATGATGTAGTGCCCGGAAAGCTTGGCAATCGACTTTTCCATGCGGTTTCTCTTCAGGGTTTGATTCAGGTCGGACTCCAGGATCATCGCCGTCACCATGGAGAACATGTAGGTCATGGTGCCGATGCCGGTGAAGGCGATCAGCACGGTGAACACGCGCCCCCAGGGGTGGTTCGACAGGTCGATGATCTCGCCATAGCCGATGGTGGCCACGGTGACGAAGGTCATGTAGAAGCTGTTGAGCCAGGTGGCCTGCGCGCCGCCGATGACCTTGTAGCCGATGGTGCCGACCACGTGCACCATGAGCACGACCACCACCGCCCACATCAGGCCACGGAGGTGATTGCTCGATAGGAGGTTGCCGAACTTGCGCCTGCTCGCCACGCGGTTGCGCCCGCGTCAGCCGGGCGATTTCTTGGAATGCGCGATTGTAGCGTTACGCGGCGCAATTCCGGCGCTGCCTCGGAGCATCGCGGCACCCACACACAAAAGACCGCGCTGTCGGGCGCGTGGATGGCCGCATGCGCGGCCATCATCGGGGCCTGGAGCGTGTCAGGCCGCGCCCTTGCGGCCGACGTCGATCTCCGGCTGCACCGACATGCCGACGCGCAGGCGCCCCGCTTCTTCCTGCCCCGCGTCGATCGAAATGCGCACCGGCAGGCGCTGCACGATCTTGGTGAAGTTGCCGGTGGCGTTGTGCGGGGCGATCGCCGCGTAGGTGACGCCGCTGGCGGGCGCCATCGAATCGACATGGCCCTTGAGGGTGACGCCGGGGAGCGCGTCGACCCGGATACTGACCGGCTGGCCGGGGTGTACGTGGTAGAGCTGGGTCTCGCGGTAGTTGGCTTCGATGTAGATGGCGCTCAGCGGCACGATCGCCAGCAGCGGCTTGCCGGCGGTGACGAAGGCGCCGACGCGCACGCTCTTTTCGCCGACGGTGCCGGCCAAAGGCGCGGTGATGCGGGTGTAGGAAAGCTTGAGTTCGGCCTCGGCCAGTTGCGCCCTCGCCTGCGCTTCGGCGGCGTGGGCCTTTTGCAGGTCGGCGCGCAGGATGTCGGTCTGCTGTCGGGTGGACTCGAAGGCGGCCTGGTTCTTTTCGCGCCCGGCCTGCTGGATGCGCAGTTGCGCTTCGGCCTGCTGCAGTGCCTGCACGGTGCCGGAGCCGTCGGCGGCCAGATTGCTGTAGCGCGCCTGGTTGGCGCGGGCCAGCGTGACGGCGGCGTCGTCCGCCTCGACGGTGGCGCGCGCCTGGTGGATCACCGCGCCCTGGCGGGTCAGGCCGGCGCGCAGGCTCTCGATCGCCGCCTGGGCGCTGAGCACCTGGGCGCGCGCCATGTCGACGGCGATGGCGTAGTCGCGGTCGTCGATGGTGGCGATCAGGTCGCCGGGCTTGACCGGCTGGTTGTCGGCCACCAGCACCTGGGTGATGCGCCCGCTCACCTGCGGCGCGACCACGGTGTAATCGGCCTGCACGTAGGCGTCGTCGGTGGACTGGCGCGCGGCGTCGGCTTCCGAACGGTCGAGGTAGAAAAAGCTGCCGGCGGCCACCGCAGTGAGAATGGCGGCGCTGGTGATCTTGGCGAAGGTGGGCAGGGACATGACGAGTTCCTTTAGTGGACTTGCGCAGCAGGGGACGCAGCCGGCTTCACGGCCGGCGCGGGAATGTATTGCATGAGCAAAGCGAGCGGAATCAGCGCCAGGGCCAATGCACCGAGCACCCGGTAGGCATCGGCGGTGGCCAGCACGAAGGCCTGGCCGTTGAGCGCGGCCGCCAGTTGGCCGGGGTCGGCCGCCGGCTGCAGCGCACCGGCGGCGCGCGCGGCGTGATCGAGCAGCATTTCGGCGTGAAACCGGCTGCGCACGGCGCTGAACTGGCCGACCACGGCGCTGCCGAAGAGCACGCCGGCGGCGCGCAGCGTGTTGATGATGCCGGAGACGTAGGGCCCTTCGGCCGGCTGCACCACGCTGGTGGCCAAAAACAGCAGCGCCACCACTGTCATCGGCTGGCCCACGGCCTGCAGCATTTGCGCCCAGGCGAATTGCTGCCAGACCCAATCGGAAGTGAGCCGCGAGCCGAGCAGGCAGGCAGCGGCCAGCAGCGCCAGCCCGGTGGCGCAGACGATGCGCGCATCGGCCCACTTGCGGTACAGCAGCAGGGCCACCAGCGGCCCGAACAGCAGTTGCGGCAGCGCGATGATCAGGCCGATGGGGGCGCTTTGCAGCGCGCGATAGCCGCGCAGCGCGCCAAGGTCGGCCGCCGGCAGGAAGGAGCCCGAGAGCGCCACCACCAGCAGGCCGATGAAGACGGTGAAGCCGAGCGCGAGGTTGCGGCGCGAGAGCATCTGCAGGCGCATGAAGGGCGCGGGATGGAACCATTCGGTGAGGCCGTAGACGAAGGTCAGCCCGAGGCCGGCGGCGAGCGCGCAGACGATCAGCGGCGAGTTGAACCAGTCCAGCCGCACGCCCTGGTCCAGCGCCACCGCCAGCAGCGCCAGGCCGGGCACCGCGCAAGCCATGCCGAGCCAGTTGGCGCCGGCCCAGCGCCCGGCCTGGACCGGCTCGCGCTTCAGGCCCCAGCCGACCAGCAGCGCCGACAGCGCCGCCACGGGAATCACCTGCCAGTAGATCCAGCGCCAGTCGAAGGCGGCATCGACCCACTGGCCGGCGAACCAGCCGGCGAGATTGGGCGCGAAGGTGGCGGTCATCGAATACAGCGCCAGGCCGTGCAGGCGGATGTTGGGCGGCAGGAACTTCAGCGCCGCCATCATCAGCACCGGGATCAGGGCGCCGCCGGCGACGCCTTGCAGGCCGCGCAGGACGAGCATGAGAGGCAGGCTGTGCAGCAGCGGCAGCACGACGGCGATGACGGTGCAGGCCCCCACCATCCACAGGTGAAAGCGGCGCACGGATAAGGTGATGGCGAACCAGGCGGCGAACGGCATGGCGATCAATTCGCCGGCGGTATAGACGGTGGAAAGCCAGGACGCGTCGTCGCTCGACAGGCTGAGCGCGCCGCGCACGTCGGCCAGCGCCAGGGCGCCGACGCGATTGTTCAGGCCGGCCATCATGGCGGCGAGGAAGATGCCGAGCAGGCCCGCCATCGGCCGCAGCATCGAGGGGGCGCTGGCGGGCGCGCCGGCCGCAATCGCCTGCGGCGGCCGGGGTCCCGCGTTGATGGCGGCGCCGATGGCTGCGCTCACGGCTGCGCTCCCTGCCGGCTGTCCAGGCCGGCGCTGACCTTCGGTGGATCCGCCTGATCGAGTGCAGCCGGATCCCAGCCGCCGCCCAACGATTTGTACAGGCCGACGACGGCGAGGGTGGCGGCGGTGGCGCTGTCGCTCAGCGCGAGCTGGCCGGCGAGCAGGTTGCGCTGCGCCACCAGCACGGTGAGATAGTCGGCCGCGCCTTCGCGGTAGGCGCGTTCGGCGGCGGTGAGCGCGATGCGGTCCTGCTCGGCGGCGATCACGAGTTCTTCATGGCGCTGCTGCTCGGCGGCCCAGGCGCCGAGCGCGTTGTCCACCTCGTGCCAGGCGGAAAGCACGGTCTGCTGGTAGGCGATGGCGGCGCTTTTTTGCCGGGCTTCGGTGAGCGCCAGGGTGCTTTTCAGGCGGCCGCCTTCGAAGATCGGCAGGTAGAGGGTCGGGCCGAAGGTGAACTGCTGCGCGCCCCAGGAGCCCATGTCGTGGAAGTTGAAGGCCTGCCAGCCGGCGGTGCCCTTCAGGCCGATGCGCGGATAGAAGTCCGCCTTGGCCACGCCGATGGCGGCAGTCGCGGCGTGCAGGCGGGCCTCGGCGCGCAGGATGTCGGGGCGGCGCTGCGCCAGTTCGGAAGGCAGGCCGACGGGCACGCGCGCGGGCATCGCCGGCAGCGGCAATGCGCTCGTAAGCTCGGCATCGAGCCGGCGCGGCGCCTCGCCCAGCAGCAGGGCCAGGGCGTTCATCAGCGCGTCGCGGCGCTGGCTGAGTTGCGGCAGCGTGGCCTTGATGTTGGCCAGTTGCGCGCGGGCAGCGGCGGTGTCGAAGCGGGTGGCGACGCCGTTTTGCTCGCGGCTTTGCGCCAGGCGCAGCGCGTGTTCGGCGATCCGCCGGTTTTGCCGGGTGATGTCGAGCTGCGCCTGGTTGCCGCGCAGCAGCAGGTAGTTGCGGGCGATCTCGGCGGAGACGGCGACGCGCACGGCTTCGCGGTCGTAGAGGCTGGCTTCGGCGAGGGCGCCGGCGCCTTCGCCGGCGCGGCGTGCCTTGCCCCAAAGGTCAATTTCCCAGCCCGCATCGAAATTGGCGTTATAGAGATCGAAGGGCCGGGTGGAAGCGCCGAGCTTGTGCAGCGGGCCGTCGGCGCTGAGGGCCTGGCGCGTTTTGTCGGCGCCGAAACCAGAGTGGGGGAACAGCGCGGCCTGCGCAATGCCCAGTTGCGCCCTGCTCTCTTCCACCCGGGCAGCCGCGGCCTGCAGGTCGAGATTCGCGCTGCGCGCGCGGGTTTGCAGGACGGTGAGTTCGGGGTCGTTGAACAAGGTCCACCAGGCAACCGGAACCGGTTGCGGCGCCAGGGCCGAAGGCCTCTCGCCATCGGCCTGCGCCTTGGGGCTCAGCATGGCCTGGAACAAGTGGTTGGCCGGCCGCAGGAAATCGGGGCCGACGGCGCAGCCGGAAAGCAGTACCGCGAAGGCGGCAGCGGGGAGCAGGTTTCTCGGCATATTCGTCACGGCGATCTTCCAAGCATTTGTTTTGGTGCAGATTTCGGCGCGGCCGGCGCTGTTTGGCAATCTCATCCAAACTGTACCGAACCGTTCGGTACTGTACTTTATTGAGGCATTGTGCTAATGTCAAGTTAAATCGAACCTATCGGTACAGTTAATGAGAAAACAGGACCCTACCGGCGCATCGGTGCAGGAGCGTGCGGCACCACGGGCGGCCATTGCGGGCGACGGCAGCGTCGCCACAGCGCCCGCCGGCGAAGGCATGAACAAGAAAGCGCGCACGGTGCTGGAAGCCGCGCGGACGGTGTTCCTGGCGCATGGTTTTTCGGCCGCGACCACCGACATGATCCAGCAGCAGGCGGGCGTGTCGAAATCCACCGTCTACGCGCACTACGCCAACAAGGAAGCGCTGTTCCTCGCCGTGATGGAGGCGGAATGCACCGGCTTCATGAATCACATGCGCACCGTGGAGTACCGGCCCGGCGCGCTGCGCGAAACGCTCAGCGACCTGGCGCGCACCTACCTGGAGATTGCGCTGGCGCCGAGCAGCCTGGCGCTATTTCGCGTGATCACGGCGGAGGCGCCGCGCTTTCCGGAACTGGCGCGCTCCTTCTACCTCACCGGGCCGCGCATGGTGCAGGGCATGCTGGCGCGGCAACTGGAGCGCGCGGCGCAGGCCGGCGAAGTGGAATTGAGCACCATCGGCGTGGACGCCGCCGCCAGCCTGTTTGCCAATTTGGCGCGCGCCGAGGCGCATCTGCAATGCCTGTTTCATCCCGACGCGCGCCCTTCGGCGGCGCAGATCGATCAATGGGTGGACATCGCGGTCACGACATTCCTGCGTGCCTACGGGCGCAAGGAGGGGCCTGCCCCGGCGGGGCTTGCAGCCTAGCTTGCGGCGGCGCATAAAAGCAGACCGCCATGCATGCATGGCGGTCTTGTTTTACGCAGTGGCGGATCCGGCCGCGCGGTAGCCCGCGCGATCACCCACGCTCGCGCACGCGGGCGAAAGATGCGGTGGCAGCGGGCCGCCGGGCTTGCTTAGGCCAGCTGAAAGCGCTCGGTCGAGGCCAGCAGGCTTTGCGTCTTCGCCTGCAATTGCGCGGTGCTGTCGCGGCTTTGCGCGATCGCGGCGTGGTTTTGCTCGGAGGCGCCGGCGATGGTCTCGGTGTTGCGCGAGATCTGCTCGCTGGCCTGCTTTTGCTCACGCACGGCGGCCGCCAGTTCACGCAGGCCGGCGGCGGATTCGGCGGCGGTGCGCTGCAACTCGGTGAGCGGGCCGACCAGTTCGCCAATCGAGGTGACACCGCCCTGCACGCGCTCGCGCACGAAGTCCAGGCGCCCGCCGGCCTCGGCCATGCCGTGCTGGATGGCGGCGACGGTGCGCTCGATTTCCTGGGTGGAGGAAGCGGTGCGCTCGGCGAGCTTTCTCACCTCGTCGGCCACTACGGCGAAGCCGCGGCCCTGCTCGCCGGCGCGCGCGGCTTCGATGGCGGCGTTGAGCGCCAGCAGGTTGGTCTGCTCGGCGATGCCGCGGATCAGCTTGATCACGGTGTCGATCTGGCCGGCCTGGTCTTGCAGGCTGCGCATCTGGGTGCCGAATTCGACCACCGCGCTGTCGATGGTGGACATCTCGCGCGACACCTGGTTGCCCTGCTCGACGCCGCCGGAGGAGACCTCGGCGGTGCTATCGACCACACCGGCCGCCGCGGTCAGGTTGTCCGACATGGCGGAAATGCTGACGGTGAGTTCCTCGATCGAGGAGGCAATCGCCGCGACCGCTTCGCTCTGGCGCGAGCTGGCGCCGGCGAGGTCGTCCGCGGAAGCCACCATCTGCACGGCGCTGGCGGAGATGTCGGCGGCATTGCCCTGCACGCCGCCGATCAGGTGGCGCAGCGCATCCTGCATGCGGGAAATGGAGCTGAGCAGGCGCCCGGTTTCGTCTTCCGTATCAACAACGATCTCGCTGCGCAGGTCACCACCAGCCACCTTGTCGGCGACGTCAGCCGCGCGGCGCAGGGGACGCACGATGCCGCGGCCGATGAACCAGCCGAAGACGCAGGCGAAGAGGACGGCGATGCCGCCCAGGGCCAGCATCTGCGAAGTGGTGCGCGCGGCGGCCTCGGCGTTGGCCGCGGCCAGCTTGTCGATGGAGGCGCGCTCGTAATCGGCGAACTTTTTCAGCAGGCCGATCAGCGTGTCCATGTGCACTTTGAGGCGGGTGTTGAATACTTCCATCGCCACATCGGGCTTGCCGGCGGCGCGCGCCGCGACGACTTCCTTGCGGTCGGCCTGGTTCTTCAGGCGCAACTCGAGGATCTCCTTGAGCATGGCGCGCTCTACGTCGCTGGTGGCCAGCGCCTCGATGGCCTTTTGCGTCTTGCCGCCGGTGGCGGTCGCCAGCTTCTGCTGTTCGCGGAAGCTTTCTTCCACCGCGGGGTCGCTGCTGACGGCCATCGCCTGGGTGCGCGCGGCGGAGGCTTCCATCATGCGGTACCAGTCGGTGACCATGCGCTCCTTCGCCAGCGGGTCGACCAGCAGTTGCGCGCCGCGGTCGACCACCGCGCGAATCTGGAACACGCCCACCAGCACGCTGGCCGTGAGCATCAATAAAAGAACGCCGATGCACGCGGCGATGCGCGTGCCGATGGATTTGATTTTGAACATGCCAGTCTCCTGCCGGGCTTGGGGTTGCCCTGATTGGATGAATGAGGTCCCGGCCGGCGCGGCGAAGCCACGCGGCCAACATGCAGGATAGGCGCTAACAATCGCCGGAAGACGCGGGAACAGGCGCCCTCTTCTCCTTCAATTCGGCGGATTGCCGTGGGCGCGGCTTGATCCAAAACCGGCCGCTCCATCAAGCCGGCGCCGTCCCGCGGCGCCGGCTTCACGGCCGCGCGGCCTCAGGCCGGCTCGGGTTCCGGCTCGGCGTTGCGCCGGCCGATGCCATACCAGTCAACACGCCGGGTAGCCAGCATCGCCGCCGCCAGCAGGCCGAACAGGAACAGCGAACCCATCAGCAACGCGTTGTCTTCGCTGATCAACAGCATGTACAGCACGCCGTAGAGACCGGCCAGCAGCGCGCCAATCCCAAGTGCGCGCCACCAGTTGCCGAGCACGGCGCTTAGATACGCGACGATCAGGCCGACGCAGGCGAGCGAGGCGACGGCGTAGGCCTGTACGAAGCCGATGTGCTCGGAGAGCGAAACCAGGAGCAGGAAGAACATCGCCAGCGCCAGGCCGACCAGGCCGTATTGCAGCGGATGGACGGCCAACGAGCGCAGCACCTCGAACAGGAAGAACGCGGCAAAGGTGAGGCCGACGAACAGGAAGCCGTATTTGGCGGCGCGCTCGAGTTGCAGGTAGAGGTTCACCGGCTGGATGAAGGAGACACCGAACTCGTTGGCGGTGAAGTCTTCGCACTTGGCGCTGCCGGCGCAGGTGGCGTACGCCTGCTTGGCGTTGGTGGAGAAGAAGGAGGTCTGCCAGTTGGCGGAGAAGTGGTTGCTGCCGATCTGGCTGTCGGGCGAGAACTTGCCGAAAAAGCTGGGATGCCCCCAGTCGGCATCGAGCGTGACGCGGGTCTCGCGCCCGGTGGGAATGAAGCTCAGGCGCTCCATGCCGGTGAGATCGACGGTGAAGGAAAATTCGGCGTCCTGCGCGGCGTCGGGCTTGACCTGCGGCAAGGTAGCCGAAATACCGCTGCCGATGCGCGTGAGGTCGCCGCCGCTGCCGGGGGCGAAGCGCACCGTGCCGCCGCCCCAGGCGAGGACCGGGTTGTTGTTGATGCCGCGCGGGTCGGAAACGCCGAAGGCCAGCACCGGCGCGCCCCAGGTAACCGTGCCCTCGGCGGGCGCGTAACCATAGTCTTTCGGCAGCGAGAAGCGGCCTGATACCTTGAGGGCGGCAACGTAGGTTTGCACCTGGTACAGGCCGCGCTTCTTGGTCTTCATCACCGGCGCGGCGGTGACGCCCACCTGCTCGGGCAGGAACTGCACGGTGCCGCTTTCGGTCTTTTCGGTGCTGACGGTCTTCTTGTTCAGCTTGTCGTCGACGGTCTCGGTGGTGGCCACCCATCTGCGGGTGTAGGGCACAACGATCACCGGGAGCGTAATGCGCTGGGTGTCGGCGGCGGTGCGGGCGATGTCGGCGACCACGCCGTCCTTGTTCGCGGCGCGTTCGGCGATCAGGTCGCGCACCATCGCCAGAGGAATCCCCATCAAGAGGGCGAGGAAGATGATGCCGATGACTTTCAGCGGCAGGGCGAAACGCCGCCCGAGGGACGGTTTTTGCATTTGTTGACTCCCGTGGACTGGAAGCCATGATTGGAAGCGCCAGGGCTGGCGGAAATATGGCGCGGCGCGGGCGCAGGCCGGGCGCAATGCGGCGATTACCGCTCAGGCGCCCATTTGCGCGGCGCGGATGACTTCGCCGCGGATTTCCTCGGTGATCTGCGCCTTCAGGGTGGCGAAGGCCGGCGTGGTCTTGAGCTTGTAATCGCGCGGGTGGGGAAAGTCCACCGCCATCTCGCACTTGATGCGCCCCGGGCGCGCGCTCATCACGGCGATGCGGTTGCTCATGAAAATGGCTTCGTCGATGTCGTGGGTGACGAACAGCACGGTCTTGCGGTCCTGCTCCCAGATGCCGAGCAGGAGCTCCTGCATCAATTCGCGCGTCTGGTGGTCCAGCGCGCCGAAAGGCTCGTCGAGCAATAGCACCTTGGGGTTGTTGGCGAGCGCGCGCGCCAGCGCAGTGCGCTGCTGCATGCCGCCGGAGAGCTGGCGCGGCAGATGGTCGGCAAAGGCGGCGAGGCCGACGCGCTCCAGATAGAAGTCACAGATTGCCTTTCGTTCCGCCAGCGCCATGCCCTGCTCGCGCAGGCCGAAGGCGATGTTCTCGCGCGCCGTGAGCCAGGGAAACAGTGTGTACGACTGGAACACCATGCCGCGCTCGCGGCCGGGGCCGCTGACGGTCTCGCCATCCATCCGCACCCGGCCGGCGCTGGGGGTTTCCAGGCCGGCGACGATGCGCAGCAAGGTGGACTTGCCGCAGCCGGAGGGGCCGAGAATCGAAATGAAATCGTGCTCATGCACTTGCAGCGTCAGCGGTTCGAACGCGCGCAGGGGCGCGGCGCCGCGCACGCCGGGGAAGGTGCGTTCCACCGCTTCGATGTCGAGAACCATCAGGCGAACTTCCAGCGGAACAGGCGGCGGTTGGCGGCCTGGAAGGCGAAGTCGGAGATGAGGCCAATCAGGCCGATGACGACGATGCCGAAGATCATCTGGTCGGTGGCGAGCAGCGCCTGGCTGTCGGTGATCATGTGGCCGATGCCTTCGGAAGAGCCGATGAGTTCGGCGACGATCACGTAGGTCCAGGCCCAGCCGAGGGTCAGGCGCAAGTGCTCCGCGATGTCGGGCGCGGCGTGGGGCACCAGCACACGCGCGACCACGCCGCGATCGGTGGCGCCCAGGGTGTAGGCCGCTTCCACCAGGTCGCGGCGCGTGGCGCCGACGGTGACGGCGACCATCAGGACGATCTGGAAAAAGGAGCCCAGGAAGATCACCGCCAGCTTTTGCGATTCGCCCACGCCCAGCCACAGGATCAGCAACGGAATGAAAGCGGAGGCCGGCAGGTAGCGGGCGAAGGAAATGAAAGGCTCGAAAAACGCTTCCACCGGCTTGTAGGCCCCCATCGCCAGGCCCAGGGGCACGGCAAGGGCAGCGGCAATGATGAAGCCGCCGAACACGCGCCACACTGTCATGCCGATGTCGCCGGCGAAGCCGAATTCGGTGAGCAGGTGCCAGCCGGCCGCAAGCGTCTGCACGGGGCTCGCGAGAAAGTTGGGCGCCACCAGGCCGCTCAAGGTGAGCGTAGCCCAGAGGGCGAAGAACAGGAGGAAAAACGCCGCGCCGAGAGCGATGCGCCGGCGGCGCGGGATGGGTTTGAGCGGGGTCATCAGCCGCGCATGCCGCCTAGCGCAGAAACGTGGTTTCGTGCAGGGTGTCGATATCGGGGATGCTGCGGATCACGTTGTTTTCCAGCAGCACTTCGGCAGCCTCGCGCGAGAACTTGCCGATCTCGCCGGCGAAGAATTTCTTGTTGGCGGCGCGGTCCTGCCAGGCGATGAAGGTGGCGGACCTGGCGAACTGCTCGCCGGTCTGCCGCACCGCCGCGCCCATGATTTCGTTGGACTTGGCGGGCTCGCGCCGGATCATCTCCAGCGCCTCGAACCAGGAACGCGTCAGCGCTTCGGCGGCCTTGGGATTGGCGCGCAGGAAGACGCGAGTGCAGCCGAGGGTGTCGATCACCACCGGGTAGTCCTTGGTGGTGAGCAGTATCTTGCCGGCTTCGGGCTTTTCGCGGATCGCCGAGAGATAGGGTTCGTAGGTCTGCGCGGCGTCATTCTGCCCGGCGATGAAGGCGTTGGCGGCGGCCTGGGGACTCAGGCTCACACGCTTGATGTCCTTCATGCTCATGCCGTTTTTTTTCAGGATGTAGGCCAGCACAAAGAACGGCGAGGTGCCGGGAGAGTCCACGCCGACGGACTTGCCACGCAGGTCCTTGACGCTGGTGACGTTCTTGCGCACGGCCAGGCCGTCGCCGCCGTTCGACTTGTCGAGCAGCAAAATTTGCGTGATCTGCACGCCGTTGGCGTTCCAGGCGACGTGGGTCTCCACCGTGGTGGCGGCGCACTGGATGGCGCCAGAGGCGATCGCCAGGTGGCGGCTTGCCTGCGGGATCATTTTCAGGTCGACGTAGAGACCGTTCTTCGCGAAGATGCCGGCCTTCTCGGCCAGGGCGAGTGGCGCGAAGCCGGTCCAGCCGCTCATGCCGATGGCGATTTTCACCGACCCCTGCGCCATCGCGGGCGCGGGCGGCAGCGCGGCGCACGGCAGCAGCAAGGCGGCCAGTGCCGCGGCGTATCGTTTCATGTTGCTCTCCTCGATTGCGGGAGCGCACGGCGCCTTTCCCCCCGGTGGCGCGGCACGCTGGCCTTAAGCGCTGGCGGACCCCGCGACGGATCAAACCGGCGCGAACATGGTAACCGAAGCGCCCGTGCGGCGGAACGGATTTTTAGTGATGCGGTGCGGCGTGGCGACGCCCAGTTGCCTACACGCGCTCGGCGCGCGCACCCTCGGCGATGAAGGTGTCGATGATATTGCGCAGCAGCGGGCGCACCCCGGCGGCCACCGGCTCCTCGAAGGCAAAGGAGCCGCGCTCGTCCATGTAGGCGCGCCAGGAAAGCTCGAGCTGGGCGGCGTGCACATGATTGGCGGGGTCGCCGTAGGCGCGAGTAATGTAGCCGCCCTTGAAGCGGCCATTGAGCATGCTGCTATAGCCGGGTACCGATTCGGCCGCGGCCAGCAGCGCGGCGCCGATGGCGGGCGCGGCACTGACGCCGCCGCCGGTGCCGAGATTGATATCCCACAGCCGGCCTTCGAAAAAGCGCGGCAGCACGGACTTGATCGAATGGGCGTCGAACAGCAGCGCGTAGCCGTGCTTCGCCTTGATGGCGGCGAGTTCTTCGGCCAGCTTGACGTGATACGGCTTCCAGTAGCGCTCGACGCGCGCATCGACCTCGGCCGCGTCGGGCACCTGGCCGTCTTGATAGATCGGCTCGTTTTCGAAAGTGGTGAGCGGCACCAGCTCCGTGTTGTTGGCGCCGGGGTAGAGGCTTTTTCCCGCCGGGTCGCGATTCAGGTCGATGACGTAGCGCGAATTGATCGCCACCAGCATGTTGGCGCCCATGGCCTGCAGGAAGTTGTACAGGCGCGGCAGGTGCCAGTCGGTGTCGGGGCGCTTGAGCGCGACCGGCGTCATTCGCGCGGCCAGCTCGGCCGGGATTTCGGTGCCCACGTGCGGCATCGAGACGAGCAACGGCAGCGGGCCGCGTTCGCAGAAGAAGGTGAAATCGGTCATAGATGAAGCAGGCAAAAGTACAAACCTACTGTTGCCTGGGCAAATATTGCGAAAAATCGCCGGCAACGCCGGTCGATTTTTGCGATGGAAAAAACCACGAAAAAGCCACCACCCAAAATACCGGCGCTTCGCGCCGCCTTACATCTTCGGGAGCGTCACTCCATGTTGCCCCTGGTACTTGCCGCCACGGTCCTTGTAGGAAGTCTCGCAGACTTCGTCGGATTCGAAGAACAGCACCTGCGCGCAGCCTTCGCCGGCGTAGATTTTCGCCGGCAGCGGCGTGGTGTTGGAGAATTCCAGGGTGACGAAGCCTTCCCATTCAGGCTCGAAGGGCGTGACGTTGACGATGATGCCGCAGCGCGCATAGGTGCTCTTGCCGAGACAGACGGTGAGCACGTTGCGCGGGATGCGAAAATATTCCACGGTGCGCGCCAGCGCGAAGGAATTCGGCGGGATGATGCAGACGTCACCCTTGAAATCGACGAACGATTTCTCGTCGAAATTCTTCGGGTCGACGATGGTGGAATTGATGTTGGTGAAGATTTTAAATTCATCCGAGCAGCGGATGTCGTAGCCGTAGCTGGAGGTGCCATAGGAGACGATACGCTTGCCGTCCACGCTCCTCACCTGGCCCGGCTCGAAGGGCTCGATCATCGCGTGCTCGGCCGCCATGCGGCGGATCCACTTGTCGGATTTGATGCTCATCGTTCCTGCCCTGCCCCGTGATTCGTGTTGATTGACCGGCCTTGCGGCTCAGGATTTTTTCGCCAGCGTGGGGCGCCAGCGGCGCACCCGCAACTCGGCTTCGCCGATTTCCTTGGGCGCCATGCGCTTTTTCAGCTCGTCGAGCTTGGCCGGGCCGGCCGGCACGTCGGGCGACTTCTGGCGCACCGCCAGCATCAGCCACTTCGCCGCTTCGGTGCGCAGCTCGTGCGCCCCGGCTGTGTCACCTTGCGCCTTCGGGCCGAAACCCATCAGCACGCCGAGGGAATATTGCGCCAGGGCGTAGTTCTGCTCGGCGGCGCTGCCAAACCAGGTGAAGGCGCCATCCGGGTCGCGCGGCATGCCCAGGCCGTCGAGGCTGCGCATGCCCATCATGTATTGCGACAGGGCGTCGCCGTTGTCGGCGGCGCGGCGCGCCCATTCCACCGATTTGGCATTGTCGCGCGTGGCGCCGCGGCCCTGGGCGTAGAACATGCCAAGCATGCCTTGCGCGGGGGCGTTGTTGGCGTCCGCCGCCTTCTGGAACCAGTTGAAGGCCTGGGCGTCGTCCTGCGCCGTGCCCTGGCCTTCGGCGTACATCTTGCCGAGCAGGTACATCGCCTCGGGCCTGCCGCGCTTGGCCTCGGCGCTCAATTCAGGGAAGGCGCGCTTGTAGTCCTTCTTTGCATAAGCACGCTTGCCGGCGGCGAGATCAGCGAAAGCGGGCGCGGCAGTGCCGCAAAGCAAGGCAGCGGCGAACAGGAGAAGAACGGGTTTGCGCATGGCTTCAGGTATTTTTCGACACCACGATGTTGGGGAACTTGCCCGTCATGTCCTTCATGCTTTCGGCGATGGCCACCGCGACCTTGCGCGCGATGGTCTTGTAGATGCCGGCGACCACGCCGTCGGGGTCGGCCGCCACGGTGGGCTTGCCGGAATCGGTCTGCTCGCGGATGCCGATGTCCAGCGGCAGCGAACCCAGCAGGGCGACGCCGTAATCCTTCGCCATCTTCTCGCCGCCGCCGGAGCCGAAGATGTGCTCCATGTGCCCGCAATTGGAGCAGATGTGCATGCTCATGTTTTCGACGATGCCGAGAATCGGGATGCCGACCTTCTCGAACATCTTCAGGCCCTTGCGCGCGTCCAGCAGCGCGATGTCCTGCGGGGTGGTGACGATCACCGCGCCGGTGACGGGCACTTTTTGCGCGAGGGTCAGCTGGATGTCGCCGGTGCCGGGAGGCATGTCGACGATCAGGTAGTCTAGCTCGCGCCAGTTGGTCTGGTTCAGCAACTGGTCGAGCGCCTGGGTCACCATCGGGCCGCGCCAGACCATCGGGGTTTCGGCGTCGATCATGAAGCCGATCGAATTGGCCTGTATGCCGTGGCCGATCATCGGGTCCATGGTCTTGCCGTCGGGCGACTCGGGGCGGCCGGTGATGCCCAGCATCTGCGGCTGCGAGGGACCGTAGATGTCGGCATCGAGCACACCGACGGCGGCGCCCTCGGCGGCCAGCGCCAGCGCCAGGTTGGCGGCGGTGGTGCTTTTGCCCACCCCGCCCTTGCCGGAGGCCACCGCGATGATGTTTTTCACGTTGGGCAGCGGCTTGACGCCGCGCTGCACCGCGTGGGAGACGATTTTCGAATAGACGTTGGCGCTGACGTTGCCGGCGCCGGGGATGGCCTTGAGCGCCGCGATCACCGCCGCGCGCAGCGGCTCGATCTGCGATTTCGCCGGGTAGCCGAGTTCGATGTCCAGGCTGATATTGCCGCCGTCGGCCTTGATGTTTTTCGCCGCGCGCGAGGCGACGAAGTCTTTCCCGGTGTTGGGATCGATGACGCCTTTCAGGGCGTCCTGCACTTGTGCGGAGGTGATGCTCATGGGCCTGCCGGGTTTGCTGTCAAAAGCCACACCGCCCGAGGGGAGAAGCGGACGGCGGCGAATATGGAAGTCTAGCCTAAACGGGGGGCTTTTGCCCCTCGCCCTGATAAAATCGGGGTTTTCCGCAAGTTTCCGGAACACCGCCCCGCCTCATGCCACGCACCCTGTTTGTCACCACCGCCCTGCCCTACGCCAACGGCCCGTTTCACATCGGCCACATCATGGAGTACATCCAGGCCGACATCTGGGTGCGCTTCCAGCGCATGCGCGGCAACACGGTGCATTTCGTCGGGGCGGATGACGCGCACGGCGCGCCGATCATGATCGCGGCGGAAAAGGCCGGCAAGACGCCGCAGGAGTTCGTCGCCGACATCGCCAGCGGGCGCAAGCAATACCTCGACGGCTTTCACATCAGCTTCGACAACTGGCATTCGACCGACTCGCCCGAGAACACCGAGTTGTCGCAGGACATCTACCGCAAGCTGAAGGCCAAGGGCCTGATCGCCACCAAGACCATCGACCAGTTCTACGATCCGGTCAAGGGCATGTTCCTGCCGGACCGCTACATCCAGGGCGAGTGCCCGGTATGCCATGCGCAGAACCAATACGGCGATGCCTGCGAGGTGTGCAGCACGGTCAATGCGCCGACCGACCTGATCAACCCGAAATCGACGCTGACCGGCGCCGTGCCGGTGATGAGGAATTCGGAACATTACTTCTTCAAGCTCTCCGATCCGCAGTGCGTCGACTTCCTCAAGGAATGGACCGGCCACGACCGCCTGCAATCGCAGGTGGCCAACAAGGCGCGCGAATGGCTGGACGGCGAAGGCGGCCTGGGAGACTGGGACATCTCGCGCGACGAGCCCTACTTCGGCATTCCGATCCCCGACGCGCCGGGCAAGTACTTCTACGTCTGGCTGGATGCGCCGGTGGGCTACCTCGCCTCGCTGAAGAACTATTGCGCCAGGAAGGGCATCGACTTCGCGGCGCTCCTGGCCGACAAGAACACCGAGCAGATCCACTTCATCGGCAAGGACATCATCTACTTCCACACGCTGTTCTGGCCGGCGATGCTCAAGTTCGCCGACTACAAGGTGCCGGACCACGTCTACGTGCACGGCTTCATGACGGTGAAAAGCGAGAAGATGAGCAAGTCGCGCGGCACCGGCATCAGCCCGCTGAAGTATCTCGCCATCGGCATGAACGCCGAATGGCTGCGCTATTACATCGCCGCCAAGCTCAACGCCAACGTCGAGGACGTGGATTTCATTCCGGACGACTTCATCGCGCGCGTCAACAGCGATCTGGTCGGCAAGTACGTCAACATCGCCTCGCGCTGCGCCGGCTTCATCAGCAAGAAGTTCGACGGCAAGCTGGTGGCCCCGCAGTTCAGCCCCGAGATCGCGGCCGCCTATGCCGGCGCCGGCGAAGAGGTGGCGGGCTACTACGAGAGCCGCGAGTACGGCCGCGCCGCGCGCAAGATCATGGAACTGGCCGACCTGGCGAACCAGTACATCGACGCCAACAAGCCCTGGGAACTGGCCAAGCAGGCCGGCCAGGAAGCGCGGTTGCAGGTGGTGTGCTCGACCGCGCTTTCCCTGTTCCGCGAACTCACCCTGTATCTCAAGCCGATCCTGCCGTACCTGGCCGCGCAGGCGGAAAAGCTGCTGGGCATCGCCCCGCTCACCTGGGCGGACAACTGGAAGCCGCTGCCCGCCGGGCACGTGGTCAACCCCTACTCGCACCTCATGACCCGCGTCGATCCCAAGCAACTCGATACCCTGCTGCCGCCGGAAGAGCCGGCTGCGCCCGCTCCGGCCAAGGCAGCGGCCAAGCCTGCCGCGCAAGCCAAACCAGCCGCGAAGGAAGATGCCAAGCCGGCCGATGCCGCCGGTTCTGGCCTGATCAGCATCGACGATTTCATGAAGGTGGACCTGCGCATCGCCAGGATCGTCAACGCCGAGCATGTCGAAGGCGCGGAAAAGCTGATCAAGATCACGCTGGACATCGGCGAGGAAAAGCCGCGCACCGTGTTCGCCGGGATCAAATCGGCCTACGATCCGGCCACCCTGGTCGGCAAGCACACGGTGATGGTCGCGAATCTCGCGCCGCGCAAGATGAAGTTCGGCTTGTCCGAAGGCATGATCCTGGCCGCCAGCGACCTCGCCGGCAAGCACCCCGGCCTGTTCCTGCTGGAGCCGCATGCTGGCGCCCAACCCGGAATGAAAGTAAAGTAAGGGGGTTCCACCCCCGTTTCCACCCCGGATACTGACTTCTCGCCATGTTCTCCCTCGCCCGCCTGATCGAACTGCCCAGCCGCATTACGCGGCGGCGGCAGTTCATCGTGCGCGTGCACCACTGCGGCCCTCCCCAGCCGGCGTAGTTCGGGCCTGCCATCCGGCCGGCCCGCACATTCGCTGCGAGGAGCCGCCATGGCATTCCCCTTACATCCTTTCAAACCTTACCTGTTGAAGAGCCTGCGCGCGTACGACCGCGCGCAGTTGTCGGGCGACCTGATCGCCGGCATCACCGTGGGCATCGTCGCCCTGCCGCTGGCGATGGCCTTCGCGATTGCCTCAGGCACCGTGCCGGAAGCCGGCATCTTCACCGCCATCATCGCCGGCTTCCTCATCTCTGCGCTGGGCGGTTCGCGCGTGCAGATCGGCGGGCCGGCGGGCGCCTTCATCGTCATCGTCTACGGCATCATCCAGCAATACGGCCTGGCGAACCTGCTGATTGCCACCATCATGGCGGGCGTGCTGCAGTTCGTGATGGGGCTGACGCGCATCGGCTCGCTGATCCGCTTCATCCCGGTGGCCATCATTCTCGGCTTCACCAACGGCATCGCAGTGCTGATCATGCTCTCGCAGGTGAAGGACTTCCTCGGCATGAAAATAAAAAGCATGCCGGCGGATTTTTTCGGCGCCACCTCCGCGATCTTCGAGAACATTGATACCGTGCACGGCATGACACTCACCGTCAGCCTGGTGTCGCTGGCGCTGATCGTGGCGTGGCCGCGCCTGGTGGCGACGCTGGGACGCGACAACCGTGCCGCGGCGGTGCTGGCGCGCCTGCCCGGCAGCATCATCGCCCTGGTGCTTGCCACCGCCGCCACCGCCCTCTTCCACCTGCCACTGGAAACCATCGGCAGCAAGTTCGGCGGCATTCCGCAAGGCCTGCCAGCGTTTGCATTGCCTGATTTCGACTGGGAAAAGGCCCGCCACCTGGTCGGTCCCGCGATCACGGTGGCCCTGCTCGGCGCCATCGAGTCCCTGCTCTGCGCACGCGTGGCCGACGGCATGATCGAGGACCGCCACGACCCGAACCAGGAACTGATGGCCCAGGGTATCGCCAATTTCATCGCGCCGTTTTTCGCCGGCATTCCCGCCACCGGCACCATCGCCCGCACCACCGTCAACGTGCGCACCGGCGCGCGCTCGCCGCTGGCGGGCATCATCCACGCGCTGACCTTGCTGGCGATCGTGCTGGTCGCCGCGCCGCTGGCCAAAAGCGTGCCGCTCGCGGTGCTCTCCGCCATCCTGGTGTTCGTCGCCTGGAACATGGGCGAATGGCGCGAATTCGCGCGCCTGCGCCGCTACAACATGACCTATCGCACCACTCTCCTGGCCACCTTCTTTCTCACGGTGGTGTTCGACCTCACGGTGGCGGTGGAAGTGGGCCTGGTCCTCGCCTGTCTGTTTTTCATCTACCGCATTTCCAGCCTGACGCGCATCGAGGCGGTAACGAACGCGGCCGTTCCGTCCGGTGTGCGCGCCTGGCGCCTGTACGGCTCGCTGTTCTTCGGCGCGGTCGGCAAGATCGAGGCCCTGCTCGACCTGGACAGCGAAACCGGCCTCCACGCCATGGTGCTGGACCTGCATCACGTGCTCAACATCGACACCACCGGCCTGGAAACCCTCGAAGTGCTACGCCGCGCACTGGAAAAGCGTGGCGCGCAACTGATTCTCTGCGACACCGGCGAGCAGCCGCGCTCCATCATCACCCGCACCGGCTACCTGCTCGAACTCGGTGCGGACAACCTGCAGCCGACGCTGGCCGCCGGCCTGGCGCGCGCCGCCGCGCTTGCGCCGGCCCCGTCTTCCGATGCAAGATCTTCCCCGTAGAAAGATACCAATTCATGAGCGATGCCGTCACCCGCCATCTGCGCATCACCGGCCGCGTGCAGGGCGTGGGTTATCGCGCTTCGCTGGTCGCCATGGCGCAGCAGCTGGGGCTGAAGGGCTGGGTGCGCAACTGCCGCGACGGCAGCGTGGAAGCCGTGGTGCAGGGAACGCAAAAGGCGGCGGACGATCTCGCTGCCTGGGCCCATCACGGGCCGCCGCACGCGCGCGTCGACCGGGTCCAGGAAAACGAAGGCGGTGAAGGCAACCAAGGCCCCTTCGCCGGCTTTCACGTGCGCGCCGACGGTTAGAACAACCCGCGCATGCGCTCCAGATAAACCACCGCCTCCGGCGTGCCCTCGGCCGGCGCCCAGGCGGCGCGCTCGGCATCGGTAACCGCCACGTAGGGCCCGGCCTTGGCCTCGAAAAACACCGAGCCCGGTTCAAGCGCGACCAACGAGTGGTAGGTGCCGTGCGGAATGTTCACGCCAAGCGTCGCGCCGTCGGCCGCCAGCACCGCCGTGCTTTGCACGGCGCCTTGTTCGTCGAACAGCACCAGGCCGAAGCGCCCGCGCAAGGCAACGATGGTCTCGTCCTTGCCCGGGTCGAGGTGGCGATGCGGCAGCACGTAGGAATCCGGCTCCAGGGCATTGAGCAGGCGGTGCGCCGCGTCTTCATTGGCGGCGTGGAAGTTGCGGTTCCTGCGCCGGCGCGGGCTGGCGGCAGCTTCGGCGGAAACTTCGTCAAGCAACTGGCGGGTGATCAACATGGCGGGAAGTACGCAGATCCAAATACGTATTATCGCAGCCCCGCATGCGCATCGCCCCGTACAATCGCGCCCATGTCCCTGCACCTCATCCTGGGCGGCGCGCGCTCCGGCAAGAGCGGCCACGCCGAGCGGCTGGCGATCGCCGCTGGCACGCCCGTCACCTACATCGCCACCGCGCGCGCCGGGGATGCGGAAATGCGCGCGCGCATCGCGCATCATCGCGCGCAACGGCCGGCGCACTGGCAGACGGCAGAGGCACCGCTGGAGCTGGCAGGCGCGCTGCGCCGCCATGCGGCGCCGGGCCGGCTGGTAATCGTCGATTGCCTGACGCTGTGGCTGACCAACCTGCTCTTCGACGGCCGCGAGCATGAAGCCGCCGAGGGTGTGATTGAGCCGCCACCCGCTTATGCGCGCGAACATGCAGCCCTACTGGAAGCACTGCCTGGATTGCCCGGCACGGTCTTGTGCGTGAGCAACGAGATCGGTTTCGGCGTGGTGCCTTTGGGCGCGCTGACGCGCTTTTTCACCGACGAAATGGGGCGCCTGAACCAGGCGGTTGCCGCGCAGGCGCAACGCGTGACCCTGATGGTGGCCGGCCTGCCGCTGGAGCTGAAGGCGTGAGGCGCGCGCTCGCCCTGCTGCTGTTTTGCCTGTGCGCCGCCGCGCAGGCCGCGCCGATCACCGTCAGCGACGACGCTGGCAACGTGCTCACGCTCCCCGGCCCGGCGCAGCGCATCGTCAGCCTGGCGCCGCACGTCACCGAGCTGCTGTTCGCCGCCGGCGCGGGGAGCAAGGTCGTCGGCGCCGTCGAGTACAGCGACTACCCGGAAGGCGCCAAGGCGATCCCGCGCGTCGGCGACAACCAGCGCCTGGACCTGGAACGTATTCTTGCACTGCATCCGGATCTGATCGTGGTGTGGCGCCACGGCAATGCGCAGGCGCAGCTGGAGCAGTTGCACCGTCTTGGCCTGCCGATGTTCTACAGCCAGCCCGGCAAGCTCGCCGACATCGGGCCGGCGGTCGCCGTTCTCGGGCGCCTGGCCGGCACGGATGCGGTGGCGGCGCAGGCGGCCCGGCGATACGACGAGCGCCTCGCGCTTCTCACGCGCGAGAACAGCGGCAAGGCGCCGCTCAAGGTGTTTTTCCAGATCTGGGACCAGCCCCTGATGACCGTCAACGGCAGCCAACTGATCTCGGACGCCATCCGCACCTGCGGCGGCCAGAACGTGTTCGGCGCGCTGCCGGCACTGGTGCCGACCGTGGATGTCGAAGCCGTGCTGGCGGCCGACCCGCAGGTGATCGTCGCCACCGGCGCCGACGCGTCGCGCCCGCCCTGGCTGGACGACTGGAAGCGCTGGCAGCACCTGACGGCGGTACGCCGCAACAACTTGTTCTTTTTGCCGCCGGATTCGATCACGCGGCTTTCACCACGCGTACTTGATGGCGTCGAGATGCTGTGCCGCCAGTTCGACCAGGCGCGCACCCGCCCCTGAGACTGGTTGAACCTAGAGTTGCGGAAAAAACCAGGCGCGGCCGGCTTCGCCCGCCGCCTGCATCGGGTGGCGATAGATGCGCGCCAGGTTCTCTACCGACAACGTCTGCGCCACCGGCCCGGCGCTCACCGCGCCGGCGCCGTCGAGCAACAGCACGTGGGTGGCGAAATGCGCGGCGAGATTGATGTCGTGCAGCACGGCCACCACCAGCCGCCCCTCGTCCGCCAGGTCGCGCAGCAGGCGGCTCACCAGCGCCTGCTGCGCCACGTCCTGATGGCTGGTCGGTTCGTCCAACAGGCAGATGCGCGGGTCCTGCAACAACAGCGTGGCGAGGCTGACGCGCTGGCGCTCGCCGCCTGACAGCGTCTTGACGCTGCGCTGCTCATAACCCTCAAGCGCCACCCGCTTGAGCGCCGCGCGCGCCGCCGCCACATCGGCCGCGCTTTCCCAGGCCCAGGGATCGAGATGCGGATGGCGGCCGATCAGCGCGGTCTCCAGCACGCGTGCGTCGAAGGGATCGTTCGCATGTTGCGCGACAAAGCCGCGCAAGTGCGCCAGGTCGCGGCGCGGCCAGTCGATAAGCGCCTTGCCGCCGCTTCGCACTTCGCCGCGTTGCGGCGGCGCCAGGCCGGCGAGCGCGCGCAGCAAAGTGGTCTTGCCGGCGCCGTTGGGGCCGAGCACGCACCAGAATTCGCCCGCCTGGGCATGCCAGTCAAACCCTTGCACCAGCGTGCGCGCGCCGGCGCTCAGGGCCAGGCCGCGCACCTCCAGCAACGCTGCGCCTGGCGCGGCCTCAGCCATGCGCATCCCTCCACAGCAAGGCGAGAAACAGCGGCGCGCCGACCAGCGACATCACCGCCCCGGTCGGCAATTGCAGGGGCGCGGCGACGGTGCGTGCCAGGGTATCGGCCAGCAGCAACAGGCTGCCGCCGGTGAGCACGCAGGCCGGCAGGAGCACGCGCTGGTCATTGCCGCTGACCAGACGCACCAGGTGCGGCGCCACCAGGCCGACAAAGCCGACGGTGCCGGCGGTGGCCACCGCCGCCGCTGTCGCAAGCGAAGCGGCGCCGAAGGCAGTCAGCCGCAACGCGCGCACGTTGACCCCGAGCGAGGCGGCGAGCGCATCGCCGCGCGCGAGCACATTGAGGGAACGGGCACAAGGATAGGCAATCAGGAAGGCGGCGAGCAGCGCCAGCCAGACAGCGCGGCTATCGTCCACCCCGGCCAGATCCCCCAGGAGCCAGAACAGCATGCCACGCAACTGCGCCTCCGGCGCCAACGCCAGGATCAGGGCCACCAGCGCGCCGCTGATGGCCGCCAGCGCAACCCCGGAAAGGAGCAGGCGCACCGCACCGCCGGGCGCAATCTCGTCACCGAAGTCGCGCCGCGCCAGCAGCATCAGCAAGCCCATCACCGCCGTCGCACCCACGGCCGCGCCGAGGTTGACCCAGGCCAGCGCCGCGCCGGCAAGCATGGCCAGCAAGGCGCCGATGGCAGCGCCGCCCGAGGCTCCCAGCAGGTAAGGCTCGGCCAGGGCGTTGCGCAACAACGCCTGCATCAACGCGCCCGCCAGCGCCAGCGCGCCACCGACGCCGAAGGCGGCGAGCGCGCGCGGCAGGCGCAGGCGCAATACCACGTCCGCCTGCTCGCCGCCGGCGAGCGCATGCAGCACCGTGGCGGGCGAAAGCGCCAGGCTGCCACTCATCAGTGCCAGCGTGAAGGCCACCAACGCGAGCGCGGCAAGCAAAAACCAGAGCAGCAAGGGACGGCGCATGCGGTATCGGCTGGAAATCAGGCCCCGACTTTAACAGGCTCGTCCCGTCGTCAATCCGCGGCTAGAAATGCGCCGCGGCACTGACGAAAATCGCGCGCCGCCGTTCCGGGTAGACATTGGAGGCGCCGGTGCCGCTGCCGCTGATCACGCCGTAGGCAAAGTAGCCGCGGTTGGTCAGGTTGGTGCCGATCACGCTCAGGTCGACGTTGCCGATCTTGCGCGTGTACTTGGCGTCGATGGTGGCGTAGGCGGGGATGCGCGAACCGAAGGTATTGGCCTGGTCGTTGTCGTAGACCTGGTTGCCGACGTACTGCCAGCCGAGGTTGACCGCATCCACCGGGGTAATGCGCCAGTTCGCCTGCAGGCTGGCACGGTTGCGTGGCGCCAGCGGCACGTCCTTGCCGGTGATGTCGGCGCCGCCGAAGGTGCCGCTGCGAAAGCGCGCACGCACGTAGGTGTAGAAGGCGGTGAGGTCGAAGTCGGCGCGCGGACGCCATTTGGCCGTCAGTTCAGCGCCGTCGCGCTTGGTAGGCGAGAGGTTGATGTTGGCGCCGTTGGTGGGAAACACCGTGGCCGGCACGAACATGATCTCGTTTTCCAGGCGGCTCTCGAAATAGCGCAGGTCGACGTCCAGCGGGCGCGAGGCATAGGAGAAGCCGGCTTCGGCATCGCGCGAGGTCTGCGGCAGCAGGAAACCGGGCGCGGGAAAGCGGAAGCGGTTTTCGTCGATGTTGCCGATGCGGTAGCTGTTGCCACCCTTGGCGTAGACGGTCCAGTCCTTGAGGAAATTCCACGCTACGCCGAGTTCCTCCGCGTGCAGCTTGCGGTCGTTGGTGGTGAAGCCGGTAGCGGAAAAGCCGGTGGAATTGAAGGTGCTCTGCTTGAGGGTCTCGCGGCGCGCGCCCGCGGTCAGGCGCACCGGGCCGATGTTGAGGTCGTCCTTGAAGTAAAAGGCCTCGTTGTGCTGGGTGCCTTGCTCGTCCGAGCTGAGGTTGCCGTTGGCGAGGTCGCCCTCGCTGGCGCCGCCGGCCCCGACGAAGGCCTGCTGGTTGGTGTACAGCCAGCGCGAACGGTCGTAGCCCAGCACCAGCTGGTTGGCCAGCCCGAAGACCGGCGCGGTGATGCGCAGGCGCGGGCTCAAGCCGTCGATACCGGAACCGGCGCGGGTGAACTGGCTGCCGCCGCCGCTGCCGAAGTCGTTGTAGAAGCGGTCCACCTTGTCGCGGCGATAGACATCGGCGGCGATCTCGACATAGCGCCAGCGGTAGTTGCCGTAGAAGGTATAGCGGTTGGCGTCGGTGTCGGCCCAGTCGTTGGGCGTGTTGGCCTGGCGCGGATCGTTCTGATAGTTCTGGATCGACAGTGCGCCCGGCAACTGCGAATGGGTACGCTCGGAGGCCACCCGCACACCGGCTTCGCCGTTGCTGCCGATGACGCGCAGGCGCCCGGAGATGTTCTGCTGGGCCACCGCGTTGTTCTTGCGGTAGTTGTCGGAGTCGTATTGGTTGGTGGCGAAGTCCAGGCCGACCGAGTTGCCGCCGAGGAAGCTCAAGGGGCCGCTGGCGATGGCGCCGTCGGTGCTGTAGTTGGTGGTGCCGTAGCTGCCGGCGAGCACGCCCGCGTTCAGGCTCTTGCTGCCGACGCGGGCGCTCTTGGTGATGACGTTGATCACCCCGCCGGTGGCGCCGCCGCCGTAGAGCACGGCGCCGCTGCCGCGCACGATCTCGATGCGGTCGATGCTGTCCAGCGGCACGGATGAGAGGCGCGCGCTTTGCAGCTCGTTCTCGGAGACGCGAACGCCGTCGATCAGCACCAGGGTGTTCTGGTCGCCGGTGACGCCGAAGCCGCGCAGGTCGATGGTGTCGTCGGGCGTGCCGGATAGGTTGGCGCGGGTCTGTACGCCGCCTAGGCGCCGCAGGGCATCGTAGACGGTGATGGCACCGCTATTGCGGATGTCTTGGCCGGTGATGACGGTGGTGCCGATGGCCGCGGTGGGATCGAGTTGCTCGGGAAAGCGCGAGCCGGTCACCACCACCGGCGGCAGGTCGCTGTTTTGCGTGGGCGGCTGGCTGCCGGATGATTGCGCGAAGGCGTAAACGCCATGCAGGGCCAGGACCAGGCCAAGCAGGCGGGTCCGCGGCATTGCGGTTGGGTAAGACAAGTTTTTCTCCCTCCGGGCCAGCGTCCCCGCTTCGCCCGATTTGCTGCGTTGCGAACGAATGGGCGGAGGATTTTTTATGCTGGACGGCAGGAGTACGGCAGCAAGGGCGCGGCCGGACACGCGCCGGCCGCCCTCCGCAGCCACTCACGAACGTTCCGGCCGGTATCCGGGCTGACGCCGACAGGCCGGACGCCTTCCCGCCACCCAAGGAATCCTTGGGAAGGCAGTGGCTGGTGGTCCGGCCCTGCGGTTCGACAGGCGAATCCGCGGCGCTTACCGTTGCGGGGGCAGCTCAGGTTGCCTTGGGGCCGGCGCCTTGGGCGCGGTCTTTCCGGTTCCTGATTCCCGTTTTCCGGGGCGTTGAACAAGCCCCGGACACCGAAACGGGCGGATTTTAACAGGGCGTTGACGTTTACTGTGGCGCGAATGCTGCACCTCAAGAAAAACCTTTCCGATTCGACTTTCAAAAGGACGTATACTCCCTTGACTTAGCTGGTTTTTTCATTGACCATTTCTCGCTATGACCGAGCTCGAAAATTTGGAGCAAAAGCTCGCCCAGTTGGTGGCGCTGGCACAGCAGGTGCGCGAGGAGAATCGCGACCTGCGCATGCACATCACGCGGCTGGAGAATGAAAACAAGACCTTGCAGGAAAAGGTCAACGCGGCGCGCGGCCGGCTTGAATCTCTGATCGAGCGCCTGCCCGACGTTCCCGAGGAGGCTTGATCATGGCACCCGCCAAGACTGTGAAGAACGTCGACGTCGCAATTCTGGATCGCCAGTACCGCATCGCCTGCCCGGATGAAGAACGCGAAAGCCTGATGGCCGCGGTCGATTACCTGGACAAGAAAATGCGTGAAATCAAGGAGAGCGGCAAGATCGCCGGCACCGATCGCATCGCGGTAATGGCAGCTCTCAATATCACGCACGAACTGCTCGCCGCGAAGACTGGCGCCGGGTTTGACATCGGGGAATACAAGCGTAGAATGACCGCAATGAATGTGCTTCTTGATGAGGCTCTTGCCAGTCAGGAAAAGCTGTTCTGAGCACCTGGATCGAGTGATCTTAAGCGAGAGTCAAAGGGGTTTCGCTTAAGATGAATTCCCTGCAGTGCTGGTCAAGGCCTGTACATTCCTTGAACCAATAAGCTTAATGCTAGGCTGCTGAAAAGTTTGATTGTTGTTGTGTGTCTCGTCTGCGTGTCACAGCGAAAGCTCCCTGACAGCACGCTCAAGACCCTGATACGATCCTTGGAGGCGGCCGACCTGAACCCTAGGTTCAGGATGAGGGCCTGACCGCATTTGCGGGGAACCAAACCGTTTGCTCAAAAGCACAAACCTACTTTTGAGCGGGCTAATTTGGGAAGAATCACCGGCAGAGTCGGATGATTCTTACAACTGGAAAGCGGCGCGTTGCGCCGCTTTCTCTTTTGTACGGCAAAAACCTCCCGGAGGCGCGCCTTGCCATACTGGTTGATGAAGTCTGAGCCGGACGAGGTGTCGATCGACGATCTGGGCAAGGCGCCAAAGCAGACGGTGCCGTGGTTCGGGGTGCGCAATTACCAGGCGCGCAATTACATGCGCGACCAGATGCAGGTGGGTGACCTGGTGTTCTTCTATCACTCGTCCTGTCCGGAGCCGGGCATTGCCGGACTCGCCAAAGTGTCGGCGCCGGCACACGTGGACGACACGCAGTTCGACCCGAAGAGCCCGTATTACGACAAGGCCTCGAAGAAGGAAGCGCCGCACTGGTCTTGCGTGGACGTGAAGTTCATCCGGAAGACGGACCTGATTTCGCTCGATGCGCTGCGCGAGCACAAGGCGCTGGAAAACATGATCGTGCTCAAGCGCGGCAACCGGCTTTCCATCACGCCGGTCGCAGCCCCGGAGTGGAAATTCATCACCAAGAAGCTGATGGGCGTGGATATCGCATGAACTGTCCGATGGCGCGCGCAACGCGGCGCGTGCCGGCATGATCTGGCTTCTGGCCTACGCCGTCGGCGGACTCACCGCCGGCTTTCTCGCGGGTCTGTTGGGCGTGGGCGGCGGCATGACCATCGTGCCGATCATCTCGGCGGTGCTGACCGCGCAGAAGGTGGCGCCGGACCACGTGATCCACATTGCGCTGGCCACCGCGATGTGTTCCATCGCCTTCACCTCTTCCGCCACCGCCTTCCAGCATCACAAGCGCGGCTCGGTGGACTGGGTGATGTTCCGCCGGCTGTCGCCGCCGATGGTGGCCGGCACGCTGCTGGCGACCGCCTGCAGCAGCCTGATTCCGCAGCGCCTGCTGGCGGTGGCGTTCGCGCTGATCGTGGTGGTGGCGGGCGTGCAGATCCTGGTGGGCAAGAAGCCCGGCCCCGGCAAGGCGCCGCCGGGCCGCGCGGTGATCTTCGCCTATGGCCTCGCGGTCGGCGTGATTGCCGGGCTGGTGTCGGCGGGCGGCGCATTCCTCACGGTGCCATTCATGATGTATTGCGGCCTGCCGATGATGATGGCGATCGGCACCGGCGTGGTGCTGGCGATCCCGATCGCCATCATGGGCAGCATCGGCTACATCGTCTCCGGCTGGCACGTCGCCGGCCTGCCGGATTACAGCCTGGGTTTCATCTACCTGCCGGCGCTGGCGGCGATCGTCTGCGCCAGCGTGATGGTGGTGCCGGTGGGCTTGCGCCTGGCGCACCGGCTGCCGGTGCAAACCCTGCGGCGCGTTTTCGCCTATCTGCTGTTCCTGCTCGCGGCGAAGATGCTCTACTCCTACTGGTGAGGGCTGCCGGCTGGAAGTGATGCAAGCGCTGTCACAGGAGCGCTGCTAAACTGCGGGCATATGATCCTGCCTTCTTCTTTTGAACCGCTATGGGAGGCGCCGCCGCAAGCCTCCGCCGGCGGCCTGTGGTTCGTGTTTCATCGCGGTAACCTGCTCGTCAAGGGTGATCGCAAAGCGCCCGAGGTACCCCGCGCCGACCTGCCCGAAGACCTGCCGGTGCCGATCACCGACCTGCGCTTCGTCGGCACGCTGGAAGGCACTGCCTGCTGGACCGGGCGCAGCGATGCCGAAGCCCCCGCGGGCTACGCCTTCGAAGGCCTGCGCGCGATGTTCAACAGCCTGCCCGACGACATGCTGGCGGTGGGCGGGCGCGCGATCCAGGTGCTGGAGTTCGACCGCACGCACAAGTACTGCGGCGTCTGCGCCAACCTGACGGCGATCCACGAGGGCGGCCGCTCGCGCAAATGCCCGAATTGCGGCGAGACCGCCTATGCGCGCGTGGCGCCGGCGATGATGGTGCTGATCAAGCGCGACGGCCCCAAGGGCCGCGAATTCCTGATGGCGCGCAGCCCGCGCTTCGTCGCCGGCATGTACAGTGCACTGGCGGGTTTCGTCGAGCCGTCGGAATCGATCGAGGACTGCATCCACCGCGAGGTGTTTGAGGAAGTCGGCGTGAAGGTCAAAAACGTGCGCTACCACGGCAGCCAGGGCTGGCCCTTCCCGCATTCGCTGATGATTGCCTACGTGGCGGATTACGACAGCGGCGAAATCGTCTGCCAGGAAGGCGAGATCGAAGATGCGCGCTGGTTCACGCTGGATGCCCTGCCGGGCCTGCCGAACCGCCTGTCGATCGCGCGGCGCCTGGTGAACGCGACCATCGCGGAAGTCGATCCCGACCATCCGGCGCTGAAAGTCTGAACGGCACCAAATAAAAAAGCCGGCTTGCGCCGGCTTTTTTTATCGCCCTGCCCTATTGCATGAACCAGCCGTGGCTCACCACCATCGACTGGCCGGTGAGCGCATTGGTGGGGAAGGAAGCGAACATCAGCGCGACTTGGGCGACGTCGTCCACGGTGGTGAATTCGCCGTCCACGGTCTCCTTCAGCATCACGTTCTTGATCACTTCCTCTTCGCTGATGCCCAGCGTCCTGGCCTGCTCGGGGATCTGCTTGTCCACCAGTGGCGTGCGCACGAAGCCGGGGCAGATGACGTTGGCGCGCACGTTATGCTTCGCGCCTTCCTTCGCCACGGTCTTGCACAGGCCGATCAGGCCGTGCTTGGCGGTGACGTAGGGCGCCTTGAGCAGCGAGGCTTCCTTGGAGTGCACCGAGCCCATGTAGATCACCGAGCCGCCGCGGCCGGAGGCGTACATGCTCTTGAGACAGGCGCGGGTGGTGAGAAAAGCGCCATCAAGATGGATGGCGAGCATCTTCTTCCAGTCGGCGAAGCTGAACTCCTCCACCGGGTGCACGATCTGGATGCCGGCGTTGCTGATCAGGATGTCGATGGCGCCGAAGGCGTCGGTGGCGGCCTTGACCGAGGCATCGACCTGGGCTTCGTCGGTCACGTCGACACCGACGCCGATCGCCTGGGTGCCGCCCTTGGCGATCTCGGCGGCGGCGGCGTCCGCCGCCGCCTTGTTGAGGTCGGCGATCACCACTTTCGCGCCTTCGCGCGCGAACACGACGGCGATCTCGCGGCCGATGCCGGAAGCGGCACCGGTGATGTAGGCAACTTTATCTTTGAGCAGCATGAATGACTCCTAGGTTACGCGGGCACGCGGCCCGCGAGGAAATCGCGCCGGCGCCTCAGGCGGGGGCGAGATAATCGTGCACCACTTCGCCCAGGTCGAGCGTGAGGTCGACGACGAAATGCAAGGCCGAAAGCACTTTTTTCACCGGCAGGTCGGCCACCGGCGCCAGCGCGTGCGGGTGCAGGTCGAGCGAGGCCGGGCCGGTCCAGGCACCCTTGAGCGAAATCTCGGTGGTGTAGTAGCGCACCAGTTCGCAGATGCGGGCGCTGCCGTCCACGTGGGGGATGATCTTCAGCAGGTAATTGGGCGCGGCCAGCGATTTCTCCAGCGCGGCATATTCGGCGCGGTTGTGCTTGAACCCCATGGTGGCGGTGGCGATACGCACCGGGCCGTAGTCGAGGGTACCGACCAGGGTATCGATGTCGACGTGCAGGGTCGGCTGCGCGAGTTTTTTCGGGAAGCCCCAGAGTTCGCGGCCGCCGGCGATCGGCGGGTGGTCGTTGAGGTACATCGAGTGCACGTAGCCGCCGTCGCGGCCATCGTATCGCACCGGGATGACCTGGCCGGACTCGCAGTAGTCGCCGAAACCGGTGGAATCGGGCATCTTGATGAATTCGTACTTGACGTGCGGGACGGTGACTTCGAGCGGCTCGGGAACGACGGCGCGCAAGGCGTCCATGTCCGTCTCGTAGGTGATGATCAGGTATTCGCGATTGACGAAACGGTAAGGCCCGCGCGGGAACGCGGGGCTGGTCAGCGGCATGGCGAATGCGGTGGCTTTGACGGTGGCGATATCCATTGATGCGGTCTCGGTAGAGGGGAATCAGGTCTTGAGCTTGTCCTGCACCAGGTCGTAGATCACCACGCCCTCCTCCAGGCTGGAGCGCGTCAGCCATTCGGGATGCTCGATGGTGCGCAACATGTCGCGGCGCCCGGCATCCCAATGCTCGTTGACGGTGGCACGGGAGAATTCGTAGTCCTTGGACTCCAGCTCGAATTTGCTCTGGCGGTAGATCAGGTGCACGATATCGACGTGCGCGGTGCGGTTGGTTTCGGCCAGGTACTTCACATCCGGATCGTTGCGCATGCGCGGCGGCAGCTTGGCGATCAGGCTTTGCAGCGCCTGCTTGGCGCGCTGCACCTCGGCCGCCTTGTCGGTGTTGAAGCGGGTGCGGCTGGAATACATGATGTCTTTTTGCCGCGACTGCACCGCCGCCATGTTCATCGGCAGCGCACCGCGCGCCGGAAACAGGTCGATCTGCGCGATCAGGGTTTTTTTCAGGCCGCGGTTGTCCAGCACGTATTGCAGCGGCGTGTTGGAGACGATGCCGCCGTCCCAGTAATACTCGCCGCCGATCTCGATCGGCGGAAAGGCCGGCGGCAGCGCGCCGCTGGCCATGATGTGCTCGGGGCCGAGCTTTTGCTTCATATTGTCGAAGTAGGTGGAATTGCCGGTGCGCACGTTGGCGGCGCCGACGGACAAGCGCACCCGCTTGCTATTGATCAGGTCGAAGTCCACCAGGCGCTCCAGGGTGGCGCGCAGGGGGCTGGTGTCGTAGAAGCTGATCGCCGCCTCGGTGCCCTCGGCCTGGAAAAACGGCGGCGGCATCCGCGGCTGGTAAAAGCCCGGCACCCCGGCCAGTGCCGCCATGGCTGCGCTGGCCTGGTGAAACAGCTGACGCTGGCTGTCCCACAGTGGGGCGACGCCGCTGCTGCCGGAAGACACCAGGTCCCAGAATTCGCGCAGGCGCTCGACGCGACGCGCCGGCAGGTTGCCGGCGATCAGGGCTGCGTTGATGGCGCCGATCGATACCCCGGCCACCCAGTGCGGCTCGGTGGGAATCTGCGCGATCTCCTCGAACACGCCGGCCTGGTAGGCGCCCAGGGCGCCGCCGCCCTGAAGGACCAGGGCGATGTGCTCGTGATCGATCTTGACCTTTTTCTTGATGTTGTTGATTGCGGTAGCCATGGCGAAGGTTCCGAAAAGCAGGCAGCAATGCGCCTTATGACGCACAAACATTGCCCAAATGTGTCAAAAGGACAGCCGGAGGTCAAAAGCCCCAGGCAGAGATGCAGCGCCGGCAAGCCGGTCGCGCCCTTCTACAAGGGCTTGAGCGTGCCTTCGCGCAATTCAAAGCGGCGGTCCAGGCGCGCCGCCAGGGCCGGGTCGTGGGTCACGACCACGAAAGCGGTGTTGAAGCGCTGTTTCAGGCCGAGCATCAGGTCGAACACTTTCGCAGCGTTCTCGCGATCGAGGTTGCCGGTGGGCTCGTCGGCCAGCACGCATTGCGGGTGGGTCACCAGGGCGCGCGCCAGGGCGGCACGCTGGCGCTCGCCACCGGAGAGTTCGCCCGGGGTGTGATCGACGCGGCTGGCGAGATCCACGTCGTCCAGCATGGCGCGCGCGGCCTTTTCAGCCTCCTCGCGCGAGCCGCCGCGGATGATCAGCGGCATGGCGACGTTTTCCAGCGCGGTGAAATCCGGCAGCAGGTGATGGAACTGGTAGACAAAGCCCAGCGACGCGTTGCGTACCCTGCCCCGCTCGGTTTCGCTCATGCTGCCAAGTTCGCGGCCGCCGATGGCGACGCTGCCGCCGCTGGCGTTGTCCAGCCCGCCCAGCAGGTGCAGCAGCGTACTCTTGCCGCAGCCGGAGGCGCCGACGATGGCAACGCTCTCGCCGGCCTGCACGTCGAGGTCGATGCCGGTGAGCACCGAAAGAGCGCCCTCGCCCTCACGATACTTCTTCGCCAGGCCGCGGGCGCTGATGATGACGTTTTCACTCATAGCGCAGGGCCTCCGCCGGCTGGATGCGCGCCGCGCGCCAGCTCGGATAAAGCGTGGCGAGGAAACTCAGCACCAGCGAGATGACGGTGATGAAAATGATGTCCGGCGCCTGCGGGTCGGACGGCAGCGAATTGATGAAGTAGATGTCCTTGGCGAGAATCTGCACGCCCAGGAGGTGCTCGATCGCCGGCACCCAGGTGGGGATGTTGAGCGCGGTGACGATACCGACCAGGGCGCCCACGAGGGTGCCGAGCGAACCGGAGATGCTGCCGGCGATCATGAAAATCTTCTGGATCGACCGCGGGCTGGCGCCCTGGGTACGCAGGATGGCGATGTCGGCGCGCTTGTCGGTCACCATCATCACCAGCATGGAAACGAGGTTGAAGGCGGCCACCGCGACGATCAGCGAAAGGATGATGAACATCATGCGTTTTTCCACCTGCACGGCGGCGAACCAGCTGCGATTGATGCGGCCCCAGTCGCGGATCAGCAGATCGCCGGTGAGGGTGTGCGACAGCTCCTCGGCGATCTCGGGGGCCTCGTAGAGGTTGGTGGTCTTCAGCCGCACCCCGGTGGCGCCATCGACGCGGAACAGCTTTTGCGCATCTTCCATGGCGACCAGCGCCAGGCCGGAGTCGTACTCGAAGTGGCCGGATTCGAACACGCCGGAAACCGTGAACTGCTTCAGGCGCGGAATCACGCCGGCGGGGGTGAGGCTGCCGCTGGGGGCGATCAGCGTCACCTTGTCGCCCAGGCGCACGCCAAGGGCACGCGCCAGTTCCAGCCCCAGCACGACGTTGAAGTCGCCCGGCTTCAGATCGGTGAGCTGCCCGCCCTTCATCGTCAGGCTCGACACCTGGGCTTCGAACTCGGGCTTGATGCCGCGGATCACCGCGCCGCGCACCACATCGCCATTCACCAGCATTGCCTGCGCCTCGACGTAGGGCGCGCCTGCGACCACACGCTTGTTGCGCTTGGCTTCCTCGATCAGTTGCTGCCAGTTGTCGACCGAGCCGCTGGCGCCGAACACCTCGATGTGCGAAACCACCGACAGCATGCGGTCGCGTACCTCTTTCTGGAAGCCGTTCATCACCGACAGCACGATGATGAGAGCCGCCACGCCCAGGCCGATGCCGAGCACCGAGGCAAGCGAAATGAAGGAGATGAAACCGTTCTTGTTGGCAGTGCGGCGGGCGCGTACATAGCGCAGGCCGACGAGGAGCTCGAACGGGAGCCGGGAAAGTTGCATGGGGGGATGCTACCTTATCCGACTGCCCGGGGCGCGGCGCACCAGGCAGCGGCGGGAAGCGAGCGGAACGTTGGTGTTATTGGCGCAGCGCATTGTGGATGTGACCATTGGAGGTTCTTGTTCGTTCCTGTAGCGCGAAAACTTTGCGGCCGCGCACTGCCCCACGGCCATGATGCCGCGCGCCGTCAGCGCGTCAGGACCAGTCGCCGCGTTCCAGCTTGTCCAGCCACATCAGGCCGACCATCGACTTGGCGTCGTCGATCTTGCCTTCCAGCACCCAGTTGAGCGCCTCCTTGCGATCGACGTGCATCACTTCGAGGAATTCACCCGGGTCCAGGCTGCGCTCGCCCGGTGTCAGCCCCTGCGCCAGGAACAGCTCGATCACCTCATCCGAATAGGCAATCAGCGGGTGGATGGTGGTCAGATGCCGCCACTCGGTGGCGGTATAGCCGGTTTCTTCCAGCAGTTCGCGCTTGGCGGTATTGAGGATGTCCTCGCCCGGGTCGATCTTGCCGGCGGGAATCTCGATGAAATCGCGGTGATGCGGATAACGGTACTGGCGCTCCAGCAGCACCTTGCCGTCGGGCAGCACGGCGAGAATCGCCACCGCACCGGGATGCTTGATGTATTCGCGCGTGGCCCGGCTGTCATCGGGCAGGCGCACGTTGTCCTTGTAGACCTTGAGCAGGCGGCCATCGTAGACCTGCGTCGAATCGAGCTGGTGCTCGGTGAAATCATCCTTGCTCATGGTGCTTCCAGAGGTAGCGGAAAACAAAGCCGGGAAAGGCGAACACCACCAGCAGCAGGCCGTTGACCCACCAGAACTGCCAGGCCTGCGGATAGATGTCACCCTGGCGCGATTCCAGCCCCAGGCCGATGCCGGTGAAGAGGCAATAGACCACCGCCAGTTCCAGCAGGCGCCAGCCGAAGCCTTCCGCCCCGCGCTTGATCACGCCGAAGCCGAACAGCCGGGTGAAAATGAATGGCAGGTTGGCGCCGATCACGCCAACGGCCAGCAAAAACCAGATCGCGGGCTGATTACCCATCTCTCAAGCCCATCAAAAAGGTTTACAGCGAAGTGCGCATCACCACCACGCACAGGCCCATCAGCCCGCCGGGCAGCAGGCCCAGCAGCAGGAGCGCCGCGCCGTTGAGCGACAGCAAGGTACGGGAGGCGGCGTCCGCGACCAGCGGCTCGTGGTCGAGCGGCTCGTCGAAATACATCAGCTTGACCACACGCAGGTAGTAGAAGGCGCCGATCAGCGAGAACACCACCGCCACCACGGCAAGCCACGTCATGTGCGCCGCCACCGCCGCCTGCAGCACGGCCAGCTTGGCGTAGAAACCCATGGTCGGCGGAATGCCGGTAAGCGAGAACATGATGATCAGCATCAGAAGCGCATACCAGGGGTTGCGCGAGTTCAGGCCCTTGAAGTCTTCCAGTTTGTCGGCCTCGAAGCCCTTGCGCGACAACAGGATCACCATGCCGAACGAAGCCAGGGTGGTGAGCGTATAGGTGAGGATGTAGAACAGTGCCGAGCCGTAGGCATCCGCCGCGTTCAGGCGATTGCCGTCGACCACGCCGGAGGCCAGGCCCAGGAGCACGAAGCCCATGTGCGAGATGGTCGAATAGGCGAGCATGCGCTTGATGTTGGTCTGCGCGATCGCCCCGAGGTTACCCAGGGCCAGCGACAGCACCGCCATGATCACCAGCATTTCCTGCCAGTCGGCCGCAACGTGGGAGAGGCCGTTGACCAGCAGGCGCACCATCATGGCGAAGGCGGCGAGCTTGGGCGCGGAGCCGACCATCAGCGTCACCGGGGTGGGCGCGCCATGGTAGACGTCGGGAATCCACATATGGAACGGCACCACGCCCAGCTTGAAGGCGAGGCCGGCCACCGCGAACACCAGGCCGAACAGCACCATGTTGCGCTTGGCAACGCCGTCGGCCAGTGCCTTGGCGATGGTGGTGGTGTTGCCGGCGATGTCCAGCGTGCCGGAGGCGCCGTACATCATCGACAGGCCGTAGAGCAACAGGCCGGAAGCCAGGGCGCCGAGGACGAAATACTTGATCGCCGCTTCGGTGGAAATCACCGAATCACGGTTCAGGGCGATCATCGCGTACAGCGACAGCGACATCAGTTCCAGGCCCAGGTAGAGGGTGAGGAAGTTGTTCGCGGAGATCATGATCATGCCGCCCAGCAAGGCAAACAGCGACAGGTGGTAGAACTCGCCGGAAAGCAGCCCGCGCTCGGCCATGTAGCGGCGCGAGTAGACGAAGGTGATGCCGACGCAGACGTAGGCGCCGATCTTCAGCAGGTTCGCCATCTGGTCGACCACGAACATGTTGGTGAAGGCGTAGGAACGGTCGGCCGCGCCGAGCATGGCCAGCGACAGCGCGCCGGTCAGGGCGAGCGCGATGATGGAGAGCCAGAACAGCGCGCGGCCCTTGTTTTCCGCGGTGCCGGCCTTCGGCCAGAAGGCATCGACAAGCATGATCAGCGCGATCATGCCGAACAGCAACAGTTCGGGATAGGCGGGGATCAGGTTGGGAGTGGTCGCAGTCATGATCGGCGCCTCAGATCTTGCTCTTCGCCACGTGCTGGGCGAGTTCGTTCACGGAGGCATGCATCACGTCGGTGAAGGGTTTGGGGTTGATGCCCATGTAGAGCACGGCGATAGCGAGCAGCGCGAGGATGGTGAATTCGCGCGCGCCGATGTCTTTCAGGTGGCGCACGTGGTCGTTGGCAATGTCGCCGAAGTACACGCGCTTGACCATCCACAGCGAGTAGGCGGCGCCGAAGATCAGGGTGGTGGCGGCGAAGAAGGCTACCCAGAAGTTGAATTTCACCGCGCCCAGGATCACCATGAATTCGCCGACGAAACCGGAGGTGGCCGGCAGGCCCGAGTTGGCCATGGCGAACAGCACGGCGAAGGCGGCGAACTTGGGCATCGTGTTGACCACCCCGCCGTAATCCGAAATCTCGCGGGTGTGCATGCGGTCGTACAGCACGCCGATGCACAGGAACATGGCGCCGGAGATGAAGCCGTGCGAGATCATCTGCACGATGCCGCCTTCCACCGCCATGCCGATCGGGCTGCCGTCCTTGAACATGAAAAAGCCCAGGGTGACGAAGCCCATGTGGGCGATCGAGGAGTAGGCGACCAGCTTTTTCATGTCCGCCTGCACCAGCGCCACCAGGCCAATGTAGACCACGGCGATGAGCGACAGGGCGATCATCAGGCCGGCCAGGTCGCGGCTGGCGTCAGGGGCGATCGGTAGCGAGAACCGCAGGAAACCGTAAGCCCCCAGCTTCAGCATGATCGCCGCCAGCACCACCGAGCCGCCGGTAGGCGCCTGCACGTGGGCATCCGGCAGCCAGGTGTGGACCGGCCACATCGGCACTTTGGCGGCGAAGGCCAGCAGGAAGGCGACGAAGATGTACTTCTGCTCGGTAAGCGAGAGCGGCAGGTTATGCCACGCTGTAATGTCGAAGCTGCCCGACTTGGTGTACAGGTAGACGATGGCCACCAGGGTCAACAGCGAACCGGCCAGGGTATACAGGAAGAACTTGAAGGCGGCGTAGACCCGGTTCTGTCCGCCCCACACGCCGATGATCACGTACATCGGGATCAGGGTGGCTTCGAAGAAGAAGTAGAACAGCGCGCCGTCGAGCGCGCAGAACACGCCCACCATCAGGCCGGAGAGGATCAGGAACGCGCCCATGTACTGCGAGACGCGGGTGTCGATCACCTCCCAGCCGGCCAGCACCACCAGCACGGTAATGAAGGCGGTGAGCGGCACGAACAGCATCGAAATGCCGTCCACGCCGAGGTAATACTCGATGTGGAAGCGTTCGACCCAGACGCTGCGCTCGACGAACTGGAAGCCGGCGGTGGAGCTGTTGAAGTCGAGGAGCAGCGGGAGTGTGACGGCCAGGCTGGCGAGCGAGAACAGCAACGCGAGGTTGCGCGCCAGCTTGGCGTTCTTGTCGCCGCCGGTGGCCATTACCAGCAGCCCGCCGATGATGGGCGCCCAGATGCAGAGGGTCAGGATGGGGAAGGACTGCATGGGTCGTCTTTTATTTACCCACCACGTGGTGGAAGAACAGGCTCAGGGAGAACAATACGGCGATCATCATCACCACGGCATACTGGTACAGCGCGCCGGTCTGGAACCAGCCGGTGATGCGCGAGAACCAGCCCACCATCCTGGCGCTGCCGTTGACGATGAGCGTGTCGATGATGCCGACATCGCCGCCCTTCCAGAGGCCCGTGCCCAACAGGCGCGCGCCACCGGCGAAAAATATCTCGTTGAAACGATCGAAGAAATACTTGTTCTCGAGGATGACGTAGATCGGCGACAGTGCCTTTTGCCAGGCCGCCGGCCAGTCGGTCTTCACCATGTAGAACACGTAGGCCGACACCACGCCGGCCAGCGCCAGCCAGAACGGGAGGGAAACGAAGGCGTGCGTGACCATGCCCATGATGCCGCCGTTTTTCTCGAATTCCTCGCCCAGCCTGGCCATCGCCTCGTGCTCCTTGAGCACGGTGATGACGCCGTCGAAAAAGCCGCCGTAGAGCATCTTGTTGATCACGTAGCCGGCGACAACCGAGAAGAATGCCAGGGCCAACAGCGGACCGGTGACCACGAAAGGAGACTCGTGCGGCTTGCCGCCGTGACCGTGGTCATCGTGGGCGTCGTGGCCGTGGGCGTCATGCGCATGATCGCCATGGCCATGCGCATCGTGGTCGTCATGCGCGGCGGCATGATGTGGATCAGGCGGCGCCTGGTCGTAGCGTTCCTTGCCGTGGAACACCAGGAAGTACATGCGGAAGGAGTAGAAGGCGGTGACGAACACGCCCGCCAGCACCGCGAAGTGGGCGAAACCGGCGCCGGCGATGTGGGTCTCCGCGGTGGCGTCGATGATCGAGTCCTTGGAGAAAAAGCCGGAGAAGCCTGGCGTACCGATCAGCGCCAACGAGCCGATCAGCGAGGTGATCCAGGTGATCGGCATGTATTTGCGCAGGCCGCCCATGTAGCGCATGTCCTGGTTGTGATGGCAGCCCATGATTACGGAACCGGCCCCGAGGAACAGCAGCGCCTTGAAGAAGGCGTGGGTCATCAGGTGGAAAATCGCCACCGAGTAGGCCGAGCAGCCCAGGGCGACCGTCATGTAGCCCAGCTGCGAGAGCGTGGAGTACGCGACCACGCGCTTGATGTCGTTCTGGATGATGCCGAGGAAACCCATGAACAGCGCCGTGATCGCGCCGATCACCAGCACGAAGGAGAGCGCGGCGTCCGACAACTCGAACAGCGGCGACATGCGCGCGACCATGAAGATGCCGGCCGTCACCATGGTGGCGGCGTGGATCAGCGCGGAGATCGGGGTCGGGCCTTCCATCGAATCCGGCAGCCAGACGTGCAGCGGCGCCTGTGCCGACTTGCCCATGGCGCCGATGAACAGGCAGATGCAGATCGCCGTCAGTACCGTGGGCGAGCCCGGCAGGTTGGTAATGGTGGTTTCGGCCAGCTTGTGCAGATCGGCATGGTTGAACACCTGGCCGTAATCCAGGCTGCCGAAATACGCCAGCACCAAGCCGATGCCCAGCAGGAAGCCGAAGTCACCGACACGGTTGACCAGGAAGGCCTTGAGGTTGGCGTATACCGCGGTCGGCCGGGTGTACCAGAAGCCGATCAGCAGGTAGGAAACCAGGCCCACCGCTTCCCAGCCGAAGAACAGCTGCAGGAAGTTGTTGCTCATCACCAGCATGAGCATGGAGAAGGTGAACAGCGAGATATAGGCGAAAAAGCGGTTGTAGCCGGGGTCGTCCGCCATGTAGCCGATGGTGTAGATGTGCACCATCAGCGAGACGAAGGTCACCACCAGCATCATGGTGACGGTGAGGTGGTCGATCAGGAAGCCGACGTTGAAATTGACGCCATCGGCCACGGTCCAGGTGTAGAGCGTGCCATTGAAGAGCACGCCGCTGGTTTCGAACGCCTGCTGCGCCACCAGGCAGGAGACGATGAACGACACCAGCACGCCGAGAATGGTGACCGAATGAGAGGCGGTGCGGCCGAGGAAACCGCCGCCGAACTTGGTGCCGAAAAAGCCGGCGAGAATGGCGCCCGCCAGCGGCGCCAGGGCGACGATCAGCAGGTAGGTTTGCAGTTGCGAAGGGGCCACTGTTTTTATCCCTTCAGGTTGTCGAGTTCTTCGACATCCACGGTATCAAGATTGCGGAACAGCACCACCAGGATGGCCAGGCCGATGGCCGATTCGGCCGCCGCCACAGTGAGGATGAAGAACACGAAAATCTGCCCGTCGGGGTCGCCCAGGAAATGGGAGAAGCCGACGAAGTTCATGTTCACCGCCAGGAGCATCAGCTCGATCGCCATCAGCAGGACGATCAGGTTCTTGCGGTTCAAAAAGATGCCGATGATGCTGATGGCGAACAGAATCGCCCCCAGCACCAGCACTTGCGACTGGCTGATCGCGCTTTCCATCATTTCCCTGCCTCCTTGGCCGCCGGCGCCGCGCCGGTGCCTCCCGCCGCCGCGGCGGGCGTTTCGCGCGCCACCGCCGGCATCTTGATCACGCGCAGGCGATCACCGCTTTTCACCAGCACCTGCTTCGACGGATCCTGGCCCTTGGCGTTCTTGCGGCCGCGCAGGGTCAGCGCCAGGGCCGCCACGATCGCCACCAGCAGCACGATGGCCGCCACTTCGAACGGGAACAGGTAATCGGTATAGATCAGGTGCCCGAGTTCCTTGACGTTGACATAGCCGGGCTGGTTCACCGGGGCGGAGGCCGGCACGTTGCCGTCGAACACCGGGGAGAGCAGAACGAAGGCCATCTCGGCCAGCATCGCGCCGCCGACCAGGAAGCCGAACTTGGAATTCTTCCAGAAGTTCTCGCGCAGCTTGTCGAGGTTGATGTCCATCATCATCACCACGAACAGGAACAGCACCATCACCGCGCCGACGTACACCAGCACCAGCACGATGGCGAGGAACTCGGCCTTCAGCAGCACCCAGATCGCCGCGGCGTTGAAAAAGGACAGCACCAGCCACAGCGCGGCATGCACCGGGTTGCGCGAGGTGACCACGCCCAGGGCCGCGAACACCAGCACCGCGGAGAAGACGTAGAACAGGAGAGTGGAAAAGAGCATGGTCGTTTTTTAGCGGTAGGCAGCATCCGCGGCGCGGGCGGCGGCGATGTCTTTCTCGTAGCGGTCGCCGTTGGCCAGCAGCATTTCCTTGGTGTAGTACAGGTCGCCGCGCTTTTCGCCGTGGTATTCCAGCACGTGCGTCTCGACGATGGAATCGACCGGGCAGGACTCTTCGCAAAAACCGCAGAAGATGCACTTGGTCAGGTCGATGTCGTAGCGCGTGGTACGGCGGCTGCCGTCGTCACGCACGTCCGATTCGATGGTGATCGCGAGCGCCGGGCACACCGCCTCGCACAGCTTGCAGGCGATGCAGCGCTCTTCCCCGTTGGGGTAGCGGCGCAGCGCGTGCAGGCCGCGGAAGCGCGGCGATTGCGGCGTCTTTTCCTCGGGAAACTGCACCGTGATCTTGCGGGCGAAGGCATAGCGCCCGGTCAGGGCCAGGCCCTTGAGCAGTTCCTTCAACAGCAGGCTGTTGAAGAATTCCTTGACGGTGGTGGCGGCAGACATGATGTATTGGGGTCCGAGCTATTTCCAGATATTCCAGGGCGACACCACCCACAGCCCGACCACGGTCAGCCAGACGATGGTAAGCGGAATGAACACCTTCCAGCCCAGGCGCATGATCTGGTCGTAGCGGTAGCGCGGGAAGCTGGCGCGAATCCAGATGAAAAACGAAAGGAAGAAAAACGCCTTGCCGATCAGCCAGATCCAGCCCGGGATGAAGGACAGGAAGCTGAAAGGAGCATCGTAGCCACCCATGAAGAAGGTGGCCGTCAACATGGAGATCAGGATCATGTTGGCGTATTCGGCGAGGAAGAACAGCGCGAAGGCCATGCCGGAATACTCGACCATGTGGCCGGCAACGATTTCCGATTCGCCTTCAACGACGTCGAACGGGTGGCGGTTGGTTTCAGCGACGCCGGAGACCAGGTAGATCACCAGGATGGGCAGCAGCGGCAGCCAGTTCCATGACAGGAAATTCCAGCCGTAAGAATGGAAGTAGCCCTTGGCCTGGGTGAGCACGATGTCGTTCATGTTCAGGCTGCCGGTAACCAGCAGCACGATCAGGAGCGAAAAACCCATCGCCAGCTCGTAGGACACCATTTGCGCCGAGGCGCGCAAAGCGCCCAGGAAGGCGTACTTGGAGTTCGAGGCCCAGCCGGCGATGATGATGCCGTACACCTCGAGCGAGGTGATCGCCATCACGAACAGCAGGCCGGCGTTGATATTGGAAAGCGCTGCCTGCGGGCCGAAAGGCATCACCGCCCAGGCGGCCATCGCCGGCATGATCACCATCACGGGCGCCAGGATGAACAGGCCGCGGTTGGCACCGGTGGGCACCAGGATTTCCTTGAGCAACAGCTTCAGGCCGTCGGCGATCGGCTGGAACAAGCCGAAGGGGCCGACGCGGTTCGGGCCGATGCGCACCTGCATCCAGCCGATCAGCTTGCGCTCCCACAGCACGCTGTAGGCCACGCTGCCGAGCAGCGGCGCGACGATGCAGACGATCAGGACCGCGTAGACCACCACGTGGGCAAGCGGGTCCCAGGCGGCGCCGAAAGTCGCCGTGCCCCAGCCGTCGAACGGCTTGCACAGCATCGAGGCGGCGCAGAAGGTTTCGTTGGCCATCAGACGCGCTCCACCGTGAGGACGCCGGCGAGGGGGCCGGCGTTAAGCGTCGAAGGATGCGCGCCTGCGACGCGCACGCAGCCGGCCGGCAGGCGATCATCGCGGCCGGCGGCCAACGTCACGTCCCCTGCCCCATTACGCAATCTGACCTGGCCGCCTTCGGCCACGCCCAGCTTCTCCAGCTCGCTGCCGTTGAGCCAGGCGCGCGGCGCTTTCGAATCGTTGGTCATCTGCAGCGAGGGGGCGCGGCGCACCAGGGCGTCGGCGAAATAGATCGGCACGTCGGCGATGCGCTGGAAGCCGGCGCCGGGAGCGGCGGTCTTTTGCACGTCCACCTGCGTATGGTTGTTGAGTTTCGCAGCGATATCCTGCGGCAGGCATTCGGTACGCACGGCTTCCGGCGTGTCCTGATCGAAGCCTGAGAGCTCAAACAGGTTGCCCAGCACACGCAGCACCTTCCATGCCGGGCGCGTATCGCCCAGCGGGCGCACCACGCCATTGAAGCTTTGCGCGCGGCCTTCGGTATTGATGTAGGTGCCGGCGGTCTCGCTGAAGGGCGCAACCGGCAGCAGCACGTCGGCCACGTCCATCGAATGCTTGAACGGCGACATGACGACGACCATTTCGGCATCGGCCAGCGCCTTCATCGCCTGTGCGGGATAGGCAGTGTCGAGCGCCGGCTCCGCATGCACCAGCAGGTAGGCCTTGAGCGGCGCTTCGAACATCTGGCGCGCATTCTTGCCGCCCTCGCCCGGGGTCACGCGGGCGATATAGCCGCCCACGCTGTTGGCTGCTTCACCCAGGAAGCCGATGCGCACCTTGGCCTCCGCCTTGAGCTCGCCCAGGCGATGCGCAATCGCCTGCACGCGAGCGTGGATTTGCGCCGCGTCAGCTGCCTGCACCGCGAGGTTACCCATCCAGATGGCGACGTTGTTGCCGCTCTTGAGGCTGGCGGCAATCGCCTTGCCTGCGTCATCCCCGTTATCGTTCAGGCCGGCGAGGATGCTGTCGAGCGCGGCGCAGATTTGCGCGGGCGCGACGACCAGTTTGTTGGTGACGTTCATCAGCCAGTCGTCGTCGACCGAATGCACCATGCTGACTTGCGTGGTCTTTTTCTTCGACAGCTGGCGCACGCGCTGGGCGATCAGCGGATGATCCTTGCGCAGGAAGGAGCCCACCACCAGCACGCGGTCCAGTTGCGCGATCTCCGCCACCGGCATGCCCAGCCAGGGCGCACCGCTCATTGCGTGGTCGCCGGCGAAATCGCTCTGGCGCAGGCGATGGTCGATGTTTTGCGAACCGAGGGCGCGCGTCAGGTGCTGCGCCAGGTGCATTTCTTCCAGCGTGGCGTGCGGCGACACCAGGGTGCCGATGGCGGAGCCGCCATGCTTGCCCTTGATGTCCGTGAGGCCGTGGCGCACGTATTCCAGCGCAGTCTGCCAGTCCACCGTCTTCCACTCGCCGCCCTGCTTGATCATCGGCGCGGTCAGGCGCTGGTCGGAATTGAGCGCTTCGTAGGAGAAGCGGTCCTTGTCCGAAATCCAGCACTCGTTGACGCCGTCGTTTTCCAGCGGGACGACGCGCATCACCTTGTTGTTCTTCACCTGCACCACGATGTTGGCGCCGAGCGAGTCATGCGGCGCGATGCTCTTGCGGCGCGACAGCTCCCAGGTGCGGGCGGAATAGCGGAACGGCTTGCTGGTCAGCGCGCCTACCGGGCAGATGTCGATCATGTTGCCGGAGAGTTCCGAATCCACGGTCTTGCCGACGAAGGACGTGATCTCCGAATGCTCGCCGCGGCCCAGCATGCCCAGTTCCATCACGCCGGCGACTTCCTGGCCGAAGCGCACGCAACGGGTGCAATGGATGCAGCGCGTCATCTCTTCCATCGAGATCAGCGGGCCGACGTTCTTGTGGAACACCACGCGCTTTTCTTCCTGGTAGCGCGAGTTGGAACCGCCGTAGCCGACCGCCAGATCCTGCAGCTGGCACTCGCCGCCCTGGTCGCAAATCGGGCAATCCAGCGGGTGGTTGATCAGCAGGAATTCCATCACGCCGGCTTGTGCTTTTTTCGCCTGCTCGGACGCGGTGTACACCTTCATGCCGGCCGTCACCGGCGTGGCGCATGCGGGCAGCGGCTTCGGCGCCTTTTCCACCTGCACCAGGCACATGCGGCAGTTGGCGGCGATGGACAGCTTCTTGTGATAGCAGAAGTGCGGCACGTAGACGCCGAGCTTGTTGGCAGCGTCCATCACCATGCTGCCTTCGAGCACTTCGACCTTCTGGCCGTCGATTTCCAGTTCAACCATTTGGGTTTCCTTGCCTTCCCCGCCTGTTACGCGTGCACCGCCGCAGGCTGACCAGCCTGCGGGCGTGCATTTGCGTGATCATGGCCGGGCACGAGGCACCGCTTGTTTTCAATGTGATACGCGAACTCGTCGCGGAATGTCTTCACGAAGGCGCGCACCGGCATCGCCGCCGCGTCGCCCAAGGCGCAAATCGTGCGGCCCTGGATGTTGTCGGCGACCGACAGCAGCATGTCAAGGTCTTCCATGCGGCCCTGGCCGTGCTCGATACGGTGCACCATGCGATACAGCCAGCCGGTACCTTCGCGGCACGGCGTGCATTGGCCGCAGGATTCTTCGTAGTAGAAGTAGGACAGGCGCAGGAGGCTACGCACCATGCAGCGCGTTTCGTCCATCACGATCACCGCGCCGGAGCCGAGCATGGAGCCGGCCTTGGCAATGGAGTCATAATCCATGTCGGTGTTCATCATTACTTCGCCGGTCAGCACCGGCATCGACGAACCACCGGGGATCACCGCCTTGATCTTCTTGCCGCCGCGCATGCCGCCGGCCAGTTCCAGCAGCTTGGCGAACGGCGTGCCGAGCGGAATCTCGTAATTGCCGGGCATGGCGACGTCGCCCGAGATCGAGAAAATCTTGCTGCCGCCGTTGTTCGGGCGGCCGATCTCGAGGAATTTCTCGCCGCCGTTGCGGATGATCCAGGGCACCGCCGCGAACGTCTCGGTGTTGTTGATGGTGGTCGGCTTGCCGTACACGCCGAAGGAAGCCGGGAACGGCGGCTTGAAGCGCGGCTGCCCTTTCTTGCCTTCGAGCGATTCCAGCAGCGCGGTCTCTTCGCCGCAGATGTAGGCGCCGTAGCCGTGGTGGGCGTAGAGATTGAACTCGAAGCCCTTGCCCAGAATATCCTTGCCGAGGTAACCGGCGGTGCGCGCCTCGTCCAGCGCCTCTTCAAAGCGCTCGTAGGCCGACCAGATTTCACCGTGGATGTAGTTGTAGCCGACCGTCACGCCCATGGCGTAACCCGCGATGATCATGCCTTCGATCAGGATGTGCGGGTTGTAGCGGATGATGTCGCGGTCCTTGAACGTGCCCGGCTCGCCTTCGTCCGAATTGCAGACGACGTATTTCTGCCCCGGGAACTGGCGCGGCATGAACGACCACTTGAGGCCTGTCGGAAAACCGGCGCCGCCGCGGCCGCGCAGGGCCGACTTCTTCAGCTCGGCGATCACGTCCTCGGGCTTGATGCCCTCGTTCAGAATCTTTTTCAGCGCCTCGTAGCCGCCGCGCTTTTCGTAATCCGCCAGGCGCCAGTTGTTGCCATCCAGGCCGGCGAGAATCAGCGGATTGATGTGGCGATCGTGCAGGCAGGTCATTTCAGCTCCGCAATCAGGGCATCGAGCTTTTCATTGCTCATGAAACTCTCCATGCGCTTGTTGTTCACCAGCATCACCGGCGCATCGCCGCAAGCGCCCATGCACTCGCCTTCCATCAGGGTGAACCTGCCGTCTTCGGTGGTCTCGCGGAAACCGATACCGAGCTTTTGCTTCAGGTAATCAGCCGCGTTTTCACCGCCGGAAAGCGCGCAAGGCAGGTTGGTGCACACCGTGAGCTTGTACTTGCCGCACGGGGTGAGGTTGTACATGTTGTAGAAGGTGGCGACTTCCTGCACCGCCACCGCCGGCATGCCGATGTAATCGGCCACCGCCTGCATCACCTCGGGCGAGAGCCAGCCCTTCTCGTCCTGCGCGATCGCAAGCGCCGACATGACCGCGGACTGTCGCTGGTCCGGCGGGTACTTGGTGAGTTCGCGGTCGATCTTTTTGTAGGCTTCGGGGCTCAGCATGGCAGGCTCAACAATCTGTTCAATCTCTAGCGGTCAATTTCGCCGAATACGATGTCCTGGGTGCCGATGATGGTCACCACGTCGGCGATCATGTGGCCCCTGGACATTTCATCCAGTGCCTGCAGGTGGGCAAAGCCAGGCGCGCGGATCTTCAGGCGATACGGCTTGTTGGCGCCATCCGACACTAGGTAGATGCCGAACTCGCCCTTCGGGTGCTCGACCGCCGCATAGGCTTCGCCGGGCGGCACGTGGATGCCTTCGGTGAAGAGCTTGAAGTGGTGGATCAGCTCTTCCATGTTGGTCTTCATCGCCACGCGCGAAGGCGGCGCCACCTTGTGGTTGTCCGTCATCACCGGGCCGGGGTTGTTGCGCAGCCACTCGATGCACTGGCGGACGATCTTGTTCGACTCGCGCATCTCGTGCACGCGCACGAGGTAGCGGTCGTAGCAGTCGCCATTGGTGCCGATGGGGATGTCGAAATCCAGCAGGTCGTAGACTTCATACGGCTGCTTCTTGCGCAGGTCCCACTCGATGCCGGAGCCGCGCAGCATCGGGCCGGTGAAGCCCATGTTGAGCGCGCGTTCCGGGGTGACGATGCCGATGTCGACCAGGCGCTGCTTCCAGATGCGGTTATCCGTCAGCAGGGTCTCGTACTCGTCGATGTACCTGGGAAAGCGGTTGGTGAAGTCCTCGAGGAAATCCAGCAGGGAGCCCTGGCGGTTTTCGTTGAGTTCCTTCAGCGCCTTCTCATTGCGGATCTTCGAGACGCGGTATTGCGGCATCACGTCCGGCAGGTCGCGATAGACCCCGCCCGGACGGTAGTAGGCCGCATGCATGCGCGCGCCCGACACCGCCTCGTAGCAGTCCATCAGGTCTTCGCGCTCGCGGAAGGCATAAAGGAACACCGTCATCGCGCCGACGTCCAGCGCGTGCGCGCCCAGCCACAGCAGGTGGTTGAGGATGCGGGTGATCTCGTCGAACATCACGCGGATGTACTGCGCGCGCAGCGGCACTTCCACTCCAAGCAGCTTTTCGATCGCCATCACATAGGCGTGCTCGTTGGACATCATCGACACGTAGTCGAGACGGTCCATGTAGGGCACCGACTGGATGAAGGTCTTGTGCTCGGCCAGCTTTTCGGTGCCGCGATGCAACAGGCCGATGTGCGGGTCGGCGCGCTGGATCACTTCGCCGTCGAGTTCCAGCACCAGGCGCAGCACGCCGTGCGCGGCCGGGTGTTGCGGCCCGAAGTTGAGCGTGTAGTTCTTGATCTCAGCCATGATTTACTTTTTCGCCCCGCCGTAGTTCTCTTCGCGGATGATGCGCGGGGTGATCTCGCGCGGCTCGATGCTCACCGCCTGGTAGATCACGCGCTTCTGCTCGGGGTCATAGCGCATCTCGACGTGGCCGGAGAGCGGGAAGTCCTTACGGAAGGGATGGCCGATGAAGCCGTAGTCGGTGAGAATGCGGCGCAGGTCGGCGTGGCCTTCGAAGACGATGCCGTAGAAGTCGAAGGCTTCGCGCTCGTACCAGCCGGCGGCGGACCACACGCCGTTGATGGAGGCGATCACCGGCAGGTCGTCGTCCGGGCAGAAGGTGCGTACGCGCAGGCGCCAGTTGTGCGCGATCGACATCAGGTGCAGCACCACGGCGAAGCGCGAGCCTTCCCACAGGCCGTCGCCATACGCCGAGTAATCCATGCCGCAGAGGTCCAGGCATTGCTCGAACTTGAGACCGGCGTCGTCGCGCAGGATGGTGCAGGCTTCGAGGTAGTCCTTGGCCGTCACCACCACGGTGACTTCGCCTAAAGCGACGGTAATCGAGGTAGCGCGCGCGCCGAGGGCGTTTTCGAGATTGGCCTTGAGGGTTTCTAGAGAGGTCATGCGCTTGGCTTATTCGGACTTGGCTGGCGGCTGTATCGACGAGGAATCAATGCATCTACGCGCGACAGTGGTAAGGCGCGCCTAGCGCGCAATCGTGTTGGTACGCTTGATCTTGTTTTGCAACTGCATGATGCCGTAGAGCAGCGCTTCGGCCGTCGGCGGGCAGCCGGGCACGTAGACGTCCACCGGCACGATGCGGTCGCAGCCGCGCACCACCGAGTACGAGTAGTGGTAGTAGCCGCCGCCGTTGGCGCAGGAGCCCATCGAAATCACCCAGCGCGGCTCGCTCATCTGGTCGTAGACCTTGCGCAGCGCCGGTGCCATCTTGTTGCACAGGGTGCCGGCGACGATCATCACGTCGCTCTGGCGCGGGCTGGGACGGAACACCACGCCGAAGCGGTCGAGATCGTAGCGCGCGGCGCCGGCATGCATCATTTCCACCGCGCAGCAGGCCAGGCCGAAGGTCATCGGCCAGAGCGACCCGGTGCGGGTCCAGTTGATCAGCTTGTCGGCCGTGGTGGTGACAAAACCTTCGGAGAGTACGCCTTCAATGCCCATGCTTTTAACCTCTCATCCGAAACTGTTGCGACGAACCTGCTATTCCCACTCCAGTGCGCCTTTTTTCCACAGGTACACCAGGCCCAGCACCAGTTCGAGGATGAATATGAAAATCGAAACGAACACCATCGGACCCAGTTCCTTGGCTGTCGCCGCCCAGGGGAAGAGCAGCGCCGTTTCCAGGTCGAACAGGATGAACAGGATGGCGATCAGGTAATAGCGCACGTCGAATTTCATGCGCGCGTCCTCGAATGCCTCGAAGCCGCATTCGTAGGGAGAATTTTTTTGCGGGTCGGGATTGTGCGGGGCGACCAGGCGCCCCAGGATCATCGGCACCACGCCGATGGCGACACCGACACAGATGAACAGCAATACCGGGAAGTATTCGTCGAGTTTCATGAACCGCCCAGAACTCACATGATGGAAACACGGCGCCAGGCCTGAGTTCCCTTGTCGCTATTGGTGCCGACGATGAGACTCGAACTCATACGCCTTTCGGCACTGCCCCCTCAAGACAGCGTGTCTACCAATTCCACCACGTCGGCTGATTTCGTGCGCGATTCTTCGAGGGAAATTAGGACAATCAATGAACAATTGTCCGCGAATCGCGCAAAACAACATTGTAACGCTTTTACTTCGGTATCTGGTTAATTTTCGCGGGCTCGTTGCTCGTTGCCGCGCCGCCGGAAGCGGGTGCGGCGGCCTGCCCCGGAATCGCCGCGGGCGTGGGCGCGGCCGGCGTGCTGCTCTTCGCCGGCACGGTGGCGGGCGCCGTCACGCCCTCCATCACGCCGCCCGCGGCATGCGGCCGGTGCAGCGCGAGATAGCCCATCGACAGGCTGGTGAGAAAAAAGATGGTGGCGACAATCGCGGTGGTGCGCGAGAGAAAGTTCGCGCTGCCGGAAGCGCCGAACAGGCTGCCGGCCGAGCCGCTGCCGAAGGAAGCGCCCATGTCGGCGCCCTTGCCATGTTGCAGCAACACCAGGCCGATGATGGCCAGTGCGGCGATGAGGTGAAGCACGAGGAGCAGCGTTTGCAGTATGTCCATGTTTTCCAATCGCGGGCTTGTCGCGCTTTTCAATACGCGCGCCCGACTGAGATTATTCCGTCGCCTTCTTGTTGAACCTTAAGCCGCCGCCTTGCAGATGGCGGCGAACTCCTGTGCTTGCAAGGACGCGCCGCCTACCAGGCCGCCGTCGATGTCCGGGCAGGCGAACAGCGCCTGCGCATTGTTCGCCTTGACACTGCCGCCGTAGAGGATGCGCAAACCGTTGCCGACCTGGCTGCTTTGCGCGAACACCCGCGCGCGGATGAAGGCATGCACCGCCTGCGCCTGCTCGGCACTCGCGGTCTTCCCGGTACCGATCGCCCAGATCGGCTCATACGCCACCACGCCGCCGGCCAGCTTGTCCGAACCCAGCGCCAGCACGGCGTCGAGTTGCCCCGCCACCACCGCCTCGGTGGTATCGGCTTCGCGCTCGGCCAACGTCTCGCCGACGCAGAGGATGGGCGTGAGCCCCGCGGCCAGCACGGCGGCGAATTTCGCCGCCACCTGCGCATTGCTTTCGCCAAACAGCGAGCGGCGCTCGGAATGGCCGACGATCACGTAGCGCACGCCGAATTCCTTCAGCATGGCGCAGGAGACTTCGCCGGTGTAGGCGCCGTTGGCGTGTTCACTGGCGTTCTGCGCCCCCACCGCGATCTTGCTGCCCTTGACCAGTTCGGCCGCCTGCGGCAGGTACAGCGCCGGCGCGCATACCGCAACGTCGGCGGCGTCAAAGCCCGCCAGCGCACCGGCAAGACCGGACACCAGCTCGGCGTTGCCGGCCAGGCTGCCGTTCATTTTCCAGTTACCGGCGACGAATTTGCGGCGGGTTGCCATGCTGTTCAAGGATCTGGGGAAGACAGGAATTCGGGATGCAAAACCTTTGAATTATAAAGGTTTTAGCGTCATATCGTCAAATTGCGGTAAAAACGCGCCAAAACTTTCACAATTTTCACAATTACCACTCCGCCTCTCGATCGCATCCTACGCACGCCTCGTTCGCACCTAGAGCGCGCGAAAGGCGCGGATGCGCGCCTTCAGGTCGCCGGCGGTGAGCGACTCCACCAGCGCCGCCATGTCGGCCGCGCGCGTATCGGCCAGCGTCAGGCCATGCAGGCGCGCCTGCGCCTCGGCGGTGAGCGATTGCGCCAGGGCCTCGCTGCGCGCCACCTGTGGGCCCCAGGCGGCGGGTTCGGCTACCTGTGTTGCCAGGCCCAGGCGTTGCGCTTCGGCGGCATCAACCACCGCCGCCGCTTCCAGCACACGCCGCGCATTCGCCTGGCCGATGCGCGCGCTCAAGCGCCGCGTGCCCAGCGCCAGGCCGAACTTCCAGCCCGGCATGCGCACCCGGGTTTCCGGGGCGCACACGCGCTCATCGCAGACCGCGAACAAGTCCGCGCCGGCACCGAAGCAGCCGCCCTGGGCCAGTGCGAGGGTCGCGCAAGGCGCGTGATGGAACCATTGCAGCAATTGCTCGATGCGCACGAAACGCCAGCACAGCTCGGCCACGCTCGCTTCCTCGAAACCGCCGAAGTCGAAGCCGGCGCAAAAGTTGCGCCCTTCCCCGCGCAACACGATCAGGCGCGGCGCGTAGGCCGCGGCCTGGTTGACCGCCTCATGCAAGGCCTCGACCAGCGAAGCATTGAGCGCATTCGCCTTATCGGGTCGGTTCAGGGTCAGGGTGGTGACGGGCCCCTCGCGGGTGACCAGCAATTCGCTCATCGCAACTTCCCCTCGTGCACAAATGCAAACGGCCACCGAAGTGGCCGCCTCGCACTGCTGAATTTTTGGGGTGGCCGATGGGACTCGAACCCACGACAGCCGGAATCACAATCCGGGACTCTACCAACTGAGCTACGGCCACCACTGCTTTAATACTCACCGCCGCACTTGACCGCTGCAACGGGTACTGCAAATCTTCACGCCACTTCTGGCCTGCCCGACAGGATTCGAACCTGTGACCCTCGGCTTAGAAGGCCGATGCTCTATCCAACTGAGCTACGGGCAGCCTGCCATGCTGGGTCTACCGTCGGACTCACTACACATCGGGCGCACTGCCGGGCGATCCTTCAAACCCACCTGCACTGGAACAAGTGGTCGGGGTGGAGAGATTCGAACTCCCGACATCCTGGTCCCAAACCAGGCGCGCTACCAGGCTACGCTACACCCCGATGAACGGATTGTAGCAAATCCCGCCTGAAAACTCGCTAAAAATCTGCGTTTGACGCAGATTTTGCACCACCTGACAGCAAGCAGCGCGCGGCGCAAAGGCCGCGCGCCACCTTGGCCTTACTGCGCGGCCGGCGCTTCGGGCGCACCGCCGGCGGCATCCGCCGCGGCCGCCTTCATCGACAGGCGCAAACGGCCCTTGTCGTCGGCTTCCAGCACCTTGACCTTCACGATCTGGCCTTCCTTGAGGTAGTCCGAGACCGCATTCACGCGCTCGTTGGCGATCTGCGAGATATGCAGCAAGCCGTCCTTGCCGGGCAGTACCTGCACGATGGCGCCGAAGTCCAGCAGGCGCAGGATCGGGCCTTCGTAGATCTTGCCCACTTCCACCTCGGCGGTGATTTGCGCGATGCGCTCCTGCGCCGCGCGGCCGGCTTCGGCCGAGACCGAAGCAATCGTCACCGAGCCGTCGTCCTGGATGTCGATGGTGGCGCCGGTCTCTTCGCACAGGGCACGAATCACCGCACCGCCCTTGCCGATGACGTCGCGGATCTTTTCCGGGTTGATCTTCATGGTGATCATGCGCGGGGCGAAATCGGAAAGCTGGGTGTTCGCGCCTTCCATCGCCTGCTTCATTTGCGCCAGGATGTGCAGGCGCGCTTCCAGTGCCTGGTCCAGCGCGACCTTCATGATCTCCTTGGTGATGCCCTGGATCTTGATGTCCATCTGCAGCGCGGTGATGCCGGTGTCCGAACCCGCCACCTTGAAGTCCATGTCGCCGAGGTGATCTTCGTCACCCAGGATGTCGGTCAGCACGGCGAATTTGTTGCCTTCCTTGATCAGGCCCATGGCGATGCCGGCGACGTGCGCCTTCAGCGGCACGCCGGCGTCCATCAGCGACAGGCAGCCGCCGCAGACCGAAGCCATCGAGGAAGAGCCGTTCGACTCGGTGATTTCCGAGACCACGCGCATGGTGTAGGCGAAGTCTTCAGGCTTCGGCAGCACGGCAAGCAGCGCGCGCTTGGCCAGGCGGCCGTGGCCGATTTCGCGGCGCTTCGGCGTACCGACGCGGCCGGTTTCACCGGTCGCGTACGGCGGCATGTTGTAGTGGAGCATGAAGCGGTCGCGATACTCGCCTTGCAGCGCGTCGATGATCTGCTCGTCGCGCGCGGTGCCGAGAGTGGCCACCACGAGGGCCTGCGTTTCACCACGGGTGAACAGCGCGGAACCGTGGGCGCGCGGCAGCACGCTGTTGCGGATCGAGATCGGACGCACGGTGCGGGTGTCGCGGCCGTCGATACGCGGCTCGCCTTCGAGGATCTGCGTGCGCACGATCTTCGATTCGAGCGCGAACGCCAGGTCCTTGACGGTGTTGCCGTCCGGGCCGCCCTCGCTGCCCACGCCGAGCTTCTCGAACACGTTCTTCCAGATCTCGTCGATCTTTTGCGAACGGGCCTGCTTCTGCTTGATCTGGAACGCGGCGCGCATATCGGCCTCGGCCAGTTCGGCCAGCCGGGCGACCAGCGCCTCATCCTTGGCCGGGGCCTTCCAGTCCCACTCGGGCTTGCCGCCTTCGGCCACCAGTTCGTTGATCGCCTTGATCGCCGCCTGCATCTGGTCATGGCCGAATACCACGGCGCCCAGCATGATCTCTTCGGAGAGCTGGTCGGCTTCCGATTCCACCATCAGCACGGCGGACTCGGTACCGGCAACCACCAGGTCCAGGCGGGTGCTCTTCAGTTGTTCCTTGGTCGGGTTCAGCACGTACTGGCCGTCGATGTAGCCCACGCGCGCCGCGCCGATCGGGCCGGCGAAAGGCACGCCGGAGATCGCGAGAGCCGCCGAAGCGCCGATCAGCGCCGGAATGTCGGCATCGACTTCCGGGTTCGAGCTCATCACGGTGCAAACGACCTGCACTTCGTTGTAGTAGCCGTCCGGGAACAGCGGGCGGATCGGACGGTCGATCAGGCGCGAGGTCAGGGTTTCCTTTTCCGAAGGACGACCTTCACGCTTGAAAAAGCCGCCGGGGATCTTGCCCGCGGCGTAGGTCTTTTCCATGTAGTCGACGGTCAGCGGAAAAAAGTCCTGGCCGGCCTTGGCCGACGTCTTTGCGGTGACGGCGGCGAGCACCACGGTGTCGTCCATCGTCACCAGCACGGCACCTGAGGCCTGGCGCGCGATCTCGCCGGTCTCGATGGTGACGGTGTGCTGGCCGTACTGGAAGGTCTTCTTGTGGATATTGAACAAGGTGTTTTCCTTTCTTGGAGAACCGGCTTGCCGAATCAATCCGCTGATGGCGCTTCAGTCACGAGTGACTTGTTTGAGGCGACACGAGCGGATTGCCTGAAGGAATCAAGAATCAGCCGAACCGGTGTTTGTTGTGGATTGAAATTCTCTCTTCACATGCCCAAAACACAAATGCCTGCACCTAGAGGGGTGGCAGGCATTGTGTGGGCATGCATGGACCTTACTTGCGCAGGCCGAGCTTCTCGATCAGGGCGCGATAGGCGTCCGGGTTGCGGCCCTTCAGGTAGTCCAGCAGCTTGCGGCGCTTGCTCACCATCTTGAGCAGGCCACGGCGCGAGTGGTGATCTTTGGTGTGGGCCTTGAAGTGATCGGTCAGGCCGTTGATACGCGCGGTGAGCAGCGCGACTTGCACTTCGGGGGAGCCGGTATCGCCTTGGGCGCGCTGATGCGCGGCGATGACCTCGGCGGTGTTGACGATGGTCATGAGTGAATCCTCAATGGGTTGAAAAATGCTATCCCAGTAAGCCGGATCGGCAACCCATTGCGCCAGACTGCGCCGCAACGACTTCCATTGCCCAACCGAGGTTCGGCAAACCGAGGTAACAGCCCGTTAATGTAACAGAAATGTCACGGCGATTCAAGGATTTAGAATCCTGTCCTCACCGCTTGAGGCCCTCAGGCCAGCCACTGCAGTGGCAACAGCAGCGCCGCGTCTTCCCCGCCCTTGCCGCCATGCAGCATAAGTACGGCCAGGAGGACGAATCCCACGGTACAGAAAAACGGCACGCGGATGTCATGCTCGTCGTCACCCCACAGGATGATCAGCGGAATCACGCCGGCCGGCCAGCAAAAAAACACGCCGAAGGCGACCAACTGATTCCATCCGCCGATCCGGCTCACAGTCCAGAAATGGCACCCGAGCGCGACAAGCAAGGCAAGTATCCCCATGATGGCTTCCCCTGGTTAGGTGGTCGCCGCTCGGGCGCCATGCGTCCATCATACGCAGAGCCGCCGGGAATTTCCTTACTACCAAAGTAGGTATCGGGACAGGGATCAGGGGTGCCGGAACCCGTCCACCGGCCCACGATCGCCTATTTCTTCAGCGTCGCCGTCAGGGTGATTTCCGGCACGCTTTTCAGCGCCTTGGAGAGCGGGCAGTTCGCCTTGGCTGCCGCCGCGATCTCCTGGAACTTCGCCTCGTCGATGCCCGGCACCACAGCCTCCAGCGTAAGGGCGATCTTGTTGATGGTAAAACCGTCGCCCTCCTTCACCAGGCTCACCATCGCCTTGGTATCCACCTTCTCGGTGGCGAAGCCGGCCTTGTCGCAGGCAAAGGAAAACGCCATGGTGAAGCAGCCGGCATGCGCCGCGCCGAGAATCTCTTCCGGATTGGTGCCCTTCTTGTCATCCTCGAAGCGGCTGGCGTAGCCGTAGGGGTATTCCTTCAGCGCGCCGGTTTCGGTGCTGATGCGGCCCACGCCTTTGACGCCCCGGCCTTCCCAATGCACGCTTGCATGTTTTTCCATGATCGTCTGTTCCTTTCGAGGTTGAGGCGCCAGTCTGCGCCGTTTACGGCTACCGCACTGTGACCCCGGCGGCGGCGGATGGTTTCGCCCGCCTTACCGCAAACTCAGCACCACGGACACCCGGTACAGCACCACCACCGCCGCCGCGATGGTGACGATCAGCGTCGCCGCCGCCCCCACCCCACGCAACGCCCCCGGCCCGAGGGAACGCGAAAGCTGCCAGGCGCTCGCCAGGCGCCCGATCAACAGCAGCACACCCAGTACGTGAATCACCAGCGGTAGCGCCGCCAGCCCCTCGGCCAGCACGATCAGCAGCATTGCCAGCGGCGCGTGCTCGATGAAATTGCCGTGCGCGCGGATCGCCCGCCGCAACGGCGCCTGCCCGCCGTCACCTTCTCCAGCGCGGAAGCGCCCGCGGTAGAGGATCACCCGTACCGTCAGCAACGCCCCCAGCAAGCCCAGCAGCGCCGCGTAAAAGGCCGAGTAAACCGGCATGTGCATGTTCATGGAATCTCCTGGTCAGGATGAAAACCGCTACTTCCCTTGCGGGCGATGCGGCACGTAGCGGATCAGCCGTAGCCGCTCGCCGCGCCACTCGTAGTAAAAGATGCCCCGGCGCTTGTCGCCCACGCCACTGACGATCACCAGCAGGCGGCTGTCGGCGCGGTAGGCGAACGGACTGTCTTCGCCATAGAGCGTGTCACCCTCGAACAGATCGGCATCGACGAAGGAATGATCGTCATAGCGCAGCTCGGCGGGGTGAAACACCCGCCCGGTGCGCGCATCGACGATCGCATGCGAGGAACAGCCCGTGCCGCAACCCCAATCGACCATCACGTAATGTCCGGCGAAATTCACGCCGTCCTTGACGCCCAGGCGGATCACCGTGCGGTACAGCCGCGAGCGCCGTTCCGTCTTCACATCCGGCGCCGCCACCCGCCCTTTGTAGAGCGGCTTGGCCGGATAGCCGGCAAAATCCGGCGCATCCGCCGGCACATCCGCCTTGGTGATCAGGCCGTCGTCGACGGCCTCCTCCGCGGCGGCGGAGAGCGGCGCCAGCACGGCAACCATCAGGCAGGCGCAAAAAACGAACAGGCGCGGCATAGGAAATTGGAGTCAGAGTAAAAATACGACGTCGAACCGGACCGGAGTAGAGTGCATCCACCTGCAGCCGGCGCACGTTCAATCCGGTTACATTGCCCGCGATGGCTTGCAAGCGCGCGGGCCGGTCATCGCGGCGCGACGGGCGCGTGCCGCGACGCAAACAATGCCCGGAGGAAGACAATGAGGATATCGCATTCGATGGCGGCGCTCGTCGCCTGCCTGCTCGCTTTTTTCTGCGCGGCCGCCGGCGCCGCCGACTATCCCGCGCCCAAAGAAGGCGAATGGGTCGCCCGCAACTTCCGCTTTCACACCGGCGACGTCTTCCCCGAGGTGCGCCTGCACTACCGCACCGTCGGCAACCCCGCCGGCGAACCGGTGCTGGTGCTGCACGGCTCGGCGGGCTCCAGCCTCTCCATGCTCACCCCCGGCTTCGCCGGCGAACTCTTCGGCCCCGGCCAGCCGCTGGACGCCAGCCGCTACTACCTGATCATCCCCGATTCACTCGGCACCGGCAAATCCACCCGCCCCTCCGACGGCCTGCGCGCCAGGTTCCCGCAATACAACTACGACGACATGGTGAACGCCCAGTGGCGCCTGCTCAGCGAAGGCCTGGGCATCAAGCACCTGCGCCTGATCATCGGCAATTCCATGGGCGGCATGCAGGCCTGGATGTGGAGCGAAGCCCACCCCGAATACATGGACGCGATCGTGCCGATGGCCTGCCTGCCCAGCGCCATGTCCGGGCGCAACTGGATGCTGCGGCGCATGCTCACCCAATCGATCCGCAACGACCCCGACTGGATGGGCGGCAACTACACCACCCAGCCGAAAAACATGTCCACCCACCTCGCCTACTTCTCGATTGCCACCTCCGGCGGCAACCAGGGCTGGACCGCGCAGGCGCCCACCTCCGCCAAGGGCGACGACATCATCAAGAAACTTACCAGCCAGCCCTTCCGGGGCGACGCCAACGACACCTTGTTCCAGTGGGAATCTTCCTTCGACTACGACCCCCTGCCAATGCTCGAGCGCATCCAGGCCACCGTACTGGCGATCAACGCCGCCGACGACGAGCGCAACCCGCCTGAGCTTGGTGTCCTCGACCGTGAACTGAAACGCATCAAGAACGCCAGCTACTACCTCATCCCCGCCAGCGCGGAAACGCGCGGCCACGGCACCACCGGGATGGCGAGGTTCTACAAGGACAAGCTGGCGGAGTTTCTGAAGACCGCGCCGAAGCGCTAGCGTTGCCGCTTTCAGCGTCCTGGCGGGCGCGACGCTCCGCATGGCGGCGACTTCCCCGTCGCCGCACCGCGCGGGTTCCAACAGCCTCGCCCGCGCCTCGGGAGTACCGATATCAGCGAGCGCCCGGCGAGGCTCTTCCCGCGGGTCAAGCCGCGGCGAGCCGCCAAAGCGAAGTCACTTCCCTCTTGCGCGCCGCATGCAGCGGATCGTTCTCGTCATTCGACTTTGGATGCTGTGGCCGCGCCTCCAGCCGCCCGACTTCCTTCAATCCGGCCTCGGCGATCCATCCCAGCAACTCTTCGCGGGTGCGCAGGCCCAGATGCTCGGCCAGGTCGGAAAGAATCAGCCAGCCTTCCCCGCGCGGCGCCAGGCGCGCGGCCAGGCCGCCGAGAAAGCCCTTGAGCATGCGGCTGTCCTGGTCATAGATCGCGCGTTCCAGCGGCGCGCCCGGCTTGCCGGGCAACCAGGGCGGGTTGCAGATGATCAGGTCGGCCTGGCCCATTTCGATGGGCGGAAACAGGTCAGCCTCGACCACCTCTATGCGCTCGTCGATCTTCAGCCGGCGCAGGTTGTCGCGCGCGCAGGTGAGCGCGCGTGCATCGAGTTCGGTCGCCACCACGCGCTTGACGCCACGCCGGGCGAGAATCGCCGCCAACACGACAGTGCCGGTACCGATGTCGAAGGCGAGGTCCATCTTCGGCAGCGGCGCACGCCACACCAGTTCGAGATATTCGCCGCGCACCGGCGCGAATACCCCGTAATGCGCGTGGATGCGGTTGGGCGCGCCGGATTTGTCGGCCCCCAGCGCCTCCACCGGCAGGCCGCGCCGGCGCCACTCGTGCGCGCCGATCAGGCCGATCAGCTCGCGCAGCGAAGCGACATAAGGCGTCTCCACCGCCCCGTAAGCCTCGGTGCAGGCCGCCGTCACATCGGGCGCGCGGCGCAGCGGCACGGTATGGTCGGCGTCGAAGGGAATCAGCAGCATGCCCAGCGTGCGTGCGCGCTGCGCCTGGCCCATGCGATACAAGTGGAACTTTTCCGCCTGCGATTTACCGTCCGCCTTGGGCGGCGCACCCGGCTTTTCCTTCTTGCCGTCTACCCGCCGGCCGAGCGCCTGCAGCAGCAGGCGCGCATTCTGGAAATCGCCGCGCCAGAGCATCGCCGTGCCCTCGCAGGCGAGACGATAGGCGCGGTCGGCCGTGAGTGTGTCGTCGGCGATCACCACCCGCCTGGGCGGCGGCACGCCTGCCTCCGAATGCCAGCGCGCGCGCCGCTCGGCGCCCTTTTCCTTCCAGACGATTTCGTTGTCGCTCATGCCGCAAACTTTTCATCAGGCCCAAGCAGGCGCCACTTGCCGACGGGCAACTCGCCCAGCCGGACCAAACCAATGCGCACGCGCTTGAGCGCCAGCACTTCCAGCCCTACCAGTTCGCACATGCGGCGAATCTGCCGCTTCTTGCCTTCTTTCAGAATGAAACGCAACTGGTCTTCGTTCTGCCAGCCGACGCGCGCAGGCTTGAGCTTCTTGCCGTCCAGGCTCAGGCCGTATTGCAAGAGGCGCAAGTCAGTCTCAGGCAACTTGGCACCCTTGGTGTATTTCACCCGCACCAGGTATTCCTTTTCCACATCCGAATCTTCGCCGATCAATTGCTTGGCGATGCGTCCGTCCTGCGTCAGCACCAGCAGGCCGGTCGAATCAATGTCCAGGCGCCCCGCCGGTGCGAAGCCCAGCAGGTCTTTGCGCTGCAGGCGCCCTTCCATCTTGCTTTTCATCGCGGGCGGGGTCCACTGTGTCTCCGGCAGCACCAGCACCACGGCCGGCTGGTGGCCATCTTCCGCCTGCCCGCTCACATAGCCCACCGGCTTGTGCAGCAGCACCGTGAGCTTGCGCTCCTGCTGCTTGCGCGCGCGCGGGTCGATACTGATCTGCTGCCCCGGCAGCCACTTGGTGCCGAGGATCGCCACTTCGCCATCCACCCGCACCCAGCCGCGCTCGATCCATTCGTCGGCCTCGCGGCGCGAGGCCAGGCCGAGTTCGCTCATGCGTTTGGAAAGGCGGATGGGTTCTGCGTCGGACATCGAAGGCCAGGAAAATTTCAAAGGGCCGCCATGGTACCGCGTACGGCAGCCTCCCGTTCCCTGGAGTTGCGAATCTATGCCACCAACCCGTTCTTCACCAGCATCGCCCCATTCGCCTGCGCCACCACGGTGCCGGCCTGGTTGACGCATTCGGCGCGCATGCGCACCACGCCGCCGTCGTGCTTCGGCTTGTCGTCCTTGGCTTCCACGGTCCAGGTGGTGGTGAGGGTGTCACCGGCGCGCACCGGCGCCATGAACTTGCAGTTGTGCTCCAGGTACCCGATAGCGGTGCCGGCGAAGATCATGCCGACGGGTGCGCCGATGATGGCGCTGGTGATGACGCCATGCAGGATGCGGCCGCCGTGGCGTGAGCGTTTGGCGAAGTCCTCATCCACATGCAAGGGGTTGAAGTCGGCGATCAGGGCGGCGCCGATGGAAAGATGGGCGTCGGTGATGTCCATCCGTTCGATGAAATGCTCGCCGACGGCCACTTCGCTGTACTTGATGCCCTGCTTAATCATGCGCATAACCTTGGGCGCGGCTTGCCTGATGGGGGAGACTGTTACTATAACGGCATCGGGGCAGCGCATGCATTTGCCCGCGCAAAATGCCCCTTGCAGGAGCCCAATATCATGACGCAACGCGACGTTTATCTCACCGAAGTCGGCCCGCGCGACGGCCTGCAGATCTCCAAGGACTTCATGCCCACGGAGCAGAAAAAGGCATGGATCAAGGCGGAATACGAAGCCGGCGTGCCGGTGATCGAGGTGTGCTCCTTCGTGCCGGTCAAGCTGATTCCGCAGTTCGCGGATGCCGCAGAGGTGTTGGCCTACGCCAATTCGCTGGCGGGGCTGGGCGTCGAAGTGCTGGTGCCGAATTACAAGGGCTGCGAGCGTGCGGTCGAGGCCGGGGCGCGCGTGGTGACCGTGCCGGTGTCGGTGTCGGAAGCGCATTCGCAATCGAACGTGCGCAAGTCGACGATGGAGCAGATCGGCGAAGTGAAAAAGATGTGCGAGCTGCGCGACGGCCTGGCGAAAGAGAAGCGCTTCAAGGTGATGGCTGCCTGCTCCACTGCTTTCGGCTGCACCCTCCAGGGCGACGTGTCGCAGGAAGACGTAGTGCGCGCCGCCGTCGCCTTGCAGGAAGCCGGTGTGGACGAGATCAGCCTGGCCGATACCGTGGGCTACGCCAACCCGTTGCAGATCAAGAACGTTTTCACCGCCGTGCGCAGCGCGGTGGGGCCGGAGTTGCGCATCGAAGCGCATTTCCACAACACGCGTGGCCTGGGGTTGGCCAACTGCCTGGCGGCGTATGAGGTCGGCGTGCGGCATTTCGATTCCACGCTCGGCGGCCTGGGTGGCTGCCCGTATGCGCCGAATGCCTCGGGCAACGTGGTCACCGAAGACCTCGCCTTCATGTTCGAATCGATGGGCGTGCGAACCGGCATCGACCTCGACCGCCTGGTGGCGGTGCGCGAAATGATCCGCCCGCAACTGCCGCAAACCGAGTTTTACGGCCACCTTTCGGTCGCCGGCAAGCCGAAGAATTTCGCCTACGCCCACGCCGCCTGATCCCACCACCTCATCCGCAAGCCAAGCCATGCCCATCTATTCCCTCGGCGAACGCACGCCGAAAATCGCGCCCGACGCCTACGTCGCCCCCAACGCCCAGGTGATCGGCAGCGTCACCATGGGGCCGAAATCGAACGTGTGGTTCAACGCCGTGCTGCGTTCGGACAACGAAGTCATCAATCTCGCCGAAGGCGTGAACGTGCAGGACGGCGCGGTGCTGCACGCCGACCCCGGCTTTCCACTCAACATCGCGCGCAACGTCACCATCGGCCACCTGGCGATGGTGCACGGCTGCACCATCGAGGAAAACACCCTGATCGGCATCAACGCCGTGATCCTCAACGGCGCGAAGATCGGCAAGAACTGCATCATCGGCGCCAACGCCCTGATCGGCGAAGGCAAGGTGATTCCCGACGGCTCGATGGTGCTGGGCTCGCCCGGCAAGGTGACGCGCGAAACGCGGCCCGAAGAGCACGCCCACCTGACGAAAATCGCCGAGGGCTACATCAACCGCGCGGCGCGCTACAAGAAGGAATTGACGCCGATTTCAGAGGGCGTGGATGAAGCCTTCCTGCGCCAGCTGGGTGCCGGGTCCGCACAGCCCTGAACGAACTTCGGCGCGGGGTTTCCCGATCCCCCTCCTGTCCTCTCCCTTGAAAGGGGAGGAACCCTTCGCTCCAATGCGCGGCAACTTGGCAAGCCCCCTCCCTTTCAAGGGGAGGGACAGGAGGGGATGGGGTATAAAACTAGGCGGGCCGACGCCCGAACAGCCCATACCCGCGCATCATCAGCAGGTGTTCGCCGTTCTGGTTGTACATGTCCCAGCGGGTCAGCACCAGCCCGCGATCAGGCTTGCTGGTGGGGCGTGATTCCTCGATGGTGCGGGTGGCGCGCAAGGTGTCGCCGGGGCGCACCGGCTTCAGCCAGCGTACCTCTTCCAGCCCGGGCGAACCGAGGCTGGCGGTCTCGTTGAGGTAGGCGTCGCACATCATGCGCATCACCAGGCTGCAGCTATGCCAGCCGCTGGCGATCAGGCCGCCGAAGATGGAGCTCTTGGCGGCTTCCGGATCGATGTGAAAAGGCTGCGGGTCGAACTGCTTGGCGAAAGCTAGGATCTCGTCCTGCGTGATCGTATAGGTGCCGATGTCGACGGTTTCGCCGGGGGTCAGGTCTTCCCAGTAGTATTTGATGGCCATGCGATGCTCGGGGGGTTGCCGAAGGCAGCTTCCGGGGTCAGGTTAAACGGTTTGCGGATTATCGGCCAAAAACGGCGCGCGCAACTTGCGCTGCCTCAAGAGGCCGCGTCCAGCGCGGCGAAAGCGGCGAGGTGATGATCGGTATCGCCCAGCGTCGCCTCGATCATGCTGATGCGCTTGAACCAGTGCGAAGCCGGCAGCTCGTCGGTCATGCCCATGCCGCCGTGCATCTGGATCGCCGACTGGCCGACGAATTTGATCGCGCGCCCGGCGCGCGCCTTGGCTGCGTGGATGGCGCGGGCGCGCTCATGCGCGTCCTCACCATCCAGCTTCACCGCCGCCAGGTAGGCCAGCGAGCGCGCCTGCTCGATTTCCATGAACATCTCCACCGCGCGATGCTGCAGCACCTGGAAGCGGCCGATGGGCATGCCGAACTGCTGGCGCGTCTTCAGGTATTCAAGCGTTGCCTCGTGCAGCGCATCCATCGCGCCCACCGCCTCGGCGACCAGTGCAGCGACGCCAACTTCAGCCGCACGCTCGATCACGCCCCAGGCCTCGCCCGGCCGGCCGAGCACGGCGTCGGCGCCCACGGCCATATTGCCCAGCGTAAGGTCGGCAGCGCGCATGCCGTCGATGGTGCGATAGTCGCTGACGGTAATCCCTGGTGTGTCGCGGCCGATCACGAACAGCGTAAGCCCGGCCGTCTCGCGCTGCGCGCCACCGGTGCGCGCGCTGACGATGATGCGATCCGCCTGCGCGCCGTGGAGCGCCACCGTCTTGGCGCCGTCGAGCACATAACCGCCGCCTTGCGTCGTTGCCGTGCAGGCGACGTTGAAGAGTTCATGGCGCGACTGCCGCTCGCCAAGCGCCGCCGCCAGCTTGAGCGAGCCGTCCGCCACCTGCGGCAGCAGCGCCTGCGCATGCGCGCCGGCACCTGCATCGCCACCGAACCGCAGCAGCGCCGCGCCGAGCACCGCGGTGGCGAAGTAGGGTTCGACGACCAGGCCGCGGCCGAATTCTTCCATCACCACCAGCAGGTCCATACCATTGCCGCCGAAACCGCCATGCGCCTCCGGCACCGTTACCCCGAGCAGGCCCAGTTCGGCGAAGCCGGCCCAGGCGGCGTCGCTGACGCCGGCGCCATGGACGATCTTCTTGCGCGCCTCGAAGGAATACTCCCTGGCCAGGTAGCGGCGCAGGGAGTTGCGCAGTTGCTGCTGTTCGCCGCTGAAAGAAAAGTCCATGTCCGTTTCCCCCTACAGGCCAAGAATCATTTGCGACATGATGTTCTTCTGGATCTCATTGGACCCACCGTAGATCGAGGTCTTGCGGAAATTGAAGTAATAGGCGGCCAGCGAGTCGATCTCCTCGCCCGCATCAGGCGACTCGAAACGCTCAAGGTGGAACGGCAACGCGCGCGGGCCGATGGCGTCGACCATCAACTCGGTCAGCCGCTGCTGCACCTCGGTGCCCTTGACCTTGAGCAGCGAAGCCTCCGGCCCCGGTCCCTTGCCCTGCGCTTGCGCAGAGACCACGCGCAACACCGTCATCTCCAGCGCCATCAGTTCGATTTCCAGCTCCGCCACGCGGGCGGCATAACGCGCGTCGCGCATCAGCGAGGCGCCGTTCACTTCTTCGGCGGCGGCAATACGCTTGAGAAACTCCAGCTCGCGCTTGGAGCGCCCGACCTGGGCAATGCCGGTACGCTCGTGCCCCAGCAGATACTTGGCGTAAGTCCAGCCCTTGTTTTCCTCGCCGACCAGGTTCTCCAGCGGCACCTCCACGTTGTCGAAGAACACCTCGTTGACCTCGCGGTCTTCGTCCATGGTGAGGATAGCGCGCACCGTAACGCCGGGCGCATGCATGTCGATCAGCAGGAAGGAGATGCCCTCCTGTTTTTTTACCTCGGGATCGGTGCGCACCAGGCAGAAGATCATGTCGGCATGCTGGCCGAGCGTGGTCCAGGTCTTCTGGCCGTTGACGACATACCTGTCACCCTTGCGCTCGGCGCGGGTTCTCAGCGACGCCAGGTCGGAGCCGGCGCCGGGCTCGGAATAGCCCTGGCACCACCAGTCGGTGCAGTCGTAGATGCGCGGCAGGTAATAGCGCTTTTGCGCCTCGTTGCCGAAGCGCAGGATCACCGGCGCCACCATGCCCACGCCGAAAGGCAGGATTTGCGGGGTGCCGGCGCGCGCGCATTCCTCGTCGAAGATGTGCTTTTGCGTCGGCGTCCAGCCGGTGCCACCCCATTCCACCGGCCAGTTCGGCGCCGCCCAGCCCTGCGCCGCCATGATCTTGTGCCAGCGCACGAAATCCTCGCGCGCCAGGCGCCGGTGGTTCAGCACCTTGGCTTGCAGGTCGGCCGGCAGATGCGCGGCTAGCCAGGCGCGCATCTGCATGCCGAAGGCGCGCTCCTCGGCGCTGTAGTTCAGGTCCATGGTGTCGCCTCCTCATGCGCGGCGCACTGGCGTGGGACCTTGAGCGGCCCCGCATATGCGCTGCATTGGCGGGCGATATTAAACCGAGTTGCCGATACCGGCTGCTCGGATTCGGGCGGCTTGGCCGCCCTAGTTCAGGCGGGACTTGTCGACGATGGCCACCGGCAATTGCGCCACCTCGATACCCTCATCGACCAGCGCCTCGGCTTCCTCGCGGCTGGCGACGCCGCGAATGGCGCGCGCCTCGGTTTCCTTGTAATGGATGCGCCGCGCTTCCTCGGCAAAACGGTCGCCGACGTCTTCGGTATTGGCCAGCACTTCGCCGATCAGCGCGCGCAACGCGTCCTGCTGCTGTTGCGAGAGCATCGCCACCGGCTTCGCCGCGCCGCCTTCGCCCTGGGCCGCAGGCACGGGCGCGCCCTCGCGTGCCGGCTTGTTGCGCTTGGGTTCAGGCTGCGCGTGCAGGTTCAGGCGCGGCGCCGACAATTGCTTGCTGACCTCCGACGAACCGCACAGCGGGCAGGACAACAGCCCGCGCCCGCGCTGCGCGTCGAAATCCTCGCCCGAGGCAAACCAGCCCTCGAAGCGATGATCCGCAGCGCAACTCAAATTGAAAACAATCACTTCCCGCCCTTTGTAGAAAAGCCGCAGGACTGCCGCGCGTACATGCACCGCAGCGTCCGCTTTGCATGCAAGTTTAGCAGCACGCGGCCGGGAGCGCTGGCGCGGTTTTCTTCTATTCCAGGCTGAGCAGCCGGTCTTCGGCGATCGAGCGGATGGTGGTCTCGAAGGCCGCCATCGTCGCCAGCATCTGCGCCGGCGCGATCGGATAAGGCGCCTTTCCGGCCACCGCATCGGCGAACGCCTCCAGCACCAGACGCAGGCTGTCCACCGGCGGCAATTCGCGGCGTTCCACCGGTTGGCCGGAGAGGCGCAACACCAGTTCATTCTCTCCCAGCGCCTCGGCCGAGCCCTTGCTGCCGAAAGCATGCAGGCGCCAGTAGGCCGGCGTGGCACGCACGGTGGCGAGCATGCCGGAAGCCCCGCTCTTGAACTCATACATCGCCGTGACGCTATCCAGCGGCGCCGGCTGCGGCTTGCGCACCACCACGCGTGCGTGCACCTTGGAAACCGGCCCGAGGATGCTGAGCATCGAGTCAAGCACGTGCAGCCCGGCGCCGGTCATGCCGCCACCCGGCGACTCCTCCGGCTTGTCGCGCCAGGAATCGGGCAGCACGTTGTTCGAATGCTCGTTGCTGAAGTGCCCCTCGACGTGCAGTATCTCGCCCAGCGCGCCCGATTGCGCCAGTTCGCGCACCGCCGCCACCGCCGGCCAGAAGCGCCGCTGCTGCCCCAGGCCCAGCACCACGCCGGCGGCGCGGCAGGCCTCGATGGAGGTGCGCGCGTCCGCCGCATTCAGCGCCAGCGGTTTTTCGCAATACACCGGCTTGCCGGCGCCGGCCACCGCGACGATCTGCCGCGTATGCAGGCCATGCGGAGTAACCAGCACCACCCCCCGCACCTGTGGGTCTTCAAGCACGTCTTCAAATCGCTTGCTGACGGCAAAGCCATGGCCCGCGCCGAATTCGCGCGCCGCGTCTTCCATGGCAACGCCGCGCACAAAGCGTATCTTGTCGCTCTTGCCCTGCACGGCATTCACCAGGTTCTGGCCCCAGCGGCCGAGGCCGACGATGGCGGCATTGAGCATTTATGTGTTTCCTTTCAGATGGCGACGGCGGATTTCCTCGATCACCACCGAACTGTCGAGCATCCCCTCGCCGTGCGCCACGCAGGCTTCGAGCACCGCCCGGTACACCGCCAGCGCGGGCAACTCCTGGCCCAGGCGCGCCGCCTCGGCCTGCATCATCCACACATCCTTCAGCGTCTGCTCGGCGCGGCCCTCGGGCGTGAAGTCGCGCTGGATCATCTTGGCGCCCTTGGTATCCATCACCTGCGAATAGGCCGCGGAATCGCCGACGATGTCGAGAAAAGTCGGGCCATCGAGCCCCATGCGCTCCGCCAGCACCAGGCCCTCCGCGAGCGCCAGGCGGTTCAGCCCGAGGATCAGGTTGACCGCCAGCTTGGTGCGCGCCGCGTCCCCCACCCCGCCTACCCGGTGCCAGCGCGGGCAGATGGTTTCGAGCAAGTCGCGGGCGGCGTCGATCGCCTCTTCCTCGCCCGCGATCAGCCCCAGGCCATCGCCCAGCAGCACCTGCGCGCTGGTGCCGGAAAGCGGCGCTTCGACGAAGCGCCAGCCCGCCTGCGCAGCGTCATGCGCCAGGCCCTGCGCCGCGGCCGGGTCGCACGTGGTGGTGCAGATCAGCAGGCGCGCCGGTGATGCGGCGTACAGGCGCGCCGGTGATGCGGCGTACAGGCGCGCGGCCGCCTCCCGCGCCTGCTGCGTGGTGAATACCGCGAGAATGATGCGCCCGCAGTCGCGGCGCATCGTCTCCGGTGTCGCCGCCTGCACGCCGGCCGCGGCCAGCGCCTCTGTCTTCGCGGGGTCGAGATCGTAACCCTGCACGGCATAGCCTTCCGCGCACAGGCGCCGCGCCATGGCACTGCCCAGAAGTCCCAGACCGATGATCCCCACCGGCTCTTGCATGGCTTGCGTCATCCCCTAGGCCGCCAGTCCGGTCTCGCGCAAATACTTGCGCACGCCGGGGTGGATCAGGTTCACCCGCGGCGCCGCCGCCAGCGTATTGGCCGCCGTGGTCTCGCGCGCCTGCTCCAGCTTCGCCGGTAAGCCAGGCTCGGCGCGATGCAGCGCGCGCGCCAGTCGATACGCCGTTTCGTCCGGCAGGGTCGGGCGCGCCATGACGAAGCTCCAGGAGCCTACCGAAGCTATCGGCTGGCCCTGCCCCGGATACGCGCCCGGCGCCACCGTCAGCGCCTTGAGGAAATCGTGCTTTTGCAGGATGCGCCGCACCTCACCGGCATCCGGCGTGATGAATCGCGCACCCGCCGGGCCGCTCGCCACCGCCGTGAAGCCCGGCCAGCCGACGCCGCCGCCCCACAGCGCCGCCACGCGACCATCGAGCACCATCGCCGGCCCGTCGCCGGCGCGATCGAGATACACGGCTTCGAAGTCACGGTCCTGGTCCAGCCCCAGCCCATCGAGCACGTAGCGCGAGAGGATCACCAGGCCGGAACCCCGCGCGCCAAAGGCGACGCGCTTGTCCTTGAGATCGCCGACGGTGCGCACACCGCTATCGGCACGCACCACGAACATGCCGGCAGTCGAATACATCGCCGCAATAATGGAAATCTTCGCCGGCGCGCGGCCGATGCCGGCAATCGCTTCGTGCGCCACCTCGCCCTGCACCAGGCCGATATCGAGTTCCGCGGCTTCGAGCAGGGGCACGTTCTCGGTGCTGCCCTTGGTGTTGCGACATTCGATCTCAAGCAGCGGGTCGGCCTCCATCATCGCCTGCGCAGCCACGCCGCCATAGAGCGGAAAACCGCCGCCGGGGGTGGCGGTGCCGAGCACCACGCGGGTCTTTTGCGAACTCATCTGCACCTATTTTCCTTTGCCTTGCTGTTCCAGCACTTCCACCGCCGCCTTGTGCGCGTCGTTGCCGGCGGGAATGCCGCAATATAGCGTCACCAGCAACAGCACCTCGCGAATCTCCTCCGCCGACACGCCATTGGCCAGCGCGCCGCCCAGGTGCACCTTGAGCTCGGCGGGACGGTTCAGCGCCGCCGTCATCGCCACCATCGCAATACTACGCTCGCGCCCTCCCAGGCTCCCGCGGCTCCAGACATCCCCGTACACGTAGGCATTGATGATGTCCTGCAAGGGCGCGCCGAATTCGCCCATCGCCTCGGTGCGCGCGCGCACCGCCTCCTCGCCGAACATCCGGGTGCGCAGTTCCAGGCCGCGCTTGCGCAGTTCTTCGGTATCCATCGCCGGCAGTGCTCCAGGTAGCCGGAACACACATATGTCCGGACTTATGATTGATCATGACGCCGGCATTGCAACCCCTGTCAAGGCGTGTGCACGGCTGGCGGGGCCATCATACTACGGCTTGCTTTTTATTCAAATGTCCGGATAAACTCCGCTGCCTGACCAATCAAGCCGGCGCGATCCGACCCGGCACCCCACGGAGACAAGCCATGCCATTCCACCCTGCCGCAGCCCGGCCGGCTGCCCATGCGAGCGCCTGCGGGCGCGCCGTCCTCCTGCTGCTGGGCGCCCTGTTTCTCGCGCCGGCACTGGCGCAGAAATACCCCGCCCACCCGGTGCGCATCGTCGTGCCCTTCCCGCCCGGCAGCGCGCCGGACCAGACCGCGCGCATCGTCGGCCAGGAGTTGCAGAATTCGCTGGGCCAGAGCTTCGTCGCCGACAACAAGCCGGGCGCGCAGGGCGCGATCGCCGCCACCGAGGTGGCGAAAAGCCCGAACGACGGCTACACCCTGCTGCTCACCACCAACACCACGCAGGCGGCGAATGTCAGCCTGTTCAAGAAGCTGCCCTACGACCCGGTGAAGGACTTCGCGCCGGTCACGCGCATCGGCGGCACCGCGCTGATGCTGATGGTGCGCAACGATTTCCACGCCCATACGCTGAAGGATTTGATCGCCTACGCGCGCGCCAATCCGGACAAGCTTTCCGCCGGCTACGGCTCCTCCGCCACCCAGGTGGCCATCGGCATGCTGCAGACCCAGGGCAAGCTGCACGTGCTCTCCGTGCCCTACAAGGGCGTGCCGCAAACGGCGCTGGACGTGATGGCCGGGCAGATCTCGTTCTCCTTCGTCGATGCCGCCGTCGGCCTGGCGCAGATCCGCGGCGGCAAGCTGCGCGCCCTCGGCGTCACCTCGCTCACGCCGAACCGCCTGGCGCCCGACCTCCCGCTTTTCACTACCGACCTGCCGGGCTTCGAGATCGGCACCTGGTACGGCGTGGTGGCGCCCGCCGGCACCCCGCGCGACGTCGTGCTGCTGCTCAACAACGCCATCCAGAAAGGCCTCAACAAGCCCGACGTACGCGAGCATTTTTCCACCATGGGCCTGGACATGATGCTGATGGGCCCGGATGAATTCGGCCCCTTCATCAAGAGCGAAGTCGTCAAGTGGGCCGGGCGCATCAAGGATGCCGGCATCCAGCCCGAGTAAAGTAAGGTCCGGACCCACGAGAGCGGATAGCATGAACGACCCCATCATCGACTCGCATCACCACATCTGGGAACTCAAGCGCGTGCCCTGGCTGCAAGGCCCGATCCAGCCGCGCATCTTCGGCGAATACGCCGCATTGAGGCGCGACTACCCCGGCAGTGAATTCAGGCGGGACCTCGAAAGCCGCGGCGTCACCGAGTCGGTCTACATCCAGATCAACGTCGCCCCCGGCGACGAGGTGGCGGAAACCGCCTGGGTGCAGGAAAGCGCGGACCAGCACGGCATCGCCCAAGGCATCGTCGCCTACGCCAACCTTGCCGATCCGAACGTCGGCGCGGTGCTCGACGCCCACCTCAAATACGCCAACGTGCGCGGCATCCGCCAGCAACTGCACTGGCATGAAAACCCCACCTACCGCTTTGCCCCGCGTCCGGACGTGATGAACGACGCCGCCTGGCGCCGCGGCCTCGCCGAAGTGCAAAAGCGCAATCTCACCTTCGACCTGCAGGTATTCCCCAGCCAGATGCACGATGCCGCGCGCCTGGCGCGCGACTTCCCCGGCATGAAATTCGTGCTGCAACACGCCGGCATGCTGGAAGACCGCGGCCCCGCCGGCTGGGAAGAGTGGCGCAGCGGCATGCGCGAACTCGCCGCCTGCCCCAACATCTACAGCAAGCTCTCGGGCCTGGGCACTTTCGTGCGCAAGTGCTCGGTCGAGTTGTGGAAGCCGGTGGTGCAGGAAACCCTCGCGCTATTCGGCGCCGGGCGCTGCATGTACGGCAGCAATTACCCGATCGAAAGCCTGTGGACCACCTACGGCGAGATTTTCGATACCTACCAGGCCTGCACCATCGACCTTTCCAGCGCGCAACAGCGCCAGGTGTTCCACGACGTCGCCCGCGATTTCTACCGCCTGTAGCCTGCGCCGTGTTTGATACCATCCCTGCTCATATGATCCGTTTTCCCCGCCGATGAGCCCGCGCAAGCCCGCAACGCCGGCCGAGGCCGGCAACCAGCCGCGCTACCAGGAGATCGCCGCCGTCCTCACCAAGGGCATCGCCCAGGGCCGCTACCCGGTCGGCCGCCTGCTGCCCACCGAGACCGAGCTCTGCGAAACCTTCGACGCCGGGCGCCACACCGTGCGCGAGGCGCTGCGCATCCTCACCGATCGCGGCATGATCGTGCGCCGGCGCGGCGCCGGCACCATGGTGATCGCCACCGAGGCGCCCAACCTGTTCACCCACAGCGTGGCCTCGATGTCCGAATGGCTGCGCTATCCGCAAGACACCTACCGCGCCACCGTGGAAGCCGGCGAGGTGATGGCCGACCGCAAGCTCGCCGCCCTGCTCAAGTGCGAGCCGGAGAAAAAGTGGTTTCGCATCAGCTCGGTGCGCCGCTCTTCCCAGCTGGCCGAGCCCTTGGGCTGGGCCGAGATCTACGTGCTGCCCAAGTATGCCGAGGTGGTGAACCGCGGCGACCACGGCAGCACCCCGGTGCACCAGCAGGTGGAAAAGATGTTCGGCGAGTCGGTGGAACATGCCAACCTGGAAATCTTCGCCTCCAGCATTCCCGCGCGCCTGGCGCGCCCGCTCAAGGTCAAGCCCGGCAGTCCGGCGCTCACCGTGGTGCGCCGCTACTACGGGCGCAAGAGCGGCATGTTCGAAATCACCGTCAGCATCCACCCGGAAAACCGCTACACCTATACGATGGACATGTATCGCGACATGCGCTCCGGCCACTAGGCCCCGGGCACACCGCCGGAACCTCCAGCGCCTGCCCACGGTCAATCACGCTGCCGCATACCCGTGGCGGAATGATTGAAAGGTTGCAAATGCTGAAACAAATGTCGCCATTCGGGCTACTGTTCCTCGCCTGCGCCGGCGCCCAGGCGCAGGACATCACGCCCGGCCTGTGGCGGATCAACGTCGACTCGGTGATCGCCACCACCCCCGGCTATTCGCCGCCCCCGGTGAGCCAGACGCAGTGCCTGAGCGCCGCCGACGCCCGCGATCCGCAGCGCCTGTTCGGCGACATGGCCGCGCCCGGCGCCGCCGATTGCAGCTACGGCAAGGCCAAGGTCTCCGGCTCCAACCTGCGCTTCACCATGCAATGCAGCGGCGCGCTCAACCTGCACGCCAGCGGCGACGTCGACCTGGGCGCGGAAACCATGAGCGGCTCCATCAGTTCCTCCGCCAACCTGGGCGGCCAGCAGGTGGACATGCAAAGCAAGGTTTCCGGCAAGCGCATCGGCGCCTGCTAGCGCCCGGTCGCTGCGGGGAGCACCGCACCCAAAAGAAAAAGGGGCCGCAAGGCCCCTTTTTCCTGTCGCAACAACGCTCAGATGTCGGTGATGCGCAGCAGCTTCGCCGCGTTGTCGCCGATGATAGCCGCGCGCTGCTGCGGCGTGAGGCCCGGCGTCGCCAGGATGTGGTCGATCGGCGCGATTTCCCAGGGAATCGGGCTGTCGGTGCCGATCATCAACTGGCTCGGTCCCACCTGCGCGGCAAGGTGACGCAGCGCTTCCGGAGTGAACACCAGGGTGTCGAAGTGCAACTGGTTGAGGTACTCGGTCGGCTTTTTCTTCAGCACGATGTCCGGGTTGCAGTTGGCCGGCGAAACAAAGCACGAATGGTCCATGCGCGGCGCATACGACGGCAGGTAGCCGCCGCCGTGCGCGGCGATGATCTTCAGGCCCGGGAACTTGTCCAGCGTGCCTTCGTAGATCAGCTTTTCCAGCGCGATGGTGGTGTCCAGCGCGTTGCCGATGGTGTTGGAAAGCCAGCCGTTGCCCTTGAAACGCGCCGCCAGTTGCGGGGTGCTCTGCGGGTGAATGAACAGCACCGCGCCCAGCTCTTCCGCCTTGGCCCAGACCGGATGGAACTTGGGGTCGGAAAAGTCCGTCTGCAGCACCGTGCCGCCGATGGCCGCACCACGCATGCCGGGCATTTTCATCGCCTTGGTCAATTGCTCGATTGCCAGGTCCGGGTATTGCAGGGCCAGCGAGCAGAAGGCGGAGAAGCGCTTGGGGTGTGCCTGGCACAGTTCCGAGAGCTTGTTGTTGTGGATGTCGACGATCTCGGTGGCGATGTCGCGATTCTTGTTGTACCAGAACGGGTTGATCGACAGCACTTCCATGTCGACGCCCTTGGCATCCATGTAGGCCAGGCGGTCGTTCACCGCGTCGGTGTCGGTGGCGGGCAGGATGTAGAACTGCGGGCCGCCCTGAACCGGCGCGTTGACCGAGACGTTGGGCCCGGCCATTTTCACCGTGTCGCGGAAAAAGCAGTGCGCGTGCACGTCGATGGCCTTGATGCGGCGGCCGTCGACGGTCACCGGCTTGCGCTTGGTGCCCAGCTTGGGGTGGCGATACTTCAGCGCCGGGTTGTCGCCGTTGTCGTGGCCGCCGGTGCGGGCATTGGCATTGTCCGCGCCGCCGGGCATCTGCGCGTGCGCACCCGGCATGCCGCAGCCGCAAAACGCGATGCCGGAAGCCGTCGCGGCGCCTTTGACGAAACTTCTGCGATCAGTCATTTTCTTCTCCTTTTGTTTTGAGCGTAAGGGACGAAACGGGGACTCAGATGTCCTTGATGCGCAACAGCTTGGCCGCGTTGCCACCGAGAATCGCGGCGCGCTGGGCGTTGGTCAGGCTCTCGGTGCCCATGATGTGCTCGACCGGATGCTGTTCCCACGGAATCGGGCAGTCGGTGCCGACCATGATCTGGCTCGCGCCCACTTCGGCCACCAGGTGGCGCAGCGCCTCGGAGGTGAACACCAGGGCGTCGAAGTGCAGCTGCTTGAGGTACTCGGTAGGCTTCTTCTTCAGCTTGATGTCGGGGTTGCAGTTGGCCGGCGAGACGAAGCAGGAATGGTTGTCGCGCGGCGCGTACGAACCGAGATAGCCGCCGCCGTGCGCCGCGATCACCTTCAGGCCGGGGAACTTGTCCAGGGTGCCGTCGAAGATCAGGTGCTGCAAGGCGATGGTGGTGTCCAGCGGATTGCCGATGGTGTTGGCGAGCCAGCCGTTACCCTTGAAGCGCGCGGCCAGTTGCGGCGTGCTCTGCGGGTGGATGAACAGCACGGCGTTGAGTTGCTCGGCCTTGGCCCACACCGGGTGGAATTTGGGATCGGAGAAATCGACACCGGCCACGCTGCCGCCGATGGCCGCGCCGCGGATGCCGGGCAGCTTCATCGCCGCTTCCAGTTGCTGCACCGCGAGGTCGGGGTGGTTGAGCGCAAGCGAGGCAAAGGCCGAGAAGCGCTTGGGATGCGACTGGCACAACTCGGAGAGGTGCTGGTTTTGCAGCGAGATGATCTTCTCGCAGACATCGCGCTCGTAGGTGTACCAGACCGGGTTGATCGACAGCACTTCCATGTCCACGCCCATCGCGTCCATGGTGTCCAGGCGCACCTTGGTGGCGGCGGCGTCGTCGGTCAGGTAGAACTCGGGGGCGCCCTTCACCGGCTGGTCGACCTTGCGCTGGAACAGCGCATTGGCGTCGCGGAACCAGCAATGCGAGTGGACGTCGATCACCTTCACGCGCTTGCCCGCCACCATCACCGGCGCATGCTTGGTGCCGAAGCCTTCGTAGCGATAGGAATTGGGATCCGCCGCCTGTTGCGCGCGCGCGCTCGGCGCCCCGCAGCCGCAAAACACCAGGCCGCCATAAGCGGCTCCCTTGATGAACCCTCTGCGATCAGTCATCGTCGTCTCCTCGTTTTCCAGTCGTGAAAAAAGCGCCTTGTTGTCCGGCGCCGTCGCGCCCGGGGGGTGCGGCGGCTGCGCGATTATGGCACCGGCCCCGATTCACGGATATGCATACACCGGATAGGTCCTCTAGAGCTTGACGTCACCTGCCAAGGTTTGACGTGCCTTATACGCGGGAAAAGCCCCAGGCCCGGAAAGAAAACGGGCGCGGCGAAGCCAGGCTTTCGCCCTGCCCCACTCGCGCCCGATCACGGAAAAACGCCGCGGCGCCTTCCCGTTTTCACGCTTCTCAGATCTCGGTGATCTTCAGCAGCTTGGCGGCGTTGCCGCCGAGGATGCCGGCCTTTTGCGCCGGGGTGAGCGTGACGGTGGCCATCACGTGCTCGATCGGGTAATCCTCCCAGGGGATCGGGTGGTCGGTGCCGACCACCACCTGGCTCGCCCCCACCTGCGCCACCAGGTGGCGCAGCGCCTCGGGGGTGAACACCAGGGCGTCGAAATACATCTGGTTCAGGTACTCGGTCGGCTTTTTCTTCAGCACGATGTCCGGGTTGCAGTTGGCCGGCGAGACGAAGCAGGCGTGATCCGAACGCGGCGCGTAGGAGCCGAAGTAGCCGCCGCCGTGCGCGGCGATCAGCTTGAGACCCGGGAACTTGTCCAGCGTGCCCTCGAAGATCAGCTTCTGCAGGGCGATGGTGGTATCCAGCGGATTGCCGATGGTATTGGCGAGCCAGCCGTTGCCCTTGAAGCGCGCGCTCAGTTGCGGCGTGCTTTGCGGGTGGATGAACAGCACCGCGCCCAGCTCCTCTGCCTTGGCCCAGATCGGGTGGAACTTGGCCTCGGAGAAATCCGTCTGCAGTACGCTGCCGCCGACGCCGATGCCGCGGATGCCGGGCATTTTCATCGCCGCCGTCAGTTGCTCGACCGCCAGGTCCGGGTGCTGCAAGGCCAGGCCGCAAAAGGCGGAAAAGCGCTTCGGATGGGCCGCGCAAAGCTCGGCCAGGTGCATGTTGTTGGTCTTCACCACCGCGGCGGCGCGATCACGGTCGGCGCCGTACCAGAACGGATTGATCGACAGCACTTCCATGTCGACACCCATCGCGTCCATCGCGTCCAGGCGGACCTTCAGGTTGTCGGCGTTGCTCACCGCGATGTAATGCTCGGGCGTGCCCTTGACCGCCGCGTTGGTCTTGAAGCCCGGGCCCATCAGGTCGATGGCGTCCTTGAAAAAGCAGTGGCTGTGCACGTCGACGACCTTGGCGCGCTTGCCGTTGAGCATCACCGGCTTGTGCTTCTTGCCGCTGTCTGGATGGCGGTAGGACAGTTGCTTGGCGTCCTGCTGCGCCTGCGCGGCGTCAACACCGCAACCGCAAAAAATCACGCCGCCGGCGGCGGCACCCTTGAGGAAGTCCCTGCGATGGGTCATCGTCATGTCTCCGTAATATTTTGATTGTTCGCGCGGCTTGCCGCCGGCACGATGGCTTTAACGCCTGCGGATTATGACCCCTGTATGGACAGCTTGTCCATACAGCATGGATTCGCCGATCTTGACCGGTTTCGCGGGCCCGCCACGCCCGCGGCCGGCGACACGGCCATCCCCGGCGGGGCGGACGCCCGCCCTACCCCTCTTCCCCGTCGCCGTCCATCGCCGGCAGGGTGAACTGGAACAAGGCCCCCTCCCCCTCGCGGCTCTCGGCCCAGATGCGGCCGCCGTGCCGGGTGACGATGTTGTGGACGATCGCCAGCCCGACCCCGGTGCCGGCAAACTCGTTCGAACTGTGCAGGCGCTGGAACACGCCGAACAGCTTCTTGTAATAGTGCATGTCGAAGCCGGCGCCGTTGTCGCGCACCGAGTACACCGCCTCCGCGCTCTCCAGGTGCCCGCCGACCTCGATCACCGGGCGCTCGCGCCCGCCGCTGTACTTGACGGCGTTGGAAAGCAGGTTGATCCACACCTGCATCACCAGCGCGCGATCGCCGCGCGAGGGCGGCAGCGGGCCGATGCGCAATTCGGCGGCGGTCGATGCGGTGCGCGACCAGGCCGCCGCCACCAGTTCGTCCATGTCGAGCAGGGCCGCATTGATCGGCGTGCGCCCGAGCCGGGAGAATTCCAGCAGGTCGTTGATCAGCGCGCCCATCATGTTGCAATTGGCCTGGATCTCGCCGATCACCCGGTGCCCCTCGCCGTCCAGCAGGGCGGTGTAATCCTCCTCCAGTATCTGGCTGTAGCCGGCAATGGCGCGCAGCGGGCCGCGCAGGTCGTGCGACACGGAGTAGCTGAAGGCTTCCAGCTCCTCGTTTTTCTTTTTCAGTTCCAGCACCATCTGCGCGCGCGTCTCCGCCAGCTCCTGCGCGGCGCGGGCGCGGCCGGCTTCGATTTCCTGGCGCAGCAGTTCTTCGCGGATGCGCCGGTTTTCTGTCTCCACCTGCTGGCGGCGCATCTGCGTGCGGATGCGCGCCTTGAGCACGTCGAACTCGCCGGATTTCTGGATGTAATCGTCGGCGCCCGCCGCCAGCCCTTCCAGCACGGCGGCGCGGTCTTCCAGCGCGGTCAGCATGATCAGCGGGGTGTCGCGCAGGCCTGCGGAAGACTTGATGCGGCGGCAGGTCTCCTGCCCCCCCAGGCCCGGCATCATCAGGTCGAGCAGGATGCAGTCCACCGTCTGCACCCCCAGCAGGTCGAGCGCCTCCTCGCCGGAGTGCGCCAGCACGACGTCGTAGCCTTCGCCGTGCAGCATCTCGCCCAGTTCCTGCAGGTAGGTATTGCTGTCGTCGATCGCCAGCACGCGCTTCGGCCCCGACAGGCTGGAAGTGGCCTCGCCGCCGGCCCCCGCGGCGACGCGCAGCGCGGCGGCGAATTTCGCCAGGATGACGTCGACGTCCTCGTCCTTGCGCACGAAGGCATCGGCCCCGGCGTCGAGCGCGCGCAGTTCCGCGCCCAGGTCTTCGGAGCCGGTCAGCAGCACGCAGGGAATGCCGCGCAGCGCGGCATCCAGGCGCACGCGCCGGATCAGGGCGGCGCCGTCCATCCCCGGCAAGAGGCCATCGACGACGATGGCGCCCGGCCGCAGGCTGGCGGCCAGCGCCAGCCCTTCCTCGCCGCTGCCCGCCACCGTCACCGCGTAGCCTGCCTCCTCGAAGGCCTGGCGCATCTGCTCGCGGAAGGTGACGCTGTCGTCGATCACCAGGATGGAGCGGCGCGTCGCCGGCGACGCCGCGTCGGGGCGCACGAACTGTCGCGCCTTGGCCACCACGTAGGCGCGCTCGTAGGGCTTGCCGACGTACTCGTCGGCGCCGGTGCGCAGGCCGCGGATGCGGTCCTTCACCTCGGCCTCGCTCGACAGCATCAGCACCGGCAGCCGCGCGGAAGCCGCGGAAGCGCGGATCTCGGTCAGCAGATCGACGCCATTGCCGTCGGGCAGGATCACGTCGAGCACCACCACGCCGATGCGCCGGCTCGCCAGCAGCGCGCGCGCCTCGGCCACCGTGCCGCAGGAAAGCACCTCGAAACCGGCGGACTCGAAGGCCTCCGCCAGGTCCATTCGCACCGTCAGGCTGTCATCGACGATGAGAACCACTTCGTTCATGTGAAATCTCCATTCTTCGCCGCCCCGGCGCCGCCGGCGAGCAAGGCGCCGACGGCCGGGCCGATCTCGTTCAACGGCAGCACCGCGCACGCGGCCCCGAGCTGCGCCGCTTCGCGCGGCATGCCGTAGATTACCGAGGTCTCCTCGTCTTGCGCAATCGTGAAACCGCCGGCCTGGCGGATGCGCAACAGGCCACCGGCGCCGTCGCGCCCCATGCCGGTCAAAAGGCAGGCAATTGCCGCGGCGCCGCATTCATGCGCCACCGATTCGAACAGTTCGTCCACCGAAGGCCGGCACGAGTGCCGCTCGGCATCCAGGGTCAGGCGCAGCCGCCCTTCACGCACCACCAGGTGGCGCCCCGGCGGCGCCATCACCACCCGGCCGGCGGCGCCGGCCAGCGGCTCGCCATCGCGCGCATAGGCGACACGATGCGCGGTCTGGGCGTCGAGCCAGTCGGCAAAGGCATTGCCGAACGGCTCGTTGATGTGCAGCACCAGCAGCAGCGGCGCCGCAAAGCCGGGCGCAAGCGCGCGCAGCACTTCAATGACGGCGCCGGGCCCGCCGGTGGAAGCACCCACGGCGACGACACGCGGGCGGCCTGCCGCAGCAGGTGCCGCCGCCGGCAGCGCGCGCGGCGGCGGCGCCGTGCGCTTGGCGCGCAGATGGGTGATCACCGGGATGCGCGCCACCAGCTTGACGGTGGCGATGAACTGGCGCTCCCAGGCGGCGTCGCCGGTGTCGCCGCGCGGCTTTTCCAGCACATCGACCGCGCCGGCAGCCAGCGCGTCGTAGGTGCGGAACAGTTCGCCGCGGTTGATCGAGGCCGAGACGATCAGGATCGGCGTCGGCCGGTGCGCCATGATGTATTCGGTGGCGGACAGGCCGGTCATCAGGGGCAGCATCATGTCCATGGTGATGACGTCGGGCCGCAGGCGCTCGCACAGCTCGATCGCCTCCTTGCCGTCGCGGGCCTGCCCCACCACCTCGATGCCGGGGTCGGCCGCCAGCACCTCGCACAGGTGGTTGCGCACCGTCGCCGAATCTTCCACCACCAGTACGCGCAAGGCCGTCATCTCAAGCCACCAGGCGCCGGATGCGCTCGAGAAAATCCTTCTGGTCGAACTCGCTCTTGACGATGTGCCCCTGCGCGCCGGCCTGCCGGCCGCGCTCGAAATCCTCCGGCGCGTTGCGCGAGGTCACCATGATGGCGGGCGTGGCGGAGAGGCGCGCGTCGGCGCGCACCTGTTCGACGAAGGCAAAGCCGTCCATGCCGGGCATTTCCACGTCCACCAGGAACAGCGCATAGTCGCCGGCGCGCGCCGCCTCCAGCCCTTCCTCGGCGCTGGCGGTGAGGTGCACCTCGTAGCCCGCCGATTCGAGAATGCTTTTTTCCAGCATGCGCGTGGTCAGCGAATCGTCGACCACCAGGATGGCGCGGCGCGCTGCCGCCGCCGGCGCGCCTACCGGCGCCAGCCGGGCGAGCGCCTCGATCAGGCCGTCGATGTCGAGCACCAGCCGCGGGTTGCCCTCGGCATCCATCGCGGTGCCGGCCGCAAGCAGCGAAGGCGGCGCCATCTCCGGCAGCGCGCGGATCACCACGTTGGCGGTGCCGAGCAGCCGGTCGACGCCGAACGCCGCGGTGCCGGCGCTGCCTTCAACCACCACCGCCGCCCAGTGGCGGGGATCGCGCGGCGCCTGGTTCTTCCGCAACAGGCGCGCCAGCGGCGCGAACGGAATCACCTTGCCTTCATGAACCATCGCCTGCCCTTGCGCATCCTCGGCCAGGTCGGCCTGCGCCACGCGCAGGGTGCAATTCACCTTGTCGAGCGGAATGTTCGCCACCATGCCGCCGGCCTCGACCGTGACCGCATCGACCGCGGCGACCGACAGCGGCACCAGCAATTCGATGGTGGTGCCCTGCCCCGCCGCCGTGCGCACGGCGATTTCCCCGCCCAGGCTCTCCGCCGCCGCGCGCGCCAGGTCCAGGCCGATGCCGCGCCCGGCCACTTCTGTCACCACGCCCGCCGTGCTGATGCCGCCGCGCAGCAGCAGGCGCAACAGGCCGCCCGCATCCAGCCCGTCGATCTCCGCCCGCGCCAGGCCCCGGCGCTGCGCCGCGCGGCGCACCGCCTCCAGGTCCACCCCGCGGCCGTCGTCGGTGCAACTGAAGGCGACGCGCTGGCCGCGCCGCGCCACTTCAAGCACCACGCGCCCGGCCGGCGGCTTGCCGGCCGCCTCCCGCTGCGCCGGCGCTTCGATGCCGTGCGCCACCGCGTTGCGCACCACCTGCTGCAGCGCGCCCTGCAGTACGTCGAGAACGTGCGCATCCAGCCGCACTTCGCCGCCGCGCGCCTCGAAAGCCGCCTCCCGGCCCAGCGTCTGCGCGGCGTCGCGCACCGCCCGGCGCAGCGGCGCGAACAGGGCGGACACCGGCACCAGGCGCAACTGCTCGACGGCGCCATGCAATACCTGCAACTCGCGCTCGACGCGTTCCGCCGCGGTACCGAACTCGGCCTCCAGCGCGCCCAGCGTATCGGCCAGTTCCGCCGCCAGCGCGCGCGCCGACTCCGCCGCCGCCGCGTTGGCGGCAGGCCCGCGGGCCTGCTGCTGCTCCAGCAGCCCGGCCAGCGCGCGGGCGCGCCCCAGCACCTCCAGGGGATGGCGCAGCGCCTTCACCTGTGCCTGGGTCTCGGCGACGCCGTCGAGCAAGGCATCCATTTCGCTGAGGTCGGCCCGCAAGGTGCGCGCCTCCTCGGGCGCCGGTTGCGCGGCACGCGCGGGCATCGCGGCCGGCTTCACATCGGCCGGCTTCGGCCCGCCTTGGCCAGCCTCTTCCGGTGCAGGCGCGGCCAGGCCCGCGAGACGCGCGCCCATGGTGTCGAGCAGCTCGATCAGCCGCGCGACGTCGCCGCGCGGCAGCGCCACGCTGCTTTCGCGGAACGGCGCCAGCACGGTTTCCATCTGGTGCGCGCTCTCGGAAATCTCCACCTGCTTCACCACCCGCGCCGCGCCCTTGAGCGTGTGCATCAGGCGCAGCAGGCGCGCCGTCAATTCCGGCGCGGCCGCCCCCTTTTCAAGTTCGAGCAGCCCGGCGCCGAGCTGCTCCAGCAGCTCGGCGGCCTCGATGCGAAAGTATTTGTAGGGGTCGCGCGCCATCGGTTCACGCCGGCCGCGGCTGGATCAGGCGCAGCAGATCGCCCGACATCACCACCAGCTGGGAAGCCGTCTGCAGCACCTGGCCGGAACTGGCCTCGGTCTCCTTGGTCGCCTGCGCGGTGCTGGTGATCGCCACGTTGACCTGCTCCACCGCCGTGGCCTGCTGCTTGGTCGAAAGCTCGATCTCGCGGGCCGCGTCGGTGCTGGTGGTAACCAGCCCGGCGATCTTCTTGAAGGCCGCGGCGACCTGCTCGAACTGCCGCGCGCCGGCATCCACGCCCTTGGCGCCGGTCTCGGTCGCCATCACGGTGACGTTGACGGCGCCGCGCACGTCGTCGATCAGCCCGCGGATTTCCTTGGCCGAGCCGGAGACGCGGTCGGCCAGCTTGCGGATTTCGTCAGCCACCACACCGAAGCGCTTGCCCGATTCCCCCGCGCCCGCCGCCTCGATCGAGGCATTGATCGACAGGATGTTGGTCTGCTCCGCCAGTTCCAGCACCATGTCGAGCACCGCGCCGATCTGCTGCGACTTCTTGCCCAGTTCCAGCATGTGGCCGACGATCTGCTCGGTCTGGCGGCGGATGCCGGCGAACGAGGCGGTGCCCGCCTGCAAAATGTCCTCGCCGGAACGCGCGCCCTCCGCCGTCTGCTCCGCCACCCCGGAGACGCGCCGTGCGCTCTCCGCGATCTGCCGCGAGGTTGCCAGCAACTCACTGATGGTGGTGGTGATCTCGCTCATCGAGGTGGACGACTCCTTCGCCCCGGTGGCCTGCTGGGCCGCCGCCGCCTGCAATTCTGCCGCCGAACTCTGCACGTGCGACACCACCGCGCCGATCTGCGCCGACAGGCTGCGCGCCAGGTAATTCCCGGTGAAACCGATGAACAGCAGGCAGAACAAGGTGCCGGCGACAATCGCCGTGGTACCGCCGTTCCTGGCCGTATCCACTTCCTCCGCCCGCCGCTTCAGCAGGCTGCGCTCCTCCTGCTCCATCTCGTTTGCCACCTGGCGGATCTGGTCGCTGGCGCGCCGGCCCGCGCCGCTTTTGGAGCTTTCAATAATCGGGGTGATGCCCGCGGTGCGGCGGATCTCGATCGTCTTCTTCATCGCCTCCAGCCGCGCGGTGATGAGCGGCTCCAGGCGGTTGATGCGTTCCTGCTGCGCCGGATTGTCGCTGGTGAGGTCGCGCAATTCCTTGATCTGGCCGGCAAGCGCGCGATCGGCGCCCTGGTAGGGCTCAAGGTAGACATCGTCGCCGGCGATGATGTAGCCGCGCAAGCCGGTCTCGGCATCGGCAAGCGTGTTGGTGATGTTGCCCAGGCGCTCGATGATGATGTAGGTATGGGTCACCAGGCGGCTGGTGTGGGCCAGCGATTCCAGGCTGCGGTACGCTTCGGCGCCGATCCCCAGCAGCAACAAGAAAGACACGGCGAAGCCGAGCCCGATTTTTCTGCCGAATGTCCACATCTTCATTCCCCTCCTTGGCGGGCTGCCTGCGCCCGTATTTTGACGGCCTCGACGAGCGAGGCGATTTCCACGATCGGCCGTACCACGCCTTCCATGCGCAAGGCGCGGCGCGTCCGGGATTGGCCTTCCTCCTCCCGGACGATGGTTTCCAGCGGCACCCGCAAGTGCCCTTCGAAAGCATCGAAGGCGAACGCCACCGGCGCCGCCTGCGCCGTCACCAGCCAGCGCGGCGCGGCCTGCGCGGGCTGCCCGAGCAGCACCCGCAGGTCGTACACCGGCACCACCACGCCGCGAAAGCCGGCAAGGCCGAGAAATTCGGGCGCCGCATCCGGCAGCGCGGTGATCGGCTTGCCCGCATGCAGCCCGGAGATTTCCGCGATGTCGATCGCATGGGCCGCGCCGCCGATACCGATCGCCAGGAAGGCGCGCAACTGCACCTGCGCGCCGCCCGCCGGTTCGGCGAAGGCGCGATCGAACGCTTCGCGCAGCGCCGCCGCGCGCCCGCTCACGCCGCCCCTCCGCAAGACACCAGCTCGGCAGTGGCCAGCGCGAGCAGCGCCGCGCGCCCGAAGCCGCCGCCGAACAACAGCAGGCGCGAGGCCCCTTCGCCGCGCAACAAGGCAATCGCCTGCGTCAATTCACGCCGCGCCGCGGCGAGGTCGCCGGCACGCCGCGCCAGCAGGCCCAGGTGCAGGCGCGGCATGGCGAAAGCCGGGTCGAGATAGGCGGCGGTCTGGTGATGCTCGGCCGCGCCGATGCCATCGCCCGCGCCTTCGCGGCAAAGCGCCAGCACGTAATGCGCGCCGTCGTTCAATCCGTCGGCCTCCAGCAGGTGGCGGCACGCCGCCTCCGCCTCGGTTAAACGCCCCGCCTGGGCCAGCAGCACCGCGGCCAGCAGCCGCTCCTCGTCCGACCGCATGCCCGGCCGCGCCGGCGACTGCAACAGTGCCAGCGCATCGGCATAGCGTTCGCGGCGCAGCAGTTCCAATACCGATTCCGCGCCGCCCGCCGGCACCGATTCGGCGCCACGCGGCGGGGCCGGCGGCGCGTCCGCCGCCAGCAGGGCGGTGCGCGTCAGCTCGCCCACCCGTTCGGAAGCCGCGCCGATGATCTCCATCCAGTTGCCGGGCGCACCGGCCACCGCGTCGCGCAATGCCGCCGGCAGGCCCGCATCCTCGCGCAGGCCGCCCTCCGCCGCCTCATCGGCCGCACCCACCCGGCGCCGATAATAGAAAGTGCCGTGGGTATGGTGCAGATCAAAATCGTGCGACAGCCCGCGCAAGGTCTCGGCATGGCCGAGAAACAGGTAGCCGCCGGGAACCAGCGCCTGGGCGATGCGCGCGATCAGCGCAGCGGCCTTCGGCGGCGTCAGGTACATCAGCATGTTGCGGCAGAACACCACATCACAGGAGGCCGGCGCCAGGATGGCGGCGTTTTCTTCCACCAGATTGCAGTGCACGAACTGCACCGCGTTGCGGATGGACTCGTCAAGCATCCATTCGCTGCCCTTGCGCCGAAACCATCTGCCGCGCATTTCCGCCGGCGTCTCGCGCAGCGCCCACTCGGTATAGCGGCCGCGCGCCGCCTTGGCCAGCATCGCGGCGTTGATGTCGGCGGCGCGTATGTCGAGCGCAAGCCCGGCCGGCGCCTCGCGGCCGATCATTGCCATGGTATACGGCTCCTCGCCGGAAGCGCACCCCGCCGACAGCACGCGCAGCGGCGCGCCACCCGCGCCCCGCGCCAGTTGCGGCAATACCGCCTCGGCCAGCGCATGGAATTGCTCGATGTTGCGAAAAAAGTAGGTCTCCGGCACGGTCAGCTCAAGCGCGAGCGCATCGAGCTCATCGCCAGCCCCGCCCACGGCCAGCCGGTCCAGGTACCCCTCTTCGCTGCGTTCGCCACGCGACCTGCGGCGCAGGATCTCGGCGAGAAAATTGAGCTTGGCGTCTTCGAACTGCAGCCCGAGGCGCTCCGCGATCAGTTCCCTGAAACGCTCCGCCGGCGTGGACGCCAGAATTTCCGTCATGCGCGCCCCGTCACCGCGTTCACCTCGGCCCAGAGGGCTTCGGGCAAGAGGCGCGCCATCCGCAACAGCATGAAAAGGCCATCGTCGAGCCGGCCCAGCGCCGCGATGAAACCGGCCTCAGGGCTGCGGAACAGCGGCGGCAAATCACCCAGCATCGCTTCGCCCAGGGCGCGCACGCCCAGCACCTCGTCGACCAGCAGCGCAACCTTGCGCTCTCCTTCATGGAGCAGCACGTAACGATCGCCGCCGCCGGCGCCGGACTCCAGCAACTCCGCCGCATCGACCACCGGCGTAGGCAGGCCGCGAATCACCGACAGCCCGCGGACATAAGCCGGCATTCCCGGCAAGGGATCCGCCGGCAGGCGCCGCATGACCTCGCTCACCTGCGCCAGGGGAAACGCGCACACCAATGCGCGCACCCGGCAAAGCAGAAAGAGGTAAGAACCCCGGCCGTCCATCTCGTCCCCATTTTCGCCGTTGCCGCGAGCTTCTACTTCTTCATCTGGCCGCGGCGGCTCTGATCGCTTTAGGCTACTCCCTCTTTCGGGACACCGTCAAGACGGGTTCCACAACAGCCATTGCCGATCGTGGAACAAAAACGCAGGGCACGACGTCATTGCGCCATCTTTGCGTGAAATCAAAAGCCCTTCACATGGAGTCTCTCATCTACCCTACGTGATCAAAGTGACGTTGGACGAGCGCCTTCGCTTCGCACCATAGCTCGGCGGCGCCGCCTTCGATGGCAGGGCCGTACCTTTCCAGCACCTGTTCGTGGCTCACCGCGAACTCGTTCCACGTCCCGCCGCCGGCCGCAATGTTCTGAATAAGCGGTTGCAGCCGGTCCAGTGCCTTGGCGAAACGCGCATCCGCCGACGCCCCGGCTTCAAACTCCGTCCACAGCGCATGCATCTCACGCCCCTGCGCCTCCGGCAGCATCCCGAACAGGCGCTGCGCCGCCGCCGCTTCACGCTCGCCCTGGTCCGCCTGGCCCGCGGCGTCGTGGATCGGCGTATCGCCCGCATCGATCTCCACGATATCGTGTACCAGCAACATCTGCACCACCCGCCCCAGCGCAACCGGCTCGTTGGCGTATGAAGCGAGGATCACCGCATACATCGCCAGATGCCACGAATGCTCCGCCGAATTCTCCCGCCGCGACCGGTCGATCAGCGGGGAACGGCGCATCACCGACTTGAGCTGGTCGATCTCTCTCAGGAAGGCAAATTGCTTGGCGATTTCGGCTTGCATTGGGGGAGCCTCGAAGCGGCCGGTGATTTTTGCGTAACCTCATTGTTCATTATGTAACAGGCTTCCGCAGCATGGCGAGAGCCATTCGGTGAAACCGGTTTCCGCCCATCCGTAACCTTTCCTAGAAAGATACCCACACCACCGCCTAGCGGGGTACAGCGGATTACTGCTATTCCAATTCAAGGAAACGCCAACCACAAGGCTATCGAAAAAAAGCCGCCATGGGTTTCACCCACTGGCGAAGCGTCTTCAGCTTTCGCGGCGCGTGCTCATCCCAGACGATCTCCGCGCCGTCCCCGAGCTTCTCGTAAATCGGTAGAACCAAGGTGATGCCCTCGAACCGCCACTGGACCCGCACCCCCGAGGGCCCGCCCCGATAGGGCTTCGTGTGGCCACGCCCGATTTTTTCGCCCTTCGCATAAGCCGCTTCCATGCTGCGAGCCTTTACAAGGACGGTATTTTCCCAGGCGAGAAAGCGCTTTTCGGGATCATCGTTGCCTGGGTCTGCCAGCTCCACGAATCGAAGCAGATACCTGACAACGTACCACCCCACCGGAGAGATATTTTTATCATGGGCCATAGAGGAGGCGCCTAACTCAAATTTTTCTTAACGTACGGCTGTAGTGAGAATCCCGACGGGAGTCAATTCTCGCGAATTGTCTCCATCGGCAAAATACTCCCCTGGCCAGAATATCAAATCGGAAATACGCTTATCACCGGTGTTAACTCTCAAGCAGTCAATCCAGTAAGTAATATCGGACTCGCTCCCATTCGCGTGACAAACCCTTTCCACACGCTCCAGCATCTCCGCATGATTAAGATCTGAAGGCACGGATTTACGTCCGATTAAAATAAGACGCGCAAAAGTCTCTGGACTCACGCTACCGAAGGCCGAGTGAACGTCGAAACTGCTGGTGGTTCGTCCCACGGTCTGAGCCACTTCATCCAATTCTTCCGAATAATCGACACCTGCTTCAAAAAGCCGATAGATCTCCTTAGCGAGCAGTACCGTTTCTTTGAGATCGGTATCTCCGTGAAGGGGATCAAGAAGTTCAGCTCGCATAGAAATTGAGTGCTGGTTGCGGGTGACCCGAGTTGAACCTGTCGCCGATGCAAATCATCGGCGCGATGCTATCTCATTTCCGCGAGGGAACACGCGCTAATTAGGTTGCCCAAACTTTGGGCAATAGTTACATCGGCATAACTATTTCCTTTTATAAATCAATAGACTGCGCAGACTTTTTTCGCGTCGATCCCACTCAAAATTCAACCACACTTGGTTGCCCGATTTGCGTATCTTGGTCTACAGCAAACCCTTGTCTGGAGACCCCATGGAAGCCTCAACCCACAAGCCCCTGACCGACCGCCAGGAACGCTTCGTCTTTGAATACCTGATAGACCAGAACGCCAGCGCCGCCGCGCAGCGCGCGGGCTACTCGGCGCGCTCGCGGGCTTCGCAAGCGAATGTGCTGATGAACGACCCGGCCGTGCGCGAGCGCATCCGCGGCGAGATGCGGGGCCTGTTGGCGGAGTTGCGGCTTTCCGCGCTGGACCTGATGAAGGAGCGCATGCGCGCGGGATTTTTTCGCGCGGGCAAGTTGTTCGACGCGTCGGGGCGCTTGCTGGGTTTCGAGGAGATGGAGGCGGAGGTGCGCGATGCGCTGATCATCGGCGGCAAGTGGCGCAAGGGGGTGGAGGAAGTGCGCTTTCGCATGCCGAACCGCGAGCCGGCGCTGCGCGCGCTGGAGCGGGTGCACGAGAGGCTGGATCGGCTGGACGAGGCGCATTACGCGGCGCTGGAGAAAGAGCG
>DASYEQ010000007.1:0-37057 GCA_036498945.1 Burkholderiales bacterium | reverse complement strand
CGCAGCGCGGCGACTGCAAGGGCGAGCGCCATGCGCTCCCTATGCCCTGGTGGATCGCAGGGGAACCCCGGCCCGACTAGCTCAGGTACGAGCATATCCCACGGCTGGGGCAGATCGCGCGCACGTACCTGGTGCATCGCGGATACGTTGCGGCTCATTCGCGGCACTCCTGCGCCAGCGCCAGGATGCGCAGCCCAAGATCACTGCGCCCAGCGAGGATCGCATCGTGGATAGCCTGGCGCAGCAAGGCGTCGGCGCGTTTCAGGCAGGCCGCGCGAGCTTCCACCGATTCATGCGGCGGCAGGAGAAATTGTTGGGCAGTGCGCAGGGCGCTAGTCGTCGTAATTGTCATCGGGAATTTCCTCGTCAGGAAGCTGGACTCCTGCGGCCAAATCAATTTCAGTTTCCGCGACCGCACCCAGCGCAGCGGAAATCTCTTTGCGCAAAATCTCTTTTACGCGTGATTCATCGTCGCAGCGGATGATCAGGTTTACCACGCGTGCGGGGACCGCCAGCATGTTGGTGCGGATGGTTGCGAATGCATTTCGCATCGCTGCTTCCATATCCTCAATAGGCGCGACCAATTTCTTTGCTTGCGCATACGCAAGTTCGGCGCGGTTCGCATCAGCGCGGACTTTGCGGGTTCTCTCGCGCTGAAGCTCGGAACTATTGTCGGCCGCATTCTCGATGAGCGCGCGGAGAGACGCGCCCAGCGAATACTTCGCCGGTGCGGCGCGTTCCAAAATACCTTGCTCCACGTACTTGCGAATCATGCGCGCGGACACGCCTACAAGCGCCGCAAGCTCGCTTTCGCTGACCAGGGCTTCGGGTGAGACAGTCACGGGCGGAACATCGCGCCCAATTGCGCCAGGATCGGTGCGTAAGGACTCAGACGGAGTGCACCGCGTTTGAGCATTGCGTCCGCAATTTTCCTGGCGCTCTGCTTCTTCGAAGCGAATTTCCGACGTGGTTTGCCATCCGGGCGCGGCGGCAGCGGTTTACGCTTCATGATCGTCTCGCGCGTAGTCAGCCGTCTTGGTATCGCGCCCCATCGCCGCCTGGCGGATGCGTACCGCCAGCGCCTGCATTTCGGCACCCAGACCGGTGATGTCGTCCGCGACGTGGGCCGCGTCCAAGCTGTCCAGGGATGCGGCACACGCCAGTCTGTTGCTGCAACGTCTCGCAGCTTCGGCGGCTCCCGCCAGGCGTGAATTAATGCGGGCTAGTTCGGATGTATTGGTGTTCATGAGACTCAAAAAAAGGTAGCCCCGTTTAGCAACAAGGTGGGGCCAGGCCCTTGCTCACGTTCTTCCCCCCTGCGTCGTGAGCTACAGGTCCGTGCTACCCCACGGCGGGCCAAAACTTGTTAGGTGTGCCCCTGCTGCTCCATGGCGGCAGCGGTCGCGCTCAGACCAACGCGCATAGCCTTCGTCGCAATTTGATTCAGGGAGATGGACACGCCGTGTTCTCGCTCAAACCGATCCCGCTCTTGTTGGAGTAGCTGTTCAAGGTCAGGGTCAAGCGTGAAGGACTGCTTCTTCAGCTTCGTTTCTTTCGATTGATTCACGACTGTCTCTCCGATTCACTCATTGCAAGTGGCCGCCATGCCTTCCAGGCGGACCCCGCTGGCTGCACGGCTGCCGCTTGCTCCCGCAGGTGGCCTGTCACGCGGTTGGCGAGGTACCGCGCCGCACGTTCAGCCAGCGCCTCGGACAGGCCGAAGGATTCGCGCAGCCGGCCGGTATTGGTGGCCGGGTCGTGCCAAAAGGCCGCGCCACCCGCGCCAAGTTTCACCATGATTCGATCATTCGGCCCGTCGCCACCGTGACGGACCACGATGCTTGCCGCTTTGATGGCGGCCATGACTTCATCGGGGACGGTGGAGTGATCCGCCGCCGCCAAACGATCCGCCGCCGCGCCCGATACGCGTTTCATCAGTCGTTTAAACACGCCGCTCGCCATGATTACGCGCCCACTGTCCAGAAGGGTAAAAGTGCGCCGGCCACAGGGATAAGCGCTTGGCAGTTCGCGACGGCAGTGATGGACATGCTGCCGTCGAGGTTGAGGCGGTTGGCAATAAGGGTGATGTCCTCAAACAGGCCCACCGCCGAGCGCTGGAAGTCGCCCACCAAGGATTGCGCCATATCGCCGGTGATTTCCGCCGGAATATTCGCCGCACAGAACATACCGACGCCATTGAACCCTGCGCCGTTGCCGGATGTCCCCACCAGGCCGCGAAGCCCCTCAATCTTCAAGCCCCGCGCGGCAGCCGCGCCGATGGAGAACGCACCCGGCGTCGCAGCGAGGATTGCAGTCAGCAATACCGAGTCAACCACGCGCCCCAGGCCGGACAGAATGGAAAGCAGAGTCCCGTTTTCCAGAGTGCCGTTCATCCAGCTTTTCATTTCGCGCCGGCTCAACGAAGTGTTGAACATGAAGGCCGGTGCGGTGGACCTATCCATAACGGCCCTGTGTACGGGCACAGCCGACGGGGTGACGTTATCGCCGTCGGCTACCTGGCTGAAAGCCGCAGGCTCTGCCACAACGTAACCAGCGGGCCACTCGAACAACACGAGGTCGCCCGCGCTGTCTTTGGTTGCTTGTGGCGCGTCCTGGATAAGCACGATTTTTGCGCCTGCGCCAACGGCACGGCTGTTAAGCTCGATCACGTCAGTTGCAATGCGGGTGACAATGCCAGGGTTCCCAGGTCCGGGTAAGACGGCATCGGGGCCAGCGTTGAGCACGTCCTGGACTTGAAGCGTTCGCAAGCTAATCCGCCGGATGTCAGCCTGCGGCTCCAGCGTGACGCGGCGGACAATTTCCTCAGTGTCAACGCGCGCACTGAAGCCAGGCTTGTTGGCGGCGGCGTTGAAGATGTCGGCCAGGATGTTGGGGCTGTTGCCGGCGGCAGTACGGGAGTTGGCAAGGTGTTCGTTTGGGTTCGACATGAGGCGATGTGGTTTCTTGAAGTGAGTGTCCCCGAATCATCCCGAAAAGCTAAACGCGATTCCTCCTGTGGGTTTTCCGTCGTGTCGCGGGGTGCTTAATGGCGCCACCGCCGTGTCTCCTGGTTGTTTAAACGTGCATAGGCTCTGCGGCTGCGCCATCGCGGCGACGGGACCAAGGCACGGCAAGGGTGCCAGCGGCCCGCTGGGGCCGCGCCCGCCGCCCAGGTGAGCCGCAGACCTTCCCAGGCCGTCGCGGGTGCCGGCGGCGCGGCCAGGAAGTTTGGTACCGAAGATTTTCGCCTTCGCAGTTATCGAAATCGGAGGGACATTTGGCCCCGCATGGGGGCGGCGCGCGGGAGGACCCGGTAAATTTCTGAGCTTCGCGCAAGTGAATTGATTTCAACAGGCAACGCCATACCCGTTCCAACCACTCACGCCTGCTGTGCGCCAGCCAGCATCGATCTTGTTTGCGCAAAGCGCGTTGTCTACGTTGCCCCACGCCCTGAATACTTCCAGCGAGGACAGCACGCAAATGCCGGCTACTACTTTCTTATCGGATGAACAGCTTGTGGAGCGGTGGAACGGGGCCGTGAGTAAAGGCACGCTCGCAAATTGGCGTTCCAAGGGAACAGGTCCGGCTTACGTGAAATTTGGTTCCAGGGTGAGATACCCGCTTGCCCAGGTCGAAGCATGGGAAGCGGCCAATCTGCGAACAAACTAGGCCGGCGCATACCTTCCAGAGCGCGACATGGCGGAGCCATTTCGGAAGCTCTTGCGGTTACGGTTACGGCACGTTACGGGATTTCTATACGGCATCCCAAAACCAATATTCCCTTATGCGAACACAAATTTTTTAGGTCTTTTTAGAAGGCCGTAACTTGCCGTAACCGTAACCGCGCGCCGTAACCGCTGCGCGAAAAAAAACCGCCTCTGAGGCGGCTAAAAATCGCGCCGTGATCCTACGTCAGTACGGGCGCGCATCGTCGTCACCGCTGGTGGCCTCTGCCAGCACATCCGTAGCAGCAACTGCGCCCCGGCATTCGCGGGCGCGGGCCGCTTCGGTTGCAATCTCGACAGGGGTGGCCGTAATCCATCGCTCAACGTTCCGGATAATCCAGCACTTCGCGGCCTTGCCTCGCACCTTGACCACACTTCCATTTCCGTATTGAACCGAACCAACTTCATTTAGCGCGCGCCGCATCGCTGGCGTAAAGCCCTTGTCTGAGCCGTCGCCTAGCACCTCGGCAGCATCACCGTTGACGATTACATCCGCCGGCCAGCGCAGAATGAGTTGCTCGGCGTTCTGCTGAGTAATTGATTTCGACGCATTCAAAGCTGCGCGCTTCGCTTCGTTCATCGGCGGCCGTTCGCCAGGATTGAACGCGCTGATGTCACGCTCACGCAGGTGCATGCCCACCGCGTTGATGAAATCGGCATCACCCAGTAGTGCGTACAGCTTCGTGTAGGTTTCAGGCGAGCGCGGTGCAGCGTTGTGGCGTACCACGCGCCAGCGGCGATCCGAATCGTTCAGCGGCAAGGCGTTGTCATGATTGCTAAATACGAGCCAGCGACAGGCGTTGTGTTCGCGGTATTGACGCCCAAATTTTGGATTGATGATCCGTTCTTCCGCGTTGACCAGGCTCTTTAGCCTGTTTGCATGGCGAAATGGATTTTCGCCGCCGCCTTCCTGCACTTCGTCCACCATCGCCAGCACGCGACCAGCCAGCGCGCCGTTGAACTGACTTTCCAGCAGCGCGGGCAAATCCACGTTCGGCGCAACGTACCCGCGCCACACGCGGGCCAGGATGGAAGCTAGCCAGTTGCGCCCCGTTCCGGTGTTTGCAGCGATGTGCAGCCATCCGTAATGCGGCAACACGCCGGGGCGCTGCTCGATATGCGCAAGCCAATTCAGGAACACTTCGCGTTCGGCTGCATCTTCGATCAGATACGCTACGTGTTCCAGAAATGGCAGCACGTCAGCAGAGGCCTTGCGCCGCTCGATAGGACGCCACGAATTCAGCGCCGCTTCGCCGTCGGGATCACGACAGATGGGAGCAGCACCAGCGTGGAAGGTGCGCGCTTGAACAGTCTTGCGGATAACGCTTTTCTTCCACAGCACGGCGTTAGGAATCTTGCGCGGCCTGGCATTGCTTTCCTGGTCGCTTGACTCAGTTGTGCTACACGCCGTCAGGTCGCAAAACTCTCCGAACGACAAGACTGTTTTCGGGGTACTCAGCCGGCCCACCTGGCTGCCCAGCGCGATCCACACGCAATCTTCCAACATGGCATCCACGCTCAAGACCGGCGGCATAAGGCTAGTGCCATCATCCTGAATACGGGCGTTTTCTTCCTGCTGCTGGCGCCGCCGCGCTTCATCGCGTGCGCCGTCGTTCGGAGGCACAAGCGCAGGTTTGTAGGCTTTCTGGCGGCGCGGCTTCGGCGACGCAATTGCCGGGGCAAGCTCACCGCGTGCCTCGGCATCTACGCGCATTCGCCGGAAATACTCGATGTCGATAAATCCAGCCGCGTTCACTCTTCGGCATCTCCTGCGCGGTCGCGCTTTAACTGCCAGCCGATGGATTTCAATGCACGGCGAACCGCTGCTTTATTGAAATAGATTCCGTTGCGCGTACCGTAGCTGAAGCCGCGCACGGCTATATCGCCGGCCTCGGCCAAACCCATACCGCTCTGGATCGCAGGCATAACCCAGCGGATCACGGCGTCATCAACCGCGCGTTGGTTTTCCGCCTCACGCCCGCGAATGCTCGCTGCGTTCATTTTCTGCCACGCGGAGAAGTCTGCGGGCGTCAGCAGAGTTTTTTGGTTACTCATGTCTCGTCCCTTTTATTTGACGCGGCGAGCATTCACGCGCTCGACGATCCAACCCTGAACCTCCGATAGAAGCCAGCCGCTTGCTTTCGGACCTAGCTTGACCGGGGCGGGGAATGTGTGCGCCTTGACGAAGGCGTAGACGCTGGCCCTTGATAGGCCTGTCATGCCCATTACTGCCGGAAGTCGCACGATTTTCTGGGTTTGCGTAGCATCCATTTGGTTTTCTAACCGTCCAAGAAAGTTGAGACGGGTCCATTGTTCTCGTTGGCCGGCTTCAATTCCTCCTGTGGGTTTTCCAAAACTATTGTTTTATAACGTTTAAGCAGTAATCCTGATTAACTAGACTTCATCATTTTTCACGGCATTAGCTTCGCGTCCGAAAAACAATTTCAAGGCGCATAAAAAAACCCGGCACTGCGGCCGGGTCTTTCATTGTCTATGTTGGGTAGATGCTACAAATCTTCGTCCACTTCTAGGTCCAAAACTTCGGCGGCTTTTCGCTTGGCATCGGCAATCAATTCGCGTGCAGACTCGCCACGCATCCAGGTGTCGATCATGTCGGCCCAGCACTGGAGCATGATCTTCCGCTCAGGCAGGTAGCGGTTCACGTTGTAGACGGCAGCAATCCTGTTTCTCGGGGCGTGCGCTAGAGACATCTCTATCCAACGCTCGTCAAACTTTGCGCGGTTCAGGCCCGTGGAAAACGTGCGGCGCAGGTCATGCACGCCGAACGCTTGGAATTCGGGATCGTCCTTTCGGATGCGTTCCACTGCCGCGTCGATCACGCGATTTAACGTGGCGTTGGAAATCGGCGTTTCGCTGTCGTATCGGCCTGGGTGAAGGTATTGACTAGACCCGAAGCAAGAACGGAGCGCCGTGAGAATGTCCAGCGCCTGCTCGCTCAACGGAACAACATGGACTTGCCGCGACTTCATGCGCGCTGCGGGAATAACCCACCGCTCGGACTCGAAATCAATTTCACGCCAAGTAGCGTCAATGAATTCGCCCTTGCGGACTCCAGTGAGCAGAACAAATTTCAACGCCAACCGCAGCGTTGGAGTGGTGGCGACGCTCTCCAGGGCGGTAAGAAACCGGCGCACTTCAGTTGGGCCTAACGCCCTGTCGCGCGGTTCAAAGGTGGCGATGGAACTGGCTTTCACCGCCTCGGCTGGATTGTTTATCGGTAGGCCGGAGTCCTGTGCATGCCGAAATACCGCCAGGACCACTTCACGTGCATGGACCGCGACGGCGGGGCCACGCTTGGCCTTCGCCTCGTCGCATAGAGCTTTCAGCCGCTGCGGCGTTACTTCTTCCAGCTTCAGCTTGCCCAGCTTGTCAGCTAGCACACGTTTGTAGGTTGACTTGCGCACCGCCAGCGTGCTGTCCGCCAACTGCTGGCCGCCGCTCTTCGGGTCCGCCTTGAATTCGAAGTAGCGCTGCGCCCAGCCGTCGAACGTCAAGGCATCGTTTGCTGCTGTGCGCTTCTCCACCTTGGCGCGGGACGGTGAAAGCCCCTCCTCGACAGACCTCCTCGCGCGATCCAGGAGCGCCCTCGCGTCTTGAAGCGACAGCACCGCGCCATAGTCCAGCGCGGACATATCCTCAGGTAAGCGACTCTCGCGACTCGACTCGTAGCGCCCGATGGTCAATGTCTCTCGGCGTCCGTTCAGCCTGTAGTCGTAGCGGAATGACACGGTACCAGCGGACGAGACGGTGACATACATCCCATCGCGGTCGGTGACCTTATACGCCTTGTCGCGAGGCTTCAGGGATTTCAGTTTTAGATCGGTAAGCATGCGGCCTCCAATGGATTCAGGCGATTTACCGTCAGACCACCTGACGGTCAAAAAATCGCCAAACTGGAGCGCCGCTTTTCATACCGTCTAGGGAACCGACAAATGACGGTATATCTGCCTGAACTTCATTGGATGAGTTCAGACGAATAACCAGAAAATTCCCTTTGTTTAAACGCACTTAGGTAGTCCAGCATCGTCCAGGAAAGTAATCCTAGATCATTCCCACTCGATGGTGGCCGGCGGCTTGCCCGAGATGTCGTAGACCACGCGATTGATGCCGCGCACTTCGTTGATGATGCGGTTCGACACGCGCCCGAGCAACTCGTGCGGCAGGTGCGCCCAATGGGCGGTCATGAAGTCCTGCGTCTGCACGGCGCGCAGCGCGACGACGTATTCGTAGGTACGGCCGTCGCCCATCACGCCGACGGATTTCACCGGCAGGAACACGGCGAAGGCCTGGGAAGTGAGGTCGTACCAGCTCTTGCCTTCCTCGTCCTTGGTGTTGCGCAGTTCCTCGATGAACACCGCATCCGCGCGGCGCAGCAGGTCGGCGTATTCGCGCTTGACCTCACCCAGGATGCGCACGCCCAGGCCGGGGCCGGGAAAGGGATGGCGATACACCATTTCGTGCGGCAGGCCGAGCGCCACGCCGAGTTTGCGCACTTCATCCTTGAACAGTTCGCGCAGGGGTTCGAGGAGCTTGAGGTGCAACGTATCGGGCAGGCCGCCGACGTTGTGGTGCGACTTGATGGTCTGCGCCTTCTTGCTCTTGGCGCCGGCCGATTCGATCACGTCCGGATAGATGGTGCCCTGGGCCAGCCATTTCGCGCCATCGATTTTCGCCGACTCGCGCTGGAACACTTCGACAAATTCGCGGCCGATGATCTTGCGCTTTTGTTCGGGATCGGTGACGCCGGTGAGCTTGCCCATGAATTCGGCGCTGGCATCGACGTGGATCACCTTCACACCGAGATTGCGCGCGAACATGTCCATCACCAGCTTGCCCTCGTCCAGGCGCAGCAGGCCATGGTCGACAAACACGCAGGTGAGCTGCTTGCCGATCGCCTTGTGGATCAGCGCCGCCGCCACGCTGGAATCGACGCCGCCGGAAAGGCCCAGGATCACTTCATCCTTGCCCACTTGCGCGCGGATCTTTTCCACCGCTTCGGCGACGTAGTCGGGCATGTTCCAGTCAGGGCGCGCACCGCAGATTTCCAGCACGAAGCGGTCGAGGATCTTCTGCCCTTGCAGGGTATGCGTCACCTCGGGGTGGAACTGCACGGCGTAGAACTTGCGCACCTCGTCGGCCATGCCGGCGATCGGGCACGATGGCGTGGAAGCCATCAGCTTGAAGCCGGGCGGCAGTTCGGTGACCTTGTCGCCGTGGCTCATCCACACCTTCAGCATGCCGTGGCCTTCGGGCGTGTTGAAGTCGGCGATGCCGTCGAACAGCCTGGTGTGGCCGCGCGCGCGCACCTCGGCATAGCCGAATTCGCGCGTGTGCCCGCCTTCGACCTTGCCGCCGAGCTGCTGCGCCATGGTCTGCATGCCGTAGCAGATGCCCAGCACCGGCACCCCGGCCTCGAACACCGCCATCGGCGCCTTGTCGGTAGCTTCCTCGTAGGCCGACATGTGGCTGCCGGAGAGGATGATGCCGACCGCGCCATAGTTGCGCACGAACTCGTCGGAGACGTCGCAGGGGTGGACCTCGGAATACACCCCGGCCTCGCGCACGCGGCGCGCGATCAACTGGGTCACCTGGGAGCCGAAGTCGAGAATGAGAATCTTGTTGTGCATGTGGGCGTAGCGAAGGTCGGTCAAATCGGGAGAGGCGGCATCAACACACTTGTGGTCCCGGCATCAAAACCACGGAAAACCACGGTGTTTTTTGCGTCCGTGGTCTCGGCATTTTTGAAAACCACGGTATATCACGGTAGAAAATTGCGTTTTGCGGGTCCCAATAGACGAAGGGCACGGTCTAGCCGTGCCCTTCGGCCGTCAATCCTGATGGTAGTTCGGCGGTTCCTTCACGATCGTCACGTCATGCACGTGCGACTCGCGCATGCCCGCCGAAGTGATTTCCACGAACTGGCTCTTGCTGCGCAGGTCGTCGATGGTGGCGCAGCCGCAGTAGCCCATCGAGGAGCGCAAGCCGCCGACCAGTTGGTAGATGATCGACAGCACGCTGCCCTTGTACGCCACCCGGCCCTCAATGCCCTCGGGCACCAGCTTGTCGGCATTGTTGGCCGGGTCCTGGAAGTAGCGGTCGGCGGCGCCGTCCTGCATGGCGCCGATCGAGCCCATGCCGCGGTAGCTCTTGTAGGAGCGGCCCTGGAACAGGATGGTCTCGCCCGGCGCTTCTTCGGTGCCCGCGAACATCGAGCCCATCATCACGGTATGCGCGCCGGCGGAGATCGCCTTGGAAATGTCGCCGGAGAAACGGATGCCACCGTCGGCGATCAGCGGAACATCGGTGTTCTTCAGCGCTTCGTAGACGTTGGAGATCGCCGTGATCTGCGGCACGCCGACGCCCGCAACAATCCGCGTGGTGCAGATCGAGCCGGGGCCGATGCCCACTTTCACGCCGTCGGCGCCGTGGTCCACCAGCGCGCGAGCGGCCTCGGCGGTGGCGATGTTGCCGCCCACCACTTCCACCTGCGGAAACGACTTTTTCACCCACTGGACGCGGTCCAGCACGCCTTGCGCGTGGCCATGCGCGGTGTCGACGATCAGCACGTCCACGCCCGCCGCCACCAGTAGCTCGGCGCGTTCTTCGGTGCCGTCGCCCACGCCGATCGCCGCGCCCACCCGCAGCTTGCCCTGGTCGTCCTTGCAGGCGTTCGGGTGCTCGGTGGACTTCATCATGTCCTTCACGGTGATCAGGCCGCGCAGGTTGAAGTTGTTGTTCACCACCACCACCCGCTCCAGGCGGTGCTTGTGCATCAGCGCCTTCGCTTCCTCGAGCGAAGCGCCCTCTTTCACGTAGATCAGGCGCTCGCGCGGCGTCATGATCGCCGCCACCGGCGCCTCCAGGTTGGTCTCGAAGCGGTAGTCGCGGTTGGTCACCATGCCGACCACCACGTCCTTCTCGACTACGGGGAAACCCGAAACTTTATGCTGGTGTGTCAGCGCAAGCAGCTCCCGGACCGTTATGGAGGGGGAGACGGTCATCGGATCGCGCAATACGCCGGATTCGAAACGCTTGACCTTCAAGACCTCGGCGGCCTGCTGTTTCGGCTTGAGGTTCTTGTGGATGATGCCAATGCCGCCTTCCTGCGCCATGGCGATCGCCAGACGGGCCTCGGTGACGGTATCCATCGCCGCCGAGACCAATGGAATGTTCAGCGCAATCTTGCGCGTCAGCTTGGTGGAAAGGCGGGTGTCGCGAGGCAGGATGGCCGAATGGGCCGGGATGAGGAGGACGTCGTCAAACGTCAGGGCTTTGCCGATGAGTCGCATCGGGAGTTTCCTTATGCCGCAAAGCGCAATTATACGCGAGTCCGCTCATGCACACCAGAAGCACCGCTCACCCTCATGACAATTGACTGCTTCAACAAAATTCGCTAAGGTCTTGTTGCACAAAGAAAACGGGAGAAATAAATGACACTCGGAAAGATCGCCGCCTGCCTCGGTGCCTTTGGCCTTTTGCTGGCTTGCGGCACCGCCCAGGCCCAGCTTTACCACTACAAGGATGCCAGCGGGCGCATGGTCTACAGCGACACGCCGCCGCCGCCCGGCATCCCCGCCGGCAACATCCTGAAAGCCCCCAAGACCACCCAGGCCGCCCCGGCGCCTGCTGCTGCCGCTCCCGCCGACGGCAAGGACAAGGACGGCAAGGAAAAGAAAGACGGCCCGAAGTCGGTCGCCGATCGCGAAGCCGACTACAAGAAGCGCATGGCCGAGTCCGACAAGAAGGGCAAGGAGGAAGCGGCCAAGCAAAAGCAGGCCGCCGACAACCAGGCGCGCTGCGCCTCGCTGCAACAGAATCTCGCCGCCCTGCAAAGCGGTCAGCGCATGAAGAAGTTCGACGATAAGGGCAACCCCTATTTCGCCGACGACGCCGAGCGCAGCGCCGACATCGCCAAGGCGCAGCAGGACATGAGCGGTTCCAAGTGCGGCGGCTGAGCATCGCCACTTGATAAAAAAAGCCGGGCGCAAGCCCGGCTTTTTGCTTCATGGCAGGCGGCCGGATTATTTCGCCGCGGCCGCTTTTGCTTCCCTCTTCTTGCGCACCCGCTGGTTGCGGCCCGCCTTCGGGTCGGCGGTGAGCGGGCGATAGATTTCGACGCGGTCGCCTGCCCGCGCCGGGCTTTGCGCATCGCGCGCCTTGCCCCAGACGCCCAGGCGCGCCGCTTCGATTTCCGGATGGCGCGCGGCAATGCCGCTGGCGCGCACCGCGTCTTCGAGGGTCATGCCGGCGGCCAGCGGCACCTCGATTTCCACCGGTGCCGCACCTGTCGGCACGTAGACCACGCGCAGGGTTTCAGCCATACAGCGCTTCCGCGCGCCGCGAAAACGCGTCAATGAAGGACTTGGCGATGAATTCGAACACCGGCGCCACCAGTTTGCCGAAAATGCCGCCGGCGAATTCGTAATCGAGGCTGAACTCAACCTTGCAGGCGTCTTCCGCCAGGGCGGTGAAACGCCACAGGCCGTCCAGGCTGGAAAACGGCCCTTCGACGAACTGCAGGGCGATCGAGTCGTAAGGCTCGTTGCGGTTGAGCGTGGTAAAACTGGATTTGACGCCGTGGTAATTGATCTCCACGGTAGCGCGCGTGCGGCCATCCGGGGAGGCCGCCTCGCGCGCGCCGCCGCACCAGGGCATGAACTTGGGGTAGTCCGACACCTTGGCGACCAGTTCGAACATGCGCTGCGCGCTATAGGGTAAAAGGGCGGACTTGCGGATTTGCGGCATGGGTGCGGCGTAAATTTCAGGAGCGACTTGAAAGCGGTTGTTACAATCGCCATTTTAGCGGACAGCCGCATCAAACAGACCAACAGGAAGCGCCGCGGCGCTGCCGCCCCGATATGAGCATCGTCCAGAACAAAAAAGCCAACTTCGATTATTTCATCGAAGAGAAGTATGAGGCCGGCCTGGTGCTCGAAGGCTGGGAGGTCAAGGCCATCCGCGCCGGGCGCGCGCAGATGAAGGAAGGCTACGTCATCCTGCGCGAGGGCGCCTTTTACCTGATCGGCGCGCACATCAGCCCGCTGCCGGAGGCCTCCACCCACATCCACCCCGACCCGGTGCGCACGCGCAAGCTGCTGCTGCACGAGGAAGAGATCAATCGCCTGATCGGCAAGGTCCAGGAGCGCGGCTATACGCTGGTGCCGCTGGATTTCCACTACAAGGGCGGCCGGGTGAAGGCGGAAATCGGCCTGGGCCGAGGCAAGCAGAAGGCCGACAAGCGCGAGACCGAGAAAAAGCGCGAGTGGAACCGCGAAAAGCAGCGGTTGATGAAGACGTCGCGCTAACCCCTTAGCCGTTGACCGGCCACTTCGGCCGCCGCATCTCGAACACCGCATCGATGAACGCGTAGTCGAAATAGCCCAGGCGCAGGATGGGCTTGACGCGCTCCATGTGCACGCGGCCGTTTTCGATCAGGTCGTCGCGGATGTGGATGCCGACGACGCGGCCGATCACCAGGGTGTTTTTCGTGCCGGAAGGCGCGTGTTCCGGCAGGTCCACCGTCTGCACCAGCTTGCATTCGAGGTGGATCGGCGAGGCGGCCACGCGCGGCGGTTTCACCAGGGTGGAGGGTGCCTTTTCCAGCCCGGCGACCTCGAATTCGTCAATCTCGTGCGGCGCCGGCGTGGAAGAAAGGTTCATCTGCTCGCGCAGTTCCCAGGTGACGAGATTGGCAACGAATTCGCCGGTCTCGCGCACGTTGGCGAGGCTGTCCTTGATGCGCGACTCCGGCAGGCCTTCGCGGCTGTGGTCGCCGTTGCAGGCGTAGACCACCAGGGGCGGCGCCGAGGAGACGCCGTTGAAATAGGAAAACGGCGCCAGGTTGGCGCGGCCGTGCGCGTCCACCGTGCTGACCCAGCCGATCGGGCGCGGGCCGACGATGGCGGTGAAGGGGCTGTGCGGCAGGCCCGCGGCCTTGTGGCCGGCGCCTTCGCCGGGTTCGTAGAACATGCGGGGATACCTGCGGATTGCGATGCCGCGATTATGGCAGGGCGGCCCGCCCTGCCCCCTCACGTACTTAGGCGCCCTGCTTTTTCTCCTGCTTGACCACCGTCATCGCGGTGGCGATCAGCGAACTGATGTCGGCCATGTTGGAGGGGATGATCAGCGCGTTGTTGGTGCGCGCGAGGTTGCCGAAGGCGCCGACGTATTGCTCGGCCACCTTCAGGTTCACCGCCTGCTCGCCGCCCGGCTCGCGGATCGCGGCGGCGGTCTTGCGGATGGCTTCGGCGCTGGCTTCCGCGATCGCGAGGATGGCGGAAGCCTGCCCCTGGGCGCGGTTGATCGCCGCCTGCTTCTCGCCCTCGGACTTCTGGATCTGCGCTTCGCGCTCGCCGGTGGCGATGTTGATCTGCTCCTGCTTGCGGCCCTCGGAGGCGGCGATGAGCGCGCGCTTTTCGCGCTCGGCGGTGATCTGCGCCTGCATCGCGTGCAGGATCTCCTTCGGCGGGGTCAGGTCCTTGATCTCGTAGCGCAGCACCTTCACGCCCCAGCCCAGCGCCGCCTGGTCGATCGCCTGGATCACGTGCACGTTGATGTCGTCGCGGCCTTCGAAGGTCTTGTCGAGTTCCATCTTGCCGACCACCGAGCGCAGGCTGGTCTGCGCCAGTTGCGTGATGGCGGCGACGTAGTTGGACGAACCGTAGGAGGCGGCATAGGGATCGGTGACCTGGTAGTAGAGCACGCCATCGACCTGCAATTGCGTGTTGTCCCTGGTGATGCAGATCTGGCTCGGCACGTCCAGCGGCACTTCCTTGAGCGAATGCTTGTAGGCGACGCGCTCGATGAAGGGCATGACGAAGCCCAGGCCGGGCTCCATGGTGTGGTCGTACTTGCCCAGGCGCTCGACCACGTAGGCGTGCTGCTGCGGCACCTGGTAGATCGACCTGACGACGAAAATGACCGCGGCGACCAGCGCGGCGAGTGCGAGAAAGCTGCCGATTTCCATTCTCCTTAAGACTCCATGTGGGAAACCGCGCGGCCCTTAAGCGGGCTGCGCGGCGACGATGAGTTTGGTGCCGCGCAGCGCGCGGATGTAGAGCACGCCGCCGGCCGCCGCATCCAGCGGGCCTTCGGGCTCGGCGTCCCATTGCGAGCCGCGGTAGTTGACGCGCAGGCTGCCGTCGGGGCGGCGCTCGACCACCTGCACCGGCTGGCCGACGTCGGCCGGCACTTCGGGCCCGCTGCGGCGCAGCGATGCCCCGGCGCGCGTGGTGCGCAGGATGATGATGCCCGCTACCGCGATCAGCGCGGCGGCGACGATCTGCCCGGCTTCGCCCAGGCCGGCAAGCGCGGCCACGCCGCCGCCGGCCAGGCCCAGGCCGATCACCAGCAGGTAGAAAGTCCCGGCCATCAACTCGGCGCCGATCAGCACGAAGGCGGCGATGAACCAGATGACGTAAGCCTGCATGCGCTGCTCTCCCGCTGTTTGCCCTGCTTTTGTTTTTTCTGTCCGTGGCCCGGCGCTTGCGGCGTGCGGCGGACTGATGGCATCGTAGCCGAAGCGGGCCGCCGCGGCAACGACAGGCTTGCAGGCACAATGCGGCATGGACATCGAATTCGTTTTCGCCGTGCCCCCGGGCACGGACGGCATGGCATTGGCGCGCATCGACGCGCTGGCGCGCGGCAAGGTGCGGGCGCAAGCGGCGCCGGAGGATCTCGAAAGCTTCTGGTTCGAACACTTCGGCGTGGCGCGCCAGGCCGATTGGCCGGTGGCGCCGCTGCGCCTGGGCGCCGCGCCGGCCGGCGACGCCTACTGGCTGTGCGCCGATCCGATTTACCTGCAGCTGGACGGCGACCGCCTGTTGTTCGACCCGGCGGATGCGGACATCGACGCGGCGCAGTCGGCGCATCTGATCGCCGCCCTCAATGCGCAGTTGCAAGGCGAAGGCATGGAATTGCGCGCAGTGACGCCGGCGCGCTGGGTGTTGCGGATGCCCCGTGCGCTGGCGGTGGCGACACCCTCGCCGATGGAGGCCGCCGGCATGCCGGCGATGGCGGTGTTGCCGACGGGAGCGGACGCCGGCGCGGTGCGCCGCCTGTCGAGTGAAATGCAGATGCTGCTGCACCAGGCGGCGGCGCAGGACCCGCGCGCCGGCGCGATCAACAGCCTGTGGCTATGGGGCGGCGGCAACTGGCCGGCCCCAGGCGTGGTCCCGGCGCCACAGGGCGAGATTGTGCTTTCCCCACAAGCCCACGTAAGGGAATTATGCGAGCTTGCCGGAGGCCAGGGGATGGGACTGCCTTCCTCGTGGAATGAGGCATGGTTACTTTTGGGGCCAGTGCAATGTCATAAGGTACTGATAGATTTGACAGAAATTATCTGGAAAGCGGACTGGCCGGGGGATTTGCAAACGAATTGGCTGGAACCTGCCGCGCTGGCAGCAAGGAAACAAAAATTGACATTTTCGGCGCGTATTACAACACCTGGAGAGAGCTTGCACGTACGCCTGTATCGTCGTGATTTATTTCACTTTTTCGGCTGGAAATCGCTTGCGCAATACATCGATAAAAGCCAAAATCTGCGGCATACTTGAAGTAATTGTTGCTTTGCGGTACTCGTTGTTGTTTTGTAGTGCCGGCTATCGCGATTTACGGGGGCAGTGTGCAAGTCGCGTTTCCGCGCCGGCTTCAGTCCGTTTGCCTGGTGGCAGCCGGGCGCGGCCATCTGCCGCGCCCCTGCATTGGAGGCCTGGGTGTCTGATCAAGAAGAGTTTTCGCGCCGCAAGAAGGTGATCGATCTGGCGTCGCCGGCCACGGGGGCTGCTGCGTCCGCACCGGCGGGTGCCGATGCGGCGTCCACCGCCAGCGAGGCGGGCGATGACAGCGGTTTGAGTTTCGAGCAGTTGCAGGCGCAGTTGGCGCAGTTTCGCGCCGCCACGCCGGACGCCACCACTTCCGGCGAGCCGGAGGAAAAAACCCGCAAGGATCCGAATGCGCCCAAGCATCGCGGCATTCTCGCCACCGATTACGACGGTCCCTCTTACTCGGAACTGAAGCGCAAGGCGCAGCAGGCCGGCACCGACGACAACCGCCTGGCGTTGCCGGTGGGCTACATGCTGCATGAGTACCGCATCGAGCGCGTGCTGGGCATCGGCGGTTTCGGCGTCTCCTATCTCGCGCACGATACCAACCTGAACGCCAAGGTGGCGATCAAGGAGTATCTGCCGAACGACCTGGCGATGCGCAACGAGGAAACCGCCGCGGTCTGGGCCAAGAGCCAGCGCGACGAGGACGAGTATCGCATCGGGCTGGACCGCTTCCTGCTCGAGTCGCGCACGCTTGCCACTTTCCGCCATCCCAACATCGTCCGCGTCAACCGTTTTTTCGAGGACAACAACACCGCCTACATGGTGATGGACTACGAATTCGGCGAGAGCCTGAATTCGTGGCTGAAAAAGCGCCTGGAACGCGGCGAGAACCCGCCGGACGAGGCGCACCTGGTGCAGATGTTCGTGCCGCTCCTGCAAGGCCTGGACAAGGTGCACGAGGCGGGCTTCCTGCATCGCGACATCAAGCCGGCGAACATCTACGTGCGCGATTCGGACGGCAGCCTGGTGCTGCTGGACTTCGGCGCGGCGCGCCAGACCTCGGCTTCGGGCTCGACTTCCGGCATGACTTCCATCGTCACGCCCGGCTACGCGCCCTTCGAGCAATACCACACGCATGGCCGCCAGGGCCCGTGGTCGGACATCTACGCCCTGGGCGGGGTGTTGTACTGGTTCGTCGCCGGGCGCAAGCCGGTGGAAGCGGCGGCGCGCATCCAGAGCGACCCGCAGGAGCCCGCAGCCGACGTGGCCCAGGGCAAGTACAGCGAGAACTTCCTCAAGGCGATCGACTGGGCGCTGCAGCCGGACGATGCCAAGCGCCCGCAAAGCGTGCAGGAGTTCCTGCCGGTGTTCGTCGGGCAGAACACCGTCGGGATGGTGCACAGCGGCGGCGCGGCGGCGAAGGCGGAGAAAAAGTCGCCGCTGTGGATGAAGCTGGGCCTGGCCGCCGCGGTGGTGGTGGCGGTGGCCGCGGTCGCCCTGCACTTCTTCAAGCCGGCTTCACTGTTCGGGGGCGATGCGCTGGTGATGGCGGTCAACCCGGGGGCGATCCGCGCTTCCGAAGAGCTGCAGATGCGCTCTTCGATGGCGCCGCTGATCAAGCTCGCCTCGGAGGCGATCGGCAAGCCCATCACCATGACGCTGGTAAGCGACTTCGCGCCGAAGGAAGGCAAGAAACCCGCCGACATCATCATGGCGGTGACCGACAAGATCGGCTATGCCGCGCGCGACTACAAGTACGCGCCGGTGGGCAAGTTCCGCAACATCCACGCCTACTACCTGACCAAGGCGGACAGCCCGATCAACGGCCTGGCGGACCTGAAGGGCAAGACCATGGCGGTGTACACGCGCGGCTCTTCGGTGGGCCCGGTGAGCTTGCACTGGCTGCTGCTGAACAACATCAAGGTCGATGAAATCACCCTGAAGGAGTTCAAGGACCAGGACGAGATGGTCGATGCCGTGATGGAAGGCAAGGTGGACGCCGCGGCGGTGGCCGAGTCCGGCCAGGACAGCGCGACCAAGCGCTACGGCGCCAAGATCAAGCAGTTCAGCAAGAGCGACCCGTTCCCCGGCTATGCGATCGCGCTGTCGAAGGATTTCCCGCCGGACATGGCGGTGAAGTTCACCCAGGCGCTGTGGAAGATGGACGAGACGCAGGCAGGCAAGGAAGCGCTGGATTCGGTGATCGTCGGCTCCGCCGCCGGCAGCAAGGAGATCAAAGAGACCACCGCGCGCGAATTCATCAATGCCGCCGAGCAGATCGACCGCGCGCGCAAGCTGTATCCGCCGGCGGCGCCGAAGAAGAAATAGGCGCCCCGCCTCTCCAAAGCCCGGCCGATGCCGGGCTTTGTTTTTTGTAGCGCCGCGTTTTGCCGCGCGCGCGGCCTTACAATTCGCCCATGAACCGACGCATCGTCGCCCGCACCTACTCGCCGCGGGTGAGCCTGTACCTGGAGCAGCAGGGCATCCACCCGGTGCTCTCGCGCATCTACGCCGCGCGCGGCATTGCCGCGCCGGCCGATCTCGATACCGCCGTCGCCGGCCTGCTGCCGCCGGCGGGCCTGCTGAATGCCGCCAAGGCGGCGGCGCTGCTGGCCGACGCGCTGGCGCAGGGGCGGCGCTTGTTGATCGTGGCGGATTACGATTGCGACGGCGCCACTGCCTGCGCGGTAGGCATCAAGGGGCTGCGCGCGCTGATCGCGGCGACCGGCTCGGGCGCGCAAATCGACTACCTGGTGCCGAATCGCTTCAAGTTCGGCTACGGGCTGACACCGGAGATCGTGGCGCTGGCCGCGCAGCACCCGCGCCTGGGCAAGCCGGACCTGATCATCACGGTGGACAACGGCATCGCCAGTATCGATGGCGTGGCGGCGGCGCGCGCCGCCGGCATCGAGGTGCTGGTGACGGACCATCACCTGCCCGGCCCGGCCTTGCCGCAGGCGCTGATCGTCAATCCGAACCAGCCGTATTGCGACTTCGCCAGCAAGAACCTGGCGGGCGTGGGGGTGATGTTCTACGTGCTGCTGGCGCTGCGCGCGGAGTTGCGCCAGCGTGGCACCTTCACCGGGCAGGAACCCAATCTCGCGGCCTTGCTCGACCTGGTGGCGCTGGGCACGGTGGCCGACGTGGTGAAGCTGGACCGCAACAACCGCATCCTGGTGGCGCAGGGACTCAAGCGTGTGCGCGAGGGCAAGGCCAGCCCCGGGGTCGCGGCGCTCCTGGCGGTGGCCGGGCGCGAGGCGCGCAAGGCCAGCTGCTTCGATTTCGGTTTCGCCGCCGGGCCGCGATTGAACGCCGCCGGAAGGCTGGACGACATGAGCCTGGGCATCGAATGCCTGCTGGCGGAAGACCGCAACGATGCCCTGGCGCGCGCGCAAAAGCTCGATGCGCTGAACCGCGAGCGCCGCGACATCGAGGCGCAGATGCGCGAGGAGGCCCTGGCCGCGCTGGACACGCTGGACGTCGCCGCCAATTACACCGTGTGCCTCACCCATGCCGACTGGCACCAGGGCGTGGTGGGCATCGTCGCGGCGCGCCTGCGCGAGCGCTACGACCGGCCGGCCATCGTGTTCGCGCCGGGAGAAGACGGCGACCTGAAGGGCTCGGGGCGCTCGATTTCCGCGCTGCATTTGCGCGACTGCCTGGATCTGGTAAGCAAGGCGCAGCCGGCACTGATCCGCAAGTTCGGCGGGCATGCGATGGCGGCGGGCCTGACCATCGCGCCGGGGGATTTCGCGGCTTTCGCGCTGGCGTTCGAGGAAGCGGCGCAGTCGATGCTCAAGCCGGCCGACCTGGCAGCGGAGGTGGTCACCGACGGGCCGCTGGAGGCGGCCTACCTGAACATGCCGCTGATCCGCGACATCGACAACGCGGTGTGGGGCTCGGGCTTTCCGGCGCCCACCTTCGCCGATACCTTCGAGATCACCAGCCAGCGCCTGATCAAGGACAAGCATTTGAAGATGCGCCTGGAAAAGGAAGGCCGGGTTTTCGAGGCCATCCAGTTCAACTCCACGGCTTCGCTGCCGGCGCGCGCCAAGGTGGCGTTTCGCCTCGGCGTGGACGAGTTCAACGGCCTGGCGCGCGAGGGGCTGTACGTCGAGGCCTGGGAGCCCGCCTGAGGCTAGAAAACCGCCCTTTCAGAGGGGCGGCGCGGGTATAATGCCTGGTTATTCCGCATAAAAAGCAGCCCAAATCATCATGGAAGCCGAACGACTCAACGCCCTCTCCGCGAAGCTCGCGGACCTGGATGCCCGCACCTCCGACCTGCGGAGGTATCTTTGACTTCGACGCCAAGTTCCAGCGTCTGACCGAAATCAACGCGGCGATGGAAGACCCATCGCTGTGGAATGATGCCAAGCGCGCCCAGGAGATGGGTCGCGAGAAAAAAGAACTCGACGGCACCGTCGGCACCCTGTCGAAGCTGGACCAGGGCCTGGCCGACGCGAAAGAGCTTTTCGAGATGGGCCGCGCCGACAGCGACGACGAAATGGTCGAATCCGTCGCCGCTGACATTGAGGGACTCGACAAGACGGTGCAGGACCTCGAGTTCCGCCGCATGTTCAACAACCCGCTGGACCCGGCGAACTGCTTCATCGATATCCAGGCCGGCGCCGGCGGCACCGAGGCGCAGGACTGGGCTTCGATGCTGCTGCGCCAGTACCTGCGCTACTGCGAGCGCAAGGGCTTCAAGACCGAAGTGCTGGAAGAGTCACCCGGTGAAGTCGCGGGCCTGAAGTCGGCCGCGATCAAGGTGACGGGCGACTACGCCTACGGCATGCTGCGCACCGAAACCGGAGTGCACCGGCTGGTGCGCAAGTCGCCGTTCGACTCCTCCGGCGGGCGCCACACCTCCTTCGCCAGCCTGTTCGTCTATCCCGAGGTGGACGATTCGATCGAAGTCGAGATCAACCCGGCCGACTTGCGCGTCGACACCTTTCGCGCCTCAGGCGCGGGCGGCCAGCACATCAACAAGACCGACTCGGCGATCCGCATCACGCACATCCCCACCGGCATCGTGGTGCAGTGCCAGAGCGACCGTTCGCAGCACCGCAACCGCGCCGAGGCGATGGCGCAGCTGAAGTCGCGCCTGTACGAACTGGAGTTGCGCAAACGCCAGGCCGCGCAGGACAACCTCGAAGCGTCGAAGACCGATGTGGCCTGGGGCCACCAGATCCGCTCCTACGTGCTCGACCAGTCGCGCATCAAGGATTTGCGCACCAACGTCGAAACCAGCAACACCAAGTCCGTGCTGGACGGCGATCTCGACGACTTCATCACCGCCAGCCTGAAGCAAGGCATCTAACCGAAACGGATAGGGGGCACGCCCCCTATAAGTCCCCCGAAATTTAAGGCTTGCCGCCTACATTCGAACCCATCATGTCGAACAAAGAACAGCCCCCGGTCGAGCCGCCACAGGACGAGAACCAGCTTATCGCCGAGCGCCGCGCCAAATTGGCCGCGCTGCGCGAAAAGGGCGTCCCCTTCCCCAACGACTTCGTGCCCGCGCACAAGGCCGCCGAACTGCATGCGCAGTACGACGCCATGGACAAGGAAGAGCTGGTCGCCAAGGGAGTCGAGGTGTCGGTCGCCGGCCGCATGATGCTGCGCCGCGTGATGGGCAAGGCCAGCTTCGCCACCGTGGCCGACGGCAGCGGCGCGAAGGCGGAAGGCCGCATCCAGTTCTACATCAAGACCGATGCAGTGGGCGCGGAAACCTACGATGCGTTCAAGCACTGGGACCTGGGCGACATCATCGCCGCGCGCGGCAAGCTGTTCCACACCAAGACCGGCGAATTGTCGATCGAGGCCACCGAGGTGCGCCTGCTGACCAAGAGCCTGCGCCCGCTGCCCGACAAGCACCACGGCCTGGCCGACCAGGAAACCAAGTATCGCCAGCGCTACGTCGACCTCATCATGAGCGACGAGACGCGCGCTACCTTCGTGGCGCGCAGCAAGGCAGTCTCGTCTATCCGTACAGCAATGACCGAAGCCGGCTTCCTCGAAGTCGAGACGCCGATGCTGCACCCGATTCCCGGCGGCGCGGCGGCCAAGCCCTTCATCACGCACCACAACGCGCTGGACATGCAGATGTTCATGCGCATCGCCCCGGAGCTGTACCTGAAGCGCCTGATCGTCGGCGGCTTCCCGCGCGTGTTCGAGATCAACCGCAATTTCCGCAACGAAGGGGTATCGCCGCGCCACAACCCCGAGTTCACCATGATGGAGTTCTACGCGGCTTACGCGAACTACCACTGGCTGATGGACTTCACCGAGCAACTGATCCGCCGCGCCGCGGTCGAGGCCACCGGCAGCGCGGTGCTGCAGTATGGGGAGCGCGAGCTGGACCTCTCCAAGCCCTTCGAGCGCCTGACCATCACCGGTGCGATCAAGCAACACGCGCCGCAATACACCGACGAACAGCTCGCCGACATCGAATTCGTGCGCGCCGAGCTGAAGAAATTTGGCGCCAACGTCGCCAACCCACCGCTGAAAAGTGCCGGCCTGGGCGCGCTGCAACTCGCCCTGTTCGAAGAGACCGCCGAGTCCAAGCTGTGGCAGCCGACCTACATCATCGACTATCCGGTCGAAGTCTCCCCTCTCGCGCGTGAATCGGACACCCGCAAGGGCATTACCGAGCGCTTCGAGTTGTTCATCACCGGCCGCGAGATCGCCAACGGCTTTTCCGAATTGAACGACGCCGAGGACCAGGCCGCGCGCTTCAAGGCGCAGGTCGAAGCCAAGGACGCGGGCGACGAGGAAGCAATGTATTACGACGCCGACTTCGTGCGCGCGCTGGAATACGGCATGCCGCCCACCGGCGGCTGCGGCATCGGCATCGACCGCCTGATGATGCTGCTGACCGACTCGCCCAACATCCGCGACGTCATCCTGTTCCCGCACATGCGGCGGGAAGACTGAGTCGGACGAAAAACGGCGCCAGCGGCGCCGTTTTTTCTTACTTCTCCGGCAGCGCGTCGGCCATGCGGTCGGCGCGCCGCAGCGCCGGAAAGATCAGCGCCCAGCCGAGCGCGCAGGCCGCCGCCACCACCCCGCCCGCCACCACCGCGGGCACCCCGCCGATGGCATGCGCCAACAGGCCGGATTCGAATTCGCCCAGGTCGTTGGAGGCGGAAACCGTGACCGAATGCACGGCCGACACCCTGCCCTGCATCGCATCCGGCGTGTTGATCTGGATCAGCGCATTGCGCAGCACCACGCTGATCGAATCGGCCGCGCCGAGGATGCACAGGAATACCATGCCGAGGTAGATGTGGGTGGAAAACCCGAAGGCGATGGTACCCAGGCCATAGATGCCGACCGACACCAGCAGCTTGGGGCCGATGCCCCGCTCGATCGGCCAGCGCGCCAGCACCAGCGCGGTCGCCAGCGCGCCCACGGCAATCGCCACGCGCAAAGCGCCCAGCGCCCACGGCCCGGCATGGAACACTTCGGCCACGTAGAACGGCAACAGCGCGGTGGCGCCGCCGAACAGCACGGCGATCAGGTCCAGGCTCATGCCGCCGAGAATCACCGGCCGCGACCAGACAAAGCGATAACCGGCGAACAGCATTGTCAGGTCCGGCCGCGCCTTCGCCATGCCGCGCGCCCGCTGCGGCCCGAGCTTGAGCGCCATGATCAACGCGAAGCAGGCGCAGACACAAGCCGCTGCGAACGGCACCCAGACGCCGACACCGCTGAGCACGCCGCCCAGGGCCGGCCCGAGGATGCTGCCGACCCGCTGCACCAGCGTGGTCCCGGCGATCATGCGCGAGAGCATGCCGGCCGGCGCCAGGTTGGGCACCATCGCCTTGCTGGCCGGCTGGGCAAAGGCGCGCGCCACGCCCTGCACCACCACCACGGCGTAGATCGGCCAGATGACGCTGGAGACGCTGAGCAGGCACAAGGCCAGCGAGCAAAAGGCCAGCGTCAGGCCGCAAGCCACCATGATGCGCGCACGATCCAGCCGATCGGCCGCGGTGCCGGTGAACAGGGAAAGCAGGATGGAGGGCGCGAAGCCGGACAGCCCCACCATGCCCAGGGCCAGGGTACTGCGGGTGCGCTCGTAGATCAGCCAGCCGAGCGCGATGGTGAGGATTTCCTGCGCGACGATCCAGGAAAAGCGCATGCCGGCATAGATGCGAAAGCCGCGCAAATGCAACAGGCTCGCCAGCTCGGCGGGCGCCGGCGCGGCCAGGGAATCGGGATTGTCGGAAGTGGAGGGACTGGAAGACATCGATGTGCTTTTATTCGGAGAGATCATCCGCGCCCGATGCCCGCGACAGGCCCCGGGAATGGATCGCCACTCCGCTCGCGCCTCAGCCGCCCGCGCATCCTTTACACCTGCGCCCGGGACCGGCTCACTGCCGCATGGCGTCATTTTACCAAGGGTGCCGGGCGGATGCCGCAATGCGGCATACTTGGGCCATGAACCACCTCGCGCACTACCTGCTCGCCCCGTCTTCCGACGCCGCGCGCATGGGCACGCTGCTGGGCGACTTCGCGCGCGGACCCGACCTTTCCGCCTGGCCGGTGGAGGTGGAAAGCGCGATCCGCCTGCACCGGCGCGTCGACAGTGTTACCGATACGCACCCGGTGGTGGCCGAGGTGAAGGCGCTGGCCCCGCCCCACCTGCGGCGCTACGCCGGCATCCTGATGGACGTGTTTTTCGACCACGTGCTGATCGCGCAATGGGCGCGCTGGAGCGATGCGCCGATGGAAGACCTTTGCCATAGCGTCTATGCCAGCCTGGAACGCACCGCGCCGGGCATGCCCGTGGCCGCGCAGGGCCTGGCCGTGCGCATGGGGCGCTACGACATCTTGCGCAACTGCACCACGCGCGCGGGGGTGGCCCACGTGCTGGAACGCATCGCCTCGCGCCTCTCGCGGCCGGTGGCGCTGGCCGAAGGCATCGCCATGCTCGACGCCCACCATGCGCGCGTCGAAGCTGCCTTCGAGCAATTCTTTCCCGAGTTGAAGGCGACAGCGGCGCACTGGCCGCCCGCCTTCGCTACTTGAGCGGCTCCAGCTTCAGCAGCCGCCCGTCGCCCTCGTCGGTCAACAGGTAAAGCATGCCGTCCGGCCCCTGGCGCACATCGCGTATGCGCGCGCCGACTTCCTGCAACAGGCGCTCCTCGTGGGTCACCTTGTCGCCGTTCAACTCCAGGCGCACCAGGCGGCCGAACTTGAGCGAGCCGACGAACAGGTTGCCCTTCCAGCCGGCCAAGGCGTCGCCGGTGTAAAAGGCCATGCCCGAGGGCGCGATCGACGGCTCCCAGTGGTAGATCGGCTGCTCCATGCCCGCCTTGGTGGTGCCTTCGCCGATCTTGCTGCCATCGTAATCGATGCCCCAGGTGATCACCGGCCAGCCGTAGTTTTTGCCCTTTTCGATGATGTTGATCTCGTCGCCCCCTTGCGCGCCGTGCTCGTTCATCCAGAAGGCGCCGGTGGCGGGATTGAGCGCCGCACCCTCAGGGCTGCGATGGCCGTAGCTCCAGATCTCCGGCTGCGCGCCGGACTTGCCGATGAAGGGATTGTCCGGCGGCACCGAGCCGTCCGGGCGGATGCGGATGATCTTGCCCAGGCCCGAGTTGAGGTTCTGCGCTTCGTCGCGGATATAGCGGTCGCCGAGCGTGACGAAGAGGTTGCGATCGGGCGTCTGCACGATGCGCGCGCCGAATTGCAGGCTGCCGCTGGTCTTGGGGCGCTGGCGGTAGATCACCTTGACGTCGCGCAAGCCATCTTCGCCCAGCATCGCGCGCGCCACCACCGTGCTCGCCCCGCCTTCGCCCGCCTCGGAGTAAGCGAAATAGAGCGTGTGGTTTTTCGCGAAATCGAGATCCAGCGCCACGTCCAGCAGGCCGCCTTGCCCGCCCGCGCGCACTGCCGGCACGTTCTTCAGTGGTTCGCTCACCCGCCCTTCTTTGGTGACGAAGCGCATGCGCCCGGGCCGCTCGGTCACCAGCATGCGCCCGTCGGGCAGGAAGGCCAGCGCCCAGGGATGATCCAGCAGTCTGGTGAGGGTGACGACGCGGAATTTCTGCTTTTCGGACTGCATGTCCTGCGCGCCGGCGGTCGCGACATTGAGGAGCAGGAGCAGGCCGGCCAGCAGGCAAAGGCGATTGCGCAGGCGCATTGTTTTTCTTTCAGTAAGGGAGCTGCCATTGGAACCCCCGGCGCGGCAGAAAATTCCCGTGTTTCGCCCGAATCCGCTCCGGTTTTGCCACCAGAAGACGGCATGCTAGAGTTTGACGCGCCGGCATCGATGCTATCCAGACCAATTCCAACCATCGCCGGCGCAACTCGCGGGAGCAGCGTGTGGCATTCCTCTGGTTTCTCGGCGCCCTGGCGGCCATCGTCATCTTCGCCATGGTGGTCAACCGCCTCACCGGCACCAAGGCGCAATACCTCGAAACCCTGCAATTGCAGGCGGACGAGCAGGAATGGTGGCGCGACGCCGAAGCCGACTTCGCCACCGTGCCGCGCACGGGCCGCGCCGCGGTGATGACGTATTCGCGCCTGCGCCGGCACACCGTGCTATGGACCGACCGGCGCGTGGTGATCGCGCAAAAGGCGCTGGGCTCGGCCAGGCACATGATCACGCACCAGATTCATTTCGTTCGCGGCCGCGAGACCCCGGCGGCGGCGGATGAGGCGTTCGGCGGCTTTTATGGACGCGGTTTCGAGACCATCGCGGCTGCCGGCCACGCTTTCGCGGAAGTGAACGGCAAGCCGTGTGTGCGCATCCAGCCGACCGCCGCCGGCGGCGGCGCACTCAATCTCGACGAAGCCCTGGTCTTCAGCGACCACCTGGAGATGTTGCGAGCGCGTCTGGGCTGACTTCAACCGGCCGCGCCGATTTCCTTCAGGTACTTGAGGGTGCCGGGATGGATCATCTCCGGGTTCGGCGCTGCGCCGTAGATGCTCTCTACTCGACTCTCGGCTGCCTGCGGCAATCCCTTGCCCAAGGCATCCTGCCCCTGATGCAGAGCGCGCGTGAGGCGATAGGCGAGATCGTCGGGGAAGTCCTTGCGCGCCAGCACGAAGCTCCAGGAACCGACGGAGACCATATCCTGCGGCTGCTTCGGATAAGTACCGGCCGGGATCACCAGGCGCTTGAGGAAATCGTACTTGGCGCGGATGGCCTTGATTTCCTCTTCGCCCGGCGCGATGAAGCGCGCGCCGTCGGGGTCGGACATCAGCTTGATGAAGCCCGGCCAGCCGGTGCCGCCGCCCCACAGCGCCGCCACCCGGCCGTCCTTCACCATCGGCGGGCCGTCACCGGCGCGCTCGAGATAGACCGCCTTGAAGTCCTTCTCCTGTGACAGGCCGATGCCGTCGAGCACGTAGCGCGCGAGGATCACCAGGCCCGAGCTGCGCGCGCCGAAGGCCACGGTCCGGCCCTTGAGGTCCGCAATGCGATGGGCGGGGCTGTCGGCACGGACGATGAACATGCCGGGGCTGGAATACATGGCGACGACGATCTTCAGCTTCAGCGGCGCGCGGCCGATACCGGCGAAGGCCTCGTGCGCGGACTCGCCCTGCACCAGGCCAAGGTCGAACCTGCCGTTCTCCAGTGCCGGAATGTTTTCACCGCTACCGGCGGTATTGTGCGTCTCGACCCTGAGAGTGGGATCGGCGGCGTTGATCGCCTTCATGTAGGCGTCGCCCCAGACCGGAAAGCCGCCACCGGGAGTGGCAGTCGCCAGGGTCACGGGCGTCTGGCCTTGCGCCAGCAAGGGGCTGGCACCGCCGGCAAGTACCCCGCCGGCAGCGCATTGTTTGAGGAAATTGCGGCGGCCGGCGTGGGTCATGATGGATGCCTTCTTGCTGTTATTCGGCTTCGTCGATCCAGGTCATCTGGATCGCCTCCAGGATCTTCTCACCCGAGCGATTGGGGTCGTCATCGAAACCCTCAAGGGCACAGACCCACTTGTGCAGGTCGGTGTAGCGGATATTCTTCGGGTCGACGTCGGGGTGCGCATCGACCAGCGCGATGGCGATGTCGCGGGTATCGGTCCATTTCATTTTTTGCCGCCCTCCTTGGCCAGGTTGATGGTGTAGCGCGGAATCTCGATGGTCAGGTTGGCGTCCTTCAACTTCACCTGGCAGGAGAGGCGCGAATTCGGCTCCAGGCCCCAGGCCTTGTCGAGCATGTCGTCCTCATCGTCTTCGGAGGGCGTGAGCGAGTTGAAGCCTTCACGCACGACCACGTGGCAGGTGGTGCAGGCACAGGATTTTTCGCAGGCGTGCTCGATCTCGACGCCATTTTCCAGGAGAGCATCGCACAGCGACTTGCCTACGGGGGCTTCGATCACCTTGCCTTCGGGGCAAAGCTCGACATGGGGGAGTACGACGATTTGCGGCATCAGAGGCTCACTTCATCCAGCTTGCGGCCGGCCAGCGCGCGACGGATGCTTTGATCCATGCGGCGGGCGGCGAATTCTTCGGTGGCGCGGTTGACTTCATCGACCAGCGACTTGATGGCGCGGTGGTCGGTGCCGGCGCGCGCCTCTTTCAGGCGCACAATCGCGGCATCGACGCCGGCGCGTTCCTCGGCGGAAAGCAGCGTGCCGTCCCGTGCCAGGGCAACGTCGATGGCGCCAAGCATCTGGTCGGCCTCGACCTGCTGCTCTTTCAGGGCGCGCAACTGCATGTCGTCGCCGGCGCGCTCAAAAGAGTCTTTGAGCATGCGCGCGATTTCGTCATCCGCCAGGCCGTAGGAAGGCTTGACCACCACTGAGGCTTCGACACCGGTGGTGGCTTCGCGCGCGGAAACCGACAGCAGGCCATCCGCATCGACCTGGAAGGTGACGCGGATGCGCGCCGCGCCCGCCACCATTGCCGGGATGCCGCGCAACTCGAAGCGAGCCAGCGAGCGGCAGTCCGAGACCAGTTCACGCTCACCCTGCACCACGTGGATGGCCATCGCCGTCTGCCCGTCCTTGAAGGTGGTGAACTCCTGGGCGCGCGCCACGGGAATGGTGGAGTTGCGCGGGATCACCTTTTCCGCCAGCCCGCCCATGGTCTCCAGACCCAGGGACAGCGGGATGACGTCGAGCAGCAGCCAGTCGTCGCCGGGTGCGCGATTGCCAGCCAGCAGGTTGGCCTGCATCGCCGCCCCCAGGGCCACGACTTCATCCGGGTTGAGGTTGGTCAGCGGTGCGCGGCCGAACAGCGTGCCTACCGCTTCGCGCACCTGCGGCATGCGCGTGGACCCGCCGACCAGCACCACACCTTTTACCTCCTCCACGCCCAAACTCGCGTCGCGCAGCGCCTTGCGCGTGGCGACCAGGGTTTTCTTCAGCAGCTTTTCGGTCAGCGCTTCGAAGGTCTTGCGCGTCAGGTGCAGGCCGGCGGCGCGGCCGTTGTCCAGCGCGAGGCTGAAGAACGTCGCCTCCGCATCGGACAGGCGCTCCTTGGCGGCGCGCGCCTCGACCACCATGCGGCGCTCCTGTCCCGGCGTCAGCTCGGCCAGGCGCGCCTCGCGCGTGGCCCAGGCGGCCAGGGCGCGGTCGAAGTCATCGCCGCCCAGCGCGGAATCGCCGCCAGTAGCCATCACCTCGAACACGCCCTTGGAAAGCTTGAGGATGGAGATATCGAAGGTGCCGCCGCCCAGGTCGTAGACCGCGTAGATGCCTTCGGCGGCGTTGTCCAGGCCATAGGCGACCGCCGCGGCGGTGGGTTCGTTGAGCAGGCGCAGGACGTTGATGCCGGCGAGCTTCGCCGCATCCTTGGTGGCCTGACGCTGGGCATCGTCGAAATAGGCGGGGACAGTGATCACCGCGCCCACCAGCTCGCCGCCGTCGTTGCCGAACATGGACTGCTCGGCGCGGGTTTTCAGCGCCGAAAGAATATCGGCCGAGACTTCGACCGGGCTCTTGATGCCCGCGGCGGTGCGCAGGCTGACCATGCCGGCGGCGTCGATGAAGTCGTAGGGCAACCCGCTGTTTCCGTCTGCGGAGCCGTAAGTGCTGCGGATGTCCGCCAGGCCGCGGCCCATGAAGCGCTTGACCGAGGCGATGGTGTTGCGCGGGTCGCTCACCTGTTGCGCCTGGGCCGCATAGCCGGTAGCGTTCACCCCACCCGCGTCGTAGCGCACCACCGAGGGCAGCAGCGGGCGGCCGGTGATGTCCGGCAGCACGGCGGCGGCGCCGCTCTTGACGGTGGCGACCAGCGAATTGGTGGTGCCCAGGTCGATGCCCACCGCCATGCGGTGCTGGTGCGGCTCGGTGGACAGGCCGGGTTCGGAGATTTGCAGCAGAGCCATGTAATTGATTACGTTTCTAGGCGTCCAGCGCTTCCAGGCTGGCGCCGATGTCGGATTCGACTTTTTCCAGGAACATCAGCTGGCGCACCGCTTCCACCGCCGGCGCATCGGCCCCGGAATCGAGCAAGGCGGCGAGTTTGCCATAACGCAGCTTCTTGTCTTCGCGCAGTTCGCGCAGGAGTTTGTCGAGGGCGTCGACGTTTTTCGCGCCGGCCGCATCTTCGACAGCTTCGCGCCATTCCATCTGCTGCATCAGGAACGCCGGTTCCATCGCGGTATTGTTTTCCGCACCGATGTCGGCGCCGCGCAGGTGCAGCAGGTAGGTCGCGCGCTTCAGCGGGTTCTTCAGGGTCTGGTAGGCCTCGTTGGCCTGGGTCGACCATTGCATGGCCACCCGGCGGCCGGCGTCGCCGGCAGCAGCATGGCGATCCGGATGCACCTCGGCCTGCACTTCGCGATAAGCCCCATCCAGGCGCGTCTCGTCGACGGCGAAGCGCAGGGGCAGGCCGAACATCTCGAAGTGATTTTGCGTGAAGGGACGGGTGGACACGGTGGGGATGGAAATCAAAGGGGCGGTGATAGCCGCCCCTGGATGGTGTTTCGTGGTCTTGTTCTTTTGAAATCATCCGGCTTTGCCGGTGATTTCAAACATGCCAACCCGGACAAAAGCAGGTTTCTACTTTTGTCCGCAGCTACACGTTGAAAGATTCGCCGCAACCGCAGCGGTCCTTCTCGTTCGGGTTGTTGAACTTGAAGCCTTCGTTCAGGCCCTCGCGGGTGTAGTCGAGTTCGGTGCCGTCGAGATAGGTCAGGCTCTTCGGGTCGATGAACACCTTGATGCCGCGGCTTTCGAAGGTCTGGTCTTCGGGGTTGACGGCATCGGCGAACTCCAGCTTGTAGGCCATGCCGGAGCAGCCGGTGGTGCGCACGCCCAGGCGCAAGCCTACGCCCTTGCCGCGCTTGGCAAGGTAGTTGGTGACGTGCTTGGCAGCACTTTCAGTCAGGGAAATCGACATCTCAATCTTCCTTCTTACGCGGCCTTGCGTTGGCCTTCGGCTGCGGCAGCTTCGGCCGGCGCTTCGGCGCCGTGCTTGGCCTTGTAATCGGTGATCGCGGCCTTGATCGCGTCTTCGGCCAGGATCGAGCAGTGGATCTTCACCGGCGGCAGCGCCAGTTCTTCGGCGATGTGGGTGTTCTTGATGCCCATCGCCTCGTCCAGCGTCTTGCCCTTGACCCATTCGGTCACCAGCGACGAGGAAGCGATGGCCGAACCGCAGCCGTAGGTCTTGAACTTGGCGTCTTCGATGCGGCCGTCGGCGCCGACCTTGATCTGCAGCTTCATCACGTCGCCGCAGGCGGGCGCGCCGACCATGCCGGTGCCTACCGTCTCGTCGCCCTTGTCGAAAGAGCCGACGTTGCGGGGGTTTTCGTAGTGATCCAGAACCTTGTCAGAGTAAGCCATGATTTCTTTCCTTCGCAATACCTAGATTGTACTTTCTCGCGGGCTTTTCAATGCGCCGCCAACCCCATCGAATTTAATGCGCCGCCCACTCGATGGTCGAAATGTCGATGCCGTCCTTGTGCATTTCCCACAGGGGCGAAAGCTCGCGCAGCTTGCCGATCTTCTGCTTGATCAGGTTGATGGCGAAATCGATTTCCTCTTCGGTGGTGAAGCGGCCGAGGGTGAAACGGATCGACGAGTGCGCCAGTTCGTCGCTGCGGCCGAGCGCACGCAGCACATAGGAAGGTTCCAGGCTGGCCGAGGTGCAGGCCGAACCGCTGGAAACCGCGATGTCCTTGATCGCCATGATCAGCGACTCGCCTTCGACGAAGTTGAAGCTCATGTTGAGGTTGTGCGGCACGCGGGCGTCGAGGTCGCCGTTGACGTAGACCTCTTCCATCTCCTGCAGACCGTGCATCAGCTTGTCGCGCAGCATGCGGATGCGCGACTTCTCGGTCGCCATTTCCTCGCGCGCCAGGCGGAAGGACTCGCCCATGCCGACGATCTGGTGCGTCGGCAGGGTGCCGGAGCGGAAGCCGCGCTCGTGGCCGCCGCCGTGCATCTGCGCTTCCAGGCGCACGCGCGGCTTGCGGCGCACGTAGAGGGCGCCGATGCCCTTGGGACCGTAGGTCTTGTGCGCGCACAGCGACATCAGGTCGACCTTCAGCCTGGTCAGGTCGATCTCCACCTTGCCGGAAGCCTGCGCGGCGTCGACGTGGAAAATGATGCCCTTCTCGCGGCAGATTTCGCCGATCTCGGGGATCGGCTGGATCACACCGATCTCGTTGTTCACGTACATGATGGAGACGAGGATGGTGTCCGGGCGGATCGCCGCCTTGAACTTCTCCATGTCCAGCAAGCCATTGGGCTCGGGGTCGAGATAGGTGACTTCAAAGCCCTGGCGCTCAAGCTCGCGGCAGGTGTCCAGCACCGCCTTGTGCTCGATCGACATCGTGATGATGTGCTTGCCCTTGCTCTTGTAGAACTGGGCGGCGCCCTTGATGGCGAGGTTGTCGGATTCGGTGGCGCCGGAGGTCCAGATGATTTCCTTGGCGTCGGCGCCGATCAGCTCGGCGACGTTTTCGCGCGCCTCTTCCACCGCGGCTTCAGCGGTCCAGCCGTAGGCGTGGGAGCGCGATGCGGGGTTGCCGTATTCCTCGGTGAGGAACTTGACCATTTCGTGGGTCACGCGCGGGTCCACCTGCGTGGTGGCGGAGTTATCGAGATAAATTGGAAGTTTCATAGCGAGAGTCCTGTCTTTCTTTTCTTCGGTGCCTAGGCAGCTGCTGTCTCAGGCAATCGCCGGCGTGCCGCGCACGCCAGGCTTGCGGTGATCGACGATGACATTTTGCACCGCCGGCGCGCCGGCTTGCTGCGCTGCCTGGCTTGCCGCCATGCGGTCGCGCTGCTGGCGCACGAGTTGCGCCAGGGTCACCGATTCCAGGTATTCGTGCATTTTCTTGTTCAGCGTGGCCCAGAGATCGTGGGTCATGCACTGGCCCTTGGGCGTGCCTTCCTGCAGGCCGCCGCCGACGCGCCCGGTCTCATGGCAATCTTCCTTGCCGCCACACATGGTGGCGTCCAGCGGCTCGTCCACTGCGGCGATGATGTCGGCCACCGTGACGGTTTCCAGCGTACGCGCCATGGTGTAGCCGCCGCCCGGGCCGCGCACGCTTTCCACGATGCTGTGGCGGCGCAGCTTGCCAAACAATTGCTCAAGGTAGGAGAGGGAAATGCCCTGGCGCTCGCTGATCGCCGCCAGGGTAACGGGACCGCCCTCGTCGCGCAGGGCGAGGTCGATCATTGCGGTGACGGCGAAGCGGCCTTTGGTAGTCAGTCTCATGGCTTTCCTTCCAGGCTAGGGACTTGTCTAGGGACCGCACCACCACTCGAAAATGAGCGAGGCGGGGGCAAGCCCGACTAATTGACTCAAGTATATCAATTCCCGATTGAATTAGTCAACCTTTTAGGCGATGTGGCTTTGTTTCATCGATCCGTAGATTAATATATTTACGTTTATAATTAACAGGTTATTATTATTTTTAAATGTAAATTATTAGGTGCGGGCCACTAACCCCGCAGTCTCCATCCGGCCGCCATGTCGCGCCGCGAGCCGGTTCGTCGCTGGTTGGCGACGGCTGCTTGCAACCGGCGGATTGCCCTGCCCTGAACAGAAAGAGTAGTATCCAGTTTTAGGGCGTGATTGTGGACGGCCCCCTGAAGCGTTCGCCTGCGCGCGCTTCATTGACGCAAGCAGGTTGCTGCTGGTACTGCGCTTCACTCTCGTGCAGGTGCCGCTTTCCAGAAACAACAGAAGAATATCCATCGATGCGTCAGGTGATTCATGGCAAACGGTGAGGGCGTGCCCACGGGCGTCCTCGAGGTCGCTACCTCCCCCAAAGGTCGTCGCGCCCAACCTTCAGCGATCAAGACGGGTGACCGCCCTCCCCTCAAGAATTCCAGCAGCCTGCTCTTGCGGGCCACCGCGATCCGCGCCATCGAGGAATCGGCGCTGGCGCACGGCGAGCCGCTGATGGAGCGCGCCGGACTGGCGGCAGCCAATCTGGCGCGCAACATGCTGAAGGCGCCGCGCCACTTTCCGGCGCGCGTGCTGGTGCTGGCGGGTCCCGGCAACAACGGCGGCGACGCCATCGAAGCCGCGGTGCACCTGCGCGAATGGGGCTTGGCGGTAACAGTCTGCCTCGCCGAGGAGGCGGGCCGCCTGCCGCCGGATGCCACGCGCGCCCATGCCAAATGGCTGGCGCGCGGCGACAGCCCGGTGCTGCGCGCCCCGCCGCCGCCCGGCGAGTTCGACCTGGTGATCGACGGCCTGTTCGGCATCGGCCTGGCGCGACCGCTGCGCGCGCCCTATGCCGACTGGATCGCCACCATCAATGAGGCCACCACGCCGGTGCTGGCGCTGGACGTGCCCTCCGGGCTGGATGCCGACACCGGCCGCGTAATGGGCTGCGCCATCCGCGCCACCCGCACTATCGCCTTCATCGCCGACAAACCGGGGCTACGCACCCTCTCCGGCCCGGACCATGCCGGCATCGTCGAAGTCGCGCCCCTGCAATTGCGCTTCGAAGCGCCGGGGCTGGGGGAATCGGGCTCGCTCCTGAGCCCGCCGGACTTTTCCGCCTGCCTGCGCACGCGCATCCTCAATTCGCACAAGGGCAGCTTCGGCAGCCTGGGCGTGATCGGCGGCGGCGCCGGCATGACCGGCGCCGCCTTTCTCGCCGCCCGCGCCGCGCTGCACCTGGGCGCGGGCAAGGTGTTCATCGGCTTCATCGACGCCGGCGCGCCGCCCTTCGACCCCCACCATCCCGAACTGATGCTGCGCACGGCGAACGACGTGCTCGACATGGCGCTCACCGCCGCCGTGGTCGGCCCTGGCCTGGGCCAGGGCAATGCCGCCAAACAGGCGCTGGCGCGCGCCATCGCGCTGCCCTGCCCCATCCTGCTGGATGCCGACGCCCTCAACCTGCTGGCGGGCGACACCTCGCTGCGCAGCGCGATCGTGCGGCGCGGCGGCGCCACCCTGATGACCCCGCACCCGCTGGAGGCGGCGCGCCTGCTCGGCAGCAACACGCCGCAGGTGCAGGAAGACCGCATCGCCAGCGCCGCGCGCCTGGCCGATTTCTACCGGGCCATCGTCGTGCTCAAGGGCGCCGGCAGCGTGATCGCCTCGCCGCGCGGGCGCTGGTGGATCAACGCCACCGGCAACCCCGGCATGGCCAGCGGCGGCATGGGCGACGTGCTCTCGGGTCTCGCCGGCGCCTTGCTGGCGCAGGGCTTTCCGGCGGAGGCCTCGCTGCAATGCGCGGTGCACCTGCACGGGCTGGCGGCCGACGAGATAGTGGCGGCGGGCGACGGCCCGGCAGGCCTTACCGCCAGCGAGACCATGGCACCGGCGCGCCGGCTATACAATCAATGGGTGAAGAAGACCAGCGCGCCGGCGCGCTGAAAGCCCATGAGTGAAGCGCCGGTCCGCGCGCATGACGTCACCACGCGCAGCATTCGCACCCACTACCTCGAAGCGGGCGATGCCGCGGCGCCGCCGCTGTTGCTGCTGCATGGCTGGCCGGAATGGAGCAATGCCTGGCGCCCGCTGATGCGGCGCCTGGGCGACGCCTTTCATCTTTACGCGCCGGACTTCCGCGGCTTCGGCGAGAGCGAAAAAACCTCGCTTACTCCGGCGCAGGACGCCACGCCGGATCAGCTGGCGCAGGACATGATCGATTTCGCCGATGCCCTGGGCCTGCAACGCTTCGGTATCGTCAGCCACGACGTCGGCAGCTTTGTCGCCCAGACGCTTGCGCGCAAGGCGCCGCAGCGGGTGCGCGCGCTGTTCTTTTTCAACTGCGCCTATCCCGGCATCGGCATGCGCTGGGTGGCACCGGGGCACCTGCTCGAAGTCTGGTACCAGTTCTTTCATCAGCAACCGTGGGCGGCGCAGCTAATTGGCTCTTCGCGCGAGGCCTGCCGCCTTTACCTGGGCGGGTTCCTGCGCCACTGGAGCCATCGCAAGGACGCCTTCGACGCCGAGCTTGACGCCTGGGTCGACAACTTCATGCGTCCCGGCAACCTGCAAGGCGGCTTCAACTGGTATCTGAGCAATCACGCCAGCCGCATGGCGGTGATAGAGGGCAACGCGGCGCTGCCGCCGGCCATCACCTTTCCCACGCGCGTGCTATGGGGTCGCCACGACCCGGTGCTCAAGGCCGAGTGGGCTGACCGCCTGCCCGAGTTTTTCACCGATCTTGAGTTCGGCTTCGCCGAAAATGCCGGGCACTTCGTACATTACGAAGTGCCGGATGAAGCAGCGCGCGCAGTGCGCGATTTTTTCAGCCGCGTCGCTCCCTGAGCCGCGGGCACCGTCCCGGCCTGCATGCGTTCCACCACCCAATCGATGAACACGCGCACCCGCGGCGCCAGTTGCCGGCTGGCCGGGTAGAGCACCGAGACCGGCATCGGC
>DASYEQ010000006.1:0-58638 GCA_036498945.1 Burkholderiales bacterium | reverse complement strand
CAGGAGCACATGGCGCGGGTGCGGCATGCGGCGCTGGATGAGGAGGTGCGGCGTAATCTTGAGGCGCGCGGTGGGCGCGTCAAGCCGGGGCCGTTGCCGCCGCAGGGCTTGCCGCCTGGGTATAACCCGCCGTGGTTAAGGGACGACAGGCCGCAGTTTGCCATCGGGGCGGGGGAGTGTTCGCTGGATGACTAACGGCTCAGCCCGCGTTTTGCCACTGCGCCCGCGCCAGCGCCTCCGCCAGCCCGCGCAACGATTCAAGGTTGTGCACCGGCAGATGCGCGTCCACATACGGCAGCATGGCGCGAATGCCGGCGGGGCGGGCTTCGAACTTGTCGTAGCGCAGCAGCGGGTTGAGCCAGATCAGCTGGTGCGCCGAGCGCTTGAGTTTCGCCATCGCGGCGCGCAGTTCGTCCACCTGGTCGCGGTCCAGGCCGTCGGTGATCAGCAGCACCGACGCATTCTGCCCGAGCAGGCGGCGCGACCAGTGCAGGTTGAATTCGGCGAGGCTGGCGCCGATGCGCGTGCCGCCGGCCCAGTCGGCCACGGCGTTGCGCACGCGCTCCACTGCCACGTCGACATCGCGCTCGCGCAGGTGGCGCGTGACGTTGGTGAGGCGCGTGCCGAAGAGCAGGGTGTGCACCGGCACGCGCTGCGCGCCCTGGTGGCGCGCCAGGGCATGGACGAAATGCAGCAGCATGCGCGTGTAGCGGTGCATGGAGCCGGAGATGTCGCACAGCACCACCAAGGGCGGGGTGCGCTTGACGCGGCGGGTGCGCTTCAGGCGCAGGATCTCGCCGCCGCTGCGCAAGGAGGCGCGCGCGGTGGCGCGCGGGTCGATGAATTCGCCGCGCGCATGCGGGGCGCGGCGGCGGGTGCGGATCTGCGGCAGCGGCAGGCGCAGGCGGGCGATCGCTTCCTTCGCCTGCTGCCATTCGGCCGCGCTCATTTTCTCGAAGTCGACGCGCTGCAATTTCTCGGCGGCGGAGAAGGTGAGTTCGGCCTCGACTTCGATCTTCTCTTGCTGCTTTTCGCGCTTGGGCGCGTGCGGCGGGGTGAGGGCATCGGCGAGGCGGCGGTTGGCTTGCTCTTCGTCAGCGTTACCGGCGCGGCCGTAGACCTTGGGCAGCAGCAACTGCATCATGCGTTCAAGCAAGGCAGGGTCGCGCCAGAAAAATTCGAAGGCCTGGTCGAACAGGTCGCTGTCTTCATGGCGCTGCACGAAAATGGCTTTCAGCACCGCGTGCCAGTCGGCGCGGCTCTCGATGCCGGCGATTTGCAAGGCCTGCAGCGCGTCCAGCACCTTGGCGGGGCCGACCTGCATGCCGGCGGCGCGCAGCACGCGGGCGAAGTGCACCACGTTCTCCGCCAGCTTGCCGCCGGGCTGGGCGACGGGAGGCGCGGCATCGAGCAGGGTCTGCAGCGGCATGAGACGCGCCTACGCGGTGGTGCGCGCGTTGATCTCGGCCAGGATGGCGGCAGCCTCCGAGCCTTGCACCTTGGCGATGTCGTCCTGGTATTTGAGCAGCGTGCCCAGGGTGTCGTTGATGGTCTCGGGGTCGAGCGCCAGCTTGTCCAGCGCGGTGAGGGCGCGGGTCCAGTCGATGGTCTCGGCCACGCCGGGCTGCTTGTACAGGTCGCGGGTGCGCAGGCGCTGCACGAACTCGACCACCTGGCGCGACAGGGCTTCCTTCGCTTCGGGCACCTTGCGGGCGACGATCTCCAGTTCGCGCTGCGCGTCCGGGTAATCGACCCAGAAGTAGAGGCAGCGGCGCTTCACCGCGTCGTGGATCTCGCGGGTGCGGTTGGAGGTGATGATGACGATCGGCGGCTCGGTCGCCTTGATCACCCCGAGCTCGGGAATGGTGATCTGGAAGTCGGCCAGCACTTCGAGCAGGAAGGCTTCGAAGGGCTCGTCCGCCCGGTCGAGTTCATCGATCAGCAGCACGGGGGCGCCGCTGGGCGTGGTTTCCAGGGCTTGCAACAGCGGGCGCTTGAGCAGGAACTGCTCGTCGAAGATGGTCTTCGACAACGTGCCGGCATCGGCCTTGCCCGCCGCTTCGGCGAGGCGGATTTCCAGCATCTGGCGCGGGTAGTTCCACTCGTAGGCGGCGGAAGCCAGGTCCAGGCCTTCGTAGCATTGCAGGCGCACCAGCGGGCGATCCAGCGACTGCGCCAACACCTTGGCGATCTCGGTCTTGCCGACGCCGGCTTCGCCTTCGAGAAACAGGGGGCGCTGCATGGTCAGCGCAAGGTAAACAGTAGTGGCCAGGCTGCGGCTGGCGACGTAGTCGGCATCGGCCAGCAGGGCCTGGGTGGCGGTGATCGAGTCGGGGAGCTTGGACATGGATAGGCGCAACGGGCAAAGGCGACACCGCCCGGTGACGCCGGGACGGGGTCGCACAAGACCAACCCGGTGGCGCCGGGACGGGTCACACGAGACCCCCGGTGGCGCCGGGACGGGTCACACGAGACCCCCGGCGGCGCCGGGACGGGTCACACGAGACCACCCGGCGGCGCCGGGTAGTCGTGAGCAGGGCCAACGTGCTTATTCTACGCGGCTGCCACCGCGCGGCGCGCCAGCACGTTGATCAGCTGGGCGCGGTACGCCGGCGTGGCGTGCAGGTCGCGGTTCAACTCCGAAGGATCAACCTTGATCCCCTTGAGGGCGTCGGCGCTGAAGCCGGCGTTGAGCGCGTCTTCCATCGCCTTGACGCGGAAGGCGCAGGCGCCGGCACCGGTCACCGCCACACGCACCCCGCCGGCAGTCTTGGCAACGAATACGCCGACCAGCGGGAAGTGCGAGGCCGGGTTGCGCAGCTTGACGTAGGCCGCCTTCTCGGGGACGGGGAAGTCCACCGAGGTGATCAGCTCGCCCGGTTCGAGGGCCGTGGTGAACAGCCCCTGGAAGTAATCGTCGGCGGCAATCTTGCGGCGGTCGGTGTTGATGGTCGCGCCCAGGCCCAGCACGCCGGCGGGGTAGCAGGCGGCGGGGTCGCTGTTGGCGAGCGACCCGCCGATGGTGCCGCGGTTGCGCACCTGGCGGTCGCCGATGTGTCCGGCGAGGTAGGCCAGCGCCGGGATCGCGCGCTGCACCTCGGCGGATTCGGCGACGTCGGCGTGGGTGCTCATGGCGCCGATGGAGACGAGGTTGCCGCTCGCCTTGATGCTGCTGAGGTCCGCGATGCCGTGCAGGTCGATCAGGTCGGAAGGATCGGCCAGCCCCAGGCGGATGGTGGGCAAGAGGCTCTGGCCGCCGGCGACGTACTTCGGGTCGCCGGAGGTCTTGAACAGCCTGGCGGCGTCGCCGCTGTTGGCGGGGGAGTGGTAATTGAATTGCGTCATGGCTGTCTCCCCTTACTGGTTGGCCTGCAGGGTTTCCCACACGCGCAGCGGCGTGGCGGGCATGGCGATGTCGCGCACGCCGAGGGCATCGGTGATGGCGTTGATCACCGCCGGCGGCGAGCCGATGGCGCCCGCTTCGCCGCAGCCCTTCACACCCAGCGGGTTGACGGTGCAGGGCGTGCAGGTGGTGCCGACCTGGAAGGTCGGCAAATCGGAGGCATGCGGCATGGCGTAATCCATGAAGGAGGCGGTGAGCAACTGGCCGCTTTCCTTGTCGTAGATGCAGGCTTCCAGCAGCGCCTGGCCGATGCCCTGCGCGATGCCGCCGTGCACCTGGCCTTCGACGATCATCGGGTTGACGACGTTGCCGAAGTCGTCCACGGCAGTGAACCTGTCGATGCGCGTGTGCCCGGTTTCGGGATCGATCTCCACCTCGCACACGTAGCAGCCGGCGGGAAAGGTGAAGTTGGCGGGGTCGAAGAAGGCCGTCTCATCCAGGCCCGGTTCCAGTGTTTCGAGCGGGTAGTTGTGCGGCACGTAGGCGGTGAGTGCGACTTGCGCGAAGGGCAGGCTCTTGTCGGTGCCGGCAACCGCGAACTTGCCGTCCTTGAACTCGATGTCGGACTCCGCCGCCTCCATCAGGTGCGCCGCGATCTTCTTGCCCTTGGCGACGATCTTCTCGGTGGCCTTGACGATCGCCGTGCCGCCGACGGCCAGCGAGCGGCTGCCGTAGGTGCCCATGCCGAAGGGAATGCGGTCGGTATCGCCGTGCACCACCTCGATATCGGCCATCGGCACGCCGAGGCGGTCGGACACCACCTGGGCGAAGGTGGTCTCGTGGCCCTGGCCGTGGCTGTGGGTGCCGGTGAACACGCTGATCTTGCCGGTGGGGTGCACGCGGATCTGCCCGACTTCGAACAGGCCGGCGCGCGCGCCCAGCGCCCCTGCCACTCGCGACGGTGCGATGCCGCAGGCCTCGATGTAGCAGGAGTAGCCGATGCCGCGCTTCATCCCCTTGGCCTCGCTCGCCTGCTTGCGCGCCGGGTAGCCTTCGACATCCGCCATCTTCAGGCACTTGTCCAGGCTGGCGGCGTAGTTGCCGGTGTCGTATTGCAGGGCCACCGGGGTCTGGTAGGGGAACTGGGTGATGAAGTTGCGGCGGCGGATTTCCGTCGGGTCCATCTTCATGTCGCGCGCCGCGGTTTCCACGATGCGCTCGACGAGATAGGTGGCCTCGGGCCGCCCGGCGCCGCGGTAGGCGTCGACCGGCGCGGTGTTGGTGAACACCGCGGTGACCTCGGCGTGGATCGCCGGCGTCTTGTACTGCCCGGCGAGGAGGGTGGCGTAGAGGATGGTCGGCACGCAGGAGCCGAAGGTGGAGAGGTAGGCGCCGAGGTTGGCATTGGTCTTCACGCGCAAGGCGAGGAAGTTGCCCTCCTTGTCCATCGCCAGTTCGGCCACGCTATGGTGGTCGCGGCCGTGGGCCACCGAGAGGAATTCCTCGGTGCGCTCGCAGGTCCACTTGATCGGCCGGCCGATCTGTTTGGAGAAGAACACCATCGCCGTCTCTTCGGCGTAGAGATAGATCTTCGAGCCGAAGCCGCCGCCGACGTCTGGCGCGATCACCCGCACCTTGTGCTCGGGCAGGCCCAGCACGAAGGCGGTCATCAGCAGACGCTCGACGTGCGGGTTCTGGTTGGAGACGTAGAGCGTGTACTGGTCGTTGGCGCGATCGTAATGCGCCACTGCCGCGCGCGGCTCGATGGCGTTGGGCACCAGGCGGTTGTTGTCGAACTCCAGGCGGGTGACGTGGTGGGCCTTGGCAATGGCTGCGTCCGCCGCCGCCTTGTCGCCGATTTGCCAGACGTAGCTGGTGTTGTTCGGTGCGGCGTCGTCATGCACCTGCGGCGCGCCGGGCTTGAGTGCGTCCGGTCCCTTGACGACGGCGGGCAGCACGTCGTAGTCGACCTCGATCAGCGCCGCCGCCGCTTTCGCCTGCGCCAGGGTATCGGCGACAACGAGTGCAACGTGGTCGCCGACGTAACGCACCTTGTCGATCGCCAGTACGGGGTGGGGCGGCTCCTTCATCGGCTGCCCGTTCACATCGGTGATCAGCCAGCCGCAAGGCAGCCCGCCGATGCCGGCGGCCTTGATGTCGGCGCCGGTGAGAATGCCCAGTACGCCGGGGGACTGCTTCGCCGCCTCCAGGCCGTAGCCCTTGATGCGCGCATGCGCGTGCGGCGAGCGCAGGAAATAGGCGTAGGCCTGGTTGTCGAGGCGGATGTCGTCGGTGTAGCGGCCGCCGCCGGTGAGAAAGCGGTAGTCTTCCTTGCGCCTGACCGCCTGGCCGAGGGGGCTTTGCGTGCTCATGTCGCTCATGGCTGGCTCCTCTTATTTATTCATCGCGGCCAAACCGGTCTGCACCGATTTGACGATGTTCTGGTAGCCGGTGCAGCGACAGAGGTTGCCGTCGAAAGCGGCGCGGACCTCGGCCTCGCTGGGGTTCTGCATGCGCCCCGCCAGTTCACAGGCGCTCATCACCATGCCGGGGGTACAGAAGCCGCATTGCAGGCCGTGGCACTCCTTGAAGGCGGCCTGCATCGGGTGCATGTCGCCGTTGGCGGCGGCCAGGCCTTCGATGGTGGTGACCTGCATGCCGCGGGCCTGGGCGGCCAGCACGTTGCACGACTTCACCGCGCGGCCGTTCAGCAGTACGGTGCAGGCGCCGCACTGGGCGGTGTCGCAGCCGACGTGGGTGCCGGTCAGTCGCAGGTTTTCGCGCAGGAGTTCCACCAGAGAGGTGGAAGCGTTGATGGTGACGCTGACCGGCTTGCCGTTTACGGTCAGCGACAGTTCTACGGAACTCATGCCTATGTCTCCTTCGGTAGATATCCGCGGCGGCCTCCCTTCGACCGCCTGATTGTTGTTTTTGATGCTGCTTTTTTATCCGCTCGAGTTTTCCGCGAACGGCAAATCGATGATAAGCAGTTTCGCGCGTGCCTGCGTAGCGATTTTTTGTCCGCGCGCCTGCCGCCGGTCCGGACAGCGCGCGGGATTCATTGCGAATTCAAGTGCTTGAGCAGCTTTTCGCAGAGGTTGCGTGAAGGATGCTCAGGCACTACCGGCCTCTTGCGCGGCTTCGGCCTGTACCCATTCGACGAAGGCGCGCAATTCCGGGCGGGCGCGGCTCGCGCGCGAAAGGATGACGAAATACTGGCGTGCCGCCGCCACGCGCTCACCGAAAGGAATCACCAGCTTTTTCTGGCGCAGCAGGCGCGCCACCAGCGCCTGCCGGCCGATGGCCACGCCTTCGCCCTCGACGGCGGCGGCAATCAACTGGTCGTAGTGCGAAAACGTCAGCCAGCCGGCGGGGGCGAAATTCTCCAGCTTCCAGGTGGAAAGCCATACCGGCCACCCCAGCCAGGGCAGGCGGTGGTTCGGGTCGTCCCAGCGCAGCAGCACGTGGCGCTTCAGGTCCGCCGGGGTCTTGAGCGGCCGCGCGCGGTCGCGCAGCAGTTTGGGGCTGGCGACCGGAAACACCTCTTCGCCCATCAGCGCGATGGCGCCGGCGGGGGCTTCGCCCGGCTCGCAAAAGCGGATGGCGCAATCGATGCGCTCGCGCTCCAGCGAGACGATGGCGTCGTTGGCGGCCAGGCGCAGGTCGATCTCCGGGTGGCGATCGCGAAAGGCCGCCAGGCGCGGCACCAGCCAGAGCGAGGCGAAGGAGAGCGGCGTGGTCACCGTCACCACTCGCGTCTCTCCGCCGCTGATTTCCTGCACCGCGGCTTCGAGGTCGGAGAGGGCGCGCGCGGTGCCGCGCGACAGGCGCAGCCCGGCCTCGGTCAGTTCCAGCCGGCGGTTGTAGCGGGTGAAAAGCGAAATGCCCAGCGCCTCTTCCACCGTCTTGATCTGCCGGCTCACCGCCGATTGCGTCACCGCCAGTTCCGCCGCCGCCTGGGTGAAGCTCAGGTGGCGCGCCGCGGCTTCGAACACCTTCAGGCTGTCGAGCGAAGGCAGGCGCGCCTGCCCCGGGGCGCGCGGGGCGGATGGAGTCACATGAGTTTTTCTCATTCGAAAACTGCCCAAATGTCGTTTGCGGCACTGCGGCGCGGGGCGGACAATCGTTTTGTCGCAGAAGGGCTACACCGGGCGGAGCAGGAAAACCCGCCGCCGGCTGGAGGTAGCTCCCCTCTACGCATGAGCAAAACTTATACGAAAGGAGCATGCCATGCAAGCCATCTTCCATACCGCCGAACTGTCGTTGCACAAGGGCCAGACCCTGGAACTGGGGGCAATGGCGCGCGGCGTGATCACCGGGCTTGCCGGCGCGGTGTGGCTGACACGCGACGGCGACCTCAACGACCGCGTGCTGCAACCCGGCCAATCGCTGGTGGTGGGGCGCGACGATCACGTCCTGATTTCCGCCTTTGGCGAAGCACGGCTGCGCGTCGAGCAAAAGGAAATGCGCCATGCCGGCGCGGCGCGGCTCGGCCGCAACCTGCTCGCCCTGTACCTGCGCCTGGCGCGCCGGCTGCTGCGGCGCCAGAAGGCGGCTGGAACGCCTTCGCTGGCCTACTGACGCCCTTCCGGGTGCGCTGCCTGATGGCGGCGTTCCTGCCGCACCAGGCGGCAAAAACAATGGGGATGAGCTGCCACGGGCGATCTCCAAAAGGAAAAAGCCCGCTTGCGCGGGCCTTTTCCTTTTGGCAGACCGGCTGCTTACTTCAGATGCGCGCTGACCAGCTTGGTCATTTCGAACATCGACACGGTCTTCTTGCCGCCGAACACGACCTTCAGCTTGTCGTCGGCGTTGATGTTGCGCTTGTTGACCTTGTCTTGCAGGCCGTTCTTCTTGATGTACGCCCAGATCTTGGAGGTGATCTCGGTGCGCGGCGCCGGCTTGTCACCGATCACGGCGGCCAGAGCGGCCGACGGGTTCACCGGCTTCATGAACGCGGCGTTCGGCTTGCGGGCAACTTTTTTCTTCGGGGCAGCAGCCTTTTTGGCGGCCGGCTTCTTGGCGGCAACCTTTTTGGCGGCCGGCTTCTTGGCGGCGACCTTCTTGGCTACGGGCTTCTTCGCCGGGGCTTTCTTGGCGACTTTCTTGGCAGCTTTCTTGGCGGTGGCCATGGGGTATTACCTCCTGGTTACGTTGACAACGAAAATTAATTTGTACAACTTTGCCAAGAGCCGCAAAACCGGCGCTGGGTGGGCGGATGGTCCGCGGAATTTATGTTCCGCACTCCCCGCCCGCACGCGATTTTGCGTCTCTTGCCACTCCGAAAAAATGCGGTGTATAGAGTGACAGCGCGAAGGATGCACACTCCCGCAAGCCTTGTCAACGGTTTTTCAGAGGAGAAAACAAAAAAGTCACACTCGATTTACCTCTGAAAAACATGTCGGCGCGCGATGCGGGTTCGCGCCGGCGTGTCACTGGAAATAGTAGGTGCTTGGGGAGAGGGTACTAGGTCTTGTGTCATTGCCGCGAATTGCGGCGCGAATACCCTAACGCTTGCGGGTCGCCGCCTGCGTGCGCCGCTCTTGCTAGAATGGATGCAACGGTTTTTCTGCCGCTTTTTTGGTTACATTTCCCTCGTGAACACGTCCACCACTCCCAACATCGCCGACTTGCGCACCGACTACGCGCGTGCCTCGCTGACCGAAGCCGACGTCGCGCCCGACCCCATTGCCCAGTTCGAAAAGTGGCTGGCCGAGGCGATGGCGGCGCGCTGCCCGGAACCCACTGCGATGTCGCTGGCCACCGCGGATGGGGAGGGCAAACCCTCGTCGCGCATCGTGCTGCTCAAGGGGGTGGACGCGCGCGGCTTCGTGTTTTTCACCAACTATGAGAGCCGCAAGGGCCGCGATATCGCTAACAATCCGCATGCCGCGCTGCTGTTCCACTGGGTCGAGCTGGAGCGCGAACTGCGCATCGAGGGCCGGGTGGAAAAGGCGACGGACGCCGAGATCGACGCCTATTTCGCCAGCCGCCCGGTGATGAGCCGCATCGGCGCGCTGGCTTCGCCGCAAAGCGAGGAAATCGCCGATCGCGCCTGGCTGGAGCGCAGGTTTGCCGAGGCGAAAGCGCAATTCGGCGACGCGCCGCCGCGCCCAACGCACTGGGGTGGCTACCGCGTGGTGCCCGGGCGCCTGGAGTTCTGGCAGGGGCGGCAAAGCCGGCTGCACGACCGCATCGTCTATCTGCGCGAGGGCCCTGCCTGGCGCATCGCCCGCCTTGCGCCGTAAGTCCCGTCGCGGCGACAGGCGGGCTTTTGCCGCATGCAGGCTTGGCACCCAACACTGATACAATTCGTCGTGGCGGGCCCCCCCGCATTAAGGCTTGGGAACCTGGTCAGGTCGGGAACGAAGCAGCCATAACCAATCACCTCAAGTGCCGGGGTCCCGGCTCGCCACCCTAATTTCTTACATGTCCTACGTCGTCCTCGCGCGCAAGTACCGCCCCAAGTCCTTCGCGACCCTGGTCGGGCAGGAACATGTGGTCAAGGCGCTGACCCACGCGCTGACCGTCAACCGCCTGCATCACGCTTACCTGTTCACCGGCACGCGCGGTGTCGGCAAGACGACGATCTCGCGCATCCTGGCGAAGGCGCTGAATTGCGAAGTCGGCGTCAGTGCCGAGCCCTGCGGCAAGTGCGCCGCCTGCGTCGCCATCGACCAGGGCCGCTTCATCGACTACATCGAGATGGACGCCGCGTCCAACCGCTCGGTCGACGAGATGACGCAGATCCTCGAATCCGCGCCTTACAAGCTCGATTCGACGCGCTACAAGGTGCTGATGATCGACGAAGTGCACATGCTCACCAACCACGCCTTCAACGCCATGCTGAAGACGCTGGAAGAGCCGCCCGAGCACGTCAAGTTCATCCTGGCCACCACCGACCCGCAGAAGATTCCGGTGACGGTGCTGTCGCGCTGCCTGCAGTTCAATTTGAAGCAGATGCCGCAGCCGCAGATCGTCGGCCACCTGGAAGACGTGCTGGCGCAGGAAAGCATCGAATTCGAGCGCCAGGGCCTGCGCCTGATCGCCGCTTCCGCCTCCGGCAGCATGCGCGATGCCTTGTCCCTCACCGACCAGGCGATTGCCTACAGCGCCGGTCCGGTGACCGAGGAAGCGGTGCGCGGCATGCTGGGTGCGATCGACACCAGCTACCTGATCCGCGTGCTTGACGCATTGGTGGCGGGCGACGCCGCCACCTTGCTCTCGGTGGCCGATGAAATGCTGGGCCGCAGCCTTTCCTTCGGCGGCGCGCTCACCGAACTGGCGGCGCTGCTGGCGCGCATCGCCGTTGCCCAGGCAACGCCGGCGGCGATTGCCGACGATGCCCCCGAGCGCGAGGACATCCTGCGCTTGGCAGGCCTGTTTTCGCCGGAAGCGGTGCAACTGCATTACCAGATCGCCATTCACGGCAAGAACGACCTGCCGCAGGCGCCGGATGAGGTTACCGGCTTCACCATGACGCTGCTGCGCATGCTGGCCTTCCGCCCGGATGAGGGCGGCGGGGCGCGCGCTGAAGCCGCCACGCCGCGTGCGGTGGCCCCGTTGCGTGCTGCCGCGAGTGCCGCACCGGCGCGGCCTGCCGCAGCTGCGGAGCGCCCGGCGGCAATGGCCGCGCGTCCTGCGCCGGTGCCGCCTGCCACCGCGTCGGCCTCCGGCACTGCCTCGGCACAGGCCGCCGCACCCGCCGCGGAATCCGCCGGCGGCAGCTTCGACGGTGACTGGCCCGCCCTGATCGCGCGCCTGCCCCTGACCGGCTTCGTGCGCGCCTGGGCCAACAAGAGCGAATTCCGCAAGCTCAACGCAGGTTCGTTCGAGTTGGCGGTCGGCACCCAGAAGCTGGCCGACGACAAGCCGATGCAGGAAAAGCTGCGCGCGGCAATCGAGCAATACCTGGGCAAGCCCACGCGCCTGTTGGTCACCGTCGGCGAGATGTCGGGCGGCTCGGTGGCGGCGATCACCGAAAAGCAGAATGACGAGCGCCAGCGCGCTGCCGAGGCGTCCATCATGGGCGACCCGTTCGTCAAGGAAATGATGGAAAAGGTCGGCGCCCGGCCGACCAACGTGCGCCCGCTCTGAGCGGACCGCCCCCCGATTCGATACACAAGGAGCCAAGCGATGTTCAACAAGGGACAACTGGCCGGCCTGATGAAGCAGGCGCAGGCGATGCAGGACAAGATGCAGCAGCAGATGGCCAAGATCGACGAGGAGCTTGCCGGCCTCGAAGTCGAAGGCCAGTCGGGCGCCGGCATGGTCAAGGTAAGCATGACCGGCAAGAGCGTGGTCAAGCGCATTGCCATCGATCCGTCGCTGCTTGCCGACGACAAGGAGATGCTGGAAGACCTGGTGGCGGCGGCGGTGAACGATGCCTTCCGCAAGGCCGAGGCGCTGGCCGAAGAGAAAAAGGGCGGCGTTGCCGCCGGCATGGGCATGCCGCCCGGATTCAAGATGCCGTTCTGAGCGGACCTTCGCAAAATAAAAAGCCGCCCACGGGCGGCTTTTTGTTGCGGACAGGCGACATGGCCTCAGGCTTGCGGCGGCGCATGATAAGCAATACGCCCGGCAGGCAGGAAAAACAGCGCGGCGACCACGCCGCCGCTGGCTTCAGGATAGTGATGGCTGCCGGGTGCCGGCGCGGTCCAGCCGCCTTGGCGCCAGCCGTTCGGGCCCATCAGCGCGGCGCCTTCGGTGATGGGAATCACCAAGTTGAATTCGCCATAAGGGTGCGCGTGGTACTGCCCGCGGTAGCTGCCTTGCGGGTTGCCCTGGGAATTGCCGGTGCTGTCCATGTAGACCGCGGTGATGCTGAAGTATTGCGTCTGCTCGCTGGGCGCGGCGATGCGGCTGCGGCGATAGATCGGGCCGTCAAGCTCGACATTGGCGGCCCAGCCGTCGGCAAGGCCGCTTTTCACCAGGCGCGCAAAGGTCTCGAACAATTCGCTACCGGGGCCGTACCGGCGATTGAGCCAAGCCTCCGCTTCCGCGCCGGCCGTGATGTCCTTGATTTCCTCCAGAAATGGCAGGCTGCGCGCGATCAGTGCCTGGCGGTCTTTCCAGTGTTCCTGTTCGTTCATGGTTTTCTCCAATGCACGCAGCGTGGTTGATATCGGCATCATGGCAAGCCGGCGCGTTGAACGGAACTGGCATTTTTGCAAGAGTAAAATGAATCCGGTTCATCCAACGAAAAAGGGGCGCAGGTGAGCATCGTCGGCCGTATGGATCTCAACCTGCTGAAGGTCTTCGACGCGGTGTTCGAGGACCGCAACCTGGTGCTCGCCGGCAAGCGCCTGCACCTGACGCAGTCGGCGGTGAGCCACGCGCTCGGCCGGCTGCGCGAGTTGCTCGGCGACGAGTTGTTCGTGCGCACCGGCAAGGGCATGGTGCCTACCGGGCGCGCGCTGGAAATGGCGCCGACCCTGCGCGATGCCTTGCGGCGCATCGAATCGGCGCTGGGCGCCGAGGCTTTCCAGCCGCAAGCCTCCGCGCAGCGCTTTGTCATCGCCGCCAATGATCACATGACGGTGGTGCTGCTGGCGCCCCTGTTGCGCCGGTTGCAGGCGGCCGCGCCGGGTGTCGACCTGGTGGTGCGCCCGATAACCCGCCTGGACCTGGCCGAGCAGATCGACCTCGGGCGTATCGATCTGGCGATCGGTACCTTTTCGCAAGTGCCGCCGCGCCTGAATTCCTGCGTCCTGATGTCGCAGGGCGAAGCGATGTTGTTGCGCAAGGGGCATCCGGCGGCGCGCCGCAAACTCACCCTGCGCGACATTGGGCAATACCCGCTGGTCACCATTTCCGTCGGCGGCCATGAGGAAGGAGCGGTGGACGGGTTCATCCTCGAACGCGGGCTGGCGCGCCAGTCGGAAATGTTCGCCCGCAATGCGCTGGAAGAGGCGTTTGCCGGCGGCGGCGATCTTCCGCGCCTGCGCATCACGGTGCCGCACTCGCTGGCGATCCCGGCGCTTTTGCGCGACACGGACATGCTGTCCATCGTGCCGGCATCGCTCGCGAAGGCGCTGGCGGCGGGCGGGGAGTTACTGGTGCGCCAGCCGCCGTACCATGCCGGTACCTCGATTACGCACGCGGTCTGGCACCGGCGCAGCGATCATGATGCGGCGCATGTGTGGCTGCGCGAGGCGGTGACGGCGGTCGCCAAGGTGGTCGGCGGCGCCGCGGCCTGAGTGGCAACTTGCACGCCGTTCAATCTGGCCTTGCATCGATATCGGTTCCAAGGAGTACCTCGCCCGAATAGCATCGGGGCATGAAACCCGACCGCGACAACAAAAATATCTCCCTCGAAGACCCACGCACCCTGCTGCATTGGTACGACTTGCTTTGCCCCTTCTGCTACATCGCGCAGCAGCGCAACGAAATCCTCACTGGGCATAGCCTGACGGTCATCGAGATGCCCTTGCGCGCGCACCCGGAGATTCCGCCCGAAGGCCAATGGGTAGGGCCGCGCCGGGGGCCCATGTACGAACACCTGGAACAGGAGGCGCAACTGGCCGGGTTGCTGCTGCGCTGGCCCGACCGCTTGCCGGATACGCGCCTTGCGCTGGCGGCGGCGGAGTGGGTACGGCTGTACCAAGGGCAGGCCTTTGCCGCATTCCAGCGCGGTCTGTTCTCCGCGCACTTCGCGTTGGGCGAAGACCTGGGTGATGCCCGGACGATCGAGCATCACGCGCGTGAGGCAGGTGTCGATGCCGGGAAACTCGCCGCGGCCCTGGCCGACGGAGCTGCGGTCGCGGCGCTCGGGCAATCCGAGCAGCAGGCACGTGCCTATGGCGTGTCGGGCACACCGGCCTGGCTGATCAATGGTCGCCTGGTTTCCGGCCTGCAGCCGGCGGCATGGTTCGAGAAACTCGCCATGACCATCGCCTAGGGTCGATGGGTCGGCTGCCGCGGGAGCGCAAAAGGGCTTTACATTGAAACTGTATGGGCGTACAGTTACGTAACTGTACAAAAAACCAGTGCAGTATGCAGTATGCGGTAGGAAAGTAGAACCAAAAGCAGTCCCGGGGGCCGGGCGGCGAAAGCTTCCTTGCAGTTGCCATGCGCCTTTTTTCGGCTCCCGTGTCGTTCGATGTCCGCTGCAAACGGGCCGGCATCAACAAGTTCGCAACAACAGCCTGCCTGTTCTAGCCGTTTGCACCAGGAAGTCATCATGAGCCAATTGATTCAAGCCCTGACCCATTTTCCCGAGGTACGCCTGCCCGACCTTCCCCTTCCCGGCGGCGAAGATCGCGACAAGTGGGTGCCGGTGGTCTGTGTTGCCGGTTTTTGCATCCTGACCCTGGCCGACTGGTTCTTTCGCTAGCCTGATACGGCGTCGCCGGGAGGCGGCGCCGTTTTTTTTTAGCGCGCGATCTTTCGGGCATGTCAGCGCTGTTGCTTGCGTGTCCACGAAGTTCCAGGCGTGATCCGAGGTTTGCCTGGTTTTCTTCAAATGCCCATGTCGTGAGCGACAAGGCCTTCTGGAAAAAGTAGGAGTGTACTTTTTCCGCGTCTAGTACTTGAACGTCCCCGACTTGTCGATCACCGTCATCTCGGCGAACGAACTACCGTTGTGGTTGGTCGGCGTGAAGCCGACGATGTAGCCGCCGGCGTCGAAATCGGAAAGATTGTCCAGGGCGTTCGCCAGGGATTCACGCGTCGGATCTTTTCCCGCGTGGCGTAGCGCCTCCACCAGCATCTTGGCGGCGATATAGGATTCCAGCGAAGTGGCGCCGTAATTCTGCTTGCCGGTGTATTTGGCGAACGCGGTCTGGTATTCGTTGACCACCGGGATCGCCTTGTTGGAGACCGGCGGCACCACCTGGCTGATCGCCACGCCTGCGCCGTCGCGCCCGAGCGCGCGCATCAACACGTTGGGACCGGCGAAGGAAGTGGAGACGAATTGCATGCCGGGGTTACCGGCGCGCGCGGCCTTGATGAAGTCGGCCGAAGGCTTGAACAGGGTGGTGGTGATCAGCACGTCGGGCTTGGCCGCGGTGACGGCAGCGACCGCCTTCTGGATGTCCGGCTTGACGCGGGTGATGCCGATGGCGGTAGCCGGCTTGAAACTGCGCTTGGAGATCGCTCGCTGCACCGCGGTGAGGTTTTCGCGGCCCACTGCGTCGTCGTGGTACAGCACACCGAAGGTCTTGACGCCGACGTTGGCGTAGAAGTCGATGATTTTCTCCAGTTCGTCGGCATAGCTGGCACGGTGGTTGTAGACGTAGCGCTTGTAGACGCGCATCGGATCGGCGCCGGTGAACGGGGCGATGAACGGCGTCTTGTTCTTTTCCACGAAGGGCAGGGCGGGCATGCTCAAGGTGGCGCTGGCGTAGCCGAACAGTGCGATCACGCCGCGCTGCTCGATCAGGGTGCGGCCGTTCTCGCCCGCCTTGGCGGCAACGTTGCCGTCATCCAGCGAGATCAGTTCGATTTTCCTGCCGTTGACGCCGCCGGCATCGTTGACCTTCTTGAAGTAGGCCAGGGCGCCGTCGCGGATCTCCTCCCCCAGTTCCTTGTTCGATCCGCTCAGGGGCGCCGACTGGCCGATGAGGATGCTGCCGTCGGCCCGCGCAGTGCCCATGAGGCCAAGCGACAACACCAGGCCGAGCCAGGCCGGCAGTGCGGCGCGTTTGATCCAGCGTGCGTACTTATTTGAGGTAGCGCCCATGCTTTACTCCTTCCGCGCCGGCCATGAGCCCAAACGTAAGAGGGCCGTGAGCCTGCCTGTCCCGATTGAGGTTTTATGCTTTTTTTTGGTCCGCGACATCGTTGTAACGGACTGGTGAATAAAGCTAGCACAGGCGCAAGCGCTTGCGCTAGCTTTAGATCGTGAATTCGCGGGGAATTTCATCGCCGCGCTATGACATTGTCACAGCGCGGCGTGCTTCACGGTCGCTTAATCGCCGCTGAGGCGATAGCGTGCGCTGGCGGGCGCCGCGCCCTCGAAGGTAGCGCGGCCCTCGTCGACCAGCTTCAGCAGGTGCGCCTGCACCGAGCGCGCGGCGGCGCGGTGCAGCTTGGCATCGACGTCCGCATAAAGCTTCGCGACCATCGCGGCGATGGTGTCTACGCCGTCGCGCAGGCAGGCAACGATCTGCGCCTCGCGTTCGCTGCGGTGTTCGATCAACTGCGCTACGTAGGTTTGCGGATTGGCGATCGGCGCGCCGTGAGTGGGGTAGTAGAGTTTGTCGTCGCGCGGTAGCAGGCGCTTGAGGCTTGCCATGTACTGGGTCATGTTGCCGTCGGGCGGCGCCACCACGCTGGTGGACCAGCCCATCACATGGTCGCCGGTGAACAGGCTTTGTTCCTGCGCCAGTTCGTAACAGAGGTGATTGGAGGTGTGGCCCGGCGTGTGCACCGCCGTCAGGGTCCAGCCCGTGCCTTCGACGCGGTCGCCATCGTGAAGCTGGCGCTCGGGCACATAGGCGAAATCGCCACCGGCCTCCACTGCTTCGCCACCGGGGCCATGCGGGCCGCAGCCGATCACCGGCGCGCCGGTGCGCGCCTTCAGCAGGCGTGCACCGGGAGAGTGGTCGAGGTGGGTGTGGGTGACCAGGATGTGGCTCACCTTTTCATCGCCCAAGCCGGCGAGCAGGGCATCGATGTGCGCGACGTCGTCCGGCCCCGGGTCGATCACCGCGACAGTGCCATTGCCTATGACATAAGTGCCGGTACCCCAGGCGGTGAACGGGCTGCTGTTGGGCGCAACCAGGCGGCGGATCAGGGGCGTGACCCGGCTGAGGTGCCCGTAGGCAGGGTCGAAATCTCGATTGAAGACGATGGGTTTCATGGCAACGATGAAGACTGCGATACCGGACGCGAAGCCGGCAACGCAGCATACCATCTTGCTGCGGCGCAAAATCTGCGGATGTGATATTTGTCACTTGATGTAAGGGGCTTGTAAGCCCCCGCGCATAACGTGCAGGCGTCCCGATGGGAAGTCGCGCCTCGCGTCATGCGCCGGTGCCGCCGTGGCCTGTGAGGCCGGGGTGGCGGATTTCGGGATCTCTTTGACGCAGGAGCGGGACAAAATGGCAAACATCGAATCGGTGCTGAACGAAAAGCGCGTGTTCAATCCGCCGGCCGAGCTGGTGAAACACGCGACGATTTCCGGCATGGAGGCGTACAACGCCCTGTGCGCGGAGGCCGAGAAGGATTACACCGGTTTCTGGGCCAGGCAGGCGCGCGAGACGCTGGCCTGGAAGACGCCGTTCACCAAGGTACTGAACGAGTCCAACGCCCCTTTCTACAAATGGTTCGAGGACGGCAAGCTCAACGCTTCCTACAACTGCCTGGACCGCAATCTCGAAAACGGCAACGCCGACAAGACGGCGATCATTTTCGAGACCGACGACGCCAAGTCGTCCACCATCTCTTACAAGCAGCTGCATGAGCGCGTCTGCAAGTTCGCCAACGCGCTGAAAAGCCGCGGCATCAAGAAAGGCGACCGCGTCGTCATCTACATTCCGATGAGCGTGGAAGGCGTGATCGCCATGCAGGCCTGCGCGCGCATCGGCGCGACCCACTCGGTGGTGTTCGGCGGCTTTTCCGCCAAGAGCCTGCAGGAACGCATCATCGACGCCGGCGCGGTAGCGGTGATCACGGCCGATGAGCAGATGCGTGGCGGCAAGCCGCTGCCGATCAAGGCCATCGTCGACGAGGCCTTCAGCCTGGGCGGCTGCGACGCGGTGAAAAGCGTGATCGTCTACAAGCGCACCGGCGCGGCCGTCACCATGGCCGCCGGCCGCGACCTCTGGTGGCACGATCTCGAGTCGGCCCAACCGGCGCAATGCGAGCCGGAGTGGGTGGAGGCCGAGCATCCGCTGTTCATCCTCTACACCTCGGGCTCGACCGGCAAGCCGAAAGGCATCCAGCATTCGACCGCCGGCTACCTGCTGTGGACGCAGCTCACCATGCAGTGGACCTTCGACCTGAAGAAGAGCGACATCTTCTGGTGCACCGCCGACATCGGCTGGGTGACGGGGCACTCCTATGTGACCTACGGCCCGCTCGCCGCCGGCGGCACGCAGATCGTCTTCGAGGGCGTGCCGACCTACCCGAATGCCGGGCGCTTCTGGGACATGATCGCGCGCCACAAGTGCACCGTGTTCTACACCGCGCCGACGGCGATCCGTTCGCTGATCAAGGCCTCCGAAGTGGATCCGAAAGCGCATCCGCGCAACTACGACCTGAAGAGCCTGCGCATCCTGGGTTCGGTCGGCGAGCCGATCAACCCCGAAGCCTGGATGTGGTACTACGAAAACGTCGGCGGCAACAAGTGCCCGATCGTCGATACCTTCTGGCAGACCGAGACCGGCGGCCACATGATCACCCCGCTGCCGGGTGCCACGCCGCTGGTGCCCGGTTCCTGCACGCTGCCGTTGCCCGGCATCGTGGCGGCGATCGTCGACGAGACCGGGCACGACCTGGCGAACGGGCAGGGCGGCATCCTGGTGGTGAAAAAGCCCTGGCCGTCGATGGTACGCACCATCTGGAACGACCCGGAACGCTTCAAGAAAACCTATTTCCCGGAAGAGCTGGGCGGCAAGCTCTATCTCGCCGGCGACGGCTCGGTGCGCGACAAGGAAACCGGTTACTTCACCATCATGGGCCGCATCGACGATGTGCTCAACGTCTCCGGTCACCGCCTGGGCACGATGGAAGTGGAGTCGGCTCTCGTGGCCAACAGCAAGCTGGTGGCGGAGGCCGCGGTGGTGGGGCGCCCGGACGACATGACCGGTGAAGCGATTGTCGCCTTCGTCGTGCTCAAGGGCGCGCGCCCGACGGGCGAAGATGCGAAAAAGATGGCGGCCGAGTTGCGCGACTGGGTAGCCAAGGAAATCGGCCCGATCGCCAAGCCGAAGGACATCCGCTTCGGCGACAACCTGCCGAAGACCCGCTCCGGCAAGATCATGCGCCGCCTGCTGCGCTCGATCGCCAAGGGCGAGAACATCACCCAGGATGTGTCGACGCTGGAAAACCCGGCGATCCTCGAACAACTCAAGCAATCGACGTAAAGGCTTGCACCACCGGATCCGTTTTGCTGTTCCACTGTTGTAAATATCATAAGGAGGAGACTTATGGCCCAGGCCCAGGCAGCCGGCATGTCGAGCGAGGAGAGAACCGTCATCTTCGCTTCATCGCTGGGAACGGTATTCGAGTGGTATGACTTTTACCTGTACGGCTCGCTCGCAGCGGCGATCGCGAAGAACTTCTTTTCCTCGCTGCCGCCGCAGACCGGACTGATCTTTTCCCTGCTCGCCTTTGCCGCCGGCTTCATCGTGCGCCCCTTCGGCGCGCTGGTGTTCGGGCGCCTGGGCGACATGATCGGCCGCAAGTTCACCTTCCTGGTGACGATCCTGATCATGGGCCTGTCGACCTTCGGCGTCGGCCTGTTGCCGAAGTACGAGACCATCGGCGTGGCCGCCCCGGTCATCCTGATCGCGCTGCGCCTGCTGCAAGGCCTGGCGCTGGGTGGTGAATACGGCGGTGCGGCGACCTACGTTGCCGAGCATGCGCCCGACGGCAAGCGCGGCGCCTACACGGCATGGATCCAGACCACCGCCACCCTGGGCTTGTTCCTCTCTCTGCTGGTGATTCTCGGCTGCCGCGAATTCATCAACGCCAAGGACTTCGACGACTGGGGCTGGCGCGTGCCTTTCCTGCTGTCGATCTTCCTGCTCGCCATCTCGGTGTGGATCCGCCTGAAGCTCAATGAGTCGCCGCTGTTCCAGAAGATGAAGGCCGAGGGCAAGCATTCGAAAGCGCCGCTGACCGATTCCTTCGGCAACTGGGCCAACGCGAAAATCGTCATCCTCGCGCTGCTGGGCCTGACCATGGGCCAGGCGGTGGTGTGGTACGCCGGCCAGTTCTACGCCCTGTTCTTCCTGACCGTCACGCTCAAGGTGGACCCGATCACGGCCAACCTGCTGATCGCCGCCTCGCTCGCCATCGGCACGCCGTTCTTCCTCATCTTCGGCTCGCTGTCGGACAAGATCGGCCGCAAGCCCATCATCCTGGGCGGCTGCCTGATCGCCGCGCTCACCTACTTCTGGGTGTTCGGCCAGTTGACCCACTACGGCAACCCGGCGCTGGAAAAGGCCCTGCAAGGCTCTCCGGTGGTGGTGGTGGCCGACCCGGCCGATTGCAGCTTCCAGTTCAACCTGACCGGCACCAAGAAGTTCACCAACTCCTGCGATGTTGCGCACCAGGCGCTGGCGGCCCGTTCGGTGAACTACAAGACCGAAAACGCGCCGGCCGGCACGGTGGCGGTGATCAAGGTCGGCGACAAGTCCATCAACGCCTATTCCGCCGCCGGCCTTTCGGGCGACGACCTGAAGGCCAAGTCCGGCGCCTTCGCCAAGGACCTGGGCGACGCCATCAAGGCGGCCGGCTATCCGGCCAAGGCCGACAACGAGCAGATGAACAAGCCCATGCTGGTGGCGCTGCTCACCTTCCTGGTGATCCTGGTGACCATGGTGTACGGCCCGATCGCGGCCATGCTGGTGGAAATGTTCCCCACCCGCATCCGCTACACCTCGATGTCCCTGCCGTACCACATCGGCAACGGCTGGTTCGGCGGCCTGTTGCCGACCACCGCGTTTGCCATCGTGGCGGCCACCGGCGATATCTACGCCGGCCTCTGGTACCCGATCATCATCGCGAGCATCACCTTCGTGATCGGCCTGTTGTTCGTGCCGGAGACCAAGGATCGCGACATCCGCAACATCGATTGAGGAGGAGGAACCGGACGCAAGTCCGGGGAGGCCGGGCCCGCCCTCGTGGCGGGCTTTTTTTTGCCTGTCGATCCGGTCGCGATTTTTTCTTGCCGTTTCCTCATCCTGCGCAGGGGTCTTTGCAAGCGCTTTCTTTCCCGGTCTATAATCGTCCGGCGTTGTTTCGCCGTGCAAGTAAGACAGAAGCGAATGCGCCGACTTCTACAGGAGGGCCTATGACAGCGGTAGCTCAGGTATATGCCAAGACGGGCAAGGCGGTCGAGGAGATCCAGACCAAGAAGTACAAGCTCAAGCCCAAGGCGCGCAACCTGCTGTTCCTGATCGACGGCAGCAAGTCGGTCGAGTCAATCGACGAGATGTCGCGCCAGCTGGGCCTGAGCGCAGACGAGCTTGGGGAGCTGGAAAGCGGCGGCTTCATCGTCAAGTCCGGCAGCGAAGGGGGCGTCGCTGCCGCCGCGGTGCACGAGGAAGTGCAGACCGACGAGGCAGGCAAGTTCCGCGTAGCGAAGAAGTACATGAACGACACCATCGTCAACTCGCTCGGCCTGAAGGCGTTTTTCTTCACCTTGAAACTGGAGAAGTGCGGCACCCGCGCCGACTTGGCCGCGCTGCTGGAAGACTATGGGCAGGCACTGGCAAAGGCCTCCAACGTCGAGACCGCCAAGGTGCTGCAAAAGCGCGCCCGCGAGCTTCTGGCCTGAGCCGGCCTTAGCGCCTGCGCATGAGCGCGCCGCCCGCCGTAAACGAGACGCCCGCGTCCAAGCCGCCGCCGGGAAGCCGGCACTGGCGCAACACGCGCCTCGTCACCACCTTGCTGCTCTGCGCCTGGTTCGGCGGCACCTTCGGCATCGGTTTTTTCGCGCGTGATCTCGAACGCATCCATTTTCTCGGCTGGCCGCTGTCCTATTACATGGGCGCGCAGGGCAGCCTGCTGTTGTTCCTCCTGATCATCGGCGCCTATGCGCTGGCGATGCGGCGCCTGGATCGCGCCGCCGAAGCGGCTGCCGCGGCGGAGACGCACTGATGCACTGGCGCCGGGCGCTTTCCCGCCGCCTGACGCTGATCTATGGCTGGTACACCTTCGGGCTGGTGCTGTTCATCCTCGCGCTGGGCGGCCTGGAGCGCCTAGGAGCGCCGCATGCCTGGATCGGCTATGCGTTTCTCGCCGGCACCATCGGCTTGTACGCCATCATCGGCATCGTCTCGCGCACCGCCGACGTTGCCGAATACTACGTCGCGGGACGGCGCGTGCCGGCGTTGTTCAACGGCATGGCCACCGCAGCGGACTGGATGTCGGCCGCCACCTTTATCGCCATGGCGGGTAGCCTGTACGCGCAAGGCTTCGGCGGCAGCGCCGGCGCACCCGGGGGGCTCGCCTACATCATGGGCTGGACCGGCGGCTACTGCCTGGTGGCGCTGTTGCTCGCGCCCTATCTGCGCAAGTTCGGCCAGTACACGATTCCCGATTTTTTCGGCGCGCGCTATGAAGGCCACGCCGCGCGCCTGCTCGCTGCTGGTGCGACCATCATGTGTTCCTTCACGTACCTGGTGGCGCAGATCTTCGGCGTCGGCCTGATCACCACGCAGCTGACCGGTGTGCCGTTCGAGCTTGGCATGTTCCTCGGGCTGGGCGGCGTGCTGGTGTGCTCCTTCCTCGGCGGCATGAAGGCGGTCACCTGGACCCAGGTGGCGCAATACATCATCCTGATCATCGCCTACCTGGTGCCGGTGGTGTGGCTGTCGGTGAAACACACTGGCATTCCGGTGCCGCAACTGGTCTATGGCCGCGTGCTGGAGCAGGTGAGCGCACGCGAGGCAGAGCTCACCCGCGACCCGCGCGAAATCGAGGTGCGCCGCATGTGGGCGCAACGCGCGCAGGCCGATCGCGAACGCATCGCGCAACTGCCGCAGTCGCAGGAACAGGAACGCGCGCGCCTGCTGGCGCAGCGCGACCAACTGCGCGCCAGCAGCGCGCCGCTGGACCAGCTCCAGGCGGCGGACCGCGCCCTGAAACTGTTCCCGCGCGACGCCGAAGGCGCGCGCCAGCTATGGGCGCGCGATGCCGCCCGGGTGGCGCCGCGCGCCGCGCCGCCGCTGCCGGCCGCGCAAGCCTTTCCCGGTGCCGACGAAGCCACGCGCATCAAGGCGCGCAACAACTTCCTCGCCCTGATGTTCTGCCTGATGATAGGCACGGCCGGCCTGCCGCACGTGCTGATGCGCTACTACACCACGCCCTCGGTGGGCGAGGCGCGCGAATCGGTGTTCTGGTCGCTGTTTTTCATCTTCCTTCTCTATTGCACCGCGCCCGCGCTCGCCGTGCTGGTGAAATACGACATCTACAACCACCTGGTCGGCAGCCAGTACACCCACCTGCCCACCTGGGTAGCGCAGTGGTCGCACCTGGACGGCGGCAGCCTGCTCTCGGTCACCGACGTCAACCACGACAACGTGGTGCAACTGGCGGAAATCTCCATCAGCCCCGACATCATCGTGCTGGCCACGCCGGATATCGCCGGCCTGCCCTACGTCGTCTCCGGCCTGGTGGCGGCGGGCGGCCTGGCCGCGGCCCTGTCCACCGCCGACGGCCTGCTGCTGACCATCTCCAACGCGCTGTCGCACGATGTCTACTACCGCGTGATGCACCCGGAGGCGAGCAGCGAGCGCCGCGTCACCATCTCCAAGCTGCTGCTGATGGTGGTGGCGCTGACCGCCGCCTACGTCGCCTCGCGCAAGATCGCCGACATCCTCGACATCGTCTCCACCGCCTTCTCGCTCGCCGCCTCGGCCTTCTTCCCGGCGCTGGTGCTGGGCATCTTCTGGAAGCGCGCCAACAAGTGGGGCGCCTGCGCCGGCATGCTGGCGGGCGCGGGCGTCACCCTGTTCTACATGGGTAGCACCCAGCCGGGGCTGCGCGCCGCCCTGCACCTCTCGGGCGCGCCGCAATTGTGGTGGGACATCCAGCCGATCTCCGCCGGCGTATTCGGCGTGCCGGCGGGTTTTGCCACCATCCTCATCGTCAGCCTGCTGACGCCGCGGCCGGGGAAGGAAGCGGTGCTTCTGGTCGAAACCATCCGTGCGCCGGAAAATCCCGCCTTTCCGGCGGACGAACCGGCCCAAGCAATGCTAAAATAGTTGGCTGTGGTGGAAGCGCGCTTGCCTTTCATCGCAATCCGGAGAGATGGATGAGTGGTTTAAGTCGCACGCCTGGAAAGCGTGTATAGGTTAATAACCTATCCGGGGTTCGAATCCCCGTCTCTCCGCCAGAATTCCTTCCGGGCATCGGCGCTGCATCCTGCGGCGCTTCACCGATAGCCCCGTCCGCTTCCTCGCGGACATTCCCGCTAGCGCTTCCCTGATATCCGTGCCGAGTGCATTGACGTCGCGTTGTGGCGTTGCGTTCATACGCCTTATCGCCACCGGCATTTGCCGGTTTCGGCGCTGCCTCGCGTGAATCGCTTTTCCAAAGTTTTCACAAAATTCTTGAATCGGGTGAAAAAACGCGGGCGTATTTCGAACGCAAATCGAAATCATTTGCATTTTGATTAAGTGACGGCGCGTGCGGCCTGCTCTTTGCCGGCAGAGCGGGGGACCTTTGCGCCAATTCTCGCCGACAGGGGCAAAACAAGCATTGGGGATAGACGATGAAACGAGCAGGATCGGGCAGGGACTCGGGCAATCCGGGCAATCCGGGCAACCATGTATCCGGCGGCTTGCTGACCGCGTTACTGCTGGTGCTGGCCTATGCGCCAGTGACAAGGGTGCAGCAGGCGCTAGCTGGCAGCACGGAACTGCCGCCGGTGGTGGTGCAAGGCACGCGCACGCCGCTGTCCAACCATGGCGTCAACTCTTCCAACCTGGTGCCCGACCTGGGCAAGACCGGCACGCCGCTCAAGGACCTGCCGGCCAGCGTACAGACCATTCCGCGTGACCTGCTGACTGGGCAGGGGGCGAGCATGCTGCGCCAGAGCCTCTCCAACGCCAGCGGCATCAGCGTCGGCGGCAAGGATTCGAAGGGCTACTACGATCGCTTCCTGATCCGCGGCCTGAACGTGCAGATCTATAACGCGGCTTCTCCGACGGCGACATCCTTAACGGCATCTCGCACTCGCTCAACGGCGTGCAGCGCATCGAAGTGCTCGAAGGACCGGGTTCCGCGCTGTTCGGCAGCGGCCCGCCCGGCGGCACCATCAACATCGTGCACTACCAGCCGTCATCCAGCTTCCACTATGGCGCCGGCGTCACCTGGGGCTCGTTCGGTAACCCTCTCGACCAATGACTACGTCACCGGCCCCACCGGCATCGACGGCCTCAACTATCGCATCGACGCGCTGTATTCGCGCTCCAACGGCTTTCGCGACCTCGGCAGCCGCGACCGCGAGATCCGCCCGGAACTCGAGTGGAAGATCGGCAGCCACGCGATCAACTTCTCGCTCGATGCCCGCAACATCCACGAGACACCGGATTCCTACGGCCTGGTCTACTACCGTGGCACGCCGATCACCGGCGTTTCCGACCAGGCGAAATATTCCACGCCCTTCGCCAGCGCCGACGGTACTTATGTGCGCCCGACGCTGACCGACGCGTGTAAGGTGAACGACAACGTTACCATCAACAGCCGCTTCTCCTATGTGACTTTCCTTTGCGACGCGACCCACTCCTGCGAGGACGACCACTTGAAGGCTGACTATTAGAGCGTTTACGCCACCGACCAGGTGGATGTGACCGACAAGCTGAAGGTGCGTGCCGGCGTGCGCAAGGGCTGGTGGCACACCGAGCTCACGCCGAACCTCACTGTGCCGGGCCGATTCGACACCCAGAACCGGCCGCTGCTCGCCGGCGTGACCAACGCCCGCGACGACTCGCCGTTCTCCTGGAACGTGGGCGCGCTGTACAAGGTGTTGCCGTGGCTGTCACCCTACGCTGGCGTGTCGCGCAGCTACCTGTCGAACTTCAACAGCGAGAACACGCAGAACGGCGTCGGCGCGCCTGAATCGGCGCTGCAATACGAAGCCGGCATCAAGTTCTCTTTCCTGGACGGCCAGTATGTGGTGAACACCGCCGTGTTCGACGTCAAGCGCGATAACGTGGCGGCGCTCGCCACCATCGCTGGCGTGCCGACGATTGTCTTCGACAGCCAGAAGACCAAAGGCGGAGAAGTGGCACTCGATGCCACCGTGACGCAGAATTGGCACCTGATCGCCAACGCTACCGTGCAGAACGCCTCTATCACCGACAACCCGCAGGGCATCACCTCCGTGGGCCATCATCCGCAAGGCGCGCCGTACGCCGTGGCCAACCTGTGGACCACCTATCGCTTTTCCATCGGTGGTGTGACCGGCTTTCACGTGGGCGCCGGGGTGAACTACCTGAGCAAAACCTACAGCGACCTTACCAACGGCAACTCGACGCCGGCCTACACCATCTTCAACGCGGCAGTCGGATATGAGAACAAGCGCTGGGGCGTCGACCTCAACATCCACAACCTGACCGACCAGCGCTATTTCGTTGCGGCCAACGTCGCAGGCGCTTATATGGGCGAGCCTTTGGCTGCGTTCGTCAACGTCCAACGTCCTATCGAGGCAAGCAGCGAAGCCGCCACCCGGCATCGCGCAGTGCCGGGCTTTTTTCTACTGGAAATGTGGGATGCGCTTAAGTGATTTCGCGGCCTGATACTTTTGACAGGTGGGGCACTGTCAAATCCAGCGGTGCGTGTGTCTTCACGCACCATTCCAGGCTTCGCGCATCTGGCTGAACGGGCAGCGACTCCCTGTGCGAGATGCGTGCCCGCGCATGCGAGCATGCCCGCCGCATAGACCGCAGCCATGGCCAGTATTTCCCGCGCGTCAATCGGCAAAAAATACAATCGCGTTCGAGGTGTTTTATACGTAATTTCGGCATTATTAACTTGCTGTTAATCTTTCGCCGATCGCATGCATTTCAGTCTCAATGATGTGTTGCCGATCAGACGATGCACACGCTAGAATGATTTCACACAATAAGGTGTGACGCCATCAGGGTTGGGCTTAGATCTCGGTTCCGAAAACAAGAGATGCAACGCGTAAGCGGTTCGTGCACTCAGCTTTCGGCGTGTGCCTTCGCAATCGGTTGCGTGAAGGCCGGCGGGTCAACCACTCTTCTGGCCAAGCACTTAGGCGCGTCGCCTTGCAAGGCTCCAAATGATCGCTGCCGGAGAAGTTGTATTCGGCGCGCCGCGATGTGCACGAATGGCTCGAAGCCGCCGAGAGCGGTGAATCCGAGCCTTTGATTCGGCCTGAGAAGCCGCTTTTTTTGCCGCGGCTTCTCACAGCACCTCGCACGGCACGCGGGGGGAGCGGGATATGCACGATCAGATTTCGATCTTGATGGTGGAGGACTCCAAGGCGGATGCCGAACTCACCACGCGTGAATTGAAGCGTGCCGGGGTTAACTGCACCATCAGGCGGGTCGATACTTCAGGCGACTTCCGCAGTGCCTTGCATGCGAAGAAGCCGGACCTCATCCTTTCCGATTTCACCATGCCGCGCTTCGACGGCATGTCGGCGCTGGCGCTGGCCTGGCAGCTATGCCCGGACGTCCCTTTCATCTTCCTGTCCGGCACCATCGGCGAGGAATACGCCATCCGCGCGCTGAAGAACGGCGCGGCGGACTACGTACTCAAGGGTAACCTGATCCGCCTGCCCTCGGCGGTGGAACGCGCGATCGCCGACGTCAAGACGCGCAACGAGCAAAAGCACATTGAGGCACTGCGCGCCCTGGAGCACGCGATCTCCCGCGAACTCACCTATGCCGACGGCTTGACCACGATGCTGCGGGCGTCGCTGCGCACCATCTGCGAGATGAGCGGCTGGGAGTGCGGGCGGTTCTTCCTGTTCGACGAGGCGGCCGGGGTGCTGCGTTTCCGGGAAGGCTGGAGCATCGACGATCCGGTGGCCAAGCGCTTTCTCGAAGTCTCGCGCGACGTCGAACTGGCGCCGGGATTCGGCCTGCCGGGACGGGTGCTGCAATCCGGCGAGAGCAAATGGCTGGCCGGCGCCGAACAGAGCCGGGAAGAGGCGCGCGAGGCGCTGATGCCGGACCTCGGCATGCGCTCCACCTTCGCCGTTCCGGTGCACGCCGACGACAAGGTAATCGGCGTGCTGTCGCTCAGCAGCCAGCAGGCGATCGAACCCGACGAGGGCATGGCGCAAACCATGGGCGTCGTCACCAGCCAGGTCGGCCACGTCACCCGGCGCATGCTGATGGAGGAGGAACAGCAGCGTTTCCGGGCGGCGATGGATACTTCCATCGACATGGTGGCCCTGATCGACCGCAGCACCATGCGCTATGTAGACGTCAACCGCACGATCTGCGAATTGCTCGGCTATTCGCGCGGCGAGATGCTGACCATGGGTCCGGCCGACATCCTGCCCATCGGCCGCGCGGAGCTCGAAAGCAGCTACGACGAGGTTATCGCCCTGCAGTCGGGAGATTCCACCTTCGGCATACGCTCCCATTTCCGCTGCAAGAACGGCAACAGGCTGCCGTTCGAATCGACCCGCTGCGCGATCCGCTCGGGCGAGAGCCACGTTGTGGTGACGGTATCGCGCGACATCCGCAAGCGCCTGGCGCAGGAAGAGGAACTGCGGCTGACGCATGAGCGCTTCAACCTGGCGGTTCATGCCACCAAGGACGTGATCTGGGACTGGGACCTGGACCGCGGGACGTTCTGGTGGAACGAAAACCTGTCGCAGGCGTTCAACTACGGCGCCGACGAGGTCATCCCCGGTGTGAAAGGATGGTACGAACTGATCCATCCGGATGATCGCGAGCGGGTGTTGGGTTCGCTGAATCGCTTCCTGCAGTCGAGCGACCACTATTGGAACGAGAATTACCGCTTCCGGCGGCGCGACGGCGGCTATGCGTTCGTCTACGACCGCGCGCATGTTGCCCGCGACGATGGCGGCAGGGCGCTGCGCATGATCGGGGCGAAGGCGGACGCCACGCCGTTGCAGGAGGCCGAAGGGCGGCTGGCCTACCTGACGCAGTTCGACATCCTGACCGGCCTGCCGAACCGCCAGCTGTTCCGCGACCGCCTGAGCCAGAGCCTGATCCAGGCGCGCCGCAACGAGTGGCCGGTCGCGGTGCTATACGTCGACCTCGACCGCTTCAAGCAGATCAACGACGCGCACGGCCAGGGAATGGGTGACCGCCTGCTGAAAGAAGTCGGCGTGCGCCTGACGACGTGTGTGCGCGCCGGCGACACGGTTGGCTGTTTCGGCGGCGACGAGTTCGCGGCCATCCTCTCCGACCTGCCGCAGCCGAGCGACGCCGGCGTCATCGCGCAGAAGATACTTGCCGCCATCGCCACGCCTTTCCGCATCGACGGACACGACCTTTTCATCACGGCGAGCATCGGCATCACGATCTATCCGTCCGACGGCGACGGCGAAGATGTGCTGCTGGCCAACGCCGATACCGCCATGCACCGCGCCAAGGAGGGGGGGCGCAACAGCTACCAGTTCTTCACGCCGGAGATGAACGAACGCAACATCAAGTACATCCAGGTGGCCAACGCGCTGCGCCACGCGTTGCCGCGGCAGGAGTTCCGGCTTTACTACCAGCCCAAGGCGAGCCTGCCCGAAGGGAACATCTGCGGATTCGAAGCGCTGCTGCGCTGGCAGCACCCGGAGCGCGGCCTGGTGTCTCCGGCCGAGTTCATCCCCATTCTCGAAGAAACCGGGATGATCGTCGCGGTCGGGGAATGGACCGTGCGCGAGGCCTGCCGCCAAGTGCTCGAATGGAAGACACTCGGCTTGCCGCCTGCGCCCGTGGCGATCAACCTGTCGGCGCGTCAGTTCCACGAGCAGGGGCTCGAAGAACTGATCCCCAGGATCGTCTCCGAAGCCGCCGTCGAGCCGGCGCTGATCCAGTTCGAAATCACCGAATCGCTCCTGATGAATGACCCGGAGAAGGCCGCCTTGTCGCTGCACAAGCTGCGCGATTCGGGGTTCAAGCTTTCGGTCGATGACTTCGGCACCGGCTATTCAAGCCTGGCGTACCTGAAGCGCTTTTCGCTGGATGCGCTGAAAATCGACCAGGCGTTCGTGCGCGACATCAGCGACAACCCGGATGACGCCGCCATTGCGCTCGCGGTCATCAGCCTGGCGCACAGCCTCGAGCTCAAGGTCATCGCGGAGGGCGTGGAGTCCGCCGCCCAGCTCGATTTCCTGCGTGCGCACGGCTGCGATGAAATCCAGGGTTATTACCTGTCGCGGCCGTTGCCTGCCGCCGATGCGACCAAACTCCTGACCGAGGGGCGGCGGTTGCCGGCGAGCGGAGCGGGAGAAGGCGTTTGAAGCAGCCCGCCGACGCCGGCAGGAGACGGGCCCGGCTTCCTCGAGGATCGCGGTGAGCGCAATCATCTCCGATCTACCGTCGGCGCCGAAAGCCGTCCGGCTGTCCCACGCCGATATCTTCCTGTCTACCGCGCCCGCGCGTGTGAAGGATCGCCGGCTCGCGCTTGGCGTCGTGTTGCTGTCGGTGCTCGCCTTTGCGCTGGCGGCGCCGTTTGCAAAACAGCCGATGGCGCAGGTCTGGGCTTTCCTGCCCACCTATCAGGCGATCCTGGTGATCAACGACCTGATCACGGCGGCAGTGCTGTTCGGCCAGTACTCGGTGATGCGCACCACGAGTCTCCTGGTGCTGGCATGCGGCTACCTGTTTTGCGCGCTGATGGCGATTGCCCACGCCTTGTCCTTTCCTGGCTTGTTTGCCCCGGCCGGGCTGTTGCATGCGGGGCCGCAGACCACCGCGTGGCTGTACTTCATCTGGCACGGCCTGTTTCCCCTCGCCGTCATCGCCTATGCCTTGTTGCGCGACCGCGAGTCCAGCGGCTCCCGGGGCGCTACCCGGCGGGCGATGATCTGGTCGATCGCGGCGACCGTGGCGCTTGCCGCGGGCATTGTGCTGCTGACGACGGCCGGGCACGATCTGCTGCCGCCGATCATGAGCGGCGACCGCGATCTGGGCGACAAGGTTTTCGTCGCCTCCTTCTCCTGGGTGCTTTGCGTCGCCGCAATGCCGTTTCTCTGGCGCCGCCGGCCCTTCAGCGTGCTCGACCTTTGGCTGTCTGTGGTGATGTGCGTCTGGATATTCGAGATCGCGCTGGCGGCGGTGCTCAACTCGGGACGTTTCGATTTCGGCTGGTATGCCGGCCGTGTCTACGGGCTGGCGGCCGGCAGTTTCGTACTGTTCGTGCTGCTGCTGGAGAACGGCGTGCTGTTCGCGCGCCTGGCGGAGGCTTACAAGAACCTGGGTGAGGCCAATCGCGAACTCGAAGCCTTTTCCTATTCGGTTTCGCACGACCTGCGCTCGCCATTGCGCGCGATCGACGGCTATGCGCGCATGCTGGAGGAGGATTACGCCGACAAGTTCGACGAAGAAGGTGGGCGCATCCTCGGCGTGGTGCGCGACGAGGCGTTGCGCATGGGCGGCCTGGTCGACGGCCTGCTGCGGTATTCGCGCACCGGCCGCCTGGCGATGTCGCCGGCCGAGATCGACACCGACGAGATCGTCGACAACGTTTTGGCGGTGTGCGGGCGCGAATACGATTTCGGCAAGATCACGATCGAGCGCACGCCGCTGCCCAAGGTCCATGGCGACCCGATGCTGCTGCGGCAGGTGTGGGAGAACCTGATCGGCAATGCGCTCAAGTACAGCGCCAGGTGCGAGCATCCGCGCATCGTGATCAGCGGTGAATCGAAGGACGGCATGCACGTCTTCCGCATCCAGGACAACGGCGTCGGCTTCGATGCCGCCTACAAAGACAAGCTGTTCGGCGTGTTCCAGCGCCTGCACACCGACGACGAGTTCCCGGGCACTGGCGTTGGCCTTGCGATCGCGCAAAAGGTGGTGACGCGCCACGATGGGCGAATATGGGCCGACAGCATCGTCAACGAAGGCGCAACTTTCTGTTTTTCCCTACCGGCTGGAAACCGACGTGATCACGAGCCTTGAAGTATTACTGGTCGAGGACAATCCACGCGATGCCGAGATGACATTGCGTGCGCTGAAAAAGGGCGGGATCGACTCCGGTGTCCTGTGGGTGAAGGATGGCGAGCAGGCGCTGGAGTACATCGCCGCAACGGGCGCTTTCAGCGGTCGTGCCGCGGGCTATCCGAAGGTGGTGCTGCTCGACTTGAAGATGCCCAGGGTGAATGGTTTCGAAGTGCTGGCGCGACTCAAGAGTTCGGAAGAGACGCGCACGGTGCCGGTGGTCGTACTGACCTCCTCGGGCGAGCATCGCGATGTGCTGGAGAGTCATCGGCTGTCGGCCAACAGCTATCTGGTGAAGCCGGTGAGCTACGACAGCTTCGTCGACTCGGTGAGCCGCGCCGGCATCTACTGGACGCGGTCGAACCAGTTGCCCTGAATCGGCCGGCTGCGGCGGCGCCGCGGCGGATCATGCGGGCCTGCGGGCGGCGCGCAAATCGAATTCCGGATGCACCGTTTTCGCGGATGGCTGCGGTACACTGCATCATTCTTCGATGATGTATTGAGCGGCGTAATTTGATGAGCAAAGATTCGGTTTCCGGCCTCAAGGTGTGCGTGATCGGCGCGGGCGCCATTGGCGGTTTTTTCGGCGCGAAACTGGCGCAAGGCCATGCGCGGGTATCGGTGGTGGCGCGCGGCGCCACGCTGCAGGCGCTGCGCAGCAAGGGCTGGGTGCTTGAAGCCGGCGGTGAGCGTATCGCGTCTCCCGTATGGGCGGAGGATGATCCGGCCACGCTGGGCCCGCAGGACGTGGTGATTCTGGCGGTGAAGTCGCAGGCCGTGGAAGCGGCCGCCCAGCTCGTGAAACCCCTGCTGGGGCCGGAGACCCTGATCGTTCCGGCGCTCAACGGTGTGCCTTGGTGGTTCACCTCGGGCAACGGAAAATATTCCAGGCGCCTGATGAGCGCGGACCCGCAAGGCTTGATCGAAGCTGTCTTGCCGGCGGAGCGCGTGCTGGGCGCGGTGGTCTACCCTGCATGTTCGACGCCCGAGCCGGGCGTGACCCGGCTGCATTCGGGCAGCCGGGTGGTATTCGGCGAAATACTGGCGGCCAAGCCTTCGGCACGCCTGGAAACCTGGGTGGATTTCCTGCGCACAGCGGGTTTTGAAGCCGAAGCCAGCACTGACATCCGCGCCGAGGTCTGGCGCAAGCTGCTCGGCAATGCCTGCTTCAATCCCCTGAGCCTGCTGACGGAATCGGCCACCGACGACATGATCGACGATCCGGCGGTGCATGGCGTCATCAGCAGCATGATGGGCGAGGTTTTGCAGGTCGGTCGCGCGCTGGGGCTTGCCATCGACATCAGCGTGCCCGACCGCATCGCCGTGTCGCGCAAGCTCGGCCACATCAAGACCTCCATGCTGCAGGACCTGGAAGCCCGGCGCGCGGTGGAACTGGACGCCATTCTCGGTACGCTGCTGGAACTGGCGGCGGGCGTGGAAGTGGCGGCGCCCGCCTGCGCTACCGTCTTTGCGCTGGCCCGCCGCCGCGCGCGGCAACTGGGCCTGATGCCCGGCTGACCGCGTCCCGCGCCATGGCCTCGTTTCCCCCGGTTCGCGCGGTCGAGCGCGCCATCGACGTGCTGCAGTGCCTGAACCGGCAGCCGATCTCGACGCTGGACCTGTTGCACAAGCAGACCGACCTGCCCAAGCCGACGCTGGTGCGCTTGTTGCAAACCTTTGTGGCCAAGGGCCTGGTGACGCATGCCCCGCAAAGCGGCGCCTACTACCTCACCTCGGTCGTGCATTCGCTTTCCAGCGGCTATCACAGCGAGCCGCGCGTGATCGAAGCGGCCGCGCCGATCGCCGATGCGCTGACCGCGCAACTCAAGTGGCCGGTGGCGGTGGCGGTGTTTGATACCGATGCGGTGGTGGTGCGCTACAGCACCATTGCGCAGTCGCCGCTGTCCCTATTGCACTCCAGCCTCAACATGCGACTGTCGCTGGTGAGCCGGGCATTGGGGCGCGCCTACCTGGCGTTCTGCCCGGAAGATGAGCAGGACATCATCCTCGACCTGCTCAAGCGCTCCGGCGATCCGGAAGACCAGGCAGCCGGATCGCGCCCTGCCGTGAAGTCGATGTTGCAGGAAACGCGGCAGCGCGGCTATTCGATGCGCAATCCGGCGGTTCGGCCGGTTTCCAACACCTTGGCGGTGCCGATCTTCGAGCATGGGCACGTCGTTGCCTCGCTGGGCCTGACGTGGTTTTCTTCGGCGATTGCACCGAAGGATGCGGAGAAAGCGTTTTATCCGGTGTTGCGCGTCGCCTCCGACAAGATCGAACTGCGCCTGGCCGGCCTGGCGCAAGCCGGCAACAAGCAGGCTGCGGCGCCCGCGCCGGCATCCAAAAAAACATCCCGCAAGAAGCGCTAGCTTCGTTGCGGGATTCTTCTTGAGAGCGGGCTGCTTATTTCGCGGCGGCCGGCGGCATTGGGTATTCGTCGGCGTTGCAGACCATCCCCTTGTTGGAAAAATCCACGCGCGGCGGCGCGAAGATGTCGAGCAGCCAGGCGCCGCCGTCGTTCAGGTTGCGGCTGGTGTGAATCACCTTCGGCGGAATCACCAGCAGGGAAGGGCTGCCCATCTCGACGTGTTCATCGTCCTTCCACTGGTTCATGTCCGGCGTCCACGGGTGGCGCATGTGATGCATCCAGTCACCTTGCAAGGCGAGGGAGCCCTGCTCGAAATCGACGTGCGAATGCGGGCTGAGCTTCTTCACGTCGCGCGCCACCATGCGGCGCGTCATCACGTTGATCATCAGGTTGGTGCTGCGGAAGATCCGCATGTTGCTGTCAGGCTTTGTGTAGTCGTTCACTGCGTAGCTGCGCAGCTTGAAGCCTCCCGGAGGATCAGGCCAGGGCGTGAGGGGCGCCACTTCCGGCGCGCCATTGGCGTAGATGGCGGCGTTGTCGGCCTGCGCGGCCAGGTCTGCAGCCTGGGTCGAGAACACGCGCACCAGGCGGCCGGCGGTCTTGGCGGTAATGCGGCTGGCGCCGGGCGGGACGATGACCAGCGTTTCGGCGGTGGCATCGAGCGACTCCTTGCCGGCTTCGACGGTGCCCGAAGCCGTGGCGAAAAAGATCGCGGATTCGTCGCTCTGGTTTTCGCGCGCGAGAACGGCGCCGGGCTCGACATCCGAGACGCAGACGACGAAATTCGCCCCGCGCGTGATCCAGGTGCGCGCCGCGGGCGCGGTCTGTTGCGGCGGATGGGCGTGGTGGCGGGAGTAGGTGGCGGCGGTGGCGTTGCTCATGATGTCTGGCCCGGTAGGATTTTGGGGAAGAGGCCTTAGGCCTCGGGATGCGCAATCGACTGCGCACCCTGCTTCAACAAGGATTGATCGGACCCGTAGACGAACCAGTTGACGCCCGCCTTCGCATAGCGGTCACGTTCCTCATGGCTGCCGGTGAACACGCCCGCCAGCTTGCCCGCCGCCAATGCAGCGGCGATGCTGCGATCGGCAGCTACCGAGACCGAGGCGTGCTTGGAATCTTCCAGGCCCATGGCGAGCGCCAGGTCGGCGCGGCCGATGAACAAGCCGTCCACGCCCGGCGTAGCGGCGATCGCCGCCGCGTTCTCGACCGCTTCCGGGCTTTCGATCTGGCACATGATGAGCGCGGTATCGCCGTGGGCGATGGCGGCCTTCATGCCGAGCGAGCCGTAGCCGGCGAAGCGCGGCGAGCTGGAAAAGCCGCGGTCGCCGCCGCGAAAGCGCGCGTGCGCGACCACCGCCTGCGCATCCGCCGCCGTGTCCACGTGCGGCACCACGAGACCCGCGGCACCCATGTCGAGCACAGACTGGATGGCGGCCACGCTCTTGTCGGGGATACGCACCAGGAGCGGCAGGCCGGCCGCCTTGCCCGCCATCATCATCAGGTCCAGCCCGGCGCGGTCCAGCGGCGCGTGCTCGGCATCGAGCACGGCGAAATCGAGGCCGGTGGTGCCGAGGATCTCGATCACGTGCGGTGAGTTGGTCTTGACGAACGTGCCCATCTGGTAACGCGTGGGCTGCTTTTGCAGGGTCTTCGTGCTCATGGCATCAGGAATTGGCGGCGTTGCGCCCGACGGGCGGGGTTTGCAGGACCGGGCGGGTGAAGATTTCGCCCAGCGCGGCGTAGTAAGGCCCGCCGAGACGGGCGATCGGCTGCAGCTTGCCGCTGTCGATGTTGCGGCCGTCGTAGACCTCGCTCGACAGGTGAAAGGCCTGCACGGCGCCGATGTACAGGGTGTTGAGTTCGCCCAGGCGCAGCACGTGCTCCAGCTTGCATTCCATCTGGATCGGCGAAAGCGCGATGCGCGGCGGCTTCACATGCTGGCTCGGCAACAGCTCGATGCCCAGGTGCTCCACTTCGCTTTCGTCCGGACCGAACTCGGCGGAGGTCTGGTGCATCATTTCCATGTTGTGCAAGGTCGCGCTGTTGACCACGAACTCGCGGCTTTCTTCAATGTTGCGCGCCGTGTCCTTGAGCTTGCCGGCGCGCCGGCCGATGTTCACTGCCAGCATCGGCGGGCTGTGGGCCACGTAATTGAAGGAGCTGAAAGGCGCCGCGTTGACCACGCCGTCGGCGCCGATGGTGGTGATCCAGGCGATCGGGCGCGGCACCACCGCGCCGCACAGCAGGCGATAGGCCGTCTCGGTCGCCATGTCAGTGGCGGAAAGCGTGGTGTAGGTGTGCGCCATGACCGTCATTTCTTCGTGGGGCTGGCGCCGCCCTTGATGAACACGCGGCGGCCGGTGTCGCGGAACACGCCGCGCTTTTCCTCTTCCGTGAGGTCGACAGCGGAGGCAAGGAAGCGCTGCACCATGTCTTTGTAGCTGCCGGAGGAGGTGCCGATGTCGGAGCCCCACATCACGTGGTCGGCGCCGAAGAGGTCAACGGCGCGGCGCAGCACCTTGTTGGCCGGGATGCCGGCTTCGCGGCAGATGTCCAGGTTGATCGAGGTGAACTTGAAGGAGATGTTCTTCTCGTGTGCCAGGGTTTCGTAGCGCTCGTCCATACCGAAATGGTGGCCTTCGTCCATCTCCGGTTCCAGCAGGTGGTCGAGCACCACGCGCACGTTGGAATAGCGGCGCGCCAGTTCGATGATCGCCGGGATCGAGGGGCCGCCGCCGCCCACGGAGAGCACTTCCAGGTCCATCACCAGGCCGTTCTCGTTGCACACTTCCCAGGTCTTCAGCGCCTGTGGCGAGTTGAGCCAGGGCATGCTGCCGTCGGGCTTGCGGCCGCCGAACAGGCGCACGCCGGCCAGGCCATGGTCGTGCACGTAGCGCTGCACCAGGGCGGGGGTAGCGTCGTCTTCGGCGTTGAGGATGACCACCGCGCTGAACAGGTCAGGGTATTGGTCGGACGAGTCGAGGATGTAGCTGTTGTCGTAGCGGTAGATCATGCGCTTTTGCACCGCGACGATGCCATCGACGTTTTCTTCCTTCATCCATTGCAGGACGCGCGAGGCGTCCGGCACCTCGTGGATCGGGTTGGGGCCGTGGTGACCGCCGGGAATGCCGATCACGCCCGGCGGACGGTAGGGGGCATCGGCCGCGCGCTTCATTGGATCGCGCGGGTAGCGGGTCTGGTCGTCGGCAACCAAGTGGGCGTGGGAATCGAACAGCAACGGGCGGGTGGAGTCAGTCATGATTCAAGGCGATGAGTGTGGCAAGAAGGGCGGAACAGGTTAGCCGGGAGCAGTTCCGGCGGCCATGCGCCGCTGGTGATTGAGTTCATTCAGGATCTGTGCGCGGCGCTCCAGCGCCTGGCCGCGCAGGCTTTCATAGACGCTGTTGCCGTGCGCGTCGATGCCGACGGTGGCGGGGCCGAGCGTGCGCACCTTGAGCGTGACCAGGCGGAACTGCGAAATGTATTCATTCCAGTTGCTGGCAACGCAGCTCTCGATCGATTGCGCCAGCAGCGTGCAGCCGCCGCCCAAGAAAGACAAATAGGCGCAGCCGGCTTCGCGCATGGCAGCCACGCTCGCCGCGTCCAGCCCGCCCTTGCCGCCCACCAGCTTCAGTCCCAGGGAACGGATCAGGGTCGGCATGTAGGCGTTGTAGCGCGTGCTGGTGCTAGGGTTCATGTACAGCGGCTGCGGCAGCGCACCGGGCACTTCCTTGAGATAGGTGCTCAGGTGGAAAAACGCACCGCCGCGCAAATCCACCGGCAGCGGCACGCCGTCGTTGATCGACTGCACCATGCGCTGGTGCGTCGGCAGGCCGATGCTCACCGTGATTTCACCGCTCAGCAACACCATGTCGCCGACCGCGAGTTCCTTCACCTGCTCGTCGGCTAACGGTAACTGTAGTTCGTGCGTGCGGCCGCTCATTCGAACCACTCCACGTCGCTGTCGCTCTTCATGCGCGCGCCGGCGCGGCGGTTGATCCAGCAATTCAATGCCACCGCGATGGGGACGAAGCCGTGGCTGGCGGCGTAATCGATGTGCACCGCCATCGCCGTGGCGTTGCCGCCGGTGCCCATCGGGCCGAAGCCGAGGGAATTGATCGCCTTGAGCAGGCGCTCCTCCATCGCGGCGAGAGTCGGCTCGGGGTTCGCCTGGCCGACCGGGCGCAGCACCTGCTGCTTGGCCATGCGCGCCGCGTAATCGAAGGTGCCGCCGATGCCCACGCCCACCACAATAGGCGGGCAGGGCTGCGAGCCGGCCTTGATCACCGTATCCAGCACATAGGTCTCGATGGTTTCAAGCGACGGGAAGACAAAGGTATCCAGCGCTTCCCAGCGCCCGCTGCCCATCGCCTTGGGCGCACAGATCAACTCCAGCACGTCGCTGTCGTCGACCAGGTCGAAGGTGATGATCGGCATGTCCTTGCCGGCGTAGCTGCGCTGATGGGTGAGGGGATTGGTCACCATCTTGAGAATCGGCGGATCGATGCGTGCCGCCAGGTCGGCGAAGCCATCGACAATGGCCTGGCGGATCGAGCCCTGCACCTGCGCCCGTGTGCCGAGCTTCACCGAATACACCGGGATGCCGACATCCGAACACACCAACTGCTCGCGCTGCTGCGCGGCATCGGCGCTTTCCAGCATGATCTGGATGGTCTTGCGCGCGGTGTCGTTGCCCTCGGCCTCGCGCGCCTTGCGCAATACCGCCTGGGTGTCCTGCGGCACGCGCTTGAGCGACTGCTCATAAAGCCGCGCCGAGACTGCCTTGATCTGGTCTTGGGTAATCATCAGGGTAAATGATGCGCCGCCGCGCAGTTCATCGACAAGCGGATTTTTTATACTTTTCACAGAATGAAAAGTAAGATGAATTTTGCGCGGTTGCAGCATCCGCCCGGGCGGCCACCCCAAGCCGCTTTCCACTCGCCGAATGGCGAGAACGCTGCCCCGTTTTACGGGGAAATCCAGCTTTTCACAGTATGAAAAGTTGTGAACAATTCCTTGTATTTCGAAATGGCGCGCGGCATCCTAAGAACGGTCCGAATGGGCCGTGCAATGCTCGGCATCCACCGAAGCCGGGTAATAGTTGGAGGAGATAAATGATCAAGTTCGGAAAGATGCACTCCAGGGCTTGGCAAAGCCTGTGGGTACTCGCCCTCTCGGGATGCATGGCCGGGATGACCCCCGTCGCATTTGCCGCAGGCGAGCGTGCCGCGGCCAAACCGCCGATCATCCTCGACTCGACCGGTGGCTTCGAAGTCGGCGGCAAGGTCATCAGCAACCCGAGCGATCCGAGCCAAACGCTCTCCTGCGACCACGGCTACGTCGAATACTTCATCCCGGCGAAGCGGCGCAAGGTCGGCCTGATCATGTGGCACAGCTCCAGCACCCAGGTGTGGGAGAATCGCTGGGACGGCGGCGAGGGCTACAAGAGCATTTTCCTGCGCAAGCGCTATCCGGTATACCTGTGGGACGGCCCGCGCGTCGGCCGCGCCAACTGGAGCTGCGAGCCGATCAATTACAAACCCGAATATTTCGACCAGCGCAATTTCGCCGCGTGGCGTTTTGGCGCCACTTATCCGAACTGGAACGCCGGCGTGCAATTCCCGACCAACGATCCGGAAGCCTGGAACCAGGCAACGCGCGCCCGCTACGACGAATTCGATACCCTCGCCAACGCGCTGTTGCAAGCGGAGGCGGGTGGCCAGGCGATCGACAAGATCGGCCCGGTGGTGGCCCTCACCAACTCCGCCGGCGGCTGGCGCGCGATGCTCTCCGCCCTGAAGGCGACGGGCGGCAACATGAAGGGCCTGGTGGCCTACGAGACGCCGGGCTTTGTCTTCCCTGAGGGCGAAGGGCCGCAGCCCAGGCCGGACGCGCCCTTCGGCCCCAACGCGGTGCCGCTGGCCGAATTCATGAAGCTGACCAGATTCCCGATCCAGCTGGTGTTCGGCGACTACACGAACGTCGGCCGCCCGATCTGGGCTGCATCGGTGAAGACGGCGCACACGTTTTGCGATATCGTCAATCGCCACGGCGGCGATTGCGAGGTCTTCATGCTCACGGATGCCGGCCTGCACGGCAACACGCACATTGCTTTCGCCGATCTCAACAACCAGGCCGTGGCCGATCAGCTGTCCAAATGGCTGCATCGAAAAGGCCTGGACAAGTAGCCAATAGCCAACCTCATCACAGGAATTGTCAGGAGACAAATGAAACTGTCCAACTTTCTGAAACTGGTCTGCGCCGCCGCACCGCTCGCGGCACTTCCGCTTTCGGCGACGGCGCAATCGGACTGGCCCAGCAAGCCGGTGCGCGTGATCGTCGCCTTCCCGGCCGGCGGCAGTTCCGACGTCGTCGCGCGCCAGGTGGCGCAGCACTTGAGCACGGCCTTCGGCCAGCAGTTCATCGTCGACAATCGTGCCGGCGCCGCCGGCAACATCGGTACCGATGCAGTCGCCAAGGCCACGCCTGACGGCTACACCATCGGTTTGTCGACTTCCGGCCCGCTGGCCAACAACAAGTCGCTGTACAAGAACATGCCGTTCGACGCGACCAAGGACCTCACGCCGGTCGCGCTGGTGGGAGAAATCCCGCTGGTGATCGCTGTCAACCCGGAAGTGAAGGCCAAGACGCTGAAGGAGTTCGTCGCGCTGGCAAAAGCCAATCCGGGCAAGTACGCGGTGGGCAATCCCGGCACCGGCACCATCGGGCATCTGGCCATGGAGTCCTTCAAGTCGATCACCGGCACCAACCTGCAAATGGTGCCGTACAAAGGCGATGCGCCGATCATGACGGACCTCATCGGTGGGCAGATCCAGGCTGGCGGTGCGCCGGTCACGGCGTTTATCGCCAACATCCAGGCCGGCAAGCTGCACGCGCTCGCAGTCACCTCCAAGACCCGTTTCCCGGGGTTGCCGAATGTGCCGACCGCCATCGAACAAGGCATCAACCTGGAGGCGACCGTATGGTTTGCCATCGTGGGGCCGGCCGGCATGCCCAAGGCGGTCGCCGACAAGCTCAACAAGGAGATCAACCACTTCACCAATTCGCCCGAAGGGCGCGCCAAGCTGGCGCAATTTGCCCTGGTGCCGGCGAACAGCGGGCCCGAGGGTTTGGGCAAGCTGATGACCAGCGAAGCCGCCAAGTGGAAGAGCGTGGTCGACGCGGCGAAGATTTCGCTCGACTAGACTGAGAGATGCCGGGTCTTCGGCAGTGCCCGAAGACCCGGTGGATGAACGCCCGCAAACATGAACAGCGCGAATGCAAACGAGGTGCAGGCTGCAGGCACGGTCCGCTACCTCGAAGACTTCAAGGTGGGCGAGCGCTGGCTCAGCGCGCCCACGCAGATCAGCGAGGCCGAGATCGTTGCCTACGGCCTGGCCAATGACCCGCAGCCCATGCACACCGATCCGGCAGCCGCGAAAGAGGGGCTGTTCGGCGGCCTGATCGCCAGCGGCTGGCAGATTGCCGCGCTTTCCATGCGCCTGTTCATCCAGGCTGGCGGCTACGGCAAGACGCCGGTGGTGGGCCTGGGCATCGATGGCCTGCGCTGGCTCAAGCCGGTGCGCCCCGGTGACACCCTGACGGTCGAGCGCGAGGTGGTGGAAATTACGCGCTCGGAAAAGCAGCCGGACAAAGGCACCATCCGCACCTGCGTCAACGTGCGCAACCAGGCGGGCGATGTCGTCATGACCTTGTTCACCCTGGGCCGCGTGCACGCGCGGCCGAGTTAGGCCTTTCCACTTCACATCAAAATTCCCATGGTTCTCGTAAACCGCCCCGCCGACATGGCCGCCTGGGTGGGCAAGGAAATCGGCGTCAGCGACTGGCTGGAAATCACCCAGGCGCAAATCGATACCTTCGCCCAGCTCACTGGCGACGATCACTGGATTCACGTCGATACCGAACGCGCGAAAAATGAAATGCCCGGCGGCAAGACTATCGCCCACGGCTTTTTCACGCTGTCGCTGATTCCTTTCCTGGTGCGCAGCGTCTATCGCATCCAGGAGCGCGGCAAGGGGCTCAACTACGGCTCCAATCGCGTGCGCTTCGTCAGCCCCGTGCCGGTGAATTCGCGCGTGCGCCTGCGGCAGTCGATCAAGGCGGCCGAGCCGGTCGAGGGCGGCATGCGCATCACGTCCGACTGCGTGGTCGAGGTGAAAGGCCAGGAGCGCCCGGCGCTCGTCGCAGAATTCCTCATGGTGGTCTATGACAAGTGAAGCATCCGCGGCGCCGCCGGTGGGCGCCGAGGCGCAGTTCGTTTCCTTTCCCGCGCTGATCCGGCAGCATGCGGGCGCCCTCGGCGACAGCCCCGCATTCATCTGCGCCGACCAGGCGCTCACCTGGAAAGAGCTCGCCGATAAGGTCTCGCGCATCGGCGCTGCCTGCCGCGCCATGGGTGCGCATGAGGGTGACAAGGTGGCGCTGCTTGCCAGCATGTCCCTGGAAGTGCTGGCCACATTTTTCGGCGTGGTGGAGGCGGGCGCCTGCAGCGTGCCGCTGGCCACTTCCGCAACCCCGGCTTCGCTGTTGTCGATGCTGCGCGATTCGGACGCAAAGGTGCTCCTCGCCAGCGCCGACATGCATGCCGCGATTGGCGAGATCGAAGCGACGTTGCTGCAGGAATTTTCGGGACACCTGGTGGCGATCGATTTCGCCGCGCCCGGCTGGCTGGCGTGGGACGACTGGGTTGCCAACGCACCGGCTGCGCTGCCGCCGGTCACGCTGACGCCCGAGCAGGACTTCAACCTCATCTACAGTTCCGGCACCACCGGCACGCCCAAGGGCATCCTGCATCGCCACGGCATGCGCTACCAGCAGGCGGCGCGGCGCATTTTCAGCCTCGGGCCGGAAAGCGTGATGCTGCTATCCACGCCGATCTATTCGAACACCACCTTGCAGCCCATGCTGGCGGCGCTTGCCGCCGGCGGCGCCACGGTGCTGATGCCGAAGTTCAACGCGGCGGTGTATCTGCAACTCTGCCAGCGTTACCGGGTGACGCATACCATGCTGGTGCCGGTGCAGTACCAGCGCATCCTCGACACGCCGGAGTTTTCGCGCACCGATCTTTCGGCCTTCGTGCTCAAGCAATGTACTGGCGCGCCGCTGGACGCGGGCCTGAAGGCGCGCATCCGCCAGCAGTGGCCGGGCAAGCTGCGCGAGATCTACGGCATGACCGAGGGCGGCGTCTCCTGCGTACTCGATGCCGACCGGTATCCGGACAAACTGGGGACCGTCGGCAAGCCGGCGCCGAACCACGACATCCGCATCATCGATGACGCTGGCCACATACTTAAGCAAGGCGAGGCCGGCGAGATTGTCGGCCGCTCGCCTTACATGATGGCGGGCTACTACAAGAAGCCCGAGGCCACGCGCGAGTTCTACTGGTTTGACGAAACCGGCGCGAAGTTTCATCGCAGCGGCGATATCGGGCGTTTCGATGCAGAGGGGTTTCTCACCCTGCTCGATCGCAAGAAGGACATGATCATCTCCGGCGGCTTCAATATCTATGCCGCCGATCTCGAGGCCGTGATCGCCGCGCACCCCGGCGTCGCCGAGGTGACGGTGATCGGCATTCCGAGTGCGCAGTGGGGCGAGACGCCGCTGGCGCTGGTGGTGCCCAAAGCGGGCAGCAACACCGGCGCCGACGAACTGCTGCGCTGGACCAACGAAAAGGTCGGCAAGACGCAACGGCTTTCCGCAGTCGAATTGCGCAAGGAATTGCCGCGCTCCGCACTGGGCAAGGTGCTCAAGCGCGAGTTGCGGGAGGCGTACTGGAAGGAAGCCATTCCTGCGGCCAAGGCGGCGCCCTAGAACGCATTCGCGATTAACTGGAGTTGTGATGAAACAAAAAGGTGCGGAATTGACGGGAAAGGTCGCCTGGGTGCACGGCGCTTATGGCGCGGTGGGTTTGGCGATTGCGCAGGAACTGGTGCGCGCCGGCGCGTATGTGGTTCTCTCCGGTCGCGACCCCCGCCAGTTGCAGGAGGCTGCCGCGCAGTCAGGCAGCGCGGCGCAAGCGGAGGCGCTGCCGCTGGACATCACCCAGGCGCAGGCGGTCTACGATGCCGCCGATGCACTCGAAAGCCGTCTCGGCCACGTCGATATCCTGGTCAACTCGGCGGGCGTCAATCCGTCGAAGCGCCACTTCCGTGACCTGTCGATCGAAGACTGGAAGAATACCGTGGACGTGAACCTCTCCGGCACGTTCTACACCTGCCAGGCCGCGCTCCAGGGCATGCGCAAGCGGCACGACGGCGTGATCGTCAACATCGCGTCGTGGACCGGCCGTTTCGCCTCCTACTTCGGCGGCCCCGGCTATGCCTCCACCAAGCGCGCGATGCTGGCGCTGACCGAGCTGATCAACATGGAGGAATGCATCCACGGCATTCGTGCGACGACGATCTCGCCCGCGGGTATCGATACGCCGTTGCTCAACAAGCGCGCCAAGCCGCCCAGCCCGGAGGTGCGCGCGGCGCTGCTCAAGACGCAGGACCTGGCGGACATTACGCGCTATGTCGCCGGCCTGCCGCCGCACGTCTGCATGAATGAGATACTGATGAGTCCCACGCTCAACAGCAACTACCTGGGCGAATTCGAGACCCAAAAGAGGCCGGCCCCGGCCCCTTGAGCCGCGGCATCCGTGCCTTGAAAAAAACAAATGCCCGCGCAAGCGGGCTTTTGTTTTTGCGGCGGAGCGCTTTACGCGGGATGATCCTCCATGTCCCACTTCTCCGCGCTCGCGCCGGCCAGCGCGCGCACGCGCTCCTCGTCCTTGGCGAACTCGGCGGCCGGGCCTTCGTACACCACCTTGCCGTCGTCCAGCACGTAGGCACGGTCGGCGATTTCCACCGCCGCGCGCACGTTCTGCTCCACCAGCAGGATCGACATGCCTTCCTTGCGCATGGCGACGATCACGCGGAACACCTCCTGCACGATGATCGGCGCCAGGCCTTGCGAAGGCTCGTCCAGCAGCAGCAGGCGCGGATTGAGCAGGAGGGCGCGGGCAATCGCCAGCATCTCCTGCTCGCCGCCGGAAAGCTGGCGGCCCTTGTTCATCTTGCGCTCGGCCAGGCGCGGGAAAAGCTCATAGATGCGCGGGATGGTCCATGGGCCCGGACGCTCCAGCGGTACTTTGAGATTTTCTTCCACCGTCAGGCTGGCGAAAATGCGCCGACCTTCCGGCACCGAGCCGATGCCCATGGCGGCGATGCGATAGGAGGGCCAGGTGGTGGTCTCCTGGCCGAACATGCGTACCTTGCCTTCGCGGGCTTGTGTCAGGCCGACGAGACTGCGCATGGTGGTGGTCTTGCCGGCGCCGTTGCGCCCGAGAAGCGTGACGATCTCGCCCTCGCGCACTTCCATGGTGACACCGTGCAGGATGTGGCTCTTGCCGTAATACGTATGCAGGTTTTCCGCTTCGAGCGCGTTCATGCCGCAGTCCCCAGGTAGGCCGCCTGTACCTTTTCGTCGGCGGCGATTTCATCGGGCGTGCCCTCGGCCAGGAGCGTCCCTTCGGCCAGCACCAGGATGTGCTGGGCCAGGTTGAAGATCACCCGCATGTCGTGCTCGATCAGCACGATCGACAGCTTCTGTTCGCGATGCAGGCGGCGGATCAGGCGGCTGATGTCGTAAGTCTCCTGGTCGCCCATGCCGGCTGTCGGCTCGTCGAGCAACAGCAGGCGTGGCTTCAAGGCCAGCGACATCATGATCTCGGTGGCGCGCTGGTCGCCATGCGAGAGCTCGCCCACCAGGCGGTCCGCCTTGCTGGTGAGGCCGCCCATTTCCAGCAATTCGGAAACGCGGTCTTCCAGCGCTTTGGTAGCGGACTTCGGCAGCCATGGCGTCATCCGCAGGCCGGCGGCAATTTCCACCGGCACGCGCAGGTTTTCGCGGATCGAGAGCTCGGGAAAGATCTCGGTGATCTGGAAAGTGCGGGCCATGCCCATGGCGACGCGCTTGTGCGGTGTCAGCTGGGTGACGTCCTTGCCGTCGAAAATGATGCTGCCGGACGTAGGCGGGAAAAAGCCGCTGATCAGGTTGAAGAAGGTGGTCTTGCCGGCGCCGTTCGGGCCGATGACGGCATGCAGCTCGCCCGGGTTGACCGTGAGGCTGACGCCGCCGACGGCGATCAGGCTGCCGAAATGGCGGGTGACGTTGCGGACTTCGAGCAGGCTCATTGCGCGACCTTTCTCTTGATGATGCCCAGCACGCCGCGCGGGAAGAACATCACGATGAGGACGAAGAACAGGCCGATGATGGACATCCAGTTTTCCGTATGGCTGGAGACGTAATCCTGCAAGACAACGAAAATCGCCGCGCCGATCAAAGGGCCCCAGAAAGAGCGCATGCCGCCCAGCACCGCCATGATGACGAAGTTGCCCGACATGTCCCAGCGCAGCGCGCGCGGATCGGTGAAGTTGTTGAGCAGCGCATACAGCGAGCCGGCGAGGCTGGCGAACAGGCACGAGATGACAAAGGCCATCAAGATGTGCTGCTCCACCGGAATGCCGAGAAAGCGCGCGCGCTTTTCGTTTTCACGGATGGCGATCAGCGTGCGCCCGAAGGGCGAGCGCAGCAAGAGCGCCATCAGCGCCACCGCGACGGCGAACACCGCCAGGCAGAAGTAGTAGAAAATCTTGTCGTTGCCGACGATGTCGATCGAGGTGAAGCCGAGGTTCAACGCCTGGCGCCCCCAGCCGGTCAGGCCATCGTCGCCGCCGGTGACATTGTTCCAGCGGAAGGCGATGAAGTAGAACACCTGGCCGAAGGCGATGGTCACCATGGCGAAGTAGGTGCCGCGCAGCTTGCGGATCATCGCGCCGATGATGATCGAGGCCACCGTGCCGGTGACCACGCCCATGGCGATGGAGAGCGGCGTGCTTTGCGCCAGATACTTGATGGTCATCGCCGTGCCGTAGGCGCCCAGGCCGAAGTAGGCCGCGTGTCCGAAGGAAAGCACGCCAGTGAAGCCGAGCAGGAAGTTGAGGGCCATTGCCGCCAGGCCCATCACGATCACGCGGGTGCCGAGCTCGGTATAGCCGCCAATGGCGTTCATCCAGAACGGCATGGTGAGCAGGAGCGCCCACAACACCGCGCCGGAAATCATTTTCTGCTTGTTCATTGCGTCCTCCCTTCCTCACCCAGGAGGCCGCGCGGACGAACCAGGAGCACCAGGCCCATCATCACGTACATCACGGCTTCGGTGGCGGAGGGGAAGAAGACAGTGGTGATACCGGAGGCGACGCCGATCAGGATGCCGCCGAGCAGGGTGCCCGTCAGGCTGCCGAGGCCGCCGACGATGATGGCCACGAAGCTCGGCATGATCAGGGAGGTGCCGATGGTCGGCTGCAAGCCCAGCATGCCGGCCGCCAGTACGCCGGCCAGGCCCGCCATGTAAATACCCAGGCCAAAGTTGAGGTTGCGCAGGATGCGCACGTTCACGCCCAGTACCGAAACGGTTTCCAGATCGGAAGTGCCGGCACGGATGCGAATGCCCAGACGCGTGCGGTTGAGAATGTAGAACAAACCGCCGACGGCGATCGCCACCAGCAGCACCATGAACAGGCGATAACCGGTGAGGAAGAAGAGGGTGCTGGAAAGCGGGGTGGTGAGCCAGCCGGGAATCGGGAAGGGCAGGCTTTGCGCGCCCCAAATGTAACGTGTGCCGTCTTCCAATATATAGGCCAGGCCGAATGTGAGCAGCAGGCTGTATAGCGGATCGCGCCCGTAAAGCCGCCGGATCAGCACGCGCTCGACCAGCAGGCCGATAGCCGCGGTGAGGAACGGCGCCAGCAAGAGGCCGCCCCAGAAGCCGACCCAGGGCGTGAGCGCGTAGGCGAGATAGGCGCCGATCGCCAGGAAACCGCCGTGGGCGAAGTTGATCACCCCCGACAAGTTCAAGATCAGCGAGAGCCCGAGCGCCATTAGCGCGTAAAAGGCGCCGACGATCAGCCCGTTAAATACGTTGAACAAAAGTAACTGCGTCATTCAGTGTGAATCCTTTCCCCTTGCGTGATGCGCCGGCCGGTGCGCGCGCCCGGCTACTGCCACGACTCTTTTGACCGGTTTAGTACCCCTGATAAAACGATGCCGACGCTGGTAAGAGCGTCGGCACGGTTTCATTGCCTGCGGTTGGAACTAAAAGCCGATCAGCTCGGCCAGGTCATCTTGCAGCCGGTCTCGGCGAGAGTGCCGGCGGCATCGACGCCCTTGACCACTTGCGTGACCTTGAACAGGTCGTCCTCGGCGCTGCCCTTGGCCTGGGCATTGCCCACGTAGAGGTTGGGGATCAGCTGGTTCTGGCCGGCGCGGAAGAAGGCGCCGTCGGGCATCAGCGCGACTTCGGGCGGCAGGTGGAAGTCCTGCAGGGCCTTGGCCATCTTGACGGCGTCGAGCGACTTCGCCTTGTTGGCGGCCAGCGCGCAGCTCCAGGCGGCGGCAAAGCCGAACCAGGTACGCGCGGTGGGCACGCGGCCGGTTTTTTTCTTGATCGCGTCGACGAATTCCTTCACGTGCGGCACGTTCGGCTGGTTCCAGTACCACTCGAACACCCAGGTGCCGATGCGCGCTTCGGGCGGCAGGCCCTCGAGCGCTTCGAGCTCCTGCTGGCCGCCGGCCAGGTGGAATTTCTTGTCGAGGCCGAACTGCACTGCCTGCTTGAGCGCGTTGATCATGTCGTCGCCCTGGGTCAGGAAGACGATCACATCCGGCTTGGCGGCCTGCGCCTTGATCAGGTAGGAGGAGAAGTCGGTGGTGCCCAGCGGGGTCAGGTCGGCGCCCAGCTTGCTGCCGCCGGCGATCGCGCAGGCCTTTTCCAGCCCGGCTTGTAGAGTGTGGCCGAAGGCATAGTCAGGAGTGATGTAGTACCACTTCTTGCCGGCGTTCTTGATCAGCGCCGGGGTGACGGCGTTGGCTTCCATCTGCGTGGTGTTACAGATGCGGAACACGTTCCAGTGGCAGGAAGAACCGGTGACGGCGTCGGTGTGGCCGCCAGAGACGATCATCAGCTTCTGCTTTTCGTAAGCCACGCCGGCCATTGCCAGCGTGAGGGCGGAGTTGACGTTGCCGATCAGGAAGTCGACCTTGTCGCGGTCGATCAGCTTGCGCGCCTTTTGCACGGCGGTGCCGGCGTCGCCGCTGGTCGAGTCTTCCACCAGCAGTTCAACCTTGCGGCCAAGAATCCCGCCCTTGGCATTCATCTGCTCGACCGCCAACTGGCAGCCGATCATTTCATTCTTGCCGACCGCCGCGTAGGTGCCGGTCAGCGGATCATCCAGGCCAATCTTGACGGTATCCGCGGCACGCGCGAAATTGATGAAGGGGAATTGCAGCGCGCCGACCGCGGCAGCGGTCTTCAGCACGTCGCGACGACCGGGCTTGGCCGGCTTATTGGCTTGCGTCATGTTTGTCTCCTGGTTTGTTTTGGTCTGGCAATTATGGGGATGTGCTTGCTTTGTTGACTCATCTCGCCACAACTTTAACCATCTTCTCACAAAGGCCCCGCGCAGGTCCACTCCCTGACGGGCATTTGGCCTGCAAAAGTGTACGTCACCAGGTCAGGAGCGGATGCGCGATGCGCACCCACTCAGGGTTAACCCGAAGTGCGGACGCAAAGTGACCGGCCAAGAGGCCGCAGACGCGGCGTTCAGGTGTGGCGCAGGTGTTCGGCGATGCCCAGCAGCGCCTCGCGCGCATCGTTCAGGCCGTTGAGGCGTGAGGCGCCGCCCAGGTGCGGCGTGAGGATGAGGTTATCCATCGAGAGCAGCACTTCGTCCTCGTTGGCGGGCTCCTGGTAGAGCACATCCAGCGCGGCGCCGGAGAGTGTGCCCGCGCGCAACGCAACCACCAGCGCATCGTGATCGACGATCTCCGCGCGCGAGGTATTCACCAACTGGGCACCGGGCTGCATGTGCGCGAAGGCGGCCGCATTCACCAGGCCGCGTGTGTCCTCGCCCATCGGCACGTGAATGCTCAGCCACTCGGACTGCGCGAACAGCGCTTCGAAGCCGCGATACTCGACGCCGAACCGTGCCTCCTCGGCGCGCGTCAGCGGGTTGCGCTTGTGGTACAGCACGCGCATGCCGAAGGCGCGCGCCTTCAATGCCACTTCGCGCGCGATCTCGCCGAAACCCAGCAGGCCGAGCGTGGCGCCATGCAGCGTGCGCAGGCCGGGGATACGACCGAAGTTGGCCTTCGCGGTGTGACGGCTGTCATAGGGGCGGAACGGGCGGCCCGCATCCGCGAGACGCTGCGTCGTCACCAGGCCGTCGATCAGCGGCAATCGCTTGGCCAGCGCCAGCACCAGCATCATGGTGTGCTCGCCCATCGCGATGTTGGTACGCCGCCGGAGCGTGCGAAACGCCACGCCGCGGCGCGCGCAGGCATCGGCGTCAACGTTGTCGGCTACCGTGCCGAACTTCTGCACCAGCTTGAGCCTGGGCGCGAGTGCCAGTTCCGCTTCGCCGACGGTGAAGCTTTCGACGATCGCGGCGTCACTCTCCGGCAGGTGGCGCAGCAGTTCCTCCTGGCTGTTGACCAGGCGCACGCTTGCGGGGTAAAGGGCTCCAAGCTCGTCGCGCAACTGCGCCAGCCAGCCATGGAAATCCGGCAGGTCGGTGGCGTTGTAGTCGGCGAAAGCCGCGACCCGCTCCGGCCCGGCCTGGGGATCCAGGATCACCTGTATCAGGCGCAGGACGCGATCTTCCTCGACGACGATCTGGGGCATGGCGTTCATTCTCCGTTTGAGTCAGGCGACGCTCGCCTGCCGCATCATTTCGCGCACGTCGGCATCGTCGCGCCGCACGTAGTCGAGCAGTTGCGCCACGCGCTCCGCCCCAAGATGCGCCTGCGCGCAATCGACGAACTTCTGTCGCAGGTCGGCGGCGGAGGCGGGGTTGCGCGGTGAACCCTTGTGGATCGCCACGGTCTCGCGCAAGATGCGGCCGTCGCGGGTCTCGATCTCCACCGTCACAGGTTGCTCGAAGGGCGCCTTGCGTACCTCGGGGCGTGCTTCCGACAGATGTTCGGGAACGTGTACCTCGATCATGTCGATCAGCGCGGCGATCTGCGGCCGCGCCACCGCCGTATCGGTGAACGAGGCCAGCGTAGGCCGGCCGTCGAGGAAAGTGGCGGCAACGCAATACTCGAGCGAGGTCTTGCCCTGCAAGCCGTTGCGCGGCCGGCTATGGATCAGCGTGCGCGGATACATGTAGCTCACCTCGCAGCGGATTTTCTTCAAGTCACCCGCTTTCGCCCCGTGCTTGCGCTGCAGCTCGGTCACGCAATCGACCGCGAACAACGGCGGCCGGCCGCAGGGGTAGAGCTTGAAGGTGGCGCCGGGCGAGACGATGAAAAACGGCTCGCCCCAGCGCTTCAGGTTGTCCGCCAGCAGTTGATCCGACCATTCGCGCGAAAACACTTCGGCGAAGCCCATGTGGCCGTCGAAAATCTCCGGGTCGGCGGTGAAGCCGCGCTGCGCCAGCTGCGCCGCGCGCACACCGTTGCAGGCCGCCAGGCCGCTGTGCAGCGACATGGTCATGGTGCCGAAGTTGCGCCGCATGCCGCCCGCCATCGAGGCGGCGATGCCGTAGGCGTGCGCCATCGCGCCCGCATCGAGGTCGAGCAGCAGCCCCGCCGCGGTGGTGGCGGCCAGCGTGCCCTGCGTGGCCGTTGCATGCCAGCCGGTCTCGTAATGCGAGGGATTGATCAGGGTGCCGAAGCGGCACTCGACCTCGTAGCCGACGACAAACGCGACCAGCGCCTCGCGCAGGCTGCGGCCTTCGAGCTCGGCCGCGGCCAGCACCGCGGGCAACAACGGGCCGGAAGGGTGGCCGCGCATTTCCGCCTGGTTATCGTCGAACAGCTGCAGGCTGATCATCGCGCCGTTGAGCAGTGCGGCGTCCGCCGGCCTGGCGCGCTCGCCGTAGCCGATCAGCGTGCTGGCCCCCGGCGCGCCGGCAACGTGCAGCGCACGCAGGGTATCGATCGGCGCTTCGCCATAGGCGGCATAGGCGACCGCGAGGCTGTCGACCAGGCAATTGCGCGCTGCTTCCAGTTCAGCTTGCCCGACGCGCGCGGACAGGGTGTCGCGCACCAGCGCGACGAGTTCGGTGGTGAGGCTCATGCGAAGATTCCGGCTAGATGTGAAGCCGCTCAGTTGGCGACGATGCCTGCTTCCTTGACCACCTTGGACCAGCGCTGGATTTCGCCGGCGACGAATTCGCGGAATTGCGCCGGCGTGTTGGCCGGCACGTTATCGAACGCGTTGCTGGTCAGGCGCGGCTGCAGCGCCGGCTCCTTCATGCCGGCGTTGACCGTGGCATTGAGCTTGTCGACGATCGCCGATGGCGTCTTCGCCGGCGCGAACAGGCCGAACCAGTCGCTCACCTCGAAGCCCGGCAAGGTGGCGGCGATCGTCGGCACGCCAGGCAACAGCGGTGAAGGCTTGAGAGTGGAAACCGCCAGTGCGGTCAGCCGGCCGCCGCGCACGAAGGGCATCACGGTCGACATGCCGATCAGCATCACCTGCACGTTGCCGCCGAGCAGATCGGTCACCGCCGGCGCGGCGCCCTTGTAGGGCACGTGGGTGATCTTGGTGCCGGCGACCCGGTTGAACGACTCCATCGCCAGGTGGCTGGCGCTGCCCGGTCCCGCGGTGCCGTAATTGAGCTGCCCCGGCTTGCTCTTGGCCAGGGCGATCAGTTCCGGCACCGTCTTCACGGCGAGGGTGGGCGGCACCACCAGGATGCTGGGGATGGTGGCCGAGCGCACCACCGGCGCGAAATCGCGCAAGGTGTCGAACGGCACCTTGGAAATGCTTGGGTTGACCGTGACCACGCCGGCGCTGGTGAGCATCAGGGTATAGCCGTCCGGCGCGGCCTTGGCGACGAGGTCCGCGCCGATGCTGCCGCCGGCGCCCGCATGATTCTCCACCACCACCGTCTGCCCCAGGCGCTGCGACAGCAGCTCGCCCACCAAGCGGCCCATCGCGTCCGTCGGCCCGCCGGGCGGAAAGGGTACGATCATGCGGATCTGGTGATCGGGGTAGGGTTGCGCCGCGGCCGGCAGCGCGGCCAGGCAGGCGAGAAGGGCTGCCGCAAGGGTGAAGGCGCGGCGAATCGCCGCGCGTGGCGCGCGCAAGGGATGCATGGTTTTGTCTTCCTCCGGGCGGACTCCGGACGTCCGGCGCAGCGCCGGGTTGGTCCGCCGCCGGTATTGTAAGAGTCCGGCGGCGGCTGCCGAGGTGGGTTTTTCTTTTTCGCCGTATGCGTGGCGGCGCATCCCGCGCCGGGCGCGTTAGTGACGATGCCGCGCGATTACGCGCCGGCCGCGCTGGTGACGATGGCCTGCGCCTCTTCCATGATCCGGCTCAAGTGCTCCTTGCCGCGAAAACTCTCGGCATAGACCTTGTAGATATCTTCAGTGCCGGAAGGGCGGGCGGCGAACCAGCCGTGCTCGCTCATCACGCGCAGGCCGCCGATGGCGGCATCGTTGCCCGGCGCGCGCGTGATGATGGAAGTGATCTTGTCGCCCGCGAGCGTCGGTGCCTTCACCTGCTCCGGCGAGAGTTTTTCCAGCGCGGCCTTTTGCGCGCGCGTGGCGGGCGCATCGACGCGCTCGAACACCGGGTTGCCGAATTCGTCGGCGAGTTTCCTGTACAGCACGCCCGGGTCGGTGCCTGTGCGCGCGGCGATTTCGGCGGATAGGAGGCAGGCAGTGATGCCGTCCTTGTCGGTGGTCCACACGCCGCCGTCCAGGCGCGAAAAGCTGGCGCCGGCGCTTTCCTCGCAGCCGAAGCCAAGCGACCCGTCTTCCAGCCCCGCGGCGAAATACTTGAAGCCCACCGGCACCTCGTACAGGCGGCGGTCGAGCTTGGCGGCGATGCGGTCCATGATCTGGCTGCTCACCACCGTCTTGCCCACCGCCGCCTTCGGCGACCATTGCGGGCGGTTCTGGAACAGGTAGTAGATCGCTGCCGACAGGTAGTGGTTGGTCGGCAGGAGGCCGTCTGTCCTGGTGACCACGCCGTGGCGATCGTGGTCGGTATCGCAGGCGAAGCAGATGTCGAAGCGCTCGCGCTGGGCGATCAGGCTTTGCATCGCATAGCGCGAAGACGGGTCCATGCGGATCTGCCCGTCCCAGTCGAGGGTCATGAAGCGGAAGGTCGGGTCCACCGCTTCATTCACCACCGCGAGGTCGAGCTTGTATTGCTCCGCGATGCGCCCCCAGTAATGCACGCCCGCGCCGCCCAGCGGGTCGACACCCAGCTTCAGGCCGGAGCCAGCGATCGCCGCCATGTCAAGCACGCTGCCGAGATCGCCGACGTAAGCGCTGACGTAATCATGCCGGTGCGTGGTGGCGGCGCGCAGCGCCTGCGCCAGCGGCACGCGCCTGATGCCGTCGAGCTTGGCAGCAAGCAGTTCGTTGGCCTTGTCCTGGATCCAGCGGGTGACCGCCGTATCGGCCGGGCCGCCGTTGGTCGGATTGTATTTGAAGCCGCCGTCTTTCGGCGGGTTATGTGAAGGCGTGACGACGATGCCGTCGGCCAGGCCGGTTTTGCGCCCGCGGTTGTAGGTGAGAATGGCGTGCGAAATCACCGGCGTCGGTGTGTATTCGTCGTTCTGCGCCAGCATCACCTCCACACCGCTGGCCGCCAGCACTTCCATCGCGGTGGCGCAGGCCGGGGTGGAAAGCGCATGCGTGTCGATGCCGAGGAATAGCGGGCCGTCGATCCCCTGCCGGCGTCGATACAGGCAGATCGCCTGGGTGATGGCGAGGATGTGGTCCTCGTTGAAGGAATTCACCAGCGCGCTGCCGCGATGGCCTGAAGTACCGAAGGAGACGCGCTGTTCCACCACTCCGGGGTCGGGCGTGCCGGTGTAATAGGCGGTGATCAGGCGCGGCAGGTCCACCAGCGTTGCGGCGGGCGCCGGCTTGCCGGCGAGGGGATGAATTTCCATGTTCCTTTCCCTGAAGGCGGCAGGCAAACGACTCCCGCGGACAGGCGCTCACCTGTTCGATGCATTGTAGAGCGCAAGGATGCGCCGGTTTGTGACAAGCCGCGAGCCCTAAGGCCCGCGTGATGGCGGTTATTTCATGCTGGCGACCCGCACCCGCGGCGGCGGCGTGTGTTCGGCTCCAGTGCGGGTCTGGCGGGCACGTTCCTCGGCGGCCGCGCCTTCCTGCGGAATGACGGTGGAAATGGCGTGCTTGAACACCAACTGCGTGCCGGAATTTTCCAGCATCACCACGTAAGTATCAAAAGACTGGATGCGACCGACCAGCTTGATGCCGTTGACCAGGAAGATCGCCACACGCGTGCTGTTGTCACGCAGTGAGGCGAGATATTCGTCCTGCAAGGGAGAACGGCTTTCTGACATTTTTTGTGTCTCCTTGTTGGGGGCTTGCTTTGCTTGGAGCAGGCAAGTGAACGCAAGTTCTATGCAACCTGCGGCGAGTGCAACGCTTTTTGCGGCTTTCGTTCACAAATGCGGGGCTGGCGACGGTCACGTCGCCAAGCCAACGGCGATTAATTTCGGTAGCTCTTACCGATCTCAAGTTCGATCGGGAAAATTTACCTGCGCTGTACCGATGATGATGCCGAGCGAATCCTAAGTGTCGTCGCCGCTACCTTCCGTCTCATCATCGGTGAAATGGTCAGGCGCCAGATCGCGACCTTCCGGCACTCGCACACCGCCGGCGTCGCGGCCTTCGCCGGTGCCCGAGGAATCGGTGTCGTCGTCGATCCCGGCTGCGCCGATGCTGTCGCTGCCGGTGTCGGAAAGATCGCTCGGCCCCAGTTCGCGCGTGCCCGGATGCGGGGAAGGCGGAGCTGGGGAAATACTGTCGACGGGAGTGGATCTACGCATGGAATTCTCCGAAAAGGGCTTCGACCAAGCACACCGCTTGCAAGCGGGCGCCAAGTCAAAGGAGAAACTTCATGCCCAACAAGTTGCAAGGTCCGCACCCGCCCCGCGGGTTCCAGTGAGAGCTGGCCGTTTCCCATCAACCGCTCGGCAGCGATGGCGGCGCGCCGACCTGCGGGCGCCAAGACGCGCCGCACCGGGGAAACGACGCCAGCGATGCAACGAAATGTCGCACGAGTGGAACGCGCAAGCTGAAAGCGCCGCGCCGGTCACTCCTCGTTAAAGGGTTTGCAGGCCTTTTTGCCGCATGATCTCGCGCGTTTGCGTGCTGCGCAGAAAATCATGAAAGCGCTGCGCCGGTAAAGCCTGCGCGCTGCCGGCGAAGGTACCGGCCGAAAATACCATGATGCTTTGCAGTTCCGCAGGCAAGGGCCCAACGAGATCGACGCCCGGCACCGCCAGCAGTTCGCAGATCAGCTGCACGCCGAGTTGCGTCTCGCCGCGCACCAGCAGCTCGCCGATCAGCCCGCCCGCCGGGATTTTCGCCTTGGCGCGCACCTGTTCGGCGATGCCCAGGCGCTCCAGCACTTTGGCGAAATACACGCCGCTGGCGCCCGAGGCGGTAAAGGTGACCGAAGGCGCCTGCAGCAGCGCGCGGGTAAAGGCTTCGACATCGGAGATGTCCGGCCGCGGCGTACCGGTGCGCACGCCGACGCCCACGCCGGTCTGCGCGAAATCCTGGCGGCTGCCAGTGGCCAAACGCCCCGCGGCGATCATTTCCTGGATGCCGGCATCGGTGAGCAAGGCGATATCGGCCTCTTCGCCCGCGGCGATGCGCGCGATCAGCTGATTGGAAGTGCCGTATTCGACCTCGAGGGCGACGCCGGCCGCCTCCTGGAACAACGGCGCCAGCTCGGTCATCACCGACTTGAGCGCGGTGGAAGAAAAAAGCCGCAGCGTGCTGCGGCCGGTGTTTGATGCTTGGCCTGTCATGGATACCCTGGAAGCGGTGCGATGCGCGCCGGATGCGAATCAGGGGCGGATCATACAGCCCACTTGAGCCACGCGCACAGCGCGCGCCCCATGATGTCCTCCAGTTGTTCCCGCGAAAGCCAGGGCATCTCTTCGGTGAACATGGTCACGCATTGCCGGTAGGGGCAGGGCAGGCGCGACAAGTCGCTGCCCCAGAACAGGCGTTGCGCGCCGTAAGCCTCCAGCGCCTGACGCAGCCAGGGATGCAGCCGGGAGAAAGGATAGGCATCGCCGGTGTAATGCGGCAGGCAACTTAGCTTGAGCGCGACATTGGGATAGCGGGCCAGCGCCAGCACCTGGCCGAAAGCGGCGAATGCCTCCTCGTCGGTGCCGTGCGACAGGCCCATGTGGTCGAGCGCGATCGGCAGGCCCGGATGCGCGGCGGCGATTTTCTCGACATGGGAGAAGTCGCGCTCGGCCACCATCATCATCACCGGCAACCGCATCGCCTCGGCTTCGCGCCACAAGAGTTCGAGCTTTTGCTCCACCAGCCATTGGCGCAGCGGCGGGCGGTGGAAGGTAAAGCGCAGGCCGCGCATCTGCGGCGCGGTGCGCAATTCGTCCAGCCAGCGTCCGGGCATGTATTGCGTCGGGTCGATGCGGCCCATGACGGCAAAGCGCTGCGGGTGTGCGCGCGCCGCCGCCAATACCAGGTCGTTGCGCGTGCCTTCGAACACCGGCGAGATCAGCACCGCGCGATCCACGCCCGCATCATCCATCTCGCGCAGCAGGTCGTCGGCGGAAAGAGGGGGGTCTCGGTGTGGCTTCGGCAGATCGGGGCTTTGCGTGGGCCAGGGGCGCTCGGGCGTCTCCGCCGCCCAGATGTGCACCTGCGCGTCGGCGATCAGCATGCGGCCTCCCCCTTGCGCACCATTTCATGCACCCGTGCAATGTTGGCGAGCGAGGGCTTGAGCTCGCCTTCCTCGATCAGGCGGTTCACCTCCGTGATCGCGGTGTTGTACGGCACCGGCACGCCGGCCTGCCGCCCCTTCTCGGCCACCAGGCCGTTGATGTAGGCCACTTCGCTGCGCCGGCCCTTGGCGTGGTCCTGCACCACCGCGTTGCGTGAGGCGCCGACGTGGCTGAGGATGGTGCGCAGGATATTCTGCAGGGTCTCATCGGTCGAGCCGATGAATTCCTGCGCGCTCATGCCGAAGATCGCCTCCATCGTGTAGCCCAGCGCATTACCCACCGCGATGGTCTCGCGCCCGGCGCGCATCGACA
>DASYEQ010000005.1:0-36666 GCA_036498945.1 Burkholderiales bacterium | reverse complement strand
CGGGTGTCGGGGCGCGGGGGCGTGGTGTGGTCGAGGCGCTCGGTGCGCGGGTAGAAGCCGACGGCGTGGTTGCTGCTGGTGTAGACGAGGCGCTTGACGTGGGCCTCACGGGCGGCTTCGAAGACGTTGAAGCAGCCGGTGATGTTGGCATCGACCACGGCCTGCCATTCCTTTTCGCGGCCGACGCCGCCGATGCCGCCTAAATGGACGATGGCGTCGACCCCTTCGACCATCTTGCGCACGGCATCAAGGTCGGCGAGGTTGGTCTGGTCGATTTCTTCGTTGGGGCGCTCCTGTTTCAGCGGGGCGATGTCGGAGAGGCGGATGATGGGGTAGTGCTGGTTCAGCAGCGCGCGCATCGAGCTGCCGATCTTGCCGGCGGCGCCGGTGATGAGGAGGCGCTTGATCATGGCTATTTCGCTCGCAGGGTGAAGAGGGGCGCGACGCTTTCCAGGTGCTCGACGTCGCGGGCGGCGGTGAGCCAGGTCTCCACTGCTTTCTCGCCGAACAGGGGAGCGGCGATGGCGGCGAAGCGCTGCACGACTTCGTCGGTATTGATGGGGTTTTTCGGCGAGCCTTTGGGGTGCTCGACGAATTTTTCCAGGCGGCGGCCGTCTTTCATCACGATGGTGACGCGCGCGGGCACGGCTTCCGCCGTGGTGAGGCGCTCGACCTCGGCGTCAGGCGTGCAGCGGGTGCGGGCGGAGAGGTCGCGGATGGCGGGGTCGTTGAGATATTCGGCGAAGTCGTCGACGGAAAGCGAGAGCGGGCCTTGCCGTTTCGGCGTGAGGGCCACGGCCATGGCGGCGGCGAAGGGGGTGGAGAGCTGGGCCTGCTGGTAATCCACCGGGTTGGTGGAGGCGAGCTTGCTCATCATGGCGCCGTGCACGCCGAGTTCGATATTGGCGATGTCTTCCATGCGCGCGCCTTCGCGCGCCAGCATGGCGGCGCCTTCGATGGCGGCCTGCATGCGCACGCTGGTGGCGTGGGGCTTGAGCGAGGTCCATTCGGTGGGGAATTGGCGGCCGAGGTCGCGCACGGTGATGCTGGTATCGAAACGGTCGGAGAAGGCGCGGCCGAAGCCCTGGCTGCCTTCGATGGCGTCGTGCGGGCCGGTCAGGCCGGCGCGCGCCAGCAGCGCGGCTTCCATGCCGTTGGCAGCGGCCTTGCCGGCGTGAAAGCGCTTGATGTCGGAACCGGAGACGAAGAATTGCGACAGGCCGCAGGCGAAGGTGGCGGCGATGCCGAGCGCGTTGCGCACGCCTTCCTCGGGCAGGCGGAACAGGCGGGCGCAGGCAATCGCGGCGCCCAGCGCGCCGCAGGTGGGTGTGCCCTGGAAGCCGCGCAGGGAGTGCTCGGGCTGCATCGACATGCCGACGCGGATCGCCACTTCGTAGCCGGCGAGCACGGCGGTGAGCAACTCGCGGCCGGAGGACTTGCTCATCTCGGCGGCGGCGAGCGCGGCGGGCCAGATGCAGACGCCGGGGTGGATGATGGCGGCCACATGCGAATCGTCCCAGTCGAGCCCGCCGGCAGCCGTGCCGTTGATGAAGGCGGCGCGGCCGGGCTCGATGCGCTTGTCGCTGAAGAGGACGGCGGTGTTGTCACTGCCCACGGCGCTGCCGAAGGCTTGCGTGACGGCGCGCGTCCATGGGCGGTCGCGGCCGACGGCGGCGGCGCGGAAGACGTCGATCATCAGCACCGGCATGAGCGCGCGCACATGGGCGGGGACGGCGTCGAGATCGAGGCCGGCGGCGAAGGCGGCGAGTTGCGCGGTGACGGGGATGGGAGAGGCGGTGGTATTCATGGGGCGGAGTGCGTAAGGGAGGGAGGCGGGCCGCGCGCGGCCCGGTGTGGCGTGGTGTTTACTCGGTCTTGATGCCGGCGGTCTTGATGACCTTGCCCCAGCGTTCGTAATCGGCGCGCAGGTAGGCGGTGAGGTCGGCGGGGGTGCCGCCGCTCAACTCGACGCCCTGCTCGTTGAAGCGCTTGATGTTCTCGGGGTTGGCAAACGCCTTGTTGGCGGCGGTGTTGAGCTGCTGCACGATGGTTTGCGGCAGGCCGGCGGGACCCCACAGGCCCCACCACTGGTTGGCTTCGAAGCCGGGCAGGCCGGATTGCGCGATGGTCGGCAGGCCGGGGGCGAGCGGGGTGGGTTTCAGGCTGGTGATGGCAATGCCGCGCAGCTTGCCTGCGCGGGCCATGGGCGCGACGCTGGCGTAGTTGGTGAAGAGCAGCGAGACCTGGCCGGCGACGGTGTCGGCCACCGCGGGGGCGGCGCCCTTGTAGGGTACGTGCAGCATCTTGATGCCGGCCTGCTGCATGAACATCTCACCCATCAGGTGGCTCAAGGTGCCGGCGCCGTTGGAGGCGAAGGTGAGCTTGCCGGGCGCGGCCTTGGCGGCGGCAATGATCTCGGCGACTGATTTGTAGGGGAGCGAAGCGGTCACCACCAGTTCGTTGGTGGCGTAGGCGACGTTGATGATGGGGGTGAAGTTGGCGAAGGGGTCGTAGAGCGGCTTGGCGGCCAGGTGCGGGGTGATGGACATGGCGCTGGAGGAGGTGAGCAGCAGCGTGTAGCCGTTGGGCTGGGCGCGCGACACGTATTCGGTGCCGATGGCGCCGGCCGCGCCCGCGCGGTTATCGACGATGAAGGAGCCGCCCATCACCTTGGTGAGCTCCTGCGCCATCAGGCGCACGACGACGTCGCCCGCCCCGCCGGGGGGAAAGGGCTCGACGATGGTGACCGGGTGCGTGGGGTAGGTCTGCGCGGCGGCGGTGCCGGCGCACAGCGTCAGCGCGGCTACGAGTGCGCGCGCGGGGCGCGAACGAACGTTCATGCGTGTCTTCTCCATGGGGACTCTGGTGTGACTTGCATCACACGGTGAGGAAATTCGCCGCCAGGGGCGGAACCTTATTTCGCTTGCCTGCTCTACAGCAATGCCTAACTATGCCAATGGCATTTGAGCAGGGTGGGTTTGCGTACGCGAAGCTTCCTCCATCCAGGCACCACTAACAATATCGAAAGGAGAATGATGGGTATCTTGGAATCGGTCGGGCACATGATGATGGACAACGGCGAGCTGCACTTCGCGCCGGCGCCTTGCGCGAATGAAGAGCAGCGCTGGCTGGTGACGCTTTCGGCGCCCTTGTCGGCGTTCAACGGCGACTTCGTGGACGACATCGCGACGGGCAAGGACAACGACACCATCGCCGCGGGCGTGCGCGAGATGTGGGAAGTGGACGACCGCGCGAGCTTCGAGGAGCGCGCGCAGTGGCTGGTTGAGGAGGGGCACCGCGCGGGGTATGAGCCGGTGTGGCGCGGCATGCTGGCGATCGACGAGGTCCGGCGCAACACGCCCGCCTTCATGCGCGCGATATTGGCGGTGACGTTTCCGGCGTATTACTACCTGAAGGCGAGCCGGCAAATGAACTACCAGGCGCTGATGGATGCTTCGGGCAAGTCGGCAGAGGATTTGAATGGCGTGATGAGCGGCAGCGCCGACCTGCTGGATGATTTGCGCGATGACCTGGCGACGCCGCCGGAGGGCATTACCAGCCTGGTGGCGTGGGATGCGGTGCGCCTGGCTTCGCTGTCGCGCTGGGCGGTGCAGCTGGGCTACATCGGCGCGGACGAATTCACGCGCTTCGCCGGCGGGCTGGCGCAGCAGGTGCGCGCGGCTTACACGGGGTGGAACCAGTTGAGCGCGGCTTATGTGGCGGCGGGGTTCATCTGGAACCCGTCGGAGAGCCGGCGCGAGAACCTGACGCGCACCAACCGTATGCTGTTGAAAGAGGCGAAGAGCCCATATCGGCAGGTGGCGTGGCGCTAGGTCGGAGGCAGGCGGGCCGCCCGGCCGGCCCGCGTTGTCCTACGCCTTTGGGCGTATTGATCGGGGCATCTGCTCCTGCGAGAAAAGCGGCCGTGTAGCCCATTCGGGCGATAGCCTGCGCGTAGCCGGCTTGCTAATGTCGCGGCCGTGCTGGACCCGCGGCTCATTGCGGGCGCCGGCATCCTCGGGCGCGGTCTTGTGCCCCGGCCTTTTTCACAGGAGCTGCAATGAAGAGTTCGCATGCGTCCCTGCTCTTGCTTTCGGCGATCGTGATTTGCCTGTGCGGGCAGCCGCATCCGGCCTACGTGACGACCGCCCGGGCCTCTGAATTGCGCTATTCCTCGGCGATGGATACCGGCCTGCCAGAAGAAGCGATTGCCGCGGCCGGCCTGGGCGGGCTGGATGGGGCGACGCTGCCGGCCGACCCGGAAGCGGATCCGATGGCGGCGGAAAACCTGGGCGGGGCCATGTTGACCCGCAACGACATGCGCGGCGGTGAAGCGGAAACGCGCGTGAAGACAGGCGGCGTGAAGGACTGAACGCTCACGGCGCCTTCGCCCGCATGCGGGCGGCGCTGAAATGCACCGGCCCTGCAGCGCCTCAATGCGCGCCGGCATTGTTGCTATCATCCCCGTTGCCCATAACAACAATTTCGGGATAACAATATGCAGGGGAACTGGCGCATCGCGCGGTGGCGTGGGGTACCGGTGTACGTGAACTGGTCGGCAATTTTCATCGTGCCGGTCCTGATGATGTTCGGCCACAGCCTGCAAGGGGCGATTCTTGCCCTGCCCGGCTATGCGCTGTTGATACTGGCGCATGAGGCGGGACACGCATGGGTCGCGCAGCGCCTGGGCACGCCGGTGCTGGGGATCGAACTGCACTGCATACACGGACTGTGCCGCCACGAGACGCCGTACTACGAGCACGAGGATTTCTTCATCGCCTGGGGCGGCGTGGCGGCGCAGGCGCTGTTGCTGGCGATTGCGTGGCCTTTGTGGTGGATGTCGGGCTTCGCGCCGGCGGGACCGGCGAACCTGCTGCGCATGATGCTGGTAATGCTGGTGTGGGGCAACATGATGACGATGGCGTTCAACCTGCTGCCGGTGCCGGGGCTGGACGGAGCGAAGGCGTGGCGCGCGCTGCCTTATGGATGGGAATGGCTGCGCGGGCGCATCCGGCGCGCGCGCAAGTGCGGGGCTTCGCGGAAAAAGCGCTTGCGCGTGGTGCCGCCGGCACAGCCGGACATGGCGCAGCAGATGCGCGAGGTTCCAGAGGAAACGGCCTCGGTGGAAGCAGCGGCGGCCGCCAGCGAATTGCTGGAGCGGCTGAAGGGGCGGTAGGGATGGTCGATACCGCGGCGCGGAGGCGTCGGCGGAATCCGCTACACTTTCGCCACTTCGCACCCCTGCGACAAAAATCCCGGGCGCAACGCCCGGCCGGAGACAAATCATGAAACGCAGCACCGAGCGCTTTCTCACCACGCACACCGGCAGCCTGCCGCGCCCCGCCGACCTGATCGACATGATGTTCGCCAAGGAGAGCGGCATTCCGGTCGAGCCGCATGCCCTGGCGGCGCGCATCAAGTCGGCGGTGGCGGAGGTGGTGGCTTTGCAGACCAAGGCGGGCGTTGATCTGGTCAACGACGGCGAGATGAGCAAGCCGAGCTACGCGACTTACATCAAGGACCGGCTGGCGGGCTTCGGCGGCACCGGCAATACCTTCGTGTACCAGGACCTGGCGGCGTTTCCGGTGCTGGAGCGCAAGGTGTTCGGCGACCCGGGGCGTTCGCGACGCAAGACGCCGGCTTGCAATGCGCCAATCACGGTGGCCGATGCGCAGGCGGCGGTGACCGATACGGAAAACATGGTGGTCGCGTTCAAGGGGGTGGGCGGCGGCAAGGGAGACGGGGCGGCGCAGGAGATGTTCATGAGCGCGGCCTCCCCCGGCGTGATCTCGCTGTTCTTCCGCAACGACTATTACAAGAGCGAGGAAGACTATCTGCACGCGATCGCCGAAGCCATGCGCCCTGAGTATGAGGCGGTGGCGAAGGCCGGCATCACGCTGCAGATCGATTGCCCGGACCTGGCGATGGGGCGGCACATCCAGTATGCGGACTTGCCGACCGCCGAATTCCGCAAGCGCGCGCAAATGCACGTGGAAGCGCTGAACCATGCACTGGCGAACATTCCGCCGGAGCAGTTGCGCATGCACGTGTGCTGGGGCAATTACGAGGGACCGCATCATTGCGACGTCGATTTTTCCGAGATCATCGACATCGTGTTTTCGGCGCGGCCGCATGCGATTTCGTTCGAGGCGGCCAACCCGCGCCATGCGCACGAGTGGACGTTGTTCGAATCGGTGAAGCTGCCGGAGGGCAAGGTGCTGATTCCGGGCGTGCTGGAATCGAAGACCAATTTCATCGAGCACCCCGAACTGATCGCGCAGCGCATCGGCCGCTATGCGAACCTTGTCGGACGCGAGAACGTGGTCGCGGGGAGCGACTGCGGCTACGGTACCTGGGTCGGCCAGGCGGCGGTGGACCCGGACGTGGTGTGGGCCAAGCTGGCGGCAATGGCCGAGGGCGCGCGCATCGCCAGCAAGAAGTTCTGGAAGTAGCACGATAGCAGCCCGGCCGCCCCGGCCACATTCGCAGCACAGCCGCCCCGGCTGCGCCTTCCGTGAAGCCGGTCGCGCACACGTGCGCCGGTGTGAGCGTATTTCCTTGATGCCCGCTTTTACGGCGATTGAATCGCCCTGTCATAACTGCTAGATTGACGATGCGAGCGCCCGGCAGAGGCGCCGTCCGTTTTGCCTACACGCGCCCGGCCGGCGCAATCATCGAGCAGGAAAGGGAGCGGGATGTTGAACGAGGGCAGCAGTTATCGCGGAACGATTCCTCTGGAGCTGTATCTTGAATTGCAGAACAAGTTTCCGCAGTTCGACGGCGAGTCCGAACAATCCTGGCTGAACCGGCTGCGCGGCAACAAGATGCTGGCGCCGACGATGTTCGGCACGGCGCAGTTCAAGGACGAATTGCTGCAGGCGGTGGCGCGGCGCACCATGGCGCAGGCGGGTGCGCGGCGCGTCGGCCACAAGCATGCGGGACCTTCGCTGGCCAAGCTCACCAAGCCCGGCGACAAGCAGGCGGTGTCGACCATCGCCCAGCGCTACCGCGAAGAGTTCATGGACGGCCGGCAGTACAAGTACGCGAAGGAGGCCTATGAACTGCTGATGGAGCAGTTCGACGCCACCACCTCGCGCGACGGCGCCGTCTTCTGGAACGGCATCAACGAACTGACGCTGGCGAAGAAGGTGAACCAGTGGAATAGCGAGATGGGCTCGCAGTTCTTCGGCCAGCTCGAAGCGACCACGGTGGCGCGCTACGTCAACAAGCAGTTCGTCTGGGAAAACGGCGGCGTGTTCCAGCGCTACTTCACCGAGGTGTCCGCCGAACTCGGCCACGCGGCGAAAGGCCACGTGACCGCGGTGGTGCGCTGCGGCCTGCGCAACGATTCCATCTTCACCACCACGGAATTGCCGCGCATGCTGAAGAACATGGAAGACAAGATCGTCAGGAAGCAGGCGCCGGACGTTACCGACCTCACCATCGTGGTGATCCAGCCCAAGCAGGCCACGCACCGCGAGATCATGACGTACACCAACCTGGAGATCACGCAGATCCCGATCGTGCGCAACATCGCCTGGCCGTGCACCGGCCCCAAGGACTGTGTCGAAGAAGGTCGCCTCAACCTGAGCATCCGCATGCGCAACTACTGGGGAGGCCGGCCGCAGCCGAAGCTGCCCGAGGCGGCCAACCGCGTGATGCGCGATTTCCAGGACCTGATCAAGTGGGGTTGAGACACCCGAGGGGCATCTCGCCCACTGTCCGCGCTACTGGTTGAGCAGCGGAATCGACTTGTAATCGCGCCCTTTGGGGATCGATTGCAGATAGGCGTAGATATCGGCCAGGTCGGCATCCGAGAGGATGCTCTTCTGGTACGGCGGCATCGCGCCGCTGGTGTTGCGCACGAATACCGAGATCACCGCAAACGGCTTGGGGTTGGGCGCCAGCGCCGGGCCGGTGACGCCGCCCTGCCCGGCGAAGCCGTGGCACTGCCAGCAGCCGTTCTTGATGAAGGCAGCGCGGCCGCGCTCGGCGGAAGCGGGTTGGGCATGGGCCGCGGTTGCGGCAAAGGCGCCAAGGAGAAGCGCAAAGAGCAGGCGGGTGCGGGTCATCGTCATCTCCTCTTCAGCGCGGCTGGGTCCAGACGTTGAGCAGCGCGGGCTGGCCGGACTTCACCACCGCGATGGCTTCCTTCAGGGCGGGCGCGAGTTGCGCCGGGTCCTTGATCGGCCCCTTGGCCCACCAGCCCATGGATTGCGCCAGCTGGTGATATTCGATGTCGGGGTTCTGGATGCTGGTACCGAGCGGGCCGAAGTCGCGGCCCGTGTTCATCTTGCGGTTGCGGAAGTTGGCGACGCGCTGCACGTGCATGGCCTCCTGGTGCCAGCTGCGGTTGTTGTGCATCACCGCCAGCAGCGGAATCTTGTGGCGCGCCGCCGTCCACAGCACGCCGGGGGCATACATCAGGTCGCCGTCGGACTGGATGCTGACCGAAAAGCGGCCGAGGTCGCGGTTCGCCAGCGCGGCGCCGACCGAAGCCGGCGCGCCGTAGCCGACACCGTAGCCGCCAGAGCGGCCCAGCCAGTGATGGTATTTTTCCATCGGCCACAGGCGGTTCGGCCAGTTGCTGACGTTGCCTTCGGAAGCGACCAGCGACCAGTCGAGGTCCTTGATCTGGCCGTAGAGCTCCATGCACAGGCGCGCGGTGCTGATCGGGCTGGCGTCCCAGGCGATCGCGGCTTCCTGCCGCGTGCGCTCGCGCGCTTCCGCGTGGCTCTTGCGCGCCGCCTCGCCGCGCTTTTCGATCGCGCCCTTGCGATCGTTGCCGATCGCCGACTTCACCGCCTCGATCAGCGCGGGCAGCGTCGCTTCGGCGTCGGCCGCCATCGGCACGTCGACCACCTGGAAGCGCTGCAAGTCCTGGTAGTTGGCCTTGGTGTTGAGCTCGACCGAGCTGATGCTGATGAGCTTGGTGTCTTTCTTGATGCGCGTGTGGTTCTCGCCGATACCGCCGTTGGTGCCGTTGTCGGTGAAGCCATTCACCGTGGCCCAGAAGTCAGCGACTTCCATGCCGATGATCACGTCGGCATTGCCCACCACGCCGGGGCCGGCACTCAGGTAATGCGTGCGCGGGAAGTTCATGCGCCCGCCCTGGTCCACCACCCGCGCCTGCAACAGCTCGGCCAGTTGCACCAGCAGGGGCACGCCGTTCGCCGTGCGCGCGGCGCGATCGACCACGATCACCGGGTTGTTGGCGCCGGCCAGCAGGCGCGCCGCCTCTTTCACCGCGCCGCTGTCGCCCTGCGGCGGTGCGGTGGGCACATAGCGCGGGACATAGGGCTTTTCGCCGCCATGCCCCTTCATCGGCTCCTGCTGCAGGCCGGCGTCCAGCGAAATCGCCACCGGGCCGTAAGGCGGGGTCATCGAGATCTTGTAGGCGCGCACGAAGGACTGCGAGAAATGCTGCAGCGATACCGGCGTGTCGTCCCACTTGGTGAAGTCGCGCACCAGGGCGTTGATGTCCTGCGCCGAGTGGAAGGTGGGCACGCCGGGCGGGCGGTGCGCGGCATCGAGTTCGTTCCCGCCCATGATGATCACCGGCACGCGGTCGCACCAGGCGTTGTACAGGCCCATGGAGGCATGCTGCAGGCCAACCGTGCCGTGGCACAGCGTCAGCAGCGGCTTGCCCGCCACCTTGAAGTAGCCGTGGGCGATGGCCACCGCCGACTCTTCGTGCATGCAGGAGATGAACTCCGGCATCTTGTTGCCGCCGTAGTTGATCAGCGATTCATGCAGGCCGCGATAGCTGGAGGCGCAATTGGCCGGCAGGTATTTGATGTCGAGCGACTTGATCACATCGACCATGAAGTCGGAGCCGGGAATGCCGATGACGCGCGGCATCTCCGCCGGCGTACCGGTCTCCGCTTGCGCCACCTGGTGGGAAGGCGGCAATGCCGAGGGGCGCGCAGTGCCGGGCTGCGCCTCGTCGGCGGCGCGCGCGGCGGGCGCGGCCACGGCGGCGGCGCCAGCGGCCATCGCGCCGGTCAGGAACTTGCGGCGCTCGGGGGCGGGCGACGCGGTGGGAGCAGCAGGCTTGCGGGACATGGGCGTCTCCTTGTTATTCTTGGCCGCCTGGGGCGGTCGAATGCACGCAGTGTATTCCCAATCAAAAGCCCGGATGTTGCATCTCCGACAAGGTGCCAGCTCAATACCAATAGGGCGTGTTCTCCGTCCATTCGCTGTTCTTGTATTTCGCATGCAGCAGCACGAAAGCGGCACGCGAGAGCTTGGAGGAGCCAGGGTCGAGGCAGCCGCCGCGGGTGGACGAGACCACGACGGACAGCAACCAGGGCACCTGCGCATCCTTCGGATGGGCGGCGGCCCAGGCCATGACGTGGTGGCCGACATAGCCGGTGGCGGTCTTGCTGCGCTTGATCAGCCCGATGTCGTGGTCACGGGCGGCGGGGTTGGCGCTGATGCGCAAGGCAGGCGGCAGTTGCTCGACCCCGCTTTCGCTGGCATAGGCGTAAGGGTCGTCATCGATCTTGCACCACATGCTGGCGGTCACGACGGAGGGGTCTTTCTGCTTTTCCCACTTGGCGGTGATGTCGGTGCGGTGCGAATCGACATAGGGATGCAATTGGTAGTCGAGCATCACCAGCACCAGCGCGTGACGCCGTTGCGCGAGGGTGGGCAGCCCGAGATAGCGCGCGGCGGACGCCTTGAGCATCGGCACGTGGACCGCCACCCAGCCGGCGGCGTGCGCGGCGAGCTCGCCCTGCCCGAGCATGTCGGCACGCAGCCAGGCGCTGACGCCGAGTTGCGCGCGGGTGACCGCATCCAGCCGCTGGTCGTCCGCGGCGGCCAGCAGCTCGGCATTGCCCAGGTGGCCGTTGAGCCAGCGCAGGCCATCGCCGGCCGGGCGGGGAAGGCGCGCGCCGGGACTGTCCGCGTCGTAGCGCAGCGCCGCGCTGCCGATGCCGAAAGTGGGCGTGCGCAGCAGCAGGCCGAGGGCTTCGTCCACCGTGGCGGCCGTCGCGAAGCACTCCTGCATGAACAGATTGCGCGCGGCCATCGACAGCGGCTTCTCGCCGCGCAAGTTGCGCAGTTGCTCGTCGCCGATCGCGCGCGCCTGCCCGGCGTGGCCCCGCAGGCGATACAGGCGTGCGAGGTTGTAGCGCACGGTCAGGTATTCGGGCGCTTGCGCGGGCACGGCCAGGGCCGCCTGTTCCAATTCGGGCGGCAGCGTGTCGGCGAGCATCAGCGCGGCGGTGAGCCAGGCGCGGCGCGGATCGGGGCCGTTGCTCACCGGCGCGGCAGCCTGCCACTGCGCCAGGGCGTGCGCATATTCGGCGCGGCAGCGCTCGCGCGCCTCGCGCACGCCTTTGTTCTCCTTCGGCGGTTCGGATTCGCCGGCGACGGTAACCGACTGGCCGCATACCTGCAGGCCGCGGATCCAGTCGAAAAAGGGATGGCGGGCGCGAGCCTGGGCTTCAACCGCCTTGTCGACGCCGTTGTTGTCGTAGAAGGTGTCGGCGAGGATACGCCAGTCGTTGAAGCGGCTTTCGGCGTAGGGGTCGGCGCCGGGGTCGTCGAGTTCAGCAGTGAGGGTATCGAAGCGCGCTTGCGGGGCAAGGCGCGCCTGCATGGTGTGCAAGGTGCCGCGCGCGGCCGGGTGGATCTCGGCTAAGCGCGGATCGGCGAGGATGGCGCGGGTGCGCGCTTCCAGGTCCGCCAACTGGCGGGCGCGCCGCGCCGCTGTCTCGCGCTCGAGGGCGGCATAGGCGGCCTGGCGCATCGCTTCGTAGGCAGTGGGGTTGCTCTTTTGCAGGGCCGACTGCGCGGCGACCTTGCGATCCACTTCCTTGCGCTGGGTTGCCGGGGTGGTGTCGAGGTCGGCGGCGCGCGCCCGCGAGCGCAGGGCGAGATAGGCGCCCCAGACGAACATCGGGCTGCGCGGATTGGCGCCGATGGCTTCGAAGCGGCGGGCGCTGTCGTCGAAGTCGCCGTTGTAGAAGGCGGCAGCGGCGGTCTGGTAGTCGCGCATCTGCCGCCAGAAGAACGAGGTCTCGCTCGCCGGCAGGCCGAGCGGATAGGCATCGATCGCCGCCCTCTCCTCCTTGACGCCGCAAATGGCGAATACCTTGTCCTGGCCTTCGACCCAGGTGCGCAGGCGCTGCGGGCTGGCATCGTTGCGCTTGGCGAGGCGGTCCAGCGTTTCCACGGCGAAGCTGAAGGCGCTCTCGTTGCAGACCAGGTACTGGCTGTATTCGTCGGCCGCCTTGCGCATGCCTTCGGTCAGTTTCTCCCGGGCGGGGGCGGCATAGGGTGCGCTGGCCTTGAGCCAGGCGGCCAGCGGAGTCTCGCTGTCGCTGGCCGCGCCGGCATTGGCGTCGGTCCAGCCCGCGCTGCGGTCGCCGGCGAAGATATCGCCCAGCCCCTTGGCCGGCGCCCTTTGCAGCCCTTCGCGGCCCAGCACGATGGCGCGCCAGGCCGGGTAGAGAAAGGCGCGGCCGTAGCTGGGCAGGACGACGCCGAGTTCGCCTGCATCGTAGCGGTCGGGATCGACGTCGCTGGCGTAGCGCGGGACGAAGATGTCGTACGGCACGTCGCCGCTGGCGATTGCGCCGCCGGCGGCAAGGCCCAGCATGAGGGCAAGGCTGGCGTGGCGCCAGGAACGGGGGATTAGCATGATTTTATTTTTCCTCCGCGCCGGTCTTCCAGCGCAGGTCGTCGAACCAATAGGTGCGGGGATAGCGCGCCGTCACTTCCGGGGCGAACGGCTCCTGCATCGAAAAGCCGGCGGCCGCGTTGCAGCGGGCGGCGAGCAATCGCGGCTGGCCGGCGACGATCGCGCGCAGGCGCGCGCTGTCGCGGCCCATGCGGAAATACATCGGCACCACCTCGTCGGCGGCAAGTGGCGCCAGCCAGCGGCGGTCGCGGCACCACCAGGCCAGCGCGGTGACGCTCAGGCGCGTGGCGGCCGGCAGGCGAGCGCGGATTTCGCGCACCAGGGCGAGATAATCGGCGCGCTGCGAGGGGCGCGCTTCGAGGTCGAGCTGCACCCAGCCGGCATTGCCCATGCGCGCGGCTTCCAGCATGGCGGTGACGATGGTTTCCTGCGCATGGGCGAGGTCGCGCGGCGGATCGCCGCCGGAAAGCTGCACGTGGACTACCGGGATCACGCGTGCCTGCGGCGCCAGCGCGGGGGTGGAACTGCGCGGGCGCAGCAGCACCTTGTCGCCGCGCAGGAAGACGTGGCGCACCACCAGCGCCACTTCGCCGGCGGACCAGGCGGGTACACCGGCGCCATCCCACAGCCAGGCGATGCGCCTGCTTTCGGCGGCCGGCGTGGCGGCAGGCGCCAGGCTCGGGTACGCGCAACACAGGCACAGCAGCACGCGCAGCCACGTGGCCGCCGCCCCCGCCCTGATGCCCTTGCGCACTATCCGCTCCCCAATGTTGTGCGGGCGGATTGTCGGCGACGTACACCGGCCTGTCCACCGCTTGTGAGCGAAGGCGCGCGCCTGTGAGCAAATATTCCGCGTGCGCCCCGCGTCATACCCAGCCGGTAGCGGGACCGGCAAGGTATTCGCGCAAGGCATCGACGAAGACGCGGATTTTTTTCGGCCGGTGCCGCGCCGCCGGAAACACGCAATGAATGCCGCCGCCGGGCAGCGACCAGTCCGGCAGCAGGCGCAACAGGCGGCCGGCGGCAATGTCGCCCGCCACCGCGAAATCGGGCATCACGGCCATGCCCCCGCCGGCCAGCGCCGCGCGGCGCACCGCGTTGGCGGTGTTGGAGAGGATGGGGCTGTCGAAACGCACGACCCGCTTTTCGCCAGCGGCGTTTTCGAAGTGGCGGGTGTAGGCGCCGGAAAGCACGGTGAGGCTGATGAAGGGATGAGTGGCGGCTTCCTCGGGTGTGCACGGCAACGGCTTCGACCATCCAGGGCCGGTAAAAAAATCCGGGCTCGCCACCAGCCATTGCTCGAAAGTGCCGACGCGCGCCGCCTGGTGGCTGGAGTCGGCGAGGCGGCCGACGCGGATCGCCACGTCGACACCTTCGGCGATCAGGTCGGCGCGGCGGTCTTCGCCGATCATTTCGATCTTCAGTTGCGGGTAGCGGCGGATCAGTTGCACCGCCAGGGGCGCGACCACATTGGCGCAGTAATCGACCGCCGCCGACACCCGCAACAGGCCGCGCGGATCGGCGGTTTCCTCCCCGGCAGCAGCCACTGCTTCCTCGGTTTCGCGCAGGATGCGGCGGCAGGCTTCGTAAAAGGCTTCGCCGGCATCGGTGAGCGACAGGCGCCGGGTGGTGCGCACCAGCAGGCTGGCGCCGATCTCGGCTTCCAAACGCTGCATGTGGGTGCTTACCATCGTCTTGGCCAGCCCCAGCCGCTGGGCTGCGGCGGAAAGCGAGCCGGCTTCGACGACAGCGGCGAAGATCAGCAGGCGGTTGAGGTTGAGGCTGGCGAGATTGGGCATGGAGAAAATGGAAGTTCAATTGTCCATTATTAATGGACATAAATTACGCCAATTTCCGTCTTCAGTAAACGGTGACGGGAGCGTATCGTCTGCCTATCGACTTACCGAACCCGAAAGGAGTCACCATGAATATCGCCATCATCGGCGCTACCGGCAGCGTCGGCGGCCGACTCACCCAGGAAGCGTTGTCACGCGGCCACCAGGTCACGGCAATCGCGCGCAAGGCCAACGAATTGCCGGCGCAGGCCGGCCTGACACCGGTTGCCATCAGCTATACCGACAATGCCGCCTTGACCACCGCCATCCGCGACAAGGACGCAGTGCTGCTGGCGGTGAAATTCACCTCCGGCGACGGCCCGCAGATCCTGCGCGCGGTGAAGGCGGCGCATCCCGGCCGCTTGCTCGCCGTCGGCGGTGCGGGCAGCCTGGAAGCAAAACCCGGGCTGGACGTGGTCGATACGCCCGACTTTCCCGCCGCCTACAAGGACGAGGCGCTGGCAGCGCGCGAATTCCTGCGCAGCCTCAGGCGCGAAAACGAACTCGACTGGACGATGATCTCGCCTTCCGCGCTATTGGCGCCGGGCGAACGCACCGGCAAATATCGCGTTGGCACCGACCAGTTGCTGGTCGATGCACAGGGCAAGAGCCATATCTCGATCGAGGACCTGGCGAAGGCGCTGATCGACGAGCTGGAACAGCCGAAGTTCCGGCGCGCGCGTTTCACCGTCGGCTACTGAGGCCCGGACCGCGGCGGCTTTTGCTAAGCTTGAGTGCAAATGCCTGGGAAAGCCGCCGTGTTCAAACTCACCCTCACCTTCGACAACGGCCCGGAGCCGGAAGTCACGCCGTTCGTACTGGAGGTGTTGCGCCGCCAGGGCATCAAGGCAACCTTCTTCGTGCTGGGCAACAAGCTGGCGCTGCCGGGGCGGCGCGCGCTTAGCGAACGCTGCAAGGCCGAGGGGCACTGGATCGGCAACCACACGTATACGCACGGCGTCTCGCTGGGCGAACGCACCGAAGCCGATGCGCCGGAGATGGAGATCGGGCGCACGGAAACGCTCATCGGCGATCTCGCACATCCCGATAAGTTCTTTCGCCCGAATGGCGGCGGCGGCAAGCTGGGGCCGCACCTGCTGTCGCCGCGCGCGCGGGAGTATTTAAGCGAACGTGGCTACAGCGTGGTGCTGTGGAACAGCATTCCGGAGGACTGGAAGGATCCCGGGGGCTGGGTGGCGCGCGCCATGGCACAACTGCGCGCGCAGCAGGCGGAACAGGCGCAGGCGTGGTCGCTGATGGTGCTGCATGACCTGCCGACCGGGGCGATGGCGCACCTTGAAAATTTCATCGAGCAGGCGCGCGCGCTGGGGGCGCAATTTGCGCAGGCGCTGCCGCCGGCGTGCGTGCCGCTTCAGCGCGGCGTCGCCGCGCCGGAACTCTTTCGCTACGTGGCGGAAAAGGACTTGCACGCAGCCGCGTGAGGCAGGCTGGTTGGCCCCGTGAACGGCGGGCAAGAATGCCGGTGTTTCAGAGGTCTTTGGGCACCGTGCCGATCAGGCCGGAGCCGCCGACGAGAATGCCCTTGGCGATCCATAGCGTTACCAGAGCGCTGACCACCCACGGCGCCCACTTGGCCGCCTGGGCGTAGAACAGTTCGAGGTCGGCGGTTTCCATGTCGGCATGGCGAAACAGCATTTCCGGCAGGGTGCCGCTGGCTTCCCCGGTCTGTGCCATGGCAATCACGCGGGCATCTCCCAGCTGCGGCAGCAATTGCAGCGCCTGGACAAACGTGGCGCCGCCCTGCACCGCCGCCATCAGCGCCTCGAATTGGTAGCGCATGCGCATATTGGTGAGGGTGTCCACCGCCGGCGGCAGCGCGTCGAACATCGGAATGCCCGCCTCCAGCATCAGCGCCAGGGTCTCGAAAAAATCGCGCGCATTGCGTTGCGCGATTCTCGGGCCGAACAGCGGCACCCGCAGCACGAACACGTCGACGGTTTCTTCCAGGGCCGAATCGCGCAGCCAACGCGGCAGGCGCAAACCCATTTGCACCAAGGCCGCGATCGCCAGCAGCGGCCACACCACCTGCCACAGGTAACTGCCCGCACCGATCGTGCTCGCCACCAGCGCCGGAAGCGGCCCCAGTATCAGCCCGAGCACCAGCGTGAAGGCCGGCTTCGCCAGCTTCGCTTTTGCCGACGCCACCTGCCGCGCGCGCTCGGTGTACCTCTCGCCAAGCCGCCGGTACATCGGCGCCGGGCTTCCCGCGGCAAGCGCCGCACGCACCAGGCGGGCTTCCAGTTTGTCGAACAGGAAGCTTTTTTCACCGGCCATTGCCACATCCATGCCGCGGCCGAGCAGGCGGCGTGCCATCTCGATGCGCGACTGGTTTTTCTTGTCCAGGCGGATCAGGCCGAAGGTCTTGTCCGGCGGCAGGCCGGCGCGTTCCAGCGCGCCCAGCTGGGTGAAGAGCTCGGCGCGGTGGCGCAGGGTGAGGGGCGGCAGGGCACGCGGCATTGGCTTATTCCGCCGCGATGGCGCGCCCTGCCGCATGCGCGCGGCGGCGCGGCGCGGGCGGCACCGAAACGGGCGCGCGCCGCCCGCGGCGACTGACAAACGGATCGTGCGCGAATTCGGCTTCGAGAAAATCGACCAGCCGGCGCACCCGCAGCGGCTGCGCACGGCCGGCGGCATACACGGCGTGCACCGGCACCACCCGGCCCATGCGGGTGGGGAACAGGCGCCGCACCATGCCACTGCCCAGTTCTTCGAGGAACAGCCAGTCGGGTGAGTAGCTCACGCCCATGCCGGCCAGCACGGCGGCGCGCACGCCTTCGGAGTTGTTGCAATGCAGGTTGCCTTGCACGCGCACGTTGCAGGGGCCGTTCGGGCCTTCGAAATACCAGAGGTCGGGACGCGCCACGCCTGTATAGAGAATGCAGTTGTGGCGCGCCAGGTCGGCGGGCGTTCTGAGCGGCGGCGCGCCGTCGAGGTAGGCGGCGGCGGCCATCGCGCAGCGGTGCGTGATCCCCAACGGACGCGCCACCAGAGAGGAATCGCGCAGTTCACCCACGCGGATGGTGAGGTCCAGGCCTTCGGCGACGACGTTGGTGATTTCGTCAGTCTGGCGGAATTCGATCGACAGGCCCGGATGCGCATCGAGAAATTTCTTCAGCTTGGGCAGCAGGATACTGCGCCCGAAGCCCACTGCCGCGCCCAGGCGAATGCGGCCGGTCAGGCCGTTGCCGGACTTGCGGGTGGACTCCTCCAGCTCGGCCACCTCGTGCACGATGCGCCGCGCCTCATTGTAAAAGCGCGTGCCTTCCTCGGTGAGCGTGAGGCGACGCGTGGTGCGCGCCAGCAGCCGCACGCCAAGATGCCGCTCAAGGGCGGCAATCTGTTTGCTGACATTGGATTGCGGCTGGTCCGCCTCGCGCGCGACGGCGGAAAAGCTGCCGGTCTCGGCGGCGCGCACGAACAGGCGCATGGCGTTGATGCGGTCCAAGGCAGTCTTTTTGCGGTTAGGCAAATCCGGAATAAATCATATGCATTATGTCATGTAGGTCGCAAATGCGCGCCCCACTACACTGCCGGCTTCGCTTTCCACCGGAGACCTGCATGTCCCTCGCCAATGAACTTGCCGCAACGAAGCAGGCCGCGGCTGCGCGCTTTGCGCCCGAGCGCGTCGCCACCATGGAGGCGGCCACCGCACAGTTGCGCGCCGGCGGCATCGAGGCCGCGGCGCTGAAGGCCGGCGCCCGCGCGCCCGAGGTCACGCTGACGAATGCGCAGAGCCGGCCGGTGCGCCTGGCCGAGGCGTGCGGCGGCATGCCGGCGATCGTGATCTTTTACCGCGGCGGCTGGTGCCCGTATTGCAACCTCACCTTGCGCGCTTATCAAAAGCTGCTGCCACAGATCGAGGAAGCCGGCGCGCGCATGATCGCCATCACCCCCGAGACGCCGGACCAAAGCCTTTCCACCGCCGAGAAAAACGCCCTCGCCTTCCAGGTGCTGAGCGATCCCGACCTGCAGGCGGCCAGCGCCTTCGGCCTGTCCTTCGAGTTACCGCCGGCGCTTGAAGCCTTGTACCTGCAAAACGGCAACGACCTGCGCGTGATCAACGGCAGCAGCAAGTTCAGTCTGCCGGTGCCCGCCACCTACGTCATCGGCGCCGATGGAACGGTGCTCTACGCGCACGTCGATGCCGACTACCGCAACCGCGCCGAACCGGCCGAGGCGCTGGCGGCGCTCAAGCGCACGCCGGCCTGACATTCACCCCATACCGAGATTCGCCATGATCGACCTGTATTACTGGACCACGCCGAACGGCCACAAGATCACCATTTTCCTCGAGGAGGCCGGCGTTCCGTACCGGATCATCCCGGTGAACATCAGCAAGGGCGAGCAGTTCGCGCCGGAGTTCCTGAAGATCTCGCCGAACAACCGCATGCCGGCGATCGTGGACCACGCGCCCGCCGGCGCCCAGGGGCCGATCTCCGTATTCGAATCCGGCGCCATCCTGCTCTACCTGGCGGAGAAGACCGGCAAGTTCATCGCCCGCGACCTGCCCGGGCGTATCGAAACCCTGCAATGGCTGTTCTGGCAGATGGGTGGCCTCGGGCCGATGGCCGGGCAGAACCACCATTTCTCGCAGTACGCACCGGAGAAAATTCCCTACGCCATCGACCGTTACGTGCGCGAGACCGCGCGGCTGTACGCGGTGCTGAACAAGCGCCTGGCCGACCGCGAATTCGTCGCCGGCGAGTATTCGATCGCCGACATGGCCGCCTACCCCTGGGTGGTGCCGCACACCCGCCAGGGACAAAAGCTGGAGGACTTTGCGCATCTCAAGCGCTGGTTCGACGCCATCCGCGCACGTCCGGCGGTCGAGCGCGCCTACGCCCGGGCGCAGGAAATCAACACCACGCCCACGGTGTCGGAAGAGTCGCGCAAGCTTTTGTTCGGCCAGTCGGCCACGACCATCAAGTAGGGCGCGCGTAGAATGCCTGGAGCAACAAGGCCCGCCGCGCCATCCAACTTCCCTTCAACCACGGCAGGCCCGGAGAACCGCATGGCCATCCGCATGTACGACCTCGCCGGGGCCGACCCGGCGCTGCGTTTTTCCCCCTACTGCTGGCGCGCGCGCATGGCGCTGATGCACAAGGGGCTGGAGTTCGAGTGCATTCCCTGGCGTTTCACCGAGAAGGAGGTGATCGCGCCCTATTACCCGGCACCGCCGCACCTGGTGCCGGTATTGCTCGATGGCGACGTACCGGTGACCGACTCGTGGAACATCGGCGAATACCTGGAGGAGGCCTATCCGGCCAAGCCCAGCCTGTTCGAAGGCGAAGCGGACAAGCGCTTTGCGCGCTTTCTCAAGCACTGGACCGAGACCCAGCTGACGCTGCCGGTTTCGCGCATGCTGGCGCTGGACATCCACAATTGCCTGGCGGAAAAGGACCGCGCGTATTTCCGCGAGAGCCGGGAAAAGCGCCTGGGCGGCCCGCTGGAGCAGGTGGTGGCCGACCGTGAAGCGACGCGCGAGGCCTTTGCGCGCCTGCTGATGCCGATCCGCAACCTGGTGAAGGAGCAGCTCTTCCTGTGCGGGGCGGCGCCGGCGTTCGGCGATTACGTGGTGTTCGGCCACTTCCAGTGGGCGCGCTGCGTTTCCTCGTTCGACATCCTGGCGGCCGATGATCCGGTAACGCAGTGGCGCAGCCGCATGCTGGGCCTGTTCGACGGTTACGCGGCAAGCTTTCCGGCGGCTTGAGGCGCGCCGCCGTCTTTCGGCGACAATGCGGGAACCGCCTCTTTCGCAGGCGGTCATTCCTGTAGATGAGAGACGCAGACGAGATCAAGGTTCGCTATCCCAAGGCGCTGTTCTGGTTTCGCCGCGATCTGCGCGTGGCCGACAACGCCGGGCTGTACCGGGCGCTGAAGGCGGGCGGGCAGGTGTGGTGCGTGTTCGTCTTCGATACCGAGATCCTCGACCCGCTGGCCAAGCCCTACGACCGGCGCGTCGAATTCATCCTCGAAAGCCTGAAACCTCTGCGGGCGGCGCTGCATGCGGCCGGCGGCGGGCTGATCGTGCGCCATGGCCGCGCGCGCGAGGAGATTCCGGCGCTGGCCCGATCGCTGGAGGTGAACGCGGTATTCACCAATGAAGATTACGAGCCGCAGGCGATCGCGCGCGACGGCCAGGTGCGCCACGACCTCGGGCAGATCGGCATCGCCTTTCACGCGGTCAAAGACCTGGTGATTTTTGCCAAGGACGAAATCCTCACCCAGGCGGACAAGCCGTTCTCGGTGTTCACGCCCTACAAGAACGCCTGGCTGAAAAAGCTCGACAACTTCACCCTGCGCGCCTATCCCAGCGAGCACTACCTCGACCACCTGGCGAAGCCCGTGCATGCGGGCGAGATGCCGACACTCGATGCCCTGGGTTTCGCCGCCACCAACCTGCATGAGTTGCAGATTCCGCCTGGCAGCGAAGGGGCCGGCGCGATGTTCGACGAGTTCCTCGATCACATCGGCCGCTATCGCGAAGCGCGCGACTTTCCGGCGGTGCGCGGCTGCTCCTATCTCTCGGTGCACAATCGCTTCGGCACCATCTCCATCCGCGCCCTGGCGCGCGCGGCGCACGAGCGGCGCTCAAGCGGGGCGGACACCTGGCTGTCGGAACTGATCTGGCGCGACTTCTATTTCCAGATCCTGTACCACTTTCCGGAGTCGGCGCAGCTTTGCTTCAAGCCGGAATACGAGGGCCTGAAGTGGCGCAACAACGAGGACGAATTCACCGCCTGGTGCGAGGCGCGCACCGGCTACCCGATCGTGGACGCGGCGATGCGCCAGATCAATTCCAGCGGCTACATGCACAACCGCCTGCGCATGATCGCCGCCTCCTTTCTCACCAAGGACCTGCTGATCGACTGGCGCTGGGGCGAGCGCTATTTCGCCGTGCAGCTCAACGACTACGACCTCGCCGCCAACGCCGGCAGCTGGCAGTGGGCAGCTTCCACCGGCTGCGACGCGCAGCCCTACTTCCGCATTTTCAATCCGGTGACGCAGTCCGAAAGATTCGATCCGCAGGGCAAGTTCATCCGCCGCTACCTGCCGGAACTGGCCAAGGTGCCGGATGCCTACATCCACGCACCCTGGACCATGCCGCCCCTGGAGCAGCAGGCGGCGGGCTGCGTGATCGGGCGCGACTACCCGGAACCTATGGTGGATCACGCCGGGGCGCGCGAGCGCGCGCTCGACGCTTTCAAGGCGATACGCGCGCAGGGTTAACCCCTAGCGGCGGCATTGCCCCACCTCTTCCAGTTTTTCGCAGCGGTAGCGTACACTGCGTCAAACAGGTGCCGGCCATGCCCCGGCACCGCAGGCAATTCCGGCAAGCGGCCTTGAGAAACCGCTGCCGTGGAGACACCGTCGCGGTCCCTGCTGCGGACGGCCCGAATGGGCAGTTTTTTCGCGAAACTGGAAAGAGGAGCTTGCATGTACAAACGCATTTTGCTGGCATACGATGGGTCGGAAGAAGGCCGGCGCGCGCTGCTGGAATGCGCCAACCTGGCCCAGGAACTCGAGGCCGAGGTGCAGTTGCTGGCGGTGATGCCGCCTTACGCCAACATGATGATGATCGAGGGCCTGGCGGTCGAGGACGTGCTGGAGCACGAGAAGACCCGCTTCAAGGCCGTGCTCGACGAAGGCGTGCGGCGCCTGACCGAACGCGGCTTCACCAATGTCGAAGGAGTGCTGGCCAGCGGCGAGCCGGTGGACGAAATCTGCACCCGCGCGCGCGACATCAAGGCTGAGCTGGTCTGCGTCGGCCACCGCCGCGCCACCACCTGGGCGCAGCGCTGGTGGCGCGGCTCGGTCGGCGCGAACCTGATCGATCACGCGCCATGCAGCGTGCTGATCGCCATGCCCATCTGACGCTTTACCCGCGGTACCCGGCATCCGGCCCGGCTGGATGCCGGGGCAACAAGTCGTGCCTGCACGAGAACAATAATGTCCGTCCCCGTCTCCGCCTCGGCTACCGTCAGCGCCGCCGCGCCGCCCGCGGCCGCAATCCCGTCCGCGCCCCTGCCGCGCTGGCTGGCTATCGTGCTGATGATGGCGATCACCTGCTGCTTCGCCAGCAACCACGTCTCCGCGCGTTTCGCCTTCGAGCACGGCGCCAACGTGGTGACCGCCGTCACTTTCCGCTCGGCCGGCACGGCGCTGATCGTCTTTTGCCTGCTGCGGCTATTGCGGGTGCCGTTTCGCATCGCGCCGGAACTGCGTGGCAAGGCCTTGCTGATCGGGCTGGTGCTGTCGGTGCAGAGTTTTTGCCTGTATTCGGCAGTAGCGCGCATCCCGGTGGCCCTCGCCCTGCTGGCGTTCAACACCTGTCCGCTGATGCTGACGCTGATCAGCTGGGCGGCGCGGGTGGAGACACCGCCGAAGCGCGCGCTGTGGGCGATGCCGGCGGCGCTCTGCGGCCTGGCCCTCGCCCTGGACGTCAGCGGCGCCACCAGCGAAGGGCATATCGACCTGGCGCGGCGCTGGGTGGAAATCGGCGCCGGGGTGGCCTTTGCGCTGGTCGCGGCGCTGTCCTTCGCGGTGGTGCTGTTCCTTTCCACCTTGTGGCTGAAAAGCGTCGATGGGCGGGTGCGCAGCTCACTCACCATGATGGTGGTAGCGGTGGTCACCATCTCGGCGGGCGCGGCCACCACCGGCTTTGCCCTGCCGCGCGACCCCGCCGGCTGGACCGGCTTGATCCTGCTCACGCTGTTCTACGGTACGGCAATCACGTCGCTGTTCGTCATCCTGCCGCGCCTGGGGGCGGCGAGCAACTCGGCGCTGCTCAATTTCGAGCCGATCGCCGCGCTGATCCTGGGATTTTTCGTGCTCGACCAGGCGGTGGCGCCGCTGCAGATTGCCGGCGCGCTGATCGTGGTGTGCGCGATCGTCAGCCTGGGGCTGGCGAAGCGCTGACCGCGCCGCGCAGGCGTTGCCAGGCGATCAGCAGCGCGGCGCCCTGCAAGGCGCTGCACAGGAAAAAGCTGATGCCGACGCGCCAGTCGTGCGGCGGCAGGTGGCTCACGCTCCCCAGCAGGCCCGTGCCGATCAAGGGCGTCACCACCATGATCATGCTGGAGATCGCCGACAGCGAACCCATGATGTAGCCCTGCTGCGAGGCGTCGAAGGATTTCGACACCAGCCCCTGCAGCGCCGGCGCCACGGCGAAGGAGAGGAAGTTGGCGTAGATGATGACGTAGAGCATCCAGCCTTGCGGCGCCAGGCCGTAAAGCGTATAGGCCACGGTGCCCGAGGCAAGCCCGGCGATGGCCAGCGGCGCCTCGCCGAAGCGCTTCACCAGCCGGCCGAGCAGCCCACCCTGCACGATCACCGCGCAAACGCCGACGGCAAACAGCGCCACGCCGTTCTGCCCCGGCCCCCAGCTGAAACGGAAGGTGGTGAACAGCACCCAGGTGGCCTGCAGCACCAGTTGCGCGAAGGTGGCCAGGCAATACACCAGCACCAGGGCGCCCACGCCGGGCGCGCTGCGCAGCGCGCCGACGGCGCCGAAGGGGTTGAGCTTGGCGAGCACGATCGGCGTGCGTTTTTCCTTCGGGTGCGATTCCGGCAGGATGAAAAAGCCATAGGCGCAGTTGATCAGGCACAGGGCGCCGGAGACGTAGAACGGCAGGCGCACGTCATGCGCGCCCAACAGGCCGCCGACCATCGGGCCGACGATGAAGCCGACGCCGAACATCGCACCCAGCATGCCGAAGCCGCGGCTGCGGCCTTCCGGCGGGGTGACGTCGGCCACGTAGGCGCTGGAGATGGTGAAGCTGGCGCTGGTGACCCCGCCGATCAGGCGCGCCACCAGCAGCCAGCCCAGGGTGGGGGACAGCGCCTGCAGGACGAAATCGGTGCCGAGGCCAAAGGTGGAAAGCAGCAGCACCGGGCGACGCCCGAAACGGTCCGACAGCGCGCCCAACAGCGGCGAGGCGAGAAAATTCATCAGCCCGAAGGACGCCAGCAGCCCGCCGTACCAATAGGACTGCATCTCGCGGCTGACGGTAAATTCGCCCACCAGTGAGGGCAGCACCGGCACGATGACGCCGATGCCCATGATGTCGAGCAGCATCGTGACCAAGACGAAGCCCAGCGCGGCCGAGCGCCGCGAACGGGTAATTGCAGGGGGAGACATAAAAAAACGAAGGCCGGGGCAAGCGCCCCGGCCGCGATGATACCTGCATGCGCCCCTGCCGGGGCGCATGCAGCCTGCCTAGAAGCGCCCGGACTGGAAATCCGTCACCGCCTGGCGGATCTCGTCGCTGGTGTTCATCACGAAGGGGCCGTATTGCACGATCGGCTCCTTCAGCGGACGGCCGGCCAGCAGGATGAAACGGCCACCCGCCCCGCCACCGGCGGCGCTCAAGCCTGCACCGGGCGAAAACACCGCGATCTGGCCCTGCTTGACCGCGGTCTTGTCGTCGCCGAACGCCACCTCACCCTCGAACACGTAGGCGAACACTGTGTAATCCGCCTCCAGGCTGTAGGCAAACGCGCCCTCGGGCTTGAGGCCGACGTCAAGGTACGTGGGGTCGGTGGCCACCGCCTTCACCGGCCCTTCGACGCCGCCATAAGTGCCGGCCAGCACTTTCACCGTGACCCCGCTGTCGCCTTCGACCGTCGGCACGTCGGCGGCCGGGATGTCCTGGTAGCGCGGTGCGCACATCTTGTCTTTCGCCGGCAGGTTGACCCACAACTGGAAGCCCGCCATGCGGCCGGACTCCTGCAGCGGCATTTCCGAGTGCACGATGCCGCGCCCGGCGGTCATCCATTGCACGCTGCCCGGACCCAGGTCACCCCTGTTGCCCTTGTTGTCCTTGTGCTGCATGCGGCCGGCGAGCATGTAGGTCACGGTCTCGAAGCCGCGGTGCGGATGGTCGGGAAAGCCGGCCAGGTAATCGCCCGCCTTCTCGGAGGCGAAATAGTCCAGCATCAGGAAGGGGTCGAGATTCTGCAAGCCTTGCGTGCCGATCACGCGCGTCAGCTTGACGCCGGCGCCGTCGGAAGCGGGGACGCCGCTGGCGACGCGAATGACTTTGCGGGTGGTGCTCATGGCTTTGTTCCTTCCTGAAACCTGCGATTGCGATACGCCGTATTTTAGGCGTATGCGCCCGCAAGACAAGACGGGCCCGCGCAACGCATTGGTGCGCGGGCGGCACAATCGTCGGGGAGCGCCGCCTAGGGCGCGGCGCCGAATTCGTGCTCGACCCAGGCGTCGATCAGGGCTTTTTCGTAGCGTAGCGGGTCGTCGCGATAGGGGGCGACGTTGTCGGCAAAGCCGATGTCGCGCAGCTTGCGCTCGCCGTCCTTGACCACCGCGCCGTCGGCGCCCATCAGGATGAAATGCAGGTCGATGCGCGGCGGGTAGACATCGCGCACGAAGCGCACGTTGGAGGCGTAGTGGTGCCAGCCCTCGAATTCACCCGCCATGTCGATGTCGGAGATTTCGACCTGCAGGAGCTGGCCGGGGCCCAGTGCCTTGGCAGCGCGCTTTTGCAAATGGCGGTTCAGGGCCTGAACGTAATCCATGTCCACCACGGTGCCGCCATTGAAGGCACTGCCGACGTCGGTGAATTTCTCCGGATGCACGTCCTGCACCATGACGGCGGCGGGATCAACGGCGGCTGACGCAGCGGTCGACCAGGCGAGGGCCGCAACGCTGAGCAAAAGACGAAAACGCCACATGGGAACCTCCTTGCGCGCAAACGGATCAATCTTCAAGCAATTGTACGTATCGCGGCTTGCGCGGATGTGACACAGGCCGCCCACCGCCTGTAACATTTACTTTCCCTGTCTGGAGCACGCCATGGCCACCGATCCCGATTTCATCGACTACGTCTGCGAGCAGATTCGCCACGCCGGGCACGTCACCTCGCGCCGGATGTTCGGCGAATACGCGGTCTACGTCGATGGGCGGGTGATCGGTTTCGCCTGCGACAACCAGTTGTTCATCAAGCCGCTGCCCCAGGCACGCGAATTCATCGGCAGCCCGAAGGAAAAGCCGCCCTACCCCGGCGCCAAGATGTATTTCCTGATCGATGAGCAGTTGGAAGATAGTGCCTGGATGACGCAATTGGCGCGCCTCACCGCCGCTGCCGCACCACCGCCCAAGGAGAAAAAGGCCCCGGCGCAAAAGGCCGCAAAAGCCGCCAAGGGGGCTGTGAAAAAGGCCACTCCGGCCAAGGCGACGAAGGCAGGCGCAAAAAAGGCAGCCGTAAAAAAAACGGCACCCAAGAAGGCGCCGTTGAAAAAGGTGGCGGCGAAGAAGGCCGCAGCGAGAAAAGCCGCCGTGCGCAAAGCCCCTGCCAAAAAAGCGGCGAAAAAGACCCGCGCGAAATAGGCGGTCTACAGCTTCGGCTTGTACAGCTCCACGCCATTGCTCCACAGCGCGCGCCGCGCCAGTTCCGGCCCCAGGGCATCCTTCACCAGCCCGATGTCGGAAGGCATGAAGGGGCGCTTGGCGCGGGTGGAAGGAATGTCGGTGCCGAACATCAGGGCACGCGGGTTGCGCGCGGCGATGGTTTGCAGGGTCTTGGGCACGTCCATGTCGACGCGGCCGAAGCCTGTCGCCTTGATCTTGGCGCCGGCATCGACCAGGTCCAGCACCACCGGCAGGCCGGCGGCGGTCATGCCGAGATGGTCGATGACGATCTGCGGCAGCTTGGAGAGCTTGGCGACGTGCGGGCGCAGCTTGGCGGCATCGACGTAAAGCTCGGCGTGCCAGCCGCCCACCGCGTGGGCGCGGGTGGCCAGCGCAATGATCTCGTCCACTGAATCAACTCGCCCGCGCAGGATGTTGAAGCGCAGGGCATGCACGCCAATCTTCTTGAGTGCGACGATTTCCGTATCCGGAATATCCGCCGGCACTTGGGTCACGCCGACCCAGCGCGGCCCGAGGCGCGGCAGGGTGTAGCGCAGGTAACTCTGATCGAAACCGTGGAAGGAACCGGAGACGATCGCCCCGGCGGTGACGCCCAGGGGCGTGGCTTCCTTCAGGTAATCGTCGAGGGGAAAATTGGGCGGCGTGTAGCCCTGGTTGGCGACGATTGGAAAGCGATGATCGATGATGTGGCAATGCGCCTCGAAGATCTCTTCGCCGTGGCGCTGCGTCGAGGCGCAGCCGCTGACGGCGGCGCCGGCGGCCAGCGCGCCCGCGCCTTGCAGGAACTGCCTGCGATCGATGCCCATGTCTCCTCCCTTTTTTGTTATTTCGCGCGCGCCATCGCCGAGGCGATGACCTCGGCGACCTTTTGCGGGATTTCGATCGGCGTGAAATGCCGCACCTTCGGGAACACGGTGACCGGCGTGCCGGGGATCAGGCTGGCGATTTCCTGCGCCATCGCCACCGGGGTGGCGTAGTCTTCTTCGCCGGTGGCGACCGCGCAGGGGCCGGCGAATTTCTTCAGGCCTTCGCGCTCGTCCGCGCTGCCCAGCATGCGGCAGGTTTCGACGTAGGCGGGCACGCTGTTGCGATTGAAGGTGGCCACCGCATTTTCCACCTTCGCCGGGTTGGCCTTGATGAAGTCGGGGGTGAACCAGCGGTCGAGCTGGAATTGCAGCAGGGCCTGCATGCCGCCTGCCACCGCTTTTTGCGCGCGCTCTTCCCACGCCGGCGGCGCCTTCGGGCCGTAGGTGGCGGTGCCGTCGACGATGCTCAGGCTCGCCAGGCGCTCGGGAAAGGCGCCGGCAAAGGCGCAGGCGATGGTGCCGCCCATCGACCAGCCGGCCAGGTGGATGCGCGGGGCATTGATCGCGCCGCTGATCAGGGCGATGTCGCGGGCGAAGCGCGCGGTGGTGTAGGGACCGGCGGGCTTGTCCGACATGCCATGGCCGCGGCAATCGAGGGCGTAGACCGGCGTATCGGCAGGCAGGGCCTGGGCGACGTCGTTCCACATCATGCCGTCCATCGCCAGGGCGTGGATCAGCACCAGGGGAATTTGACCGGTCTTGCCTTCGCGCAAGTGATGCACGGCGAGCGTGCAGCCGTCGTCGGTCTTGACCCGTAAAAGGGCCTGGGGATTGTTGTTCGAGCTCATGGCAGGTCTCCGTAAGAGGCGCGCAGCATAGCAAAAGGGCGCGTCTCGTGGCATTGTTAGCGTAATAAGCGGCGCGGGCCCCTGGCCCGATCCGTGCATCAGGCAGTTGAGAGAGTGCCTGCAGGCCGGCGCCGCAACGGCAACAGGCATGGGATACCAATTTCCAACAAGGGGTTGAGCATGTTCCGCACTTCCTGTTTTATCGCACGCGCTGTACGCTTGGTTTTGCTGGCCGGCCTGTCCTGGCTGGCACTGATGGGAGAGGCGCACGCACAGGCTTATCCATCACGGCCGATCCAGATGATCCTGAGCTTTCCGCCGGGCGGGGCCACCGATATCCTGGCGCGCGCCATCGGCCAGCGCCTGGCGGTCGAACTGAAGCAGCCGATCGTGATCGACAATCGCCCGGGCGCGGGCGGCGCCATCGGCCTCGGCCTGGCGGCGAAGGCGCCGGCGGATGGCTACACCCTGCACCTGCTGGCGGAGACCAATTCGGCCATCGCCGCCGCCACCTACAGCAGCCAGCCGGCGAACCTGCTGAAGGACTTCGAGCCGATCGCCTTCATCGCCGACATTCCACACATCCTGGTAGTGCCCTCTTCGGTGCCGGCGCAAAACGTCGCCGAGCTGGTGGCGATGCTCAAGGCGGCCCCGGGCAAATACAACTTTGCCTCCCAGGGCAACGGCACGCTGTCGCACCTGGAATCAGAACTGTTCAGCCTGCGCACCGGCGTCAGGGCCACCCATGTACCCTACAAGGGCAGTTCCTTCGCCCTGCCCGACCTGATCGCCGGGCGCTCGGCCTTCATGTTCGACAGCATTCCGACTTCGCTGCCGCATGTGAAGTCAGGCAAGCTGCGCCTGCTGGCACTCGCCGCGGAAAAACGCGTCGCCACCTTGCCGGACACGCCGACCATGGAAGAAGCAGGGGTGAAGGACTTTCGCATCAACAACCATTTCGGCATCCTCGCGCCCAAGGGCACGCCGGCAGCGATCACGCACCAGCTCTCGCTCGTTGCGCAAAAGGTGCTCGCCGAACCTGACCTGATTGCCGTCATGGCGCCGCAAGGCGTGACGCTGAAGTATGGCAGCGAGGCCGAGCTCACGCATGTCATCGGCGACGACCTGGCGCTGTGGGCCAAGGTGGCGAAGGCGGCGAATGTGAAGGTGGATTGAGCGGCGGCAATTGTATTCGGGCGCGGCGGTGATTGCGATGCCGGTGCATCCGCGCGCGACGAGTCAATGGTCATCGAAGAACTTCCGCCACTTCCCCGTAGATTGCCGGCCAGCAAGCTGAAGATGGGCGCGCTGGCAGCCGGCTCGGCCGTCTTTGTCGCCATCGGCATTTTCCTCCTGCCGCGGGACCCGGGAACGGCCTGGGGCTGCATCCTTTTTTTTTGGCTTGTGCGCCGCTGTCGGTACCGTCAACCTGATGCCAAGGGCCTCCTACCTGCTGCTTGAGGACGAAGGCTTCACGTTTGCAGGCTGTTCCGCAAGCACTTTGCCGCGTGGCGGCAAGTCGCGCAGTTCGTGCCCATCAGAGTCTCCGGCAAGCAGATGGTCGGCTGGAACTACGCGCCGGGCCGGCAAGGGGCCACCGGCATGCGCAAGCTCAGTGTCGCGCTCGCCGGTGCGGAGGCGGCGCTCCCGGATACCCATGGGATGACTGCGGATGCCTTGAGCGGGCTGATGAACACGATCCGGGCGCGACATGCGCAGCCATGAGGCGCACCGGCGTGCACCCGGTTAATGCTACATTGCCCCGATGCAAATCTGGGTAGACGCCGACGCCTGTCCCGGCGCGGTCAAGGAAATCATCTATCGCGCGGCGGACCGGCTGAGAATCAACGCCACGCTGGTGGCGAACAGCTTCCTGCGTACGCCGCCTTCGCCTTATCTCAAGACCTTGCAGGTAGAGAAGGGATTGGATGTGGCCGACGCGAAGATCGCGCAGCTGATGGCGCCCGGTGACCTGGTGGTGACGGCGGACATTCCGCTGGCGGCGATCGTGATCGAAAAGGGCGGCCACGCGCTCAACCCGCGCGGCGAGTTCTATAGCGCCGACAACATCCGCGAGACGCTGTCGCTGCGCAATTTCATGGAGTCGCTGCGCCAGGGCGGTGTCGAGACCGGCGGGCCGGCGCCGTTCGGCGCCGCCGACCGCCAGGCTTTCGGCAACGCGCTGGACCGTTTTCTGGCGCGGCAAAACAAGGCATGATGCAAGTTGCGCGACCTAACTGAAGGATGATGCCCATGCGTATTGCCCGCCTGCTTCGCTTCGCTGCCCTGACCACCCTCGCCGCCCTCGCGGGCGCCGCCCAGGCCGCCGACCCGTGGCCGACCAAGCCAATCAGGATCGTGATTCCGTTCTCCGCCGGCGGCGTGCAGGATGCGCTGGCGCGCTCGGTTTCCGATGAACTGGGGCAGGCGCTAGGCCAGCCGATCATTGTCGAAAACCGCGTCGGCGCCGGCGGCACCATCGGCACGGCCTTCGTCGCCAAGTCGGCGCCCGACGGCTATACGCTGATCCTGAGCGCGGCCAGCCACACCATCAATGGTTCGCTGTACAGCAAGCTGCCCTACGACCCGATCAAGGATTTCACCGGTGCGGCCTACATGGGCAATTCCGGCTACGTGCTGGTGACCAATGCGCAGGTGCCGGCGAAGTCGGTGCCCGAATTTATCGCCTATGTGAAAGCCAATCCGGGCAAGTTCAACTACGCCACCGCCGGCGTGGGCAGCGCCAGCCACTTGTCGATGGCGTATTTCGTCGGCATGGCGGGACTGGACATGGTGCACGTGCCGACCAAGGGTACGGGCGATGCGATGGTGGAGGTGCTGGCCGGGCGCTCGCAGGCGCTGATCGGGGCGAACGTGAGCATCCTGCCGTTTCTCAAGGATCCGCGCGTGCGCCTGCTGGGGGTGACTTCCGAGAAGCCGACCGCTTTCGTGCCGGGGGTGCCGCCGATCGCCAATACGGTGAGGGGCTATTCCTTTGATACCTGGTTCGGCCTGCTGGCGCCGGCGGCGACGCCGAAGGAGATCGTGGCGAAAATCAACACCGAGACCTCCAGGCTGATGAGCCGCCCGGCGATCATCGAGCGCCTGCACAAGCAGGGCATCGAGGAAGGCACCATGAGCGTGGAGGCCTTCAACAAGCTGCTGCGCGAGGATTACGATCGCATGGCCAGGGTGGTGAAGATCTCGGGTGCCAAGGCCGACTGAAGGGGCCGCCGCATTTCGCGGCTATCGCGGCTATAACGATGCGGGCCTCGCCGATGGCCGCGATTGCCGCCATCATGCGTGCATAACAACCATGGAGACAAGCCGGCGCGGCGCAAGCACGGCGCCGGCATGACAATGATGAAGCTCGTTTGCCGACTCATTCTTGCTGCGGCCGCGCTGACGGCCGCGGCGCAAGCGCAGGCACAGACCTATCCGAAACAACCGATCCGCCTGATATTGCCATTCGCCGCCGGCGGCCTGGTGGACGTGATCGGGCGCTTCACGGCGCAGAAGATGAGCGAAACCCTGGGCCAGCCCTTCGTGGTGGAAAACGTCGCCGGCGCCGGCGGCACGATTGCCGCGGCGCAGGTGGCGCATGCCCCGGCGGACGGCTATACGCTGTTGAATGCGAATGCCTCCACGCTCACCATCACGCCGGCGCTTTATCGCAGCCTGAGCTACGACGCGGAGAAGGCGTTCGTGCCGGTCGGCGCGATTGGGCAGTTTTATTTCGTCATGGGTGCCAATAACGCGGTGACGGCGAATAATCTGCGCGAATTCGTCGCGTATGCGAAGGCCAACCCGGGCAAGCTGAATTACGGCTCACCCGGGTTCGGCACCACACCGCACCTGGCAGGTGAGATGCTGAAACGGGCGGCCGGGCTGCAGATGACCCACGTGCCGTACAAGGGCGCGGGGCAGGTGGTGCAGGCGCTGGTGGCGGGCGACGTGCAGGTGTTTTTCGATGCCCGCACCCTGCTGGGCCCGCTGGTGCAGGCGGGCAAGATCAAGGCGCTGGCGGTGACCAGCCCCGCGCGCATGAAGGAGTTGCCGCAAGTGCCGACGGCGGCCGAGTCGGGCGTGAAGGAGATCGAGTTTTCCACCTGGACAGCGTGGGTGGCGCCGGCGGCGACGCCGCCGGAGGTGCTGGCTGTGCTGCGCGGCGCGCTGGCGAAGGTGACGGCCTCCACGGAAATGCGCGAGATGCTGGCGAACCGTGGCTTCGAGCCGTTCAATGTCACGCCGGAAGGCCTGGCCGAGCGCGTGCGCACCGAGACGCCGCGCTGGGCGGAGATCATTCGCGCCTCCGGCGTGAAGCTGGAGTAGCGTAAGCAAGGTGCAAGGGATGAGCGGCAAACCGCATGTATTGATCGCCGGCGCCGGCATCGGCGGGCTGACTGCCGCGCTGGCGTTGCTCAAGCGCGGCTACCGGGTCGAGCTGTTCGAACAGGCCGCCGAGTTGAAGGAAGTCGGCGCCGGGGTGCAGATCAGCGCCAATGGCACGCGCGCACTGTTCCACCTGGGCCTGGGCGAGGAGCTGGCGCGTTACGCCTGCGAGCCGCAGGAAAAGGAAGTGCGCCTGTGGAATACCGGGCAATTGTGGAAGCTGTTCGATGTCGGTCCGACTTCGGTGGCGCGCTTCGGCTTTCCGTATTTCACGATGTACCGCCCGGACCTGCTGGATGCACTGGCGGCGGGTGTATTGCGCGCGGCGCCGGGTTGTATTCATCTGAATCGCAAGTGCGTGGGCTTTGTGGACGAGGGCGAGCGGGTCACGCTGCGTTTCGCCGACGGCAGTTCAGCCAGCGGCGACCTGCTGATCGGCGCCGACGGCGTACATTCGCGGGTGCGCACGCAGATGTGGGGCGCGGACGCGCCTCAGTTCACCGGGTGCATGGCCTGGCGCGGCATCGTGCCGATGAAACAGCTGCCGGCGCACCTGGCGCGGGTGGTGGCCACCAACTGGCTGGGGCCGGGCGGGCATGTGGTGCACTATCCGCTGCACGGCGGCGAGGTGATGAATTTCGTCGGCGTGGTCGAGCGGGATGACTGGCAGGTGGAGTCGTGGAGCGTGCGCGGTACGCACGAGGAGTGCCTGCAGGACTTTGCGCGTTGGCATGAGGATGTGCGTGCCCTGATCCGCAATATCGGCACGCCGTACAAGTGGGCGCTGATGGGGCGCGAGCCGATGGCCAAGTGGTCTCAAGGACGGGTGACGCTCCTGGGGGATGCCTGCCACCCTACCTTGCCGTTCATGGCGCAGGGAGCGGTGATGGCAATTGAGGACGGAATGATCCTGGCGCGCGCGCTGGATCAGTTCGGCGATCCTGGCGAGGCATTTGCGCGCTATGAGGCGGCGCGCAACGAGCGTACCGCCAAGGTTGTGCATGGCTCGACTGCCAACGCGAAGCGCTTTCACAGCCAGACGCTGTCCACCGCCGGAGAAGCGCAGGCCTATCTCGAGCGCGAATTCAGCGAGCAGAAGGTGAAAGAGCGCTACGACTGGCTGTTCGAGTACGACGTGCTGACGGCGCCGCTCTAGGATCCGCCGAAGGACGCCAGGGCGGTGCGCAGTTCCGTGACTGTCGGCACGTGGACGGCCTGCAGGCCGGCGGCGCGGGCGCCTTCGACGTTTTCCAGCAAATCATCGAAAAACAGGATGTTTTGCGGCGCCACGCCGATTTCCCGGGCAACGTGATGGAACGCCCGCGCTTCGGGCTTGCGCATGCCGATGTCGGAGGACACGAAGACGCGGCGGAACGGCGTGAGGCTGTCGGCCAAGTGCTGCTGCGCCATCCAGTGGTTTTTGTGTGTGTCGTTAGAGTTGCTGAAGATGTATCGCGGCAGATGTGCCGGCAGGGCGCGGATTAGGTCGGTGAATTCACGCTTTTCAGCAACCAGGATGGCATTCCATCCCTCTTCCATCTGCGCGTGGGTGAGCGAGAGCCCGAGGCTGCGGCGCAGCGAATTGAAATATTCGGTACCGCTGATTTCGCCGCGCTCGTGAGCCTGGTAGGAAGCATCGGCAATGAAGCCAGCAGCGATCTGCTCGGGCGGCACGCCGGCGGCGCGCGCCCAGGCGCCGAAGGCACGCTGGAAATCGATATCGATGATGACGCCTCCGAGATCGAACAGGAGGACTTCTACCGTGGGAATTTCGGCTGGCATGGCATGACGGAAGAACGCGGGGACAACGGCGGCAGTATAGCGACGCACCGCGCCCCAAAAAGCAAAACGCCCGGTACTTTCGTACCGGGCGTTTGCCTGTGTAAACAGCTTGGCAGTGTCCTACTTTCGCATGGGAATCCACACTATCATCGGCGCTGAGGCGTTTCACTGTCCTGTTCGGGATGGGAAGGAGTGGGACCACCTCGCTATAGCCGCCAAGCTTGACTGGTTGCCTGTTCGCGGCACCCGTGAGGGCACCGCGCGCAGAGCGAATTAGGAAGAAGTATGAGGCACAACTTGGGTTGTGGCTCCCGTCTTTCAGGGAGCTCCTTGTCCACTTTCGTGAACTTGGGGGTTATATCAATTTTGCGCGAACAATCCTGCCTTTACGCGTTTGCACGCTTAAGGTTATAGGATCAAGCCGCACGGGCAATTAGTATCGGTTAGCTTAACGTATTACTACGCTTCCACACCCGACCTATCAACGTCCTGGTCTCGAACGACCCTTTAGGGGAATCAAGTTCCCGGGAAATCTCATCTCGAGGCGAGTTTCACGCTTAGATGCTTTCAGCGTTTATCTCTTCCGCATATAGCTACCCTGCGATGCCACTGGCGTGACAACAGGTACACCAGAGATGCGTCCACTCCGGTCCTCTCGTACTAGGAGCAGGCCCCCTCAAATTTCCAGCGCCCACGGCAGATAGGGACCAAACTGTCTCACGACGTTTTAAACCCAGCTCACGTACCACTTTAAATGGCGAACAGCCATACCCTTGGGACCGGCTACAGCCCCAGGATGTGATGAGCCGACATCGAGGTGCCAAACCGCACCGTCGCTATGGACGCTTGGGTGCGATCAGCCTGTTATCCCCGGCGTACCTTTTATCCGTTGAGCGATGACCCTTCCACGCGGGATCACCGGATCACTATGACCGTCTTTCGACTCTGCTTGGTCCGTCGACCTTGCAGTCAGGCAGGCTTTTGCCATTGCACTCACCATCCGATTTCCGACCGGATTGAGCCTACCATCGCGCGCCTCCGTTACTCTTTGGGAGGCGACCGCCCCAGTCAAACTGCCCACCATACACTGTCTCGGATCCCGTTTCGGGACCGCGGTTAGACATCAGGAACGAGAAGGGTGGTATTTCAAGGGCGACTCCACCACGGCTAGCGCCGCGGCTTCAAAGTCTACCACCTATCCTACACATCCCATTCCTAATGCCAGTGTAAAGTTGCAGTAAAGGTGCACGGGGTCTTTCCGTCTGACCGAGGGAACCCCGCATCTTCACGGGGAATTCAATTTCGCTGAGCCTGTATTGGAGACAGTGGGGAAGTCGTTACGCCTTTCGTGCAGGTCGGAACTTACCCGACAAGGAATTTCGCTACCTTAGGACCGTTATAGTTACGGCCGCCGTTTACCGGGGCTTCGATTCAACGCTTTCACATCTCCTCTTAACCTTCCGGCACCGGGCAGGCGTCAGACGCTATACGTCATCTTTGGATTTCGCAGCGCCCTGTGTTTTTAGTAAACAGTCGCCACCCCCTGCTATGTGCCCCCGGCTTCTACTTGCGTAAAAACCGGGCCCTCTTCTTCCGAAGTTACGAGGGCAATTTGCCTAGTTCCTTCAACACCGTTCTCTCAAGCGCCTTAGCATACTCTGCCAGTCCACCTGTGTCGGTTTGGGGTACGGTCTGAACGTGGGAGCTATTTCCTGGGACCTCTTCGCGGCCCGCTCAATCCAGTAAGAGCGAACAACATACGAGATCCGTCACTTCCCACAGGCCCACGAATATTTACGTGGTTCCCATCGACTACGCCTTTCGGCCTTGCCTTAGGGGCCGGCTAACCCTGCGCAGATTAACTTGACGCAGGAACCCTTGGACTTACGGCGAGAGGGTCTCTCACCCTCTTTATCGCTACTCATGTCAGCATTCTTACTTC
>DASYEQ010000004.1:0-10260 GCA_036498945.1 Burkholderiales bacterium | reverse complement strand
AGGCGGCGGCCAGCAACAGCCGGGCTTCGCGCGCGTCGAAACCGGCGCTGCCGAGCAGCGTGCCGACCGTATGCGCGCCGGAGCCGCCCACGCCTTAAGCGCTTTCCTCGGCCAGCGCCGCCAGTTGCTCGGCCTGGTGCTCGGCCATCAGCGCGTTGGTCAGCTCGTCGAGGTCGCCGTCCATGATGGCGGCGATCTTGTACAGGGTCAGGTTGATGCGGTGGTCGGTAACTCGCCCTTGCGGAAAATTGTAGGTGCGGATGCGCTCGGAGCGATCGCCGGAGCCGACCAGCGACTTGCGCTCGGCCGCTTCCTTGGCCTGCGCCTCGCGCAATTCCTTGTCCTTGATGCGCGCCATCAGAACCGCCATCGCGCGGTCCTTGTTCTGGTGCTGCGAGCGGCCGTCCTGGCATTCGGAGACAATGCCGGTGGGCAGGTGGGTGATGCGCACCGCCGACTCGGTCTTGTTGACGTGCTGGCCGCCGGCACCTGACGCCCGGTAGACGTCGATGCGGATGTCCTCCGGGCGGATCACCACGTCGCTCACCTCATCGGCTTCCGGCATCACCGCCACCGTGCAGGCGGAGGTGTGGATGCGCCCCTGCGACTCGGTCTCCGGCACGCGCTGCACGCGATGTCCGCCGGACTCGAACTTCAGGCGCGAATACGCGCCCTGGCCAATCAGGCGCACGATCACTTCCTTGAAGCCGCCCAGTTCCGAGGAGCTCTCGGAGACCAGTTCCACCTGGTAGCGATTGCGCTCGGCGTAGCGCGTGTACATGCGGTACAGGTCGCCGGCGAACAGCGCCGACTCGTCGCCGCCGGTGCCGGCGCGGATTTCCAGGAAGATGTTCTTGTCGTCGTTGGGGTCCTTCGGCAGCAGCGCGCGCTCCAGGTCTTTTTCCAGGCCGGCGAGATCTTCGCGCGCGGTGCGGATTTCCTCCTCGGCGAAGGATTTCATCTCCGGGTCGGCGAGCATCTCCTGCGCGTCGGTCACGTCGGCTTCGCGCTTCTGGAACTGCTTGAACAACTCCACCACGGGGGTGAGTTCCGAGTGCTCGCGCGTCGCCTTGCGATACGTCTCCATATCGCTGGTGGCGCCTTCACTGGACAAGAAGGCATCAAGTTCGATCAGCCGGCCCGCGAGTTGCGCGAGCTTGGCGGTCATGCTGGATTTCATCGTCGTAGAGAAAACAGGAATTGGGGGCCGGGGTGCGAAATGCACGCGCGCCCGGCGCGGCGGCGGGAGGGGATGCCCCCTCGGCCGGGCGTAGCTACAGCTTGTAGAGGGATTGCACCAGCGCGGCGATCTGCGCGCGCTCTTCTTCACCCGCGGCGTTGAGCGCGGCGGTGGGGTTGTGCATCAGCTTGTTGGTGAGCGCACGGCTCAGGTGCTCCAGCGCCTCGCGCGGGTCGCGCCCGCCTTCGATGCTTTTCAGCGCGCGGTCCAGTTCGGCGGTGCGCGCCACCTCGGCTTGATCGCGCAGGCGGCGGATCAGCGGGCTGGATTCGCGCGCCTGCAGCCAGTGCATGAAGCCCTGCACCCGGCTGTCGATGATGGCTTCGGCCTGGCCGACAGCACCGCGGCGCGCGTCCAGGCCTTCCTGCACCAGGTCGCCCAGGTCGTCCACGGTGTAGAGATAGACGTCGTCCAGTTGCGCGGCTTCCGGCTCGATGTCGCGCGGCACGGCAAGGTCGACCATGAACATCGGTTTGCGCCGCCGCGCTTTCAGCGCGCGCTCGATCAGCCCCTTGCCCACCAGCGGCAGCGAGCTGGCGGTGCAGGAGACCACGATGTCGAACTTGTGCAGTTCGTTCGGCAGGTCGACCAGGCGCATGGCGTTGCCGAGGAAACGGCTCGCCAGGCCCTGCGCGCGTTCCAGCGTGCGGTTGGCCACGGTGATCGACTTCGGGCTTTGCGCGGCGAAATGGGTGGCGGTGAGCTCGATCATCTCGCCCGCGCCGATCAGCAGCACGTTGGTTTCCGACAGGCTGGGGTAGATGCGCTCGGCCAGGCGCACCGCGGCGGCCGCCATCGATACCGACTGCGTGCCGATGGCGGTGGTGCTGCGTACTTCTTTGGCCACCGCGAAGGAGCGCTGGAACAACTGGTGCAGGTAAGTGCCCATCGCCCCGGCGTTCTCGGCGCTTTTCGCTGCTTCCTTCATCTGCCCGAGGATCTGCGGCTCGCCCAGCACCATCGAATCGAGGCCGGCGGCGACGCGAAAGGCGTGGCGCACCGCGCGCTCTGTATCCAGGGTGTAGAGATGCGGCGCCAGGCTGGCGGGATCGATGCGGTGATACTCGGCCAGCCAGCGCGCCGCCTCGGGCAAGGCGCCGTGGTCGTCCGCCGCGCAATAAATCTCGGTGCGGTTGCAGGTCGAAAGGATCGCCGCCTCGCGCGCATAGCGCCGCTCGAGGAATTCCTTCAGCGCCGCATGCAGCGACTCGACGCCAAACACCACGCGCTCGCGCAATTGCAGCGGCGCGGTCTGGTGATTGAGGCCAAAAGCGGCGAGGTGCATGAAAAACCCGGAACCGGTAAGGGATAACCCCACATTATAAATCCTGCGCCCTTTTCCCGCCGTCGTAGCCGCCGGTTTTGGGGGCGCCGGGGTGTCGGCCCTTCATCAGCGCCGCCATGACGCCGGCCGTTCAACCGGCGCCGCCAGGGCAGCCGGCTATCGGGCCAGGGCGGCGGCGGGCGCGCCGGCACTGGCGGCGCCCCTCATCCCATAGGTGAGGCGCCTGGCCAGATCCTGCAAGGTGGCGTAATCCCGCCCGCCGGCTTGGCTCAGGGGCGCTCCTTTAAAGCGCGCGAGCACCGTCTGGGCATTGGACAGGGCCAGTTCGTTCTGGTGGTCGGCGGCGTACAACTCCACCAGCTGGCGCCACGCGCCCAGGCGCTGCGGCTGCGTCGAGGTGTATTCCAGGGCACCGGAAATCGCGCCGCCGATATTCCCGCTTTCACGCGGAATGTCGATCAGCAGTTGTAGCAGGCTGGCGGTGTCGTCCGAGCCCGGCGGCAGTGCCGCCAGCCCGCGGCGCACCGCCGCCAGCGCGAGCGACGGGTTGCGGTCCATGCGCGCCAGCTTCACCCATTCCGTATACGCGGTGACGTTGAGCGGATCGAGCTTTTCCATCTCCGTAAGCTTGGCATAGGCCAGCGCATGGTTGCCCTGGTCGAACTCAAGCTGCGCCCAGTTGCGCAGGATCCACGGATGCCCCGGGAACTGCTGGTGCGCCAGCGCCATGTATTGGCGCGACAGTTCGGCGTGTCGCGCCCGCTCGGTCGCCGGCATCGCGTTTTCCAGCAGCTTCAGGCTCATGAACTGCTGCACGTTGGCATAGGAAAAGGTCAGCCAGGGATCGCGCGGCGCCAGTTCGCGCGCCCGCGCCAGCGCCTGCTCGGCGATGGTCAGGCGCCCGAGCATTTCATGCGCTACCGCCGGGTCGCTGGCCGCGCGCCCGGCGTCGAGCGCCGCCAGTTCGATCAGGCGCGCCGCGTAGGAGCCGGCGAAGCGGCGCTCCTGCGGCAGCGATTCCACCGCGTCGCGCAGGAATGCGGCGGCTTGTTCCGCCTGGCCGTTGTTACGCGCCCAGGCCGACAGCTTGGCGGCGACATCGGCACTGTAGTCGGTGCGCGCGCCGCTGTAGGCATATACCGCCAGCGCCAGCCCGGCCGCCAGTGCCACCAGCGCCGGCCGGCCGGAAGCGCGCAGGGCCGTCCGCACCGCGCCGTCCCCCAGGTAGAGGGCGGCGGCGAGCAGCAGCGCGAGGATGGCATCGGCGGCGAAGCTGAACGCGGTGAGGGCGGAGATCGTCGGGCGCAACATGTCGTCGGCGGCATTGCCGATCTCTCCGCCCAGCAGCGCATAGACCACCGCGAACAGGATCGGCAGCGGCACGCCCCACAGCAGGAAGCGCGCCAGCGCCTGCGCCACGCCGGCGCCGCCGCGCCCGGCTTCCTGCCAGGCCACAGCCAGGCCCAGGGCAGCCGTCAGCATGATGGGCCAGGCGATCATCGGCAGCTTCAGCAGCGAAGGCGGGAGCATGCGCGCTCCCGACAGCGGCGGAAAAAAATCGGCGATGCAAATCACTATCGCCAGGCACACCGCCCAGCCCAGCACCGGGTAGGTGCGCCACAACGCGGGCGGCGCCTGTACCGCGGGCTGCGCCGCCGGCTTGCGGCGCCCTTTGCGTTTGGTGGCGACAGGGGCGCTTGCCGGCTGCGCAGGCGGCCCGGCTGGCGGGACGACAGGCGCGCGCCACAGGCCGCGCGCGGTCAGGGGGATCAGTGCGGCAAACACCGCCACCAGGGCGCGGGTGGAAATCGTCGGCACGCCCACCTGGGTCTCGGCCCAGGAACCGATCAGCGCGCTCACCATCGCCGCCAGCAGCAATGCCTCGGTGCGGGTGGCCCCGCCCTCCGCGCTATCGGCCGCGCGCGCGTGGCGCCAGGCGCGCCAGGCGAGGAACAGGCCCCACGCCGCCGCCAGCCCCGCACCGGCGCCGATCGGCAGGATGGCGGGGCCGCCGCCGCCCGCATAGGCGAGCAGCGCGCCCGCCGCCGCCCCCAGCAGCACCCAGGCCGCGTAAGCCGGCCAGCGCGCCCGGCCGCTGCCCACCGGTAGCAGGCGCTGCGCCACGCGCCACACCAGCGCGCTGAACAGGCTCACCTCGGCCAGCAGTCCGGCGACGCCGAAAGACAGGAGCGTCTCCAGAAACTCGCTATGCAGGCGGTCGATCGATTCGGCATAGCCCTCGTTGCGCTGCACCGCCGCCGGCATCCAGTTGTAATAATTGAAGCTGGCGGCGTCCGGCCCGTAGCCGATCAACTGGCGCCACCAGGAGGCATGGGTGAACGACTCCACCCCGGCGCGCCAGATGCCGAACCGCGAATCCACCGTCACGTCGGCGCCGGCGAAGACGAAACGCTGAAGCGGCGTGCCCGTCACCATGTGCGAAAGCGCCGGCACGAAATTGATCAAGGCCAGCGCCAGCACTCCCGCCAGCACGGCCCCGAAGGCGGCGAGGATCAGGCCGCGCGCGCGCGCCTGCGCGCCCAGCAAAAGCAGCAGCACGAACAGCGCAATGCCCAGGCCCAGCAGCGGGCCGCGGCTTTGGCTGAGCACCGCGGCGAATATCTGCAAGGCCAGCGTCGCCAGCCAGGGCGCGCGCGCCGCCAGCCCCGGCCCCACGCCGATCACCCGCGTCACGGTCACCGGGATCATCAGCACCAGCACCGATGCGAGAAAGGTCGGGTTGCCCATGGTGCCGCCGGGACGCGCGGCATTGGTGCCGACCGCCAGGCCTTCGGTCAAAAAGAAGTCGAAGCCGAAGCGCTGCATCACCGCGTAGATGCAAGGCGGCAGCGTGGCCAGCAACAGGATGTCGAGCAGGCGCTCCGTCTGCGCCGGGCGGCGCAGGCCGCACAACAGGCCACCGAACAGCACCGCGTAGATCAGCCACGACACCATGCCTTCGCGGCGGAAGTAGTCGCCGAAAAACGCCACCCACGGTGTCTCGCTCGTAACGGTCGCCAGGAGTGCGCTGGCGATCACGGCGGCGAACGCCAGCACCGGTCCGTCGCGCAACAGCGCGCGGTCGACGGTGGCGGCGCGCTCCAGCAGCGCGGCCAGCAATGCACCCGCGGCCAGCGCCGCCATCGGCACCACCGCCAGCAGCTTGGAGGCTTCGAAGCTGCGCGCCACCGAGACATTCATCACCAGGGGCAGGGCGAGCAGGATGGCCAGCCACATCGCTTCGGTGCACGAGAGGGCAAGCAGTCCGGCGCGGGAAGGGCGGTCGGGCAGGGGCGAAGGGATCAAGGGCGAAATGAGGGCGCGGTGGGACGGCAATGCCGGCGCGGCGGCCCGCGCAGGCCGCATTGTAGCGGCCCCTACGGCGCCGGCGGCAACTGCAGGGTGAAGGTGGTGCCGATCTCCGGCGTGCTTTCCACCACGATGCTGCCGCCGTGGCGTTCCGCCACCGTCTTGACGAAGGCCATGCCCAGGCCCGCGCCCTGCGCCTTCGGCTGGCCCGGGCGGGAGAAGCGGCGAAAGCGCTTGAACAGGTTCGCGAGATTGTCCTCGCTCATGCCGTAGCCCTGGTCGGCGACGCTTACCATCGCCATGCCGTCGCGCATTTCGACGCTGATGGTGGTGGTGGTCTCCTCCGGACTGTATTTGACGGCGTTGCCGAGCAGGTTGATCAGGGCGCGCCGCAAGAGCGCCGGGTCGGCCTTCACCGGCACCGGCTCGCCGTCGAAGCGCAGGGAGAGCGTGATGTGCTTTTGCTCCGCCGCCGCCCAGGCTTCCTCCAGCGCCTCGTCGGCGATCATGCCGAGGTCCACCGTCTCCAGTTCGTATTCCTTGGTCTCGGCGCGCGCCAGTTGCAGGAACTGCTCCGAGAGTTCGAGGGTGCGGCGCGCGTATTGCGCGATGCGCTCGTGCACCTGTTCCTTCGGATTGTCGTCGGGATCGAGCTCGTGCAATTCCAGCAGCGCCAGGATGGAGGACTGCGGCGAGCGCATATCGTGCGACAGGAAGGAAAGCACCTCGTCGCGCGAGCGTTCGGCTTCGCGCAGGGGCGAGATGTCGACCAGGCTGACGATCCAGCCGGCGGCGGCGCCGCTGAAATCGGCGTAGGCGGTGGAGCGCGCCAGCAGGTCGCGGCCTTCGCGCGACACCAGTTCGAGCGAAGGATGCGCGCCGGTTTCGACCGGGCCCGCGAGCGCCTGCAATTGCGGCCACTCCAGGGAACGGTTCGGCTCGGCCTTGGGAGCGAACACGGCGATCAGCCTGGCGATCGCCTTGGCGCGCAATTCCTCGGGGCCGGCGGCGCCGAACAGCGCGGCGGCGGCGCGGTTGGCGATCAGCACGTCGCCGTTGCGATCCGTCACCAGCGTGGCGTCGGGCAGGCTCTCCAAGGTATAGGAGGCGAAGCGCCGCGCCGCGCGCAGGCGATAGGCGGCGGCTTCGACCGCGAAGATGCGCCGCTCCACCAGGTCGGTGCCGGGCGGCGGCGCCGCGCGCGGGTCGTCCGGCAGCACGCGCGGCTCGGCGTCCAGGCGCAGGAATTCGGCGCCGAGATAACGCAGCGTGGCCTCCAGGCGGCGCCAGCTCCATAGCGGATAGGCCAGCACCAGGCCGAGCAAGGCCGCCGCTGGCGCGCACCAGACGCCGGCCTTGAGCATCGCAAAGGAAAACCCCAGGGTGAGCACGATCAGCCCGGCTGTTGCCAGCAGCGCGCGGCGCGGCGACAGCAGAAGCACGCAGGCCATCAGCAGCAGCACCGGGATCATGCTGAACGAAGCGTTGGCGGGGGCGCCGGCACGCACGATGGCCCGCCCATCCAGCAGCGCGTCGAGCAGGTTGGCGCTGATTTCGATGCCGGGCATCGGGCGCGCACGGCCGGAAACCGGTGTCGGGTAATCGTCGCCCATGCCGACGGCAGTGGCGCCGATCAGCACGAACTTGCCGGCGAACGCATCGGCCGGCACCTGGCCCTTGAGCACATCCACATACGAATAGCGTCTGAAGGTGCCGGGCGAGCCGACGTAGGGGATGTGCATCCAGTAGTCGCGGCCCCAGGCGCCGGTTGCCGGCGCATCGCGGCGCTCGCCGGGCAAGGCCGCGCCCTGCGCGCCGCCGATTTCGCGCAGGGCTTGCGCGAAATGCGGCCAGCCGGCTTTTTGCGGCGAATCCGGCGCGCCCAGGCCTTCGCGCAGGAAGGCGCTGCGCGCGATACCGTCGCTGTCGATCTCCAGGTGGATATGGCCGAGCGCGGCGGCGCTTTGCTTCAGCGGAGGCGCCGGCAGGGTGACGTGCGCCTGCGCGCCGCTGCCTTCGCGCAGCACCGGTAGCACCACGTTGCCGGCGTGGCGGATCGCCTGCGCCAGGGCGCTATCGCCACCGGAGGCCTGCTCCGGTTCCGAGAGGATCAGGTCCAGGCCGATGGCGCGCGGGCGCGCGGGCGCCAGGCGCTCCAGCAAGGTGGCATGAACAGCGCGCGGCCAGGGCCAGCGGCCGATCTGCGCCAGGCTTTTTTCGTCGATGCCGATGATCACGATGTCTTCGCGCGGCGCGCGCGGCATCAGGTTCAGCGCCGCGTCGTAGAGCGTCTGGTCCGGGCGTCCCAGGCCGTCGAGCGCGCCCAGCGCGCCCGTCAGGAGCATCAGCAAAGCCAGCAGGATCCACCATTCGCGCAGGGCAGCGCGCGCGGCGGGGCGGGAAAAGCGGGCGGGAGCGAAGGGCTGCATGTGTTCTTGATTGGCGTGGCTGCGGCTTCACCGGCACTGTTGCGTGCCCGCAAACCGCAAAGCCTGCCGCCATTGTGCCGCACATGCGCGGCACGCGCGAATCGCGCTTGTTCGGCGCCCCCCGTGACGAAGACGTTGCCTACTCGGCGCCTTTCAGCTGCTCCAGGCGGTAGCCGTAGTTGTACACCGGCGTCAGCTTGTAGCCGTTTTCCGGCCGCAGGTTGAGTTTGGTGCGGATGCGCGAGACGTGGGTGTCCATGGTTCGCGAGGGCACGTCGATGGCGCGGCCCCAGACGGCTTCGAGGATGTGGCCGCGCGACAGCAGGCGGCCCAGGTTCTGGAACAGGAACAGCGCCAGGTCGAATTCCTTTTGCGTCAGTTCGACCGCATTGCCGTCCACCGTCAGCACCTGCTTTTTCAGGTCGAAGCGGTACGGCGGGAATTCCAGCACGTCGGCGCTTTTCTGCGGGTAGGCGCGGCGCAGGAGGGCGGAGACGCGCGCCAGCAGTTCGGCGCGGCCGACCGGCTTTTTCATGTAGTCGTCGGCGCCCTGGGAGAGGGCATGGACGATATCGGCCTCGGTATCGCGGTTGGTGACGAACATCACCCGCACCGGCGCGTCCACATGCGCGCGGATCCACTTCAGCACTTCCTCGCCGGAAAGGTCGGGCACCTGCCAGTCGAGCACGAAGAGGTCGAAGCTCTCGCGCCCGGCGGCGTGGATCATCGCCCGCCCGGCCTCGAACAAATAGCAGTCGTGGCCGGCGGAAATGAGGTGCGACTTGATCAATGCGGCCTGATCGGCGTCGTCTTCCAGGATGGCGATACGCATGGCGGAAAAGTCCCGGACAAGAAATCTTCTTTGATGGAAAGGGGCCGCTGCCGGTACTTGATGAGACGGCGCGACCTTATGTCCCCCGAATTTACGCCTTTTTTGTCCGGTTTACAAAAATTAACAAAGGATGGCCCGACCGTGCTTTGCACGGTGCAATTTATAAAGAGTTAACAAAATAGGCTTGTTTCACAAAAATTTGCGTTCTGTAGGACTTTTTCCTACAGAACGGTATGCATTTTGCGTTTTACCTCGGAAATTTGCGTTTCATAGGGGGAAAACGCGGATTTTTGTTCCACATTTCCCCCGTTTGGGCGCGACCAAATATCGCGTTTTTTATTCGGAGGAAAGCTCATGGAAACCTCGCGATTCCTGTGCAAAAACTGGTGTGCATTACTGCTAATTTCTGGTCTTGTGCTACAAGCCGCTCCAGCAGCGGCGCAGCCGGCTAGTTCAGCAAATTCAAATAATGATATCCAGGCTGTTTTGACCAGTAAAAAGGTCACTATTGGCGGCGACAAAAAAGAAGTTTTGATTGAGGCCAAAACTGCTGCCCCGGGCGACATCATCGAATATGCCGCGACCTACACCAACAAAGGCAAGACGGCCTTAAAAAACCTCACGCCTAATCTGCCGATGCCGGCCGATACCGAGTATCAGGCCGCCAGCGCGAAGCCCGCCAGCGGCGTGAAAGCCTCCCTGGGTGACGGCAAGTACGAAGCCATCCCATTGAAAAGAAAAGTGAAATTGCCTGACGGCAAGGTTGTCGAGCAGGAAGTCCCGCCCGCGAAATACCGGGCTTTGCAATGGAGCCTGGGCGAGCTGGCCCCCGGCAAGAGCGTGACGGTAAGCGCCCGCGTCCGTGTTTCGGACGTCCAGGCACCCGCTCCGGCCCCCGTGGCGACACCTTCTACAGGAGGTGCCAAGTGAGACTTCAATAGCGCCGATTTTTGAATTCCCGGATGTCGAGAACTCGACGGATACGTCGGGGATATGACGCTCCGAGTGCAATGAGTAAGGCCTTTTGTTCAATTTAACAACTTTTCAAATATTTTTAATCAGGGAGATGTTCATGACTACCATGAAGCTCAGTGCAAAAGGAGGGGGAGATTTCTTCCGTTTGCGCTTCTGGGCCGCAGGACTCCTGATGCTTGGCATGTTCCTC
>DASYEQ010000003.1:0-30146 GCA_036498945.1 Burkholderiales bacterium | reverse complement strand
GGGAGGTAGCTGAGGAAGCGGGGAGCGATGCGGGGGAGGCGGTAGCGGCAGCGGCGGGCGCGGCGGCGAAAGCGGAGCGCGGCGCCAGGCCGGCGCCGAGGGAAAAGAGGAGGGCGGTGTTGAATTGCCTTCTGCCGGGAGTCATGCGTCTTGTCCTTGGTTCGAGTGGTTGGCAAGGCGGACTTTAAGTGAGGTATCGCGGCTTGAAAAACGATGATATTTTTCGCTTTCCAATAGTTTTTCTATTGGATGCACCATTACGCCCTGACATACCCCTTTAGCTCCGCTGCTTGTCATCCCCCAAGGGGACTTCGTTCGGGGCGTGCCCCAAGGCCACTTAGGCGGGCGTTCCCGCGAAAGCGGGAATGACAGTAGCAAGGACACGCCGCTCTTCTTCATCGATACCCTTTACCAATGCGACGCCCTCACCTCCCCCTGAACGCCCTGCGCGCCTTCGAAGCCGCGGCGCGCCACCTGAGCTTCACCCGCGCTGCCGACGAACTTGTCGTGACACAGGCGGCGGTAAGCCAGCAAGTACGCGGCCTGGAGGAGACCCTCGGCGTCGCGCTGTTTCGCCGCGTGCCGCGCGGCCTGGCGCTGACCGATGAAGGCGCGGCGCTGCTGCCGACGCTCGCCGATGCCTTCGGCCGCATGGAGTCGGTGATGCGCCAGTTCGACCGCGGCCGCTTTTACAGCGTGCTCACGGTGAGCGTGATCGGCACCTTCGCGGTGGGCTGGCTGTTGCCGCGCCTGGCGCGCTTTCGCGCCGCCCACCCGTACATCGACCTGCGGCTGCTCACCAACAACAACCTGGTCGACCTCGCCGGCGAAGGGCTGGACTACGCGATCCGCTTCGGCGACGGCGCCTGGCCCGGCGTCGAGTGCGAAGCGCTGCTGCGCGCCCCGCTGGGCCTGCTCTGCGCGCCGGCGCTGGCGCGGCGCATCCGCAAGCCCGGCGACCTGGCGCGCGAGACCTTGCTGCGCTCGTACCGCGCCGAGGAGTGGCCGCGCTGGTTCGCCGCCGCCGGCGTGGCGGAGGTGGCGGCGCGCGGGCCGGTGTTCGACTCTTCCCGCCTGATGGTGGAGGCGGCGGTGCAGGGCGCGGGCGTGGCGCTGGCCCCGGTGGCGATGTTCCGCCGCGAAGTGGGGCTGGAGTGGCTGCGCCAGCCGCTGCCCTTCGAGGTCGATACCGGCGCGTATTACCTGGTGCGGGTGCGCGGCAAGCAGGCGGGCGCGGCGATGCAGGCGTTTCGCGACTGGCTGCTGCAAGAAGCGCGCGGCGAGGCGCCGGTGGCGCCAGTGCGCAAGCGCGGCGCCCGCGGGCCTGCGACCATCGGCGGCGCCCGGGCGCGCGGCTAGCGGACCGGCATCGGCATAGCACGGGCCATGGGCACGCCATCACGCGTGGCGAGGACCCGGCCCGCCTTCGAAATGCGCCATCTGATGCGCGCACATTCCGGCGAACGCCGGCCGTGCGTTGCCGCCGCTTATGGCATCCTTCACGCTGTCGCTCGACATCACCAAAAGCAGAAAACCCGATGAGTTTCACGCTACAAATCTTCCACGCGCCCGCGGTGCGCACCATCGCCCAGGCACTGGCCTTTTTCGACAACCCGCCGCCGGCAGCCGCAGCCAACCGCGCGCGTTTCAACGCCTTTCGCGACGATATCCTGCGCGTCTACCCCGACAACAGCGAAGCCGACGATGACGAGGTCGACAACGCCTGGCCCGAGGGCTGGTCGCACGACCTCGGCGAAGACGCCGTGCTGGTCTTCATGGTCGCCACCGACTACGTCGATGAAAACCTGATGCGCCATCTCGCGCACGCCGCCGCACGCGCGGGCCTGCACCTGATGGACGAGCAAAGCGCCTGCCTCTACCGTACCGACGGCACCAGTATCGACATGCAGGGCCGCGAGCAGCCTGTCGGCAAGCCGGTGCCGCCGCGGCCGAAGCAGCGCCTGCCGAAAGACCTGACGGCGGAGGCGCTGGGCAGCCACCTCACCGCCGCCTTCATCGCGCGCCACCCGGAAGCGGGCTTCGTGCCGCGCCAGTCGCGCTATTTCGCCGAGATGGAGCGCAGCATCGGCGGGGTGACGCAGCGCATCCGCTTCGCCGTCTCGCTGCGCACCGAAGAGGCGATGATCGGCACCTCGATGGAGTTCTTCTGCCCCGCGCTTGCCGGCGTGTGGGAACGCCTGCTGGCCGAACACGTCGCCGCGCACGCGCAGACGCAGCGCGCCAACCCGGGCCGGCGGCCCGAGCTCAGCCTCACCCTGCACGACTTCGACGAGCCGCCGGGCAAGAACGTCGACTGGTGGCGCGTCAGCAACTACGCCCACGTGCATTCGCTGGCCGAAGCCGACGCCTTCATCGCCGGCTTCAGCGACTGGTACACCAAGACCGGCGCGGCCGCCCTCGCGCGTCTCGTCACGTCCGCCGGCCTGGCGCGCCTGGCGCTCAGCGATTTCCAGATGCAGCTGATGCTCTCGGCCAACAATCTTTCCGCCGAGGAAATGTTTGCCCGCCTGGTGCTCATCGGTGCCTTCGACCTCAAGCGCAAGGAAGAGTGGATGGCCGCCCTCCGCGACCACCGCAAGCGCCAGGGCAAGCCGGGCGGCGCCGACAGCATCGTGCCCGACCGCGACACCGCGCTGGAAAAGCTCTTCGGCCTGCTGGGCGGCGCGGCATTCGCCGCCGAGGCGGCGCGCCTGGGCCCGCCGCAGGAAGCGGGCGCGCCGGCGCCGCCCGCCCGGCAGATCACCCTGCAGGTGTGGGAGCACCCCGCCGGCCGCTACTGGCCGCGCGACTGGGCGGCTGCGATGCACTGGCTCACGCGCATGCGCGCGGCCCCGCCCGGGCCGCAAGCCCCCCACGCCGAACTGCTGCGCCTGCTCGCCGCGCCCCACCCCGGCAGCGCCGCCGGGCAAACGCAGGGCGCCGTGCATGCCATCAGCGTGCCGGAAAACGCGCGTGCCGCCGCGCTCGACACGGCGCGCGCGCTGGCTTTAAGCGTGGCCGACGAGGCAGGCGGCGAGGTGCACTACGCCAACGGCTTCGTCGTAACGAAGGAGCACAGCTATCGCCACCGCCTGCCGGAATATCTGTTCGACGACCCGCAGTTGCCCGGCTACCGCCTCAAGCCCGGCGGCGACCTGCTGCCGCTGCAAGGCATGCTGGACCTGGCCTGCCTGCGCCTGGAAAAATTCTTCAAGCGCCACGGCTTCGTGCGCCAGCCCGATGAGCCGAAGCCCGAACCCGCGCCGGACGCGCCGCCGCCGCGCCTCGCCGAACGCAGCTACCGCCGCCCCCAGGGCGCCGGCTGGAGCGAACTGCAGATCAACGTCGCCACCCGCGGCGAGGTCTTCAGCCTGTTCGTCGACTGCGCCGCCTGCCTCTCGGAAGCCGCGCGCCTGAACAAGCAATTCTTCGTCGCCGGCGGCGGCAAGGACGACGGCGTCGAGCACGCCACCGCCTTCACCCGCCAGCACTTCTGGATGACCGACCCGCAGGATCTGCTCGGTACCGATTCCGGCCTGTACTTCATCACGCGCATGGACGACCTCGACACGGTGCTGGCGCACTTCACCGCGCAGGCCGAAGCACGCCTGCTCCCGCACCTGTCCGCCTTCGACAGCGCCGCCGGGGTGGACGCGCTGCTCAACGGCGGGCCCGAACCCAGCTCGATCTTCTTCGAAGGCAACTATGAATTCGCCGAGCAGCACCTGATCGCCGCGCGCGCGGCGCGCAGCCCGCGCTTCGAGGCCTTGTGCGAGATGGTCATCGCGCGCGCCACCGCCTATCGCGCCGGAAAACGCAGGAGCATTTTCGGCGACACGGTGCAAAAGCTGAAAGACCTCGCCGCTTTCCTGAAAGCGAACTGAGATGAGCCAGATGCGCATGGACCTGGCCCTGACGGTGATCCCGCAGGACCGCCATTTCCGCCCCACGCCGGAGGCGGCGCAGCGCGCCCTCGCGCTGTTCAGGGAACTGTTTCGCGGCGCGGAAGAGCACCTGGCGAAGACCTTCGAGGCCGCGCACTTCATCAACCCCGAACTCTTCGCCGGCAAGGCCTTCTGCCCCACCTGCAACGCCGCCACCGGGCGCTACGGCGAGCCGGGCGACAAGGAGAGGCTGTGGTTCGCCGCGATCGACCGCGCGACCCTCGACGCACCGGTGGAAGGCATGCGCACCACCTTGCCCGCCTGCGGCCACGAAGTGCCCTTCACCTCGCTTACCTTCGAGTGGCCCGCCGGCTCCGCTTCGTTCGCGCTCGTCGCCCCCTATGGGTACTGGGACGACAGACTGATGCAGGAAGAGAACCCGCTGCAGGAACAGATGGACGCGCTGGGCGCGGCATTGGGCGCGCCGGTCAAGGTGGTGCGCAGCTTCTACACCCTGCTGCCTTCCGACCGCCGCCTGTTCGAAGGCCTGATGAGTACGGATGAAGCCACCCGCGTGGCCGCCGCCCGCGCGCTCGATGCCCTCGAACACGGCCACTTCGAGGACCATGCGATTTCCGCGCCCTTTCCTGAAGACAATGTCGATCGCCTGCTGGCCGCCTTCCACGCCACGCATGATCGCGAAGTGAAGGCCTGGGTGCTGACCACGCTTTCCCACATGAAGGTGCACACGCCCGGCGTGGTGGCCGCCGTCAGCGCGCTGCTGGCGCCCGAGGGTGAGCTGCTGGACCTGGCCCTCTACCTGGTCCACTGCGACTGGAAACGCTATGCGCACCTGACCGGCACCCTGATCGCGCTGCACCGCCACGCCGACCGCAAGATCCGCTACCGCTGCGCCATGGCCCTCGCCCACTGGCCGCCGGAAGAACCCGGCGTGCTCGACGCGCTGCATGCCCTGATGCTGGATGCCGACGAGCTGACCCGCCTCTACGCCGTCGACGCCCTGTACAACCGGCGCGCCCTGCGCAAGCTGGACGCCGCCAGCCGGCCGGTGCTGGAAAAGATGATCGCCATGGGCGGCACCACGGTGGCGGCGAGCCATGCGAAGCGCCTGCTGGAGGGCGAGGGCGGCACGCCGCCGGCGGCCGGCGGGCAACAGGCGGCGGTGATGAAAAAGGCGCAGGTGAAGAGGTGAGGGGCCGGGCGTCGTTTGCCCCGATGCGCCCGCGCGCGGCGACGTGGGTTGTGGCATCCTATGGCGTCTGCTGGAGAACCCCATGAGTACCTCCCTTGAAGCCCTGGAAGCCGAAGCCCTGAAACTCTCGCCCGAAGAGCGCGAACAGTTGCTGGAGACGCTGGTGATCAGCCTCGCCGCCGATCCGGAGGTGGAGCGGGCGTGGGAGGAACTTGCCGACCGCCGGGAAGCGGAGCTTGATTCCGGTGCCGTTACTGCCATCCCCGGCGAGGAAGCAATGGCGCAACTGCGCGCCAAGCACTTTCCTTGAGTTACACCCTGCACCCCGGCGCGAGGGACGACCTTGACCAAACGCTGACGTTTTACGGTTCAGAGGCCGGCCCGCAGGCAGCCCGGCGGTTTTTCGACGGATTCGACCGCATTGCCCGGCTTCCGGCCGATCGCCCAGGCCTTGGTGCGCCTGTCGGCAGGGGCCGCAGAATTTTTCCGCCGCAGGTATTTCCTTATTCCGTTGTCTATCGGAAAGCCGGGCAGGACATCGAGATTCTCGTCTGGCGCCATCAACATCGCCGCCCCGGCCACGGGGGCTCACGGCGTTAGGCGAACGCGAAATATCTTTCGCAATACATCCCCCACCCGCCCGCGCGCGCAGTAGTACACTTGCCGACCCGGCCGCGCCTGGGGCCGCATTCGACTTCGCCCACCGCGCGCCCAAGGTTTCCTGCCTGATCCTGCCTTTCCCTTTTTAGGAGATTTCCATGTCCCAGAACGAATACCGCGACGTGCAATTGCTGATCAACGGCGAGTGGTGCAACGGCGCGCAGGGGCGCACGCTGCCGATTCTCAACCCCGCCACCGGCGAGACCATGGCGCAACTGGCGCGCGCGGAAATCGCCGATCTGGACCGGGCGCTCGTCGCCGCCGAAAAGGGCTTCGCGCAGTGGCGCCGCGTCTCGGCCTATGACCGCTACAAGATCATGCGCAAGGCCGGCGACCTGATGCGCGAGCGCGCCGAAGGCATCGCGCGCCTGATGGTGATGGAGCAGGGCAAGCCCTTCCCCGAAGCCAGGATGGAGACGCTGGCCGCCGCTGATCTGATCGACTGGTTCGCCGAGGAAGGCCGCCGCGCTTACGGGCGCATCGTGCCGGCGCGCGCCGAGAACATCACGCAAATGGTGGTGAAGGAGCCGGTCGGCCCGGTCGCCGCGTTCACGCCGTGGAACTTCCCGATCAACCAGGTGGTGCGCAAGCTCTCCGGCGCCTTGACCACGGGCTGCTCGATCATCGTGAAAGCGCCGGAAGAAACGCCGGCTTCGCCCGCCGCCCTCATCAAGGCGTTCGTGGACGCGGGCGTACCGGCCGGCGTGATCGGCCTGGTGTATGGCGTGCCGTCCGAGATCAGCGAGTACCTGATCGCCCACCCGATCATCCGCAAGATCACCTTCACCGGCTCCACCCCGGTCGGCAAGCAGTTGGCCGCGCTGGCGGGCCAGCACATGAAGCGCGCCACCATGGAACTCGGCGGCCATGCCCCGGCCATCGTGTTCGACGATGCCGACGTGGACCGCGCGGCGAAGCTCTTGGCCGGTGCGAAATTCCGCAACGCCGGCCAGGTGTGCGTCTCGCCCACCCGCTTCCTGGTGCAGGAAAAAATCTACGACCGCTTCCTCGACGCCTTCACGCAATACGCGAAAGACCTGAAGGTCGGCAACGGCCTGGACGCCGGCACCACCATGGGCCCGCTGGCCAACGAGCGCCGCGTGTTCGCGATGGAAAAGATCGTGGCCGACGCCGTCGCCAAGGGCGCGAAGATCGTCACCGGCGGCAAGCGCGCGGGCGACAAAGGCTTCTTCTTCCAGCCCACCGTGCTGACCAACGTCTCGATGGACGCGCGCATCATGAACGAAGAGCCCTTCGGCCCCATCGCCCCGGTGGCGCCGTTCAAGGACTTCGACAGCGTGATGAGGGAAGCCAACCGCCTGCCCTGGGGCCTCGCCGCGTACGCCTACACCTCCTCGGCCAAGACCGCCTCTGCCATCGGCGCGGCCTTCGAAAGCGGCATGGTCTCGATCAACCACCATGGCCTGGCCCTGCCCGAGATTCCCTTCGGCGGCGTGAAGGATTCGGGCTACGGCTCCGAAGGCGGCTCGGAAGCGATCGAGGCGTACCTCAACACCAAGCTGATCACGCACCAGACAGTCTGATTTTCCGCGCGCCCGGCACGCGGTGAAAACAGCTCGGGGTCGGAGTCAATTTTCGGCAGTTTGAAATTTGACTCCGACCCCGATTTTTTCTGCGGAGTGATCCGGTTGCGGCCGCTGCTTGTATAACGGTGGCGAGCGAAGCTGCATCACGCCGCTCTCAAAATTTGGGGCCGTGCTTGGCTCAAGCGGGTGGGCCGCAACCACGCGCGTGCCCTCTTCGTAGAAGCGTAAGATGCCCCGCGGCATCACCCACAACAACACGGAGACAACCATGCCCACTGCCCGCGCGCTGCTCCGCGCCGCCCTTGTTACGCCCCTGCTCGTCACTTCGGCTTTCGCGCAATCCGCCCTCGCCCCGCGCGAGGTGCCGGCCAAGTCCATCCCCGTTCCCGATTCGGTGAGCCCCGGCATCCAGAAGCTGGTGGCCGCGCCGCTCTCCCCGGTGTGGAACAACATCCCCACCACGGCGGAGGGCTGGAAGGCGCAGGTGGCGGCCGTCACCGCGGCGACCATGAAGGGCGTGCCGGCGCTGCGCGAGGCGCTGCACGTGAAGAGCGAGCCGGCGGTGATCGCGGGAGTGAAGGTGAACATCCTCACCCCCGAGGGGATGCCGGCGAAGAACCGCCACCGGTTGCTGGTGCACGTGCACGGCGGCTGCTTCGTCAACGGGCCCGGCGAATCGGGCACGCCGGAGGCGATTTTGATGGCGGGCTTCGGCGGCTTCAAGGTGATCTCGGTGGATTACCGCATGCCGCCCGACTATCCCTACCCCGCGCCGCTGGACGACGCGATGGCGGTGTGGAAGGCCGCGACGAAAATGGAGAAGCCGAAGAACATGGCGATCTTCGGCTCTTCCGCCGGCGGCAACCTGACCCTCGCCATGATCCTGCGCGCCAAGATGGAGCACCTGCCGCTGCCCGCGGCGATTGCCCCCGGCACGCCGATGAGCGACCTCACGCTCTCCGGCGATTCGTTCCAGACCAACGCGATGGTCGACAACGTGCTGGTGGCCCCGGGCGCCAACTGCGACAAGCGCGCCGCGCTCTACACCAACGGCCGCGACCCGCACGACCCGCTGCTCTCGCCGCTGTTCGGCGACATGCACGGCTTCCCGCCCGCCATTCTCACCACCGGCACGCGCGACCTGCTGCTCTCCAACACCGTGCGCACCCATCGCAAGCTGCGCGAAGCCGGCGTCGAAGCCGTGCTGCAGGTGTTCGAAGCGCAATCGCACGCGCAGTTCTCGCGCGACGTGCACGCGCCGGAAACCAAGGAAGCGTTCGACGAGATCGCGCGGTTCTTCGACAAGCATCTGGGCAAGTAGCGCCGGCCCTGCGTTGCCTGCCTGCCCGGCACAACGTGAAAAAACTTGGGGTCGGATGCAATTTTTGGCAGCTTGAAAATTGACTCCGGCCCCAGGTCTTTCTGCGGAGTGATGTCGGCGCGTGCTGCTCTTACGACGGTGGCAAGCGGGATGACGTCACTTCACGGCACACGTGGTTCGACCAGGTCACCACGACGACGTAGGATCACGCAATTGCCCTAAGGTAGCGCGATGGACGCCTGGCCAGAATATTTTCCCGCGGCGGGATGCCGGAAAACCCTGTCGAGCCCGATCTCCTTGTTTCACTTCACAAAGCCTGCGTAGGAATCAGCCGACACCCACATCGTGCTTTGATCCATTGGCAAGCCGGCCGGAAGGCGGCAATCTGCGTCCTGCACCTACCACCGCAAGGACATTCGCAATGGACACCGAACTCGACATTCTCCCGCCGGCCGATTCTTCGCTGGGCGACCCCTCCACGCTCGACCGTACCGCGGCGCGCGCGCATGCCGCCATCGACACGGCCGCAGGCATCGCCAAACCAAAGATCGACGACGCCGCCGCCACTGCCCACCAGGCCATCAGCAAGGCGGAAGACTCGGTCGCCCCGGCGATGCAGTGGGTCAACGTCAAAGTGCAGCAGGCTTGCGACGCGCGCGACGAGGCGCTGGACGGCGCGCGCGAGACGGTGAGAAGGCAGCCGCTCAAGGCCGTCGGCATCGCCGTGCTCGCCGGCTTTGCCCTCGGGAAGCTGATCTAGCCACGGGGCCGCGCCCAGGGCCTGACCCTCGGCGCGGCGGCACGGCGCGTTGCGCGCTCGGCGCCCGCGGCGACAACGAGTACGACCACGCCGTCGCGGTGGCCCTCGCTTGTTCCCCGGTCAGTTGCTGCCTGGCAGCTGACCGGCCACCGTTTGCACCGGAATGGCGCTCCACTTGCTGGGGCCGACGATGAGCGCGATGACGCCCACGATGACGACCACGACGAGGCACAGCGCGATCTTTCCGCCGATGCTGGCTTTCTCATCGCTCCGCATAGCCGATGCGGTGTCGCGGTGGATCGGCGCGCCGCAATGCGGGCACGCCGCGGCCCCGGTGCTGACTTGACCGCTGCACGCGGCACAGTTGATTGAAGCCATCCTGTTTCCTTGGTGGTGATATGGCCGCCGGGATCGACATATTCCCCGCGATGCACACTTGCAGTATAAAGCGCGGGAGCCTCGACCCGCCCTCGTCGATTGCGCGGGCGCGTCGTCCGCTCGCCGGCCAATGACATAGACAACGATTTAAAGCATTAGTGAGGGCCGGGATCGCGGCCTGACCTCCTGCTTCCAGCTTGCGCGGCCGCTGCGCATGGCGCCGACCCTGGTAGTGGGAGCCGTCACGCCGGTAGCCATCACGATGATCTGCACAGCGGCCTGGTTCTTCTGGCAATCGTCCAGCGCCCGCCGGATGCTTCGGGCCGCCGGAGCCGGTGGCGGGCTGTCGCAAGGCAGCGGCGGCGGGGTTATTTGAAGCGGCGTGGCTCGAATGGTTTTTCGGTGGAGCCATGCCGGAAAGGCGGATCGGCGTAACGCCGTCTACTCTTCACTCCCCCAAAAAAAGCGGCCCCGAGATGGGGCCGCGTGATGCTGCGTGACACTGCATTAGTGGTGGTCGTGATGGTCGTGGTCGTGCCAGTCACGATGATCGCGGTGGTGATGATGGTAGCCCGGGCCCACGCCGATGGCCACCACCGGCGGCGGCGCCACATAGGCGGGCTCGACATAGGCCGGCGCGGGCGCGACGTAAACCGGGGCGGGCGCCACGTAGACCGGCGGAGGCGGCGGCGCGCCGATCGACAGGCCAAAGGACACGTTGTCACGCGCCATCGCGGTGCCGCTCAATGTCGCCAAAGCGAGACCGGCTGCCGCGAGGAGTTTCAGAGAGGTCTTCATAGCGAATCTCCATTCTGCAATGGTCGGGGAATCCCTGCATGTTTCCAGGGTGTCACGTCTTTATAGACTTCGCCGCAGCGCCGTTAAATCCGTTCCCACGGCAAATTAGGATGGCGCGTAGTGATTTTTTCCGGCAGTCTCACGCGTCTGACATCCTTCGCTGACAGGGCTTGTCAGCCGGTGCAAATAGCGGAGGATACAGGCCGGGATCAGTGGCACTTTCCGGCGGCGCGTGCCTGAAAGCGCTACCGATCCCCGTTGCCGTTTTCAGTCGACGGGCTCGTAGGGCACGAGGCGCCAAAGGCGATCGGGCAAGGCCTGGATGGCGGGACACGCGAGGGTGCCGTAGCTGGATTCGAGCGCAAGCTGTGGCTTCCAGCAGTGAATCACGAATACGACGCGATAGCGGTCTTGCTTCGGGATGTCCGGTAGCGGGTAGCCGGCGATCACCGATTCGCCGTCTTCGGCGAGATAGGTTTCGTTCCACGCGACCTGCTCTTGCCCGGGCGGCATATCCGGATCGGGCTGGATAAAATCGCCGGGGTCGAAACGGCCGTCGGCGTTGCTTACCATCGCCTCGACGTATACCGCGTCCGACAACGCCAGTTCGATCTGGGACAGATAACCCCGGCTGACGCTATCTGCGAACGCGGCGAGAAACTTTTCGTACGCGGTGCGGTTGGCGGTTGGCGATTGGCGATTGGCGATTAGAGGCCGATGACCTCGATGCCTGGCGATCCGGATGCGCTGGACATGGCTGGGTTGCAGGGCGGCGCGCCGGCGTTCACACCAGGCGTGGCGCTACACGCGCCGCTGCCACCACGAGATGACGCTGTTCTCGCGCAGGGCCTTGACGGACGTGCTCTCGGGGAACTGCATGCGCTCGAGTTGGCCGAAGCGCTCCGCCATGCGCGCGTCGAGGTTTTCGCCGTCCTGGCCCCAGCCCAGGTGGGTGGGAATCAGCCGGTGCACGCTGTTGACCAGCAGAAACGGCGCCTCGGCCGCCAGTGCGTTGGCAATCCGCGAGATTTCGCCGGCGGGATGCACGCAGTGTTGCAGCACCCAGATGGCCATGCCGAAGTCGGCGACGAAGCCTTCCTTCACCATCGTGTCGAACTCCGCCGGCGAGGCGGCCTTGAAGCGCGACGAGCCGACATAGCTTTGCGCGTGCTCGCGCATCTTCGCGGACTGGTCCACGCCCACCACCGTGCAGTCGTAGCGCTCGATCAGCGCACGGCTCATGCGGCCGACGCCGCAGCCGAAATCGATCAGCACGTTCTTCGGGCCGATCGCCAGGCGGCTGGCGATGTGCTCCATCATGAACGCCGTTTCGCTGCGCCACCGCTCATCGGTGCTCATGCCCTCTTCAGGGGTGATGGCGATGCCCTTGGCCGCCTCCAGGTCGTCCGCTTCGAAAAACTGGGGCCAATACGTGCCTTCACGCTTCTCTTGCGGATTGGCCGGGCCGTTCGTCGACGGCGATGGATTCGCGCTTTTTAGAATTGTCTTGAGCCAGCCCGCCATGCGCGTTCCTTTAGCGATTGTCGTATCTTCGCTTTTGATTTTATCCGACATTCCCGGCGCATTGCCCGGCAGGTTGGCGCCGACGCCCACGGTATAGGTTTGGCGCGGCAGGTTGGCGCCGGTGAAGGGCGCACCTTCGCGTTGCCGATGCGCGTGGTCCTTGTGCGTGTCCTGATGTCGCAGGCATGAGTCCCCCATCGGGGGATTGCGCCGCCGCGGCGCGACCGGCGCTTTGGCGCTGCTTCAATACCGGATGGCCAGGCAAGCGGCCGGCATTCAGTACTCGACGATGATCGGCATGTGGTCCGACATGTTGGCGTTGGTCTCATCGTTGATCTGCTTGCCTGTCGGGCCGGCGGCCGCCGCCGCGGCGCCGCCGCCTGCCGCCGCCGCACCGCCGGCCGCCGCACCGCCGGCCGCCGCCGCGGAAACAGCGGCGCCGGCGAGCAGGTTGGCCTTGGCAACAACCTGGACCACCGGACGAATGTCGATCTTGCGCACCTTCATGGCCAGCCCCGCGCCGGTGATGGCGTAGTCGTAGGTTTTGGTTGCCCCTTCCTTGGCATTGTGGGTGTGGCCGTCGGAGACGAAGACAAACTTGGCCGGGTCCACGCCGAACTGCTGCAGCGCGCTCTTGACGGCGTCGGGCGGGGCGTTGAGGTCGCCCACCAGCACGAAGTTGCCGTCGTTTTCCTGGCGCAGGCTTTCCGCCACCCAGGCCACCAGGAAGGCCGCCTTGGCGCTGGCATTGGCGTGATAGACGTAGAGCTTGCGGGCGCCGTCCGCGTCGACGCACGCGACCGAGCGTTTGCTGTGCTTGGCGAATATGTTGCCGCCCTTGCGCGGCGCCGTCGTGCCGAAGACCTCCTTGAACGAAGGCATGGTCAACTTTTCCAGTTCAACGTCGTCCATGTCGTCGTCGATGGCGGCGTAGCCCAGTTGCGCCTGCTGCTTGGCGGCGCCGCCGCGACGCACGATCTGCGCCTGCTTGTTGACCGTGACGTTGGCATGCTTGCTCACCACCGCGTTGGAGACGACTTCGCACAACACCGCCAGATCGCAGTTGTAAATTTGGCTGAACGCCTCCGCCAGCACGCCTTCGAACATCTCCATTCGTTTGGCCGGGGTGCCGCTGCCCAGGCGCTGCATGTTCCAGAAAAGCACGATCATCTTGGCTCCTTTTGATTCGAATTGTTGGCGCGCCGGCCGGGCCGGGCGAAGGATCGGCCACGCTATCACAGCTTCTCACGCGGGTGCGTTGGTGTCTGTCGCCTTTTCGGGCGACAAGCGGGCGCGGCGACGGAAAACGCGGCGCGCCCGATATGCGGCGGCAGGGCTGGAATTATTTCGATGGGGCGCCCGAGAAAAGAGCGACCCGGCCGCTGGATTTTTTCAGTCCACGGAGGCTCATCTAATTAAAGGAGCTTGCCCGAAATCGATTTCGAACCAGCCCCTTCAATGCCCGCATCCCGACCGGCGCCCTAGCGCCGCCCGTCACATCCCGCGCTTTTACCGCGGCGCATTCGGCAGGCTGAAATAAAACGTCGCGCCCTTGCCCACTTCGCCTTCGGCCCACACGCGCCCGCCGTGGTGGGTGATGATGCGCTTGACCGAAGCCAGGCCGATGCCGGTGCCGGGGAATTCGTTGGCGGCGTGCAGGCGCTGGAAGGTGCCGAAGAGTTTTTTCGCGTAACGCATGTCGAAGCCGGCGCCGTTGTCGCGCACGAAGTAGACGCGCTGGCCGGCGGAGGATTCGACCGGGTCGCCGCCGCCCTCGCCGCCGGGGTCGGTGGCGCAGGGGGCGGATTTGCCGGCGGGGCCCAGGCATTCGCCGAATTCGATGCTGGCGTGTTCGGCCTGCGTGGTGAATTTCCACGCGTTGCCCATCAGGTTTTCCAGCACCGTGTGGATCAGGCGCGGGTCGGCGTAGCCGCCGGCGTTGTCGGCGATGGCAAACGTCACGGTGCGCGCGGGGTCGCGCGCGGCGAGCGACGCGGCAATCGCGCGCGCTTCGGCGGAGAGGTCGATCTCCTGCGGCTTGAGTTCGGCGCGGCCCAGGTGCGCCAGCGCCAGCAGGCCCTCGATCAGCCGGCCCATGGCGGCGGCGCCGTCGCTGATGCGGTCGAGGAACATGCGGTTTTCGCCGTCCAGCGAAGGCCCCAGGCTTTCCAGCAGCAGGCCGGTGAAGCCGGTCATGCGGCGCAGCGGCGCGCGCAAGTCGTGCGCCACGGTGTAGGAAAAGGTTTCGAGGTCGGCGTTGGCCTGCTTCAATTCGACGGTGCGGCGCGCCACCTGCTCTTCCAGCTCGGCGGCGTAGCGCTGCGCGGCGCGCTGTGCTTCCTTGCGCGCGGTGAGGTCGAGGGCGATGGAAAATACCGCCGGCTTGCCTTCGAATTCGAACGGCAGGCTCATCACTTCCACGTCCACGGTGCTGCCGTCGGCGCGCACCAGCGTGGTTTCTTCGGGCGGCTGCGGGCGGCCCTCGCGCAGCACGCGCTGGTTGCGGGCGATCGAGGCGGCGTGCCTTTCGGGCGCCACCGCGTCCAGCGAGGCGCGGCCGATGGCTTCCGCCGGCGAGTCGAAGCCGAGCAGGCGGGCGCCCGCCGGGTTGATCATCACCATGCGGCCTTCGCAGATCACGCGGTAGGCCTGCGGGGTGGCGTCGAACAGCATGCGGTAATGCTGCTGGCTGCGCGTGAGCTCGGTCTCGGCGCGGATTTTCGAGAAGGCGAAGGAGAGGTTGTTGGCCATCTCCTGCAGCACCAGCACCAGCTCTTCGTCGAAGTAGCCGGTGCTGCCGGCGAACACCGAGAGCACGCCGGCCAGGTCGTCGCCGATGGCCAGCGCGAAGCCGGCGGAGGCGCGCACGCCGATGGCGCTGGCGTCTTCCACGCGCGCGGTGGCGTTGACGTCGAGCGCGAGGTCGTTGACCACGTAGCGGGTGCGCGTGCGCGCCACCTTCGCGGCGTTGCTTTTCGCATCCTCCAGCGCGATCACATCCGCCCCCAGGCGCCCGCGCAGCGGGCCGAAGCCGCAGAAAGGCTGCAGCATGCCGGTGACCGGGTTGTAGGCGCGGATGGCGGCCGACACCAGCCCGCCGTCCTTCACCGCGATCTCGCAGATCTGCTGGCACAGAAGGGCGACGTCGCCGATACGGAAGATGGCTTCGTTGGCGCGGGTGAGCGCATTGTTCAGGCGCGTCAGGCGCGCGATGCGCTCATTGGCCGCGCGCTCTTCGGTGCGGTCGCGCATCACCGAGACCATCGCCGGCTTGCCGACGTATTCGAAGGGCATGGTGGTCACTTCCACCGGCACCTCCACCCCGTCGGGCCGCAGGATGAACTGCTGCGAAGGCGGCAGCGGCGCGCGGGTGCGCATCACCTCCTGCATGCGCGCGCGCGCCAGCGGGCGGTCGCTCACCGCGACGCCGGCGAGCGCGTCGCGCCCCAGCAATTCGCCGGGAGAATCGACACCGTACAGCGCCAGGGCCGCCGGGTTGACGATCACCACGCGCTCTTCGCAGATCACCCGCACCGCCATCGGCATGCTGTCGAACAGCGCGCGGTATTGCGCCGCCGCGCGCGTCAGCGCCGCGTCGGCGCGCAGCTTGGAAAAGGCGAAGGAGAGGTTGCGCGCGATCTCGTCCAGCAGGCCGGCGAGTTCCTCGTCGAAATAATCCTTCTGCCCGGCGTAGACGCACAGCACGCCGGCGGCATGGCCGTCGATCGAAAGCGGGAAGTTGCCGGCGGCGCGCACGCCGGTGCGCTGCGCGTCGTCGCGCGATTCCGGCGTCGCCGGGTTGGCGATGTAATCATTGATGATCAGGCGCTTTTGCTCGCGCGCCGACCACGCCGCGCGGCTCAACGGATGGTTGCGCGGAAAGCTGCGCGCGCCGACCCAGCCGAACAGCGGCCCGTAGCCGCAGATCAGGTCGAGGTTCTGCCCCGAAGGGTCATACATGCGGATCGAGGCCGACACCAGCGCGCCCTCGGTCACCGCGATCTCGCACACCGCGCGGCACAGGCGCAGCTGGTCGCTCTCGCGGAAGATCGCCTCGTTGCTGCGCGAGAGCGCCGCGTACAGGCGCGTCAGGCGCGCGACACGATCTTGCGCGCTGGGCGGCGCATCGCCGCCGATGCCGGGCAGCGCGTCGGAAGCCGCGCCGGGAAAGGGGCCGCGCAGGGGATGAGGGTCGCTGCCGGCGGTGTGCGCGCCGATGCCATGCGTTGCGGTGGTGTGCGTGCCGACCCCTTGCGTTGCACCCGGGGCGCGCGCGCCCGCACCGGGGCCGGCGGGCGCGTGTGCCACGTCCGCGGTCCCCGGCGGCAGGCCTTCCGGGTTCGGGTGCTCGGTGCTCATCGGGTGGGGTCGGGAATAGGCGCCTGGCGGGCTGCGCTCGCGCGTAAGCGGATCAAGGCAGTGGAATCATCGCCGCCGTGCGGGCAGGGCGGCGCGCCGTACGCGCCGGCACCAAAGACGATCGGAATACTCTGCATACTCCGGGCCTCCCGCCCGCCGACCGCCTTTTGGTTAATAGTCTTGCGCGATAAAAATCATGGTACCAAATTGCACCGGCGCGGGCGCATAAGGAAAAGCGCATGAATTCCATTCCATTTGCGCGCCAGAAGGGCCAAATCATCCCCTTTTCACCTAAAACAAGTTTCATCTTTGGTGCCTGCCGGCCCTGAACTCTTTTATGGCGCGCCGGTCTACCCCTCGGACACGGGCAACGCCGGCAGAGCGAAAGCCCGGCGGGCAGGCGGGCAGGTGTAGTGAAGGGAAGCAGGGTGGTCGACAGAAAAGCAATTCCAATCAACCCGGCGCCGCAGCGGGCCCTGATGTTTGTCAAGGCGTTGAGCCCCGGCAACCTGATGGCGCTGCGCCTGTGGCTGCGCGGCATGCCGCCCTACGCCGGCCATGCGTTGCGTAAATACGTCGATGAGGCCCTGCTCGACCCGGATTCCCCCGCCGACCGCGCGGTATTGGAGGCCGCCGTGGCGCAGCGCGACAACGCCGAGATCGAACACCAGCAAAGCGGCGACATGCTCGGCCCCGGGCACGATCCGGACGAGCCGCCCGAGCCGCCTGAATCGTCTGACCTGCCGCGCCAGTAGCGCGCCTAGCCCTGCGGCGGCTGGAACACCGTCCAGCGCCCATCCTTGTACAGATACAGCGCCGAAGAAATGCGCATGCGCCCGCCGGCGGCGTGCAGGCGGCTGACGCTCACGCGCAGCGCGCCCACTTCCTTGGTGTTGTAGGCCGGCACCCAGGCCAGACCCCCGCGCTTGATCGGCGCGGCCACCAGGCCTTCGGGGTGAGCCTTCAGCTGCGCCTCCCAGAAATCGCGGTCGAGGAAATAGCTGCTGTTGTAATCCGGCGCGCGGCTCGCCACCGACATCAGGTCGCCCGCCAGCGGCTCGGCCCAGGGTTTGCCGTAGACGCGCTTCATGTTCGTCACCGCCAGTTTCAGCGCCTCCTCCGGGGTGAGCTTCAGGCGCGCCAGGTCTTCCATGGTGGCAGGCGCGGTCGCCTTCGGGCTGTCGAAGACGAAATGCACCTGCATGTCGCCCAGGTAATCGAACCAGGCCGGGCGCATCTCCACCGCCTTGCCGTCCACCTTTGCTGTCACCGTGCCGACGGGCGTGAGCGTGCCGTCCTGTTTGTTGGCGCCGTGCGCCTCGCGCAGCACCGCCATCAGGTTGGCGGCGGTCTTGCCGATCTCGGGCGAGGCCTGCGCGGAGGCGCAGGCCGGCGCCAGCGCCAGCAGCAGGAGCAAGGAAGCGGCGAAGGCGCGGGTAAGACAGCGCGTAAAGCGGTGCGCGAAGTGGCGTGGGAAATGGCGTGGGAAGTGGCGCGTGAAGTGGCGTGTGAAGTGGCGCGTGAAACAGGACAGGGCGGCATGCGGCATGGCAGGGCTTTCACTGAAACGGCTTGTCACCGCGCCGCGATTTCGCGGCGCAGGCAGGCATGTTAAATTGGGCGCGCGGTTTCTGCTGGCCGCACCGTCTAGCTGTGAATAAAGAGAACGAAGCCATGGATAGGATCGTCTTCGTCGCCATGCTGTACCTGGGCGCCGCCGCCTGCCTGCTGCTCGGCAGCGGCGCGGCCTATGAGCGTATCGAATACCGCCTCTACGCGGAGCCTGCAACCATGGAACTGGCCGACCCGGCAAAAAAACTCGTGGTGCCCGAAGGCGGCTACGACCTGACGATGGCCGACGTGCGCTACGTCTCCGGCGCCAGCAGCGTGGTGGTGCCGCAAAAAGTGCTCGCCGGCCCGATCGCGCGCCAGCTCGCCGCCGGGCAGAAGATTGCGCTGTTCTATTACACCAACGACCCGCACCGCGTGCGCTACCCCGGCGACGAGTTGCCGATGCCCTGGGGGTGGCTCGCCGGCGGCGCGGTGCTGGCGGGGCTGGGGGCGTATGCGCACAGGCTGCTCAGGCGCGAGGGGGCGTGAGGGTGAGCATGGGGAAGTATCTGCGCGAACTCGTGTGTGACCCGCTGTACATGCGCGTCTGCGCGTTCCTCTGGGGCCTGCCGTTTGTCGCGGGCGGCGTCGCCTTGTTCATCGCGTTGCATCGCGACGCCGCGCTGGCCGGGCGGCCCCCGGTATGGTGGATCATGCTCGTGGCCGGTGGCGGCTTGTGCTTGCTCGGAGGCTGGCCGATGTGGACGGCCGTGTTCGCCAATGACGAGAGGTTCGAGCGCGTTACCAGATCGTTGGGCGACGGCGGCGACCTCATCGGGCTTGTTTTCGTTCTCCTCCTCTTCGTGCTGGCGCTGCCCGCCACCATGTTGCTGCGTGCGCTATGCCGTCACCCGGGAAACTCCAGGCAGGACCCGTGAAAGCCCACGCCATGCTCGACCTCGACGATCCCCGCTGGCAGACCCTGGAAGGCGGCTATCGCGTCCTCTACGATGCCTCGCCCGCGCTCAAGGCGCTGGAAGCCGGGGAGGATGTGTGGGAGGAACTGTGGCAGGAACTGCATCACCAGGGCGACCTTGGCCCCGCCGCTTACGCCGCCGTGCCGCAGCTCGCGCGCATCGCCGCGCGCGCGCCGCGCCACTGGAATTTTTATGCGCTGGTGGCAACCATCGAAATCGAGCGCCACCGCAACACCAACCCGCCCGTGCCGCCGTGGCTTGCCGCCGATTATCACGCGGCCTGGGAGGCCATCCTCCGGCTGGCGCTGCAAGACCTGCCGGCGGCTGAAGAGGCGCTGCTGGTCCAATCCCTTCTCGGGTGCATTGCGCTGGCCAAGGGCGATGCGGTGCTCGGCATGTTGATCGCCCACAACGACCGCTCCGAAATCGAGGCGATGGTGGCGGAGGCGGACCCGGCGTGGTCCGGCCTGCATGAATCGAAGGGGCGGCCCTGAAGAGAGGCTTCCCCGCACCGGATTTTCCAGAGAACGCCATGCCGATCACCAACGAAAAACTGCAAACCTATGCCTTCCTCGCCGAGATGTTCGGCGACGGCTTTTTTCCCAAGCCGCTGGTGGAACAGGGCAGGCAGATCCTCATCGCGCTGTGCGAGCGCATCGAAGCCGCGCCGCCGCGCGACCTCGACGCGCTCTACGCATTGACCCACGCCGCCACCCTCGAATTCAACGCCCTGGACCGCGAATTCCGCGCCAACAAGAGTGAGCTGGAGACCCTGGCGCGCGACTGCATCAGCCTCGACGTCTGCTTCATCGCCGCCGCCTACGGTTTCGACGATGCCGACGGCGAGGAATTGATCGCGCCGCGCCGCTGGTGAGGCGGGAGGGGGGGAGGCGGGGGAGGCGGGGGAGGCGGATGAGTCCGCGCGACGCTGATGTTGGTGCTGGTGCCAATGGCCGTGGTGATGCCGACGCCGATGGGGGTGCTGATGCCTACGGCGGTGCTGATGCCTACGGCGGTGGTGATGGCGACGCCGACGCCCATGCGGGTGCCGATGCTGAGGCACCGCCCGAGCCGATGCTGATGCATACTGCGATGCTTATGCCGACGTACCCGCGCCTGTCCTTCCTCTTCACCGCCCTCGCGCTCGCCTGTGCCGCCGCGCACGCCGCGCCGCCCGCCTCTCCTTCTCCGCCCGCGCCATCCGCGCCGCCCGCCGCGCCGGGGCAGTTCTACGTCCCCGAGAGCCTGCTGAAGCAGGCGGCGCCGGCCGACCCCAAGGCGCTGAAAAAACTCAAGCCGCGCCCGGCGGATGTATGCATGCAAAACCGCAAGACGGTCGATGAAGCGGTGGTGGCGTGCATGACGGGCGAGGGGCCGGTGCCGAAGTAATCGGGGTTGAGTGGTGGCGCGCGGGGTCGCGCGCCGGTTGTCATCCCAAGAGGCGTCCCGTGGGGCGTTTGCGCACTCTCCGCTGCCATTCCCCAAGGGGGCTTCCTTCGGTCATTTCCCAAGGCGACTTCCCTCATCGCGCCCCCCACTCTCCACTGTCATTCCCGCTTTCGCTGGAATGACGCGGTGGGGCACGAATGACGCGGCAGGGTGCGTGACACGGCCAGTGCGAACAATACGGTTCGGCAATGCCGTAGTCCCCTTCCTACCCCGGCATCCGAACCCGCCGATGGCGCGCGCCGCCGCGCCGGCGCAGCCTGTGCGCACCGCTTTCGCCGCAGGCCCATCATGACCACTTCCACTCCGATTGACGACCTGGCGCGCCGCCTGGTCGAGCAGGTTGCCGCCAGCCAGCCCGAGGGCTACGCCTTCGAGGCGGGGGGCTTTGTCGTCAGCGTGGTGCCGCGCGCGCGGGCCTTGCGCGAAGTCGATACCACCGAGTACGACGAATCGAATGCGGGCGAGGGGCCGGATTGAGCAGGGAAGCGCGGCCGGCGGCATTTACGCCGGCGCAGTAGTGCTGCTGCGGCCTGCGACCACGGCGCGCGGCTCCCATCATGCACCGCCGCTGTCGGAAATCTCCCACACCCCTTTCAGTCCGCCGCCAGCATCCGCCGCCGCCTGGCGACACTAAAGTTCCTCCCATGTTGCGCCGGCCGCGACGGAAATGGCGCCGGTGCCGCGTGTCCCCATGCTCAATGCCAGGGACCTCCGCGGCGCCTGCACCGTCCGCGCGGCCGGCCGGCGCGTGACGCGCTCCCGCGTGTCTGGCGCGCACCGAATCGTGAGGAGAACGCCATGACCCCGCAACATCTCAAGTCTTTTTCCCTGCTGCTTTTGGCCGGCGGCGCGCTCGCCTCGTTCAACGCGGCGCGCGCCGACGACGGCACCCAGGTGGCGCTGGCGGATACGCAAGCCACCCTGCCCAATTGCGCTGCCACCAATTTCGACGGCACGCGCAACCTCTTCACCGTGGTCAACGGCGCGCCGCGCGTGGCGCGCGCCACCGGCGAGCCGCTCACCGCCCGCGGCCAGGTGATGCGCGCCCGCGACATGCAGGTGAACCAGCAATGCATCCTGCACGTGGTGCGCGGCGCCGCGCGCGCGGGGGAAATCTCCGCCGGCACCTACACCGCCTACTTCAGCAGCGGCGGCGACGGCGGCGCGGGCGGCTCGCGGCGCTTCAACGGCGGTGGCGGCGGTGGTGCTTCCGCCGTGCAATCGCGCCAGGTGATCGAGCTTTCCCCCGGCGACTACAAGCTCACCCTCGGCATGGGCGGTCCCGGCGGGGTCGCCTGCAGGGACGTTTTAGGCGGCGGCCCCGGCTACCCCGGCAGCCCCACCAGCCTGGTCGCGCTTTCCAATGGCGCCATCGTGGCCGGCGCGCCCGGCGCCGACCGCTGGCAGCGCCCCTCGCGCGCGCAACTGGAAAAGATGGTCGGCAACAAGGATGGCCACGGCGGCAGCGGCCCCGGCAAGGCCCCCGGCGGCAACGGCGGCGTCAACACTCCCGCGCGCGCCTTCGGCGCCACCGACGGCGCGGCCAGCCCCGCCCCCTGGGTGGCCAGCCAGCCCGGCGACAACGGCACCGGCGCGATGCCGGTGGTGGCCTCGGGCATCGGTGCGGGTGGCGGCGGCGGCGCGGGCCTGGGCAACGGCGGCGGCGGCGCGGGACTCAACGAACCTTCGCCCACGCAGACGCAGACCGACATCGCGGAGATGGGCGGCCTGGGTGCGGGCGGCGGCGGCGGGCTCGGGCAGGAATCTTCCTGCACCGCGGGCGCGCAGGGCGGGCCGGGGTATATGGCGTTCCGGCGCAGCTGAACGCGCGGCGCCGTCAACGCTTAAGCAAGCGCTTCAAGAAGAAGGCAATCAGGAGGCAAGGGCGCGGCGCAGGCCGCGCCTTTGTTTTGCGCGCGATTCAAGTGCGCGGCGTGTATTTGTCGAACGGGCCGTCGCAGACCTGCAACTGCGCCGGCATGCGATTGGCGCGCAAGTCCCAGCGCACCCGGAGATATTCCACGTGGCAGTCGACGCGGACCTCTTGCGGCGAAACGCCGGCTGCCCGCAGCGAAGCCGGCATATCCGGCGGCAGGTCCGCGAAAGCGGGAATCCAGGTCGTCTTCAAATTGGAAGGGTCACTGGATTCCCGCTTTCGCGGGAATCACAAGCAGGGGGCTCGGAGGGCGGCGCTACCCAGGCACCATGCATGGGGAGAGGTGCCGGGCGTAGCACTACGGCCGCGCCGCTACTTGTGCCCCGCCTTCACATCCGCGATCGCGCGGTCGTTGGCGCGCATCGCCATGTCGATGTGCTGCACCATGCGGTCGCGGATGGTGGCGGCGGAAGCGTCGTCTTCCTTCGCGCTGATGTCGGTCCTGGCTTGTTGCAGGAGTTGCCCGACGTGGGTCAGGCGGTCGTTGAGCGCGATCTTCGGGTCGGGGTGCGGGGCGCTGCCGCCTTTGCCGGCGTCGCGCGCGGCGGCGCGGCCTTCGCTGATGGCGCGGTTGACTTCGCTCTTGGCGACATTGACGTTGTTGGCGATGGCGGCGTCGCCCGGGCGCTCGTCGAGCAGGGCGAGCGCGGTTTCGAGATCGGCCAGGGCATGCACGTAATCCGGGTGGTGCCCGGGGACGGCGTAGGCGCCGGCGGAAAACAGGCCGGCGGTGGTGAAGGCGGCGGCGCAGACGCAGCGCGAGGCGATGCGGCGCAAGGAAATGCGGGACTGGCTCATGGCGTTCCTCTTGAGGTGGCGGTAGCGGTGAAGGCCGCGGGCGGGCATCGCCGGGATGCCCGTAACGTGGCGTGATTGCATCACGCTTACGGGCTTCTTTTATGTACGGTGGGCCACCGATGGCGCGCTGGCAATGGCGATGCCGGGCGGCGACACCGGCAGGCGACAGCCGCAGGCGACACCGGCAGGCGACAGCCGCCGTCAGGCGTCAAGGAGGCTGGTGTGCCACGGACGCTGCGAGGCGTTGCCGCGCAAACGGGAATCGAAGGATGCCGGGCCTGGCGGCCGCAATTCCGTGCGCGGCTCGCGCGCCCCGCGCTAGTGCCTGGCGTGCACGTCGGCCAGCGCCAGCTCGGTGGCGTGCAGGCCGTGATCGACGTGCATTTCGACGCGGCGCAACACCTGGCGCGCTTCGTGGTTGTCTTCGGCCTGTTCGAGGCGCACCTTGGCGCGCTGCAGGAGGGCGGCGGCGGTCTGCAGGCGGCCTGCGCGGTTCGGGATCTCGTCGGTGGGCGGGGTGTATTCGAGATCGCGGGCGTCTTCGTAGGCGGCGACGCGGGCTTCGTCGATGGCGCGGTCGACTTCGGTCAGGGCGACTTTCTCGTCGTGGCTGACGGCGTCGTCACCGGCGCGGTGCGAGAGGTTCCACTGCGCGGCCTTGAGGTCGGCGATGGCCTGCATGTAAGCAGGGTGGCGCGGCGGCGCCTCGCGCTCGGCGGCGCCGGCGTGGTGCATGGCAAACAGCGCACCGGCGGAAAAAGCGGTGGCGCAGGCGAGATTGCGGATGTTCATGGGAGCCTCGTGGAGTCGATGAACGGGTTCGATGCGTGCGGCCCTGCCGCAAGCGCGACGGCGGTTGCGAGATTGGACCGCGCGGCGCGGCGAAGGTTTACCGGCGCGCGCGGTGCAATGGCCGGCGGCGCGCGGGGTTTGGCCCAATCTTGTGCCGATACCGCGATGCGCGGCGTTTGCAGGCAGCCGGGGCCGGCGCGGCCAGGCCGGGGCGTTTCAGCGCCTCGACTCGTTCTCCCACCGCAGCGCACCGCCGAACAGCGAGGTGGCGCGCTCCAGCGCCTCTTCGTAGGTGAGCAGCCCGCCGTTGCGCACCCACTCGCGCGGGTCGGCGGGGGTGCGGTAGAGAATGTAATAGCAGGTCACCGCCCGGTCTTGCGCGAGCTGCGGCGGGTCATGCGGGCTGCCGCTGCCATACAGGGTGTGCCACTGGATGATGCGCACCTCGCAGGACAAGCGGCCGGCGTACGAATAGCTCCCGCGCCGGACGGGCGTCTGGCGTTCCATGGGAACGGTCCGGGCCTTAAACGGCGGGTGGGCTGGCGTGTGGAGGCGGCACGCTCTGCGGCGTGCGCGCGCGCGGCGCGGAGAGATGGAGCCCGCGGGCCGGAAGATCTCGCGATAATTGGTTGCGAGGAAGCTGGTTGAGTGCGTTCATTGATGGACCCCCTTGATATTTTTATTCGAGGTATCGAGGACCCGCGCGGCAAAACTGATGGGGCCCAACTTTCCAAGTCTATCAGGACATGCTCCTGGAATAAAGAATTGTTGCAATCGTTATTCACGCGAGCGGCGCGCGGAAGTGCATAAATATTAGGAAAAGTCGCCGGTGCGACAATCGCGCGGTTGCAGTGCACCATGGCTTCTCCCGGCGCGGTGCCAAAAGAATGGGGCGGATCACTCTCGCGCTTTTTGCGAGAATGCTCTGGGCTACCCCGTTTTTTCTGACCTCTAAATCAAGCCACAGCGAGCCGTTGTTCGAACCCGGTTGGGCCGGCGAAGCCCGGCGCCCGATGAATCCGCCGGCGATTGTCGAAGACCTCGATGTAGTTGAAGATAGCCGCGCGCGCATGCAGGTGCAGCGCCCACCCAGACCTCGTCCGGTCGGCTGGCCTGGAAGCGCCGTTGCAGCAGATCGCGCGCCGGCGGGGCGGTGAGCGGTGCTCGGTCACGCGCCTGAAGCCGACTCAGATCTGAAAAATCTGCAAGTCCGGGCAGAAGACCAGCGCGCCGTTCGCGGCCAGGCCGTCGTGCCCATCGTCGAATGCCACCACGATGGTGGACTGCAGCTCCTTCGCCCAGTTGCTGTAACCCCGCCGGCAAAGCCGGCACGGCGCCAGCGACTGGTGGATCAGGTAGATGCTGAATTTCGGCGCCGCGGGAACCGGCGAGGGCAGGACCATGTTTTCATAGCAAATGCCCGAACTGCCCTTGGTGATCGGCGTCTTGGTCACGTACCCCTGCGTCGTTTCCCCATCCTTGAACTCCGCGGAATTGAACGTCATGCCCGCCTGCGAGGCGACGCTGGCAATCCTCAAATCGCGCGCCCGCGTCGTCAGCAGCAGATGCGCGTCGTTCACCAGCGGAAGCAACTGCAGCGGCGTTTGCGCATTGGCCGTCTGCAGCGCGCTCCATGCCTGGCCGAGCTGAAAGCCCCCCGCGCCCTTTTCGCTCGTATCGGGCACCAGCTCGAAGCCCATGCTCTTGCGGCACACGCCGCACGACTTCGGCTTCGCCGTCGCCTCGCTCACCGCCAGGCATTTGGGATTCTTGCACTTATAGGCACTCATCATCTTCCTTCGGAGCGCCGAATCGCAGAGGCGCAGCCAGTCAATTTCCGGGAAACACAGCCGGGCTAGAATATCTTTTCCGGAACCGGATGCCAACCGTATCGAAAGCGCCCTTGATGCGCTCGCCGTACGCCGTTCCGCGAAGTCGCGAATGCCGGTGAATTCAATCAAAGAACCAGGGCCGCCGGGCCGACCTGCCGGCCCCTCAGCCCAGCGCCTCCGCCAGCCCGACAATGATCCCCTCGGGCCCGCGGATGTAGGCCAGCCGGTACGTCTCCCCATACTGCATCTCGCCGATCAGCGCCGCCCCGTGGGCGCGCATGCGCGCCACCACCGCGTCGATGCCGCCGACGGCGAACATCAGCCGGCGAATGCCCAGCGTATTGACCGGCGCCTCCACCGGCCCGAACCGCACCGCCGCCGGCGTATGGAACTTGTCCAGCTCGACCCCCTGCCCATCGGGCGTGCGCATCATCGCGATGGTCGAGCGCACATTGTCGAGCCCGATCAGCTTGCCCACCAAAGGCCCCTCCACCGTCGTCTCGCCCTCCAGCGTGAGACCCAGTTCGATGAAGAACGCCTTGACGGCCTCGAGGTCGTCGACAACGATGAGGACGTTGTCCATGCGTTTAAGCGTCATGTGTTTCCTTCGGCAAACAAAGGCGCCGGGCGCGAATATTTTTCCTGGACTGAATGCCGGAAAACCATGTCGAACCATGCCTTTTTTTACGAGTCGAGCCTATCGAACTCGGAAACGTCACATGGAATCGGTGGTGGTAGTGGTACCGGTGGTAGTGGTACCGGTGGTCGCCGTAGCCGCAGTCGCCGCCCCATCACGCGGTGCCGATGCCGGCCAGTACGGCATATCGCCGAATGCGATTTCCAGGCTAACAAACCCGTTGCCGCGTAGCGCGAAGTGGTCGTCGCCGAACAGAAGCACTGATTTGCATGCGTTGGGCTCGTCCCACCGCTCGGCATTTAATTTTTCCTTCACGAATGCGAGCGCCGCCACGTTTCGCGCCGAAACACCTTTAAATGTCGCGCCGGTGCGTATGTTGGTGTAAAGCTTGTTGTCCTCCGCCGCCCATACATCGACCCCGGCCGGCACGGCCTCCACCAGCAACCTTGTATAGTCCGCCGCGGACTCGCCAATCATCCCTGCAACCGAGTGGGAAATGATCCGCTTCAGTTCTGCTTTGCGCTCGTCCATACTCCCTTGCGTTTTGGCGAACACGACCTTCGCCTCATTAATCACCAACTGGAAGTATATCGACGAGCCCTCGACGAACAGGTTGCGGACAGCGTTCTGATGAATGCACTCGATGATCGCATCCACGGCATGAGGCTGGCCGTGCGTCTCCCCGACGCCGACCGCGCCGGACCCCAGTTGACGGGCGATGGCGTTGCGTTCGATGATCATTCCTGCCTCCCTGTGGATCGCTGGATAGTACCTTGGTGATCGAAGCCGGCGGCGATGGCACAAGCCGGCGGCAGGCTCGCCAGCGCAAGAATAGATGCCGCCACTATTCGGGCGCGCAATAGAGGGCGATGAAAGGGCCGGGCTGATTTTTCGGCATTCCGCCTCAGACGAACATCCGCGCCAGGCCCCTTTTATCCCCCCCCCTTTTATTCCGATCGCAGCGTAAAGTAAAACACCGCGCCGGCGCCGGGCGTGCCTTCGGCCCAGATGCGGCCGCCGTGGCGGTCGATGATGCGGCGCACCGTCGCCAGCCCGATGCCGGTGCCCTCGAATTCGGAGGCGCTGTGCAGGCGCGAAAACACGCCGAACAGCTTGCTCGCATAGCGCATGTCGAAACCGGCGCCGTTGTCGCGCACGAAATAAGCGCCGTCCTCCCCGCGCCCGATCTCGATTACCGCGCGCTCGCGCCTGGCGGTGTACTTGACGGCGTTGCCGAGCAGGTTTGCCAGGGCCACCCGCAGCAGGGCCGGGTCGCCCTCGGCCGCGCCCAGCGGCGCGATCTTCCATTCGATCGCGCGCGCGCCGGCCTGCGCCGTCAATTCCTCGGCAATCTCCTTCACCAGCGGCGCAAGCTCGACGCGCGTGCGCGTCAGCGCCTGCGTCGAGGTGTGGGCGAGCGACAACAGGGCATCGATCAGCGCGCTCATGCGTTCGGCGCTGGCGGCGATGCGCCGCACCAGGGCGCGCGAAGCCTCGTCCAGCTGCGGGGCATCTTCCAGCAGCATGCCGGCGAAACCCTTGATGTGGCGCGCCGGCGCGCGCAGGTCGTGCGACACCGAGTAGGAGAACGCCTCCAGTTCGCGGTTGACGTTCTGCAGTTCCGCGGTGCGCTCGGCAACGCGCCGCTCGAGTTCGGCCGCCTGCCGTTGCAGGCCGGCGCGCAACTCCGCCTGGCGCAGCGCGATCGCCAGCTGGTCGGCGAAGGTGCGCGCCGTCGATACGTCGTCCGGCGTGTAGGCCGCCACGGCATCCGAGCCGAGGTTGAGCGCGCCGATCAGGGCGCCTTCGGCCAGGAGCGGAATCCTGGCGTAGGAGCGCACGCCCTGCCCCCGCAGCTGCGCCAGCACCGGCGGCAGCGATGGCAGCTCGCCGATGTCGGGCACCACGCATTCGGCGCCGGTGGCAAGCATGGCGATATCTTCGCGGCCATAGTCGTCGAGCGTCATCGCCGGGCCCAGCTTGTAGGCCGAGCGCTCGGGCTGGTAGATCGCCAGCACCGTCGCCAGCCCGGCCTGGAAATCGAACGTCAGCACCGTCGCGCCCCAGTAAGGCAACTGGGTATGCAGCCCGCGCAGGCCGATCGCCGCGACCGTCTCCAGCGATTGCGCCTCCAGGATGGAGCGATCGATCGCGCGCAGCGCCTCCAGGCGCGCCAGGTTGCCCTGCAGGGTGCGCTCCGCGCGGGCGCGCTGGGTGATGTCGGTCAGCATCACCAGCGCGCCGATGTAATGGCCGGCGTCATCGAAAATCGAGCGCGTCGAGACGATGGTGTTCAGCACCGCGCCCTCGCGGCCGCGCACGCGCAACTCGAAGCGCCCGGTGGACTGCGCCTCGCGCAGGGCGCGCATCTCGCCGGCGAAGGCGCGGTCGTCCTCATGCACGAAGTCGAGCGGGCTGGCGCCGAGTAATTCGGCCTCGGTGCGGCCCAGCATGGCGCAGGTTTCGCGATTGACCAGCGAAATGCGGCCGCCGCCGTCCACCTTGAAGATCGCCTCGCTCGCGGTGTCCAGCAGGCGGCGATAGCGCGCCTCCCCCGCCGCCAGTTGCGCCGCGCGGCGCATCAGCAGCACCGTCAGCACCACCAGCGCGGCGAGGAACACCGCCATCGCCGTCAGGCTGGAGATGGTCTGCGAGCGCCAGCCTGCCAGCACGTCGTCCTTGCCGAAGCCGACCACCACCACCAGGTCAGTATCAGGCACCGTCGCGTAGCCATAGATGCGGGCCATGCCGTCGGTGGTCGACACCTGCTGGAAGGTGCCGCTCGGCGCCGCGGCGAGCGGCCCGCGAAACAGCGTGGTGCCGGCGAACGACTTGCCCACCACGCCTTCCCGGCGCGGGCCGCGCGCCAGCATCGTCCCGTCGCGCAGGAAGATCGCGATGATGCCGTGCGGCCCCGTATTCACCGAGGAATAGAAGTCTTCCAGGAACACCGGCATCAGCGAGGCCACGATGACGCCGCCGAAGCCGCCATCCGCCGCCGTCAGCCGCCGCGAAACCGGAATGAAACCGGTCTTCAGCGCCGCGCTTTGCACCGGCGCGGAAACGTGCAGCGCCGGCGCCGCATGGTCGCGATGCCAGGTGACGTATTCACGGCCGGCAAGCGTCCCATTCTGCCGCGCCATCCGGTCGCTCGCCTCATGCGCCAGCCGCCCCTGCGCATCGACGATCTGCAACCGGCGCACGTTCGGGTCCAACTGCAGGCGGCCGCGCAACAGCCACTCCACCTGCGCCTCGCTCGGCCCCTGCGGATTCGGCCAGCTCTTGAGCACCGCCTCCACCGAAGCCAGGTTGCGGTCGATCGACTTGATGCCCTGCTCGGCATGGGTGGAAACCACCTTGGCCAGGCTGCGCGCATCAAGCTCGCTATCTTCTATCGCCGCGCGATAACCCTGCCAGATACCGAAGCCCGCGAACGCCGCCACCAGCACCGCCAGCGCCCCCGCGCCCGCCGCCGCCATGCGGCCAAGACGCACCCCATCCGCGCCCCCGGCCATGGGCAAGCCGCTGCGACCCTCTTCGAGATTATTCGAAGCCGCCATACCCCTCCGTGCCGCGCCGCCAGGCGCAGGCGCGCCCCCGTTCTTCGCCAAATATCATACGCGTTCGGCCGAATGCTGCAACCGCCCGCGCACGCGCGCCGCGCCGGTTTTTGCATAGCGGAAACGGCGTTTTTGCGGTAGAGGGTTGGCATATGCGCGAGGGGGATGAC
>DASYEQ010000002.1:0-18814 GCA_036498945.1 Burkholderiales bacterium | reverse complement strand
CCTCCTCGAAACCGCCCGCAACGCCGGACTCGAGCTCCACAGCGAAAACGTCGCCCTCTCCGACGGTCTCGAATGATCCTTCGCAACGCCACCGTCGTCACGATGGATCCCGCCCTTGGCGATTTCCCCCGCGCCGACATCCTGATTGATGGCGACAAAATCTCCGCCCTCGCGCCATCCCTTAACGCCGACGCCGAGATCGTCGACGCCACGGGAATGATCGCGATCCCCGGCCTCGTCAACGCCCACATGCACACCTGGCAGACGGCGCTGCGTGGCGTGGCGGCGAACTGGACCCTGATGGAGTATTTCCATCACATGCACGCCGGCCTGGCGACCAAATTCAAGCCGGACGACCTGTACATCGCCACGCTGATGGGCGCACTCAACCAGATCAACTGCGGCACCACCACGCTGGGAGACTGGTGCCACAACAATCCGACGCCTGACCATACCGACCGCGCCGTCGAGGGCTTGTTCGATGCAGGCATCCGCGCCATGTTCTTCCACGGCTCGCCCAAGCCCGACGCCAAGCCGGGGCAAAAGCCGTTCTGGGAAGTGCCCCATCCGCAAAGCGAAGTAGATCGCCTGCGCAAGGGAAGGCTGTCGGATGACCAGGGCCGTGTCACGCTGGGCCTGGCGATTCTCGGGCCGCATTACTCGACCTACGACGTAGCGGTGGCCGATTTCAAGCTGGCGCGCGAATACGACCTGATCGCCAGCATGCATTGCGCCGGCGGCGCCGCGCGCGTGCCCGACGGCTGGGATCGCCTGCGCGCCGAAGGGTTGCTGGGCGACAACAACAACATCGTTCACGGCCAGACCCTCACCGACGAGCAGCTGAAGTTCATGCTCGACATCGGCGTCACCTTTTCCCTCACCCCGGAAACGGAAATGGGCCAGGGCCACGGCTTTGCCATCACCGGGCGCCTGCTCAAGCTGGGGGGCGCGCCGAGCCTGGGGGTTGACCTGGAATCGGGCATCAGCGGCGACATGTTTACCGTCGCGCGCATGGCGATGACGGCGCAGCGCGGGCTGGACAACGCGGCATTCCGCGAGGAAACAGGCGGCATCCCGGAAACTTCGACCGTCTACTGCCGCAAGGCGCTGTCCTGGGTCACCACCGAAGGCGCGCGCATGCTCAAGCAACAACACCGCATCGGCTCGATCACCCCGGGCAAGGAAGCGGACCTGGTGGTGATCAAGGCCGACGAACTCAACATGTGGCCGCTGCACGACCCGGTCGCCGCCGTGGTGACGCAGACCAGCCTGGCCAACATCGAGCACGTGCTGATCGGCGGCGAATACAAGAAGCGCGACCACAAGCTGCTCTACCCCAACCTCAAGCCGCGGATGGACGAATTGCGTGCTTCGGGCGCGCGCATCCTGCACGACATCGGCCTGAAGACGCTGGCGATGGCGTAAGGGCCGCGGAAAAATCACTGGAGACAAGGCAATGAACATCGGTTTCATCGGCATCGGCCGCATGGGCTCGCCCATGGCGCGCTTCCTTTTGCAGGGCGGCTACCAGCTGAGCGTCTGCGACCCCAACCCGGAGATGGTGAAAAAGGCGGTGTCGCACGGTGCCACCGCCGCCGGCTCCGTCGCCCAGTGCGCGCGGCTAAGCGACGTGGTGTTCTCTTCGCTGCCGGACGACAAGATCCTCGGCCAGACCGCGCTCGGCGAGGCATCGACGGGAGAAGCAGGCATCATCGCCAGCCTGAAACCGGGCGGCATCTACGTCGATACCAGCACGGTGTCGCCGGCGATTTCCACCGAGATCGCGCTGGCCGCCGGCAAGCGCGGCGTCCATTACCTGCGCATGCCCGTGTCCGGCAATTCCAATTCAGCGGAAGCGGGCGAACTCACCGCGCTGGTCTCGGGCCCACCGGAAGCGTGGAAGCTGGTCGAGCCGATGGTGAAAAAATTCTCCACCGCGCAGGTCTATGTCGGCGATGCCGAGCAGGCGCGCTACATGAAGCTGGTGATCAACCTGGTGGTGGCCAATACCGCCGGCGTGCTCGCCGAAGCCCTGGCGCTGGGCCGCAAGGGCGGACTGGAATGGAGCACCATGCTTGACGGCCTGGCTGCCTCGACCATTGGCTCGCCCTGGGTCAAGGCGAAAGCGCGGTTGCTGAAGACACGCGACTTCACGCCGACGTTTACGCCGAACCAGCTCTCGAAGGACCTCGACCTGATGCTCGATGCGGGCGACGCGCTCGGCGTGCCGCTGCAACTGACAGCGACCACGCGCCAGTTGATGAAGGCGACCAACGCGGACGGCTATGCGGCCGAAGACTTCATCGCAGTGGTCAAGGTTGTCGAGCGGCTCTCGGGGTTGCCGACCGACAAGGCGTAGCGGGCGCCACACTTACAGGCTCACAACCCCACACTCATTTCCGCGCAAGCAGGAATCCAGCCGGTTTGGGAAGGGTGTACTGGATTCCCGCTTGCGCGGGAATGGCACTGGGGATGCGGAAGCCGGCGCCTATCTGGCGTGCGCCGCCATCTCCTTGGTGATCATCGCGTGCACGCCCTTGTTGCCGTCCACCAGCTGGGTCACGCGCAGGTCGCAGGCGAGGCTGCATAGCGTATAGGCATCCTCCGCCGACAATCCGGCGATCGCCTGCAGCAGCTTGATCATCTCGCGCAGCGCCTGCTTGGCGGCATCGTCGAGGTCTTCGTCCATGCCCATGGTGATGTAGTGCGTGGGCGTTTCGGCGCGCGGGAACTTCACCTGCATGTCCTTGCGCACGGTCAGGCGCAGGCGGCCGGAGAGGGATGTCTCCAGCGCCGACAGGCAGACTTCGCCATCCCCCTGCACGCCGTGGCCGTCGCCGACCGAAAACAGCGCGCCGCGGTTGAACACCGGCAGGTACAGGGTGGCGCCGGCGATCAGTTCCTTGTTGTCCATGTTGCCGCCGAATTCGCGCGGCACGATCGAGGTGACGCGGCCGTAGCTGGCGCGCGGCGCGGTGGCGAGGATGCCGAAGAAAGGCCGCAGCGGAATCTCGGTGCCCCAGGCCATGCGCGCGACGCGGCGCTCGCGGTCGATCGGGATGTGGATGATGCGCCCTTCCGGAAAATCCTCCGGCAGGCTGCCGCGCAGGGGCGCGATGTTGTTGTACCCCCAGTCTTCGCGCGGGTCGACGCGTTCGATGTCCACCTGCAGGGTGTCGCCGGGCTCGGCGCCCTCGACCCATACCGGGCCGCACATGATGTGCGGGCCCATCATCGGCTTGACCGCGGCCTGGATCTGCTTCAGGTCCTCCGGCACAGTGAACCCGCTCTTCGGCATCTGCTCGGCCGAGCCGGAGACGGTCTCAACCTCCAACCGGTCGCCGCTGGCGACGCGCAGCACCGGCGGCAGGGCGGCATCCAGATGCCCCCAATGAACGGTAGCAGGTGTCGGCTTGAGGCTGTGGGTGGCAGACATGGCGGCAGGGTTTGAGTAGGAACCCGGCAACGATAGCAGCTTGCACGCCGGTTTCCGCCCCGCGCGCGCTTATCGGTTCAAGAACACCAGCTTCTCGGCCAGCGCACCGGCGGCATCGACACGCACGTCGATGCGGCTGACATGCCCCTGCGCCAGATCGAAGGCACCGTATTGCAGCGGCGGCAGTTTGAGTGCCTGCATGATCAGCACCTTGAGGCTGCCCGCATGGCCGACGATGCCCAGCGCTTCCATTTTCTGCGTCGCGGGCCGGATCACTTCCTCGCGAAACGCCGCCACCCGCGCCCACATTTCCATGAAATTCTCGCCGCCGGGCGGTGTCTCGCCGACGATGTCGCCGGTCCAGCGCAGCGTCTCTTCGCGCGGCAGGTCGCGCCACAAGCGGGCTTCCCAGTCGCCGAAATGCATTTCGTGCAGGCGCGCATCCGGCTGCGCCAGCGAGCCGCCGCCGCGGGAAACCAGCGCCTGCGCCAGGCGCGTGCAGCGCGAGGCCGGGCTGCAATGCAGCGCCAGGCCGGCCGGCAGATGCGCGGCAATCAGCGGCAGGCGCGCGGCGAAATCGTCCTCATGCAGCGCGACGTCGTGGCGGCCGTAGCACAGGCCCTCGGGCACGTCCGGGCGGGTATGGCGGATCAGGTAGAGCTGCATCATGTGGAGATGTTGCCGGCGCCGCTGTCGTCCGCCGGCTGCATCATCAGGGCCAGCGCGTAGAGGTAGAACACCAGTTCGGTGACCTGCTGCACCGCGCCCAGGCAATCGCCGGTGTAGCCGCCGATACGCCGCCTGAACCACCAGGCCATCAGCAGCATGGCCAGCACCACCGGCACCAGGCCGAGGGCGAACAGCCAGCCGTCTTCGTAGTAGTAGATCAGGCCGCTGAAGGGCGCCACGCCCCAGACCAGCGCGATGATCAGGCCCGGCAGCGAAATCGCCTGCGCCATCGGCTTGGCGCGGGCATCGTCCTCGGGGCGTACGTATTGCATGGCATAGATCAGCACCACCGGCATGGCGCGCGACAGCATGTGGCCGATCACCAGTATCCAGGCGAGGAACTGGCCGTCGTCGTGGTCCGCCAGCCCGGCAAGCGTGGTGAACTTGATCAGCAGGATCAGCGCGATGCCGATGGCGCCGAAGGCGCCGATGCGCGAATCCTTCATGATCTGCATTACCCGCTGCGCATCGCGAGTGGCGCCGAAGCCGTCGCAGACGTCGGCAAAGCCGTCTTCATGGAAGGCGCCCGTTGCCAGCACGGTCGCCGCCATCGACAGCGCCACCGCCACCATCGGGGTGAACAGCCACATACCCAGGGTATACATCCCCGCCGCCACTACGCCGACCATGAGGCCGATGAGGGGAAAATGGCGCGCGGCGCCATTCATCAAGGCGGTGTCGTAGCCGACCCATGCGGCCAGGCGCGCCGGCAGGGGGATGCAAGTGAAAAACATCCAGGCGGTGAAAAACAGCCGGATTTCGCGGGCGAGCATGCGTTTTTTGAGAGGAAAGCGGCCGGGGAGTGTTGATCAAATGGGCGACGCCCCCTTGGCCCCGGAATTCTAGAGGGAATCCCGCGATGTTTTTCGCGGTTTCAGTGGCATCCCAGCGGGTTTTTGCCAGTTTTTAGCCAGAATCGGCAGGTAGCCTTGGCTATAATGTCGGATTGTCTCACGCGCCGTCCGGGCCACGCTTTTTTCGGCCCGGCAATGCGCTTCACCAGACGCACTCATTTGCGTTGCCTATGCTTCCCGCCGTTAAAAACGACATCATTGCGGCCCTCAAATCCGCGCTGCGCCAAACCCTGGGCGAGGCCATGCCGGCCGAGCCGAACATCGTGCTGGAGCGCCCCAAGGTGGCCGCGCACGGCGACCTGGCGTGCAACATCGCCATGCAGCTGGCCAAGCCGCTGAAAAGGAATCCGCGCGAACTGGCGCAGGGCATCGTCGCCGCGCTCGCCGCCGATGCAAGCGCGAAAGCAGTGATCGAATCCGCCGAGATCGCCGGCCCCGGCTTCATCAACCTGCGCATTCCCGCCACCGCCAAGCAGCGCGCGGTGAAGGAAGTGCTGGGGCAGGGCGAGGCTTTCGGGCGCAACGCCAGCCGCACCGGTGAGAGCGTGCTGGTGGAATTCGTCTCGGCGAACCCCACCGGCCCTCTGCACGTCGGCCACGGCCGCCAGGGCGCGCTGGGCGATTCGCTGTGCCACCTGTTCGAGTCGCAGGGCTGCAAGGTAACGCGCGAGTTCTATTACAACGACGCCGGGGTGCAGATCGCCAACCTCGCCGTCTCGGTGCAGGCGCGCTGCAGGGGACTGAAACCCGGTGACGGTGACTGGCCCGAAGCCGCCTACAACGGCGACTACATCGCCGACATCGCCGCCGACTTCCTGGCGAAAAAAACCGTGACGGCGGCAGACATGGCCGTTACCGCCTCGGGCGACGCCGAAGACCTGGAATCGATCCGCAAATTCGCCGTCGCCTACCTGCGCAACGAGCAGGACATCGACCTCAAGGTGTTCGGCGTGCGCTTCGACAACTACTACCTCGAGTCGTCGCTCTACAACGACGGCAAGGTGGAAGCCGCCGTCGCCGCCCTGAAAGCCGCCGGCAAGACCTACGAGCAGGACGGCGCCCTGTGGCTGAAGTCGACCGACTACGGCGACGACAAGGACCGCGTGATGCGCAAGTCCGACGGCAGCTACACCTATTTCGTGCCGGATGTGGCGTACCACATCGCCAAATGGCAACGCGGCTTCAGGCGCGCCATCAACGTGCAGGGTTCGGACCACCACGGCACCATCGCGCGCGTGCGCGCCGGCCTGCAGGCGGTGAATCTGGGCATTCCGCAGGGTTACCCGGATTACGTGCTGCACAAGATGGTGACGGTGATGAAGGGCGGCGAGGAGGTGAAGATCTCCAAGCGCGCCGGCTCGTACGTCACCCTGCGCGACTTGGTCGAGATGTCCGGCGGCGGCGACCTGACGAAGGGGCGCGACGCGGTGCGCTTTTTCCTCATCTCGCGCAAGGCCGATACCGAGTTCGTCTTCGATGTCGACCTGGCGCTGAAGAGCACCGACGAGAACCCGGTCTACTACGTGCAGTACGCCCATGCGCGCATCAACAGCGTTCTGCGCGAGTGGGGCGGCGACCGCGCGGCCCTGGCGAACGTCGACCTGGGCGCGCTGACCCATGCGCGCGAGCAGTCGACGCTGCAAAAACTCGCCGAATTCCCCGACATGCTGGCCGGTGCGGCCGCCGACCTGGCGCCGCACGACCTGACGTTCTACGCGCGCGACCTCGCCGGCGAGTTCCACGCTCTCTACAACGAACGCGAATTGCGCGTCCTGGTGGCGCCCGATGCGGTTAAAATGGCGCGCCTGGCGCTGTATGCCGCGACGGCGCAGGTGATCAAAAACGTGCTCTCTCTCCTGGGCGTTTCGGCCCCCGAGCAGATGTAGCCCTCGCAGGCAACTCAGACATTTATGGCTCAACGCGACAATTCTCTCCGGGGCAACCAACGCAACAGCGGCGGTGCCCGCAGCCAACCCAGGGGAGGCAGCAAGACCCGGGGCGGCACCCTGATCGGCATCGTCCTCGGCCTGGTGCTGGGGCTGGTGATTGCGGTCGGCGTAGCCCTCTTCCTGAACAAGGGTCCAAAACCTTTCGCCGACAAGACCGGTCGCGACCGCGCGGCGGCGGCAGCCACCAAGGGTAGCGACAAGCCGGTCAGCGCCGACCCCAACGCGCCGCTGTACGGCAAGGATGCGCGCACCGCCGACGCCAAGAAGGACGGCAAGGACGAAGACCGCTTCTCCTTCTACAAGATCCTGCCGGGCGACGAGAAGGCCAGCACCGCGCCGGATGCGAAAAAGGGCAGCGACGTGGCCAAGGCCGACACGCAAGCCAACCCCAACGCGGCCAAGGATGCGCCCAGCCCTACCGGCCGCGAGCAGTATTACCTGCAGGTCGGCGCCTATAGCTCGGCGGGCGAAGCGGACAACCAGAAGGCCAAGCTGGCGCTGATGGGTTTCGAGGCCAAGGTGGAAGACCTCGAAATCGACGGCAAAGGCTTGATGCACCGCGTGCGCGTCGGCCCCTACGGCCGCCTGGAAGACATCAATCGCGTGCGTGCCACGCTGGCGCAAAACGGTGTCGATGCGTCGCTGGTGCGCATGAAGGACGCGCAGAAGTAGGCAAGGCGACGCGGCAAGACTGTCCGCGCGAATAAACGGCCGGGCTTGGGAGAGCATGATGCGGTTTTCGCAAAGAGAAGCGCTGAACAAGTACCATGAACCGGACTGCAGTTCGTGCCCTTCTCTCTGGAATGGAGAATTGTTAAGGGGGCCCAGCCCACTTAATCAAACCTCGCGATGGCTTTTTCGGCTGCTGGCGCTGCTGGCGCTGGTGCTTGCCTGTCACGGCGCGGACGCGCAGGTGCGCCCCCGTACCATCGATCCGCCGCAGCCGCCGCTTTCCGGTGTGCTGGGCGATACGCCGAAAGACAAGATCGAGGTCATCCAGTTTTTCTATTACGGCTGCCCGCACTGCTTCGACCAGGAGCCACTGATCGAGGACTGGCTCGCCACCAAGCCGGCGGACGTCGAATTCCGCCTGGTGCCGGCGCTACGCGACGACAAATGGCTGCCGCTCACTCGTGCGTTTTTCGCCCTGCAGATCCTGGGGCAGGAAAAGCGCCTGCACCGGCCGATTTATGACGTGATCAATTTCGACGGCGTGATCCTTTCGGAGGAGAAAAACCTGTTCGACTGGGTGGCGCGCAACGGCGTGGAACGCGACAAGTTCATCGCGGTCTATAACTCCGATGAGGTAAAAGCCAGGGTGGAGGCGGCGCGCAAGGCCACCGAGGCCTACGGCATCAAGGCAACACCGACCCTGGTGGTGGGCGGCAAGTACGCGGTGACCAGCGGGCTGGCGGGCAGCCACTACGAAGCCATCCGCCTGCTCAACCAGTTGATCGTCCAGGTGCGCCAGGAAAGAACCAGATAGCAAGCAAAAAGGCAGTTGTAAAAACGGGATGAACGCGCGGCTTGAAGCCGTCGTCGCTGCATCCCGCCCTTACGGCCATCCGTACCAGACGTAGCCCGCCCCGCGCCGCCCGTCGGCTGCTGTCAGCCCGACGCAATAACAAAACGTTAGACTTCATATCCCTTACACGGAGAAACGCAATGCAACTCAATCGCAGGCAATTCCTGGGCACCCTCGGTGCCGCCACTGCCGCGACCGCTGCCACCCTGCCGGTGCTTCAGCCCGCTCATGCCCAATCCAAGCCGCCGGTGGCCGACCAGGACTACCGCGTCGTCACGCCGGCGCAGCCGACCGATACCGCGCCGAAAATCGAGGTGATCGAGTTCTTCTGGTATGCCTGCCCGCATTGCTACGCCTTCGAGCCCACGCTTAACCCGTGGATCAAGCGCCTGCCGGCGGACGTCGCCTTCCGCCGCGTGCCGGCGCAATTCGCGCCGATCTGGGTGCAGCATGCCAAGCTGTTCTACGCCCTGGAAGCCCTGGGCGAGGAAGAGCGCCTGCACAAGAAGGTGTTCGACACCATTCACGTCGACCACAAGCCGCTGGACAGCGACCAGGAACAGACCGCTTTCGCCGCCGCCAACGGCATCGATAAAAACAAGTTCACCGATGCGTTGAAGTCCTTCGGCGTGGCGGGCAAGCTCAAGCGCGCCGCCCAACTGGTGACCAACTACGGCATCGACGGCGTACCCACCCTGACGGTCAACGGCAAGTACCTCACCTCCATCGTCATGACCCAGAGCCCGACCCGCACCCTGGAAGTGATGGACTACCTGATCAACGCCGAACGCACCAAGAAAAAGGCTTGAGTCGGCAGGATCAGGCAAGCAAGTGGTACGCAAGACGCCCCGCGGGGCGTCTTTGCTTTTGTGCGAGACGCGTCAGGCAGGCAGCAACCAACCGCCGGAGCGCCGCGCCGCTTTGCTTTTTTCCAGTTCGGCGATCAGGAACTCGGCCCAGGCGCCCTCTTCCATGCCGAACCAGTCGCGGTTGATGCCGGCGAGAAAGCCCATGCCGGCCAGGCGCTGCGGCAGCCCCGCGAGCGCCAGGCGCCCCTCGATCATCAGCACGAAGGCGACGGTGACTTTCGCCGCGTTGCGCGCGTTGCGGATCGGGTCGGCAACAAAGTAGTCGAGGCGGCCATAAGCGCGCTCCAGCGCCCCGGCGATGTCGGTAAACGGCGCGCCGTGGCCGGGAATCACCCTTGTTACGTCCAGGCGTGCGATTGCATCCAGCGTGGCGCGCTGTGCCGCCATCGCCGCGCCGGGCGGGGCCTCGCCGGTGAGTTCGGCGAACAGCACGCCGAAGCCGTTTTCCCACAGGGCATCGGCGGAGATCAGGATGCGCTCGGCCGCGCAGTACAGCACCAGCGAATCCATGTCGTGCCCGGGCGAGCCTACGGCCTGCCATTGCAGGCCGCCCAGGGTCAGCACGTCGCCATGGGCATAGGTGGCATCGAAGGCAAAGCGCTCGCACTCCTGGCCCAGGGGGCTCAGGTGCAGCGCCACTTCGTCCCAGGCGCGCACCACCTGCGCTTCGCCGGCGGGAATGGCGGTGTGCGCGCCGGGCCAGGCGCGCTTGAGCGCGGCATTGCCGCCGATGTGGTCCGAATGGGTGTGGGTGTTGACGATGCGTGCCAGCGGCCGCCCGTCCAGGAGGTGATGCAGCAGCCCAAGGGTCTGCGGCGCGTGGCGGCCGTAGCCGGTGTCGACCACCGCCGCTTCGTCACCCAGAAAAACGATGTTGTTGGAGGAAACCCAGCCGCGCTCCAGTACCCGCATGGTGGGGGGCCAGGCTGGCGCGGCCTCGCTCATGCCCGGCCGTCGCGCTTGGCGCGGCGCTCGTCAACCGCACGCAGGATGGCCCAGCGCGTCTCTTCGGTCGCGGTGGACCAGGCGGCGATTTCGTCGATGGTGCGCAGGCAGCCATCGCAAAAGACGTTGGACGCGTCCATGCGGCAATAGCCGATGCAGGGCGAATAGGCGCGCGGCTCGACCGGCAGCGGGCCGCTGGAGGAGGTGGGTCGCTCGGCCATCTCAGTGCGCGCGCTTGGCGGCCAGCGCCTGCGCCGCTTTCGACACCGGTGCCTTGCCGAGCACACCGCAGATGAAGACGCCGGCATCGAGCAATGCATTCATGTCGACGCCGGTTGCGATGCCCAGGCCTTGCAGCAGGTAGACCACGTCTTCAGTGGCGACGTTGCCGGACGCGCCCTTGGCGTAGGGGCAGCCGCCCAGGCCGGCAACCGAACTGTCGAAGGTGGCCATGCCCATTTCCAGCGAGGCATAGATGTTGGCCGCGGCCATGCCGTAGGTGTCGTGGTAATGCCCGGCGAGTTGTTGCATCGGCACGCGCGCGGCCACCGCTTCGATCATCGCGCGCATCACACCGGGCGTGCCGACACCGATGGTCTCGCCGAGCGAAATCTCGTAGCAGCCCATGTCGAGCAGGCGCTGCGCTACCTCGGCCACCGCCTGCGGTGCGATCGCGCCTTCATAAGGGCAGCCGGCGACGCAGGAAACGTAGCCGCGCACCTTCACTCCGGCCGCGTGCGCCGCCTCGGCCACCGGCCGGAAGCGCTCCAGGCTTTCCGCAATCGTGCAATTGATGTTGCGCTTGGAAAACGATTCGGACGCTGCGCCGAATATCGCCACTTCTGACGCCCCCGCTTCCAGCGCCGCCTCGAAGCCCTTGAGGTTGGGCGTGAGCACGGCGTAGCTGACGCCGGGCTTGCGGTGGATGCCCTTCATCACCTCGGTGTGATCGGCCATCTGCGGTACCCACCTGGGACTGACGAAGGCGGTGGATTCGATCACCGGCAGGCCGGCCTCCGCCAGGCGCTCGACCAGCTCGATCTTCACGCTGGTGGCCACGGGCTGCCCGCCCACCATGGGCTCGTTTTGCAGGCCGTCGCGCGGGCCGACTTCGACGATGCGCACCTTGCTCGGCAGTTTCATTTTGCGCTCCTAGTAGCCGCGGCTGCGGTCGATCAGGCCGCTGACCGGCTCGCTGTGCATGAAGGCGACGATTTTCTCGGCGATCTGGCGCATCGAGGCTTCCATCAGGGTTTGTGCGGAGATATGGGGGGTCAGGGTGATCAGCGGATGGCGCCAGAAGGCATGCTCGGCGGGCAGCGGCTCGCACGGCACCACATCCAGCACCGCGCCTGCCAGGCGGTCGCTATTGAGCGCCTGCAACAGGTCTTCCTCCACCAGATGGAGGCCGCGGCCGATGCTCACAAGATAGCTGCCGCGCGGCAATCGCTCGAACAGGTCGCGGCTCAATATCCCTTGCGTCTGGGGGGTCAAGGGCAGCATGCACACCAGCATTTGCGTGCCGGCGAGGAATTGGCCCAGGCCCGCCTCGCCGCTGTAGCAATCGACCCCCTCGATGCTGCGCGCCGAACGGTTCCAGCCGCGCACCGGAAAACCCATCGCGCGCAAATAGCGGGCGACGCGCGTACCCAGCAGGCCCAGGCCCATGATGCCGACGGCGAAATTCTCGCGCGGGCGCGGATCGAGCGGCTTCCAGGTGGCGCGGCGCTGCTGCTGCGCGTAGACATCCATGTTGCGCAGGAAGGAAAGCGCGGCCCAGGCGACGTATTCCTCCATCTGCTCGGCCATGCCGGCATCCTCGAGCCGGACAATCGGCGTCCCCGCCGGCAGCTCGGGATCCTGCAATAGCGCATCGACCCCCGCGCCCATGTTGAAAATGGCGCGAAAGCGGCGGCCGCGAAAAAACCCCGCCGGCGGCTTCCAGCAGACAGCGATGTCGTAATCCTCTTTGCCCACTTGTGGCCAGAGGTCGAAATGCGCCTGCGGCAATTGCCGCGCCAGCAGGGCCAGCGACTCTTCCGCGTCGGCGTCAACAGACTGAAACAATATCTTCACGCCAACCTCAGGCTGCCGGTTCGAACGCCACCAGTTCCACGCCCTCGGCCACCTGCTCGCCGGCACCATGGCGGATCTGCACCACGCGGCCTTTGGCCGGCGCGGAAATGGTGTGCTCCATTTTCATCGCTTCCATCACCAGCAGCGGCGCGCCCTTCTCGACTGTTGCGCCCGCCTGCACCAGCACGGAGAGCACCTTGCCGGACATCGGCGCGGTGAGGCCGCCGCCGGCTTCTTCCTCGTGATCGAATTGCGCGGCGGGATCGAGGAGCTCGAGGTCAAAGCGCCTGCCGCTCAGAAACAGCGTGCGCTTCACGCCGTCGGCGACCAGTTGCGCCTGCGCGCGCTCGCCGTTCCACGACAGCGTAGCGGCTCGCCCTTTGATTGTGCCCTGCGCCAACGCACGCGCGCCGCCCGCGCTGATCAGCATGCCCTCGCGGCGATATTCGATGCCGACCGCGTGCTCGATGCCGCCGGCCTTGAATTGCAGCGTACGCTGCGCGGTCAGGTGCATACGCCAGCCGTCGCGGCTATCCCAGGGTGAAACCGGATGCGCGGGCGCGGCCTGTTCAGCGCGGATTTGCGCGAAGGCGGCGAGCGCCAGCGCGATCGGCGGTATCTCGGACTTCGCTGGCAGCAACGCCTCGCGATTGCGCTCGATCAGGCCGGTATCGACGGCACCGCTGGCGAAGTCCTGGCAGGCGATCACGCGGCCCAAAAACTCGACATTGGTCGCCACGCCGCTGATCTCGCATTCGCGCAAGGCCTGCGCCATGGCGGCGAGCGCAGCATCGCGGTCGCGGCCCCAGACGATCAGCTTGGCGATCATCGGATCGTAATACGGGCTGATCGCGTCGCCCTCGCGCACCCCGGAATCGATGCGTACCGGGCCGTCCTCGACCGGCATGCGCATGTGGGAAATGGTACCGATGGAGGGCAGGAAATCCCGCAGCGGATTCTCGGCGTAGATGCGCGCCTCGATGGCGTGACCGTCGATTTCCAGTTCGTCCTGCGACAGCGGCAGGGGCTCGCCGTCGGCCACGCGCAACTGCCACTCCACCAGGTCCAGGCCGGTGATTTCCTCGGTTACCGGGTGCTCGACCTGCAAGCGCGTGTTCATTTCCATGAAAAAGAAGGTGCCGCCCTGGTCGGCGATGAACTCCACCGTGCCGGCGCCCACATAACCCACTGCCTTGGCGGCGGCGACCGCGGCCCTGCCCATTTTCTTGCGGCGGTCTTCGCTCATGCCAGGCGCGGGCGCTTCCTCCAGCACTTTCTGATGGCGGCGCTGCACCGAGCAATCGCGCTCGAATAGATATACGCATTCGCCTTGCGTATCGGCGAACACCTGGATTTCGATGTGGCGGGGGCGCTGCAGATATTTTTCGATCAGTACCGCGTCGTCGCCAAACGACGAAGCGGCCTCGCGTTTGCAGGAGGCCAGCGCGGCGGAAAAATCGGCCGACTTTTCCACGATGCGCATGCCCTTGCCGCCGCCACCGGCCGAAGCCTTGATCAGCACCGGGTAGCCGATCGCATCGGCCTGCTGTTGCAGGAAAGCGGGGTCCTGGTTGCCGCCGTGATAGCCCGGCACCAGGGGCACCTTGGCTTTTTCCATCAACTGCTTGGATTCGGCCTTCAGGCCCATGGCGCGGATGGCAGAGGGCGGCGGACCGATGAAGACGAGGCCGGCCGCGGCGCAGGCCTCGGCAAAATCCTCGTTCTCCGAGAGAAAGCCATAGCCGGGGTGAATCGCCTGCGCGCCGCTTTTTTTCGCGATCTCGATGATGGCATCGCCGCGCAAATAACTTTCCTGCGCCGGCGCGGGACCCAGGCGATAGGCTTCGTCGCACTCGGCCACGTGGCGTGCGAGCGCATCGGCGTCCGAATAGACGGCGACGGTCTGGATGCCCAATCCACGTGCGGTGGCGGCAACGCGGCAGGCGATTTCGCCGCGGTTGGCGATGAGAATTTTCTTGAACATGGCGTTTATTTCGCGGACGGGTTCAGGTCGGTGACCCACTTGGGCTTGCGCTTCTCGAGGAAGGAGGCGATCCCCTCGCGGCCCTCAGCGGAAGCACGGATGTCGGCGATACGCCTGGCGGTCTCGGCGCGCACCGCGGACGTGAGCTTGCTGCCGCCCACCAATTGCAGCAGCTGCTTGGTCTTGTCCAGCGCGGCCGGGCCGGCGTTGAGCAGGTGAGCCAGCATCTGGTCCACGGTCTCGTCCAGCTTCTCGGGCTGCGCCAGTTCCTGCACGAAGCCGATGCGATAGGCCTCGGCAGCATCGAAACGCTCGGCGGTGAGAAAGTAGCGGCTGGCGGCGCGCTCGCCCATCGCGCGCACCACGTAGGGCGAGATGGTGGCGGCGATCAGGCCCAGGCGCGTCTCCGAGAGGCAGAAGCTGGCTTCGGTGGAAGCCACCGCGATGTCGCAAGCGGCGGCAAAGCCCATGCCGCCCGCGTAGGCGGGGCCATGGATGCGCGCCACCGTGGGCTTTTTCAGCGCGTAGAGCGCATAGAGCGTATTGGCCAGGGCGACGGCATCTTTCTGGTTTTGCGCCTTGGTGAAGCCGGCGGCGCGCTTCATCCAGTTGAGATCGGCACCGGCGCAAAACGCCGTGCCACGCCCCCCCAGCATCACGGCGCGCACCGCCTTGTCCTTTTCCAGCGCCTTCAGGGCCGCGGTCAATTCCTTGAGCACGGTCTCGTTCAGGGCGTTGCGGATGTCCGGGCGGTTGAACCAGACGAAACCGACGTGATCGCGGATCTCGACTTCCAGGGTGGTCGGGGCCATGGGATTTGTCTACGTGTTTATGAGGAATGCCACAGGGAAGACGGCTTCCCCCATTCTAATGACTCCGGCACCCGTCCGGGCTCGGTTTTGCCAAAGCCTGCCGGGCGGGCCTTCAGGAAAACAGGTCGCGCGCGCGCTTGAGCACGTCGCTCTTGAGCAGCACGCCCACCACGCGGCGCGACTGCGCATCGGCCAGCACCGGCACCCGCTCGGCGGGCGAGGCCACCACGGTTTCCCAGACGTCGCGCACGCGGTCGGTGGCGCGCACGGTGGGAAATTCCGGCAGGAGAAAGGAAGACAGATCGCGCGGCGGCGCGCCGCCGGCGGAGGCCGCCATCAGGTCCACCATGGAGACGGCGCCGTTGAAGTTGCGTTCGGCGTCGAGAATGAAGACGAAGCGGTTCTTTTCCGCCGCGCCCTGGGCGCGCGCTTCCTCCAGCGTGGCGTTATGGAGGGCGAAGCGCTCCAGCGGGCGCATCATCATGCCGACCGAGATTTCCAAGAGCTTGCTGCGGGTGTCGAAGCGCTCGCGGTGGCGCGAGGTGACGGCGTAAGTGCCGGTCTGCCCGAGCACGCTGGCGGTGCCGTAGGCGATGATGGTGGCCAGCATGATGGGAAAGATGAGCAGCGGCTCGCGCGTCATCTCGAACACCATCAAAGTGGACATCAAGGGCGCCTGGGTGGTGGCAGCCAGCGTGGCGGCCATGCCAACCACGCCGAATAGGATTACGCTTTCGTTCAGGCCCGGCAGCGCGTGGTTGAGCGTGGTGACGCATTGCATCGCGGTCAGCGCGCCGACCAAGAGCGCCGGGGTGAACAGGCCGCCGACCGCGCCTGAGCCCACGGTGGCGGCAGTGGCGCCGATTTTCAGCGCCAGGAGCGCGATCAGCGCCACCGACACCGGCTGGTCATGCAGCAGCCGGGAGATCGGCGCGAAGCCGTTGCCCGCCACTTCAGGAGCGGCCGTGATGATCAGGCCGACCAGCAGGCCGCCGATCGCCATTTGCGTCACCGCGCCTCCGGGGATCTTGGCAAAGTTCTTGCGCGCCAGGTTGATCGCCGCCAGCAGGAGCGAACCGGTGAGGCCGCAAGCCACGCCGATGCCCATCACGGTCAGCATGGCGCCGGCGTCGAGGCGAAACTCCTGCATCGGCAAGAGGAAGGAAGGGTTGTATTGCCCGGAGAGAATGGTCACCCAGGTCGCCGCCACCGCCGCGGTGAACAGCAGCGCCAGGCGGCGGAACTCGATGCCGCCGAAGGCGATCTCGGCGATGAACACCGCCGCCGCCAATGGCGTGTGGTACACCGCCGCCAGGCCGCCGGTACCGGCGAGCGCGATCGCCAGCTGGAAGCGCTCGCCGTGCAGGTCAAGGCCGAGGCGGGTGCAGACCGAGCCCGCGGTGGCGGAAAGCTGCACCATCGCGCCCTCCTTGCCCACCGAGCCGCCGGAGAGGATGGAGCAAAAGGAGGAGAGACAGCGCAACAGCGAAGACCTCAGCGGGATCGTGTCGATGCTGCCGTCGATCACTTCCAGGTAATCGCCGCGGCCGCTTTTCTTTTCCTCGCGCTGCGCGAATTTCAGGATCAGGCCGGCGAGCGCGCCGCCCACCACCGGCACCAATATCTGCCAGTGCCATGGCAGGCCGCCCATCACGGCCGTTACGTCTTCATCGCTGCGAAACAGCAGTTCGCTGGCATGTTCCAGCGACCAGCGGAAGCCCTGCGCGGCGGCGGCGCCGATGGCGCCAAAAAACGCCGCGAACACCAGTGCGCGCAGGTAGACGGCGGCTAGCTCGCGCTGGAACTTGGCCATGCTCTAGGATCCGCGGCGCGGCGCCGGGCGCATTTCAGCGCCGCGTACCACTGACATAATCGTGGCCGGCGGTGTCGAGATGGGAGACGCGCAACTCCACCGGCAGGTTGTTATAGGCGAAGGCAACGCGATGGATTTCCAGCACCGGCGCGCCTTGCTCCAGGCCCAGGGCGCGCACGGTCTCGCGCGGCGCCAGGGCGGCGCGCAGGCGCTGTTCGGTACGCACGACGGAAAGGCCGAATTCATCCTGGTACAGATTGTAAAGCGTGCTGGGGCGCTCGCGCAGGCGCTTTTCCGTCAGCTTGGGAAACAGGCGTTCGGGCAGGGTGATGTCGTCAAGCATCAGCTTCTCGCCTTCGAGGGAAAGCACGTTGTGGAAGCGCAGGGTGCGCTCGCCTTCTTTCAGCCCGAGCTTTTCCGCGACATAGCCGTCGGCGCGGGCGCGCTCGAAATCGAGCAGGCGCACCTGCGGATATTCCTTGTAGCCGTCCTGGCGCTCGACGTGGAAAAAATGAAACAGCAGGCGGTCGCGCGTGTGGGTGGCGACGAAGGTGCCGCGCCCCTGCTGGCGGATCAGGATGTTTTCCGCCACCAGCTCGTCCACCGCCTTGCGGATGGTGCCGATGGCCACGCCGAACTCCTCCTTCAGCTTGGTCTCCGACGGAATCGCCATGCCGGGCGCCCAGGCGCCCTGCTCCAGGCGCGAGAGCATGGCGCGGCGGATTTCCTTGTAGATCGGCACCCCGCTTGGCGCGGCGCCCAGGGCTTCGACGAGACGCGCGGCCATAGTGGAGAAGAGGGGAAATGGAACGGCGCGCAGTGTAGCAGGAGTTTGGGTCCAACTCAACCAAGTCATCTAGTTGACTTGGTTGGCGGGCGGGCGTAGCATCAGCGCCGCGGCTGGATTTCGGGCAAACTATTCAAGCCCCGACAGACCGTACAGAATATTACGTACCGGAAGGAAGACTCCAAGTGAACCATTTCGTATTGCACGACGCCCACGACACCGTCGCCGTGGTGGTGGTCGAAGGTGTGACGGCCGGCATGGAACTGAACGGCTGGATCATGGACGACAACAAGCACATCAAGATGACCGCGCGCCAGGACATCCCGATCGGCCACAAGATCGCCCTGAAAGATATGACCGCCGGCGAGACCGTGATCAAGTACGGCGTGGACATCGGCAAGGTAGTGGCGCCGATGAAGGCGGGCGAGCACGCCCACGTGCACAACATCAAGACCAAGCGCTGGTAAACCGGCCGCCCGCCGGGCTGCTGTTTAGCCGGGCCGCCGTCTGCCGCATCGCCTGAGGCTTCAGGCGCGCTGTTCCCCAATTCCAAGGACTCTCCCCATGTCAGTCGTCAGCAAGAACACCACCTTCCTGGGCTATCGCCGCGAGAATGGCCGCGTCGGCGTGCGCAATTACGTCCTCCTCCTGCCGGTGGACGATCTCTCCAACGCCGCCTGCCAGGCAGTGGCCAACAATATCCAGGGCACGCTCGCCATCCCCCACCCCTACGGCCGCCTGCAATTCGGCGCCGACCTCGACCTGCATTTCCGCACCCTGATCGGCACCGGCTCCAATCCCAACGTCGCCGCCGTGGTGGTGATCGGCATCGAGGAAGGCTGGACCAAGCGCGTGGTCGACGGCATCGCCAAGACCGGCAAGCCGGTCACCGGCTTCGGCATCGAGGGCTATGGCGATCACGAGACCATCAAGCGCGCTTCCAAGGTCGCCAAGGAATACAGCCAGTGGGCGAGCGAAAAGCAGCGCGAGGAATGCAACATCAAGGAACTGTGGGTCTCGACCAAGTGCGGCGAG
>DASYEQ010000001.1:0-24269 GCA_036498945.1 Burkholderiales bacterium | reverse complement strand
TGCTCGACCCACGCGCGATTGGCCAGGTACCACGCGATGGTCCGGGCGAGGCCGCCGGCGAAATCATGCGCCGGCCGCCAGCCGAGTTCACGTTCGATCAGACTGGCGTCGATGGCGTAGCGCCGGTCGTGGCCGGGGCGGTCGGGGACGAATTTGATCTGCGCGCGGTAGCTGCCCGCGCCCTTCGGCGCGGCAGCGTCGAGCGCATCGCACAGGGTATGCACCACGTCGATGTTGGCCTGCTCGTTCCAGCCGCCGATGTTGTAGGTGGCGCCGGGCTTGCCGGCTTCGAGCACACGGCGGATGGCGGTGCAATGGTCGCCCACATAGAGCCAGTCGCGCACCTGGCGCCCGTCGCCGTAGACCGGCAGGGCGGCGCCGTCGAGCGCATTGGCGATCATCAGCGGAATCAGCTTTTCCGGGAACTGGTAAGGGCCGTAGTTGTTGGAGCAGTTGGTGGTGAGCGTCGGCAGGCCGTAGGTGTGGTGATAGGCGCGTACGAAATGGTCGGAGGCGGCCTTGGAGGCGGCGTAAGGACTGTTCGGCGCGTAGGCGGTGGCCTCGGTGAAGGCCGGGTCGGCGGCGCCAAGCGAGCCGTAGACTTCGTCGGTAGAAACGTGCAGGAAACGGAAGGCGGCAGCCTCCGGCGCGGGCAGTTCTCGCCACCACGCGCGCACTGCCTCCAGCAGGCGAAAGGTGCCGACCACATTGGTTTCGACAAACTCGCCGGGACCGAGAATCGAGCGGTCGACGTGGCTTTCTGCGGCGAAATGCAGCACCGCGCGTGGGCGGTGTTCAGCGAGCAGGCGGCCTATCAGCGCGGCGTCACCGATGTCGCCATGCACGAAGACGTGGCGCGCATCGTTCTTCAGCGACGCCAGGTTCTCCAGATTGCCGGCGTAAGTGAGCTTGTCCAGATTTACCACCGGCTCGCCGCCTTGCGCCAGCCAGTCGAGGACGAAATTGGCGCCGATAAAGCCGGCGCCGCCAGTCACCAGAATCACACTTGCTCCCGCGAACGCGGCGCCACGCACCGCAACGGGCGCTATTATGCCTTGGCCGGGTGCGCGGCCCGGCCGACCGCGAAAGCGGTACGGTCGATCGGCGCCAGGTAGCTCAGGAACAGCTTGGCCACTTGGTTCCAGGAATACTGCAGCGCATGGGCGCGCGCGGCTTCGCGCGGCACGCTCAACGCCTTGAGCGCGGCGGCGCGCAAGTCGTTGTCCAGCGCGCCGGGGCCGTGGGCGCCGATGACGTCGATCGGCCCTGCCACCGGGAAAGCCGCCACCGGCACGCCGCAGGCGAGCGCTTCGAGCAGCACCAGGCCGAAGGTATCGGTGCGGCTGGGGAAGACGAACACGTCGGCGGCACGGTAGTAGCGCGGCAGTTCGGAATGATCCTTCGGCCCGGTGAAATGCACGCCGGGATACTGGCGCTGCAGGCGCTCAAGATCAGGCCCGCCGCCCACCACCCACTTCTCGCCGGGCAGGTCGAGATCGAGAAAGGCGCGGATGTTCTTTTCCACCGCGACCCGGCCGATGTACATGAACAGCGGCTCCTTGGTTCTCTCGATGCGCTCCCCCTCCGGAGTGAAACGGTCGAGGTAGACGCCGCGCGGCCAGATCACGCAATTGGAGAAGCCGCGCGCCGAAAGCTCGCCGCCGATCGAGGGCGTGGGCACCATCACGCGCTGCGCGCGGCCGTGGAAGCGGCGCAGCCAGGCGTAGGTCAGGCCTTTCGGGATCGGCGCACGCGCGCGCACGTATTCGGGAAATCGCGTGTGATACGCAGTGGTGAAAGGGATGTTGTGGCGCACGCAATAGCGCCGCGCGGCGATGCCCAGCGGCCCTTCGGTGGCGATGTGCACCGCATCCGGCTGCAGGGAATCGATGGCGCGCCGCACTCCGCCTCCGGGGAACAGCGCCAGGCGGATCTCCGGGTAGGTCGGGCAGGCAACGGTGCGGAAGGTCGCCGGGGTGATGAAGCGGATGTCGTGGCCGAGGCTTTCGAGTTCCTTCGCAACCGTGGTCAGGGTGACCACCACGCCGTTGACCTGCGGCGGTGCGGCGTCGGTGACGATGATGGCTCTCACGCGGGCTCCAGTTGTTGGTCGGCGTTTTCGGTTTCCTGCTCCTCGGGGCTGCCGAGAATGGCACTCCATTCGACGATCTTCAGTTCGCCGGCATGGGTTTCGACCAGCGCGGTCAGGCTTTCGACCCAGTCGCCGTCATTGCAGTAGAGCAGGCCGTCGATCTCGCGGATTTCCGCCTTGTGGATATGGCCGCAGATGACCCCATCCAGGCCGCGGCGTTTCGCCTCATGGGTCAGCGCCTCTTCGAAGTCGCTGATGAAGCTGACCGCGTTCTTCACCTTGTGCTTGAGATACTGCGACAGCGACCAGTAGGGAAAGCCCATGCGCGTGCGCACGTGGTTGAACCAGTGGTTGAGCTTGAGTACCCAGGTGTAGAGGGTGTCGCCGAGGTGGGCCAGCCACTTGGCGTGGCGGATCACGCCGTCGAACAGGTCGCCGTGGATCACCAGCATGCGGCGGCCGTCGGCCGTCACGTGGATCGCCTCGCCCTGCACCTCGATGCCGCCGAAGGTGAGGCCGAGGTAATCGCGCAGCGGCTCGTCATGATTGCCGGGCACGTAGATCACTTGCGAACCCTTGCGCGCGCGGCGCAGGATTTTCTGGATCACGTCGTTGTGCGCCTGGCGCCAATACCAGTTGCGGCGCAGTTGCCACGCGTCGATGATATCGCCTACCAGATAGAGCTTGTCGGACTCGTTGTGGCGCAGGAAGTCCAGAAGGTATTCGGCTTTGCATCCTGACGTGCCTAAGTGCACGTCGGAAATCCAGATGGTCCGGTAGCCGGGCTTGTGATCGGGGGGCAGGTCGTTGGGTCGCACGGTCCTTGGAAACAGGGCGAATAAGCCGAATTGGACCATTGCCGCATTGCGGCGGCGTGACAAATGCGTGAAGCTTTGATGACGCGCCGGCCGGTGCGCGAACCGGCCGGGCGTCGCCGCGCGGCTACTTGAGCATCAGCGGCACCAGCGCGTCGGCGCGCGTCAGGGTATCGAGGCCGCGGCAAGCCGCGATGATCTCTTCGAAGCGCTCGGCGGTGATCGGCAGGCCTGACGTGATCGGGCGGATGCGCCGCGCCTGTTCCTCGAAATCCCAGATGAACTCGCGTCCCGTGCCTTGCACGGTGTAGCTCTTGCCATTGCGCGTGCGGATGGTGATGCGCGGGCCGAACAGCGGCATGTTGTGCGCCGGAATGAGGGAGACGCGCTGCATCAGCTCCAGCGCCTGCGGCGGGTCGCCGGCGTTCGCCGTCTGCGGCGCCCAGTCGCGCAGCATGGGAAAGCCGCGCGCCACCGCGGCATAGGCGATGAAATAAGCGGTGCTACCGGGCTTGTGGATCAGGTCTTCGCGGCGGCTGGGAAAGGCCGGGCTGGGGTATTGCGTCTCCAGCCAGTTGACCACCGCCTCGATGCTTTCGATGTCCTCCGCACGGATGTCGTTCTCTTCGCACAGTCGCGCCGTGAGGTCGATATGGGCGATGTTGTAGCCGGAGAGCGAGTAGATGCGGTAAAGCGTTTCCAGGAATATCCACTCGCGGCCGAGGTCTTTGGTCACTTCGCTCAGATCGGTGCGTGTCTTGCCGCTGAAGCTATGGGTCAGTTCGCCGCGGTTGTTTCCTATATAGGCGTGGTAAAAGCCGGCCTCGCCTTCCAGCACGGTTTCGCCGCCGGGATGGCCCTGGCGCGCCAACGCCACCGCCAGCAGCGCATTGCGCACCGCCGCACCCTCGCGAAGCAGGCGCCCGCCGCTGCGCGCGCCTTCGAGGTTGCCCCCGGCCATGCTGGCGGCAAGCGCAATCGCGCTGTTGGTCTGCTCTTCGTCGAGCTTGTAGATTTTCGCCGCCGCCACCGCCGCGCCGAAAATGCCGAACACCGGGCTGGCGTGAAAGCCGCGCGCCATCAGCGTCGGAATGACTTCGGCTGCCAGGCGCTCGGGCACTTCATAGCCCGCGGCTACCGCGGTGAGGAACTCGCGCCCGGAGGCACCGGTGGCCTCGGCGGCGGCGAGCGCGGCCGGGATCACGCTGGTGCCCGGGTGCATCAGCATGCGGAAGGTGTCCCACTTGCCGCCGGAAAACGCCATCTCGGAATTGACGAAGGCGGCGCCGCCACGCGTCGCGCGGCCGCCATGGACCAGGATGGTGGCGCCGTTTTTCACGCCCTCTTCTTCCGCCATCACCATGTCACGCGCTTCGCGCGCCGGCTTGGAATTCGCGCCTAGCAGGATGGATGACAGGCATTGCAGGGTCACGCCGCGGGCACGGTCCACCACCGCGGGCGGAAGGTGCTCGTATTGCAGGCCGACGATCCATTGCGCCAGCTGACGACTTAAGGAGGCCATGTTGTTTCCTTTACTCGGGCTTGATGCCGGCGGCCTTGATCACACCGGCCCAGCGTTCGGAATCGGTCTTGAGATACGCCGCCAGTTCGGCCGGCGTGCCCCAGCTGGGTTCGGCGCCGTCGGCGGCGAACTTCTGCTTGATGTCGGCGGTGCGCAGAATCTTGTTCAACTCGCCGTTGAGCTTGGCGACGATGGGCTGCGGCAAGCCCGGCGGCCCGTAGAGCGCCCACCACTGGATCGACTCGAAGCCCGGCAGGGTCTCGGACATGGCGGGAATCGCGGGCTCGCTTGCCATGCGCTTGGCGCTGGTGACCGCCAGGGCCCGCAGCTTGCCGTCTTTCACGTGGACGCTGACGCTGGGAAACACGGCGAACAAATAGGAGGTCTGGCCGGCGATGGTGTCGATCACCGCGGGCGCCGCGCCCTTGTAAGGCACATGCAGCACCTTCACGCCGAGCCGCTGGCTGAACCATTCGCCGGTCAGGTGGCTCACGGTGCCGGCGCCGTTGGAGGCGAAGCTGAGCGACTGCGGTTTGGACTTCACCAGCGCGATCAGTTGCTGCAGGTTTTTCACCGGCAGGCTGGGCGCGCTCACCAGCACATTGGGCGCGTAGCCCAGCAAAATGATCGGCGTGAAATCCGTGAACGGGTTATAGGTCTGCTTCAGCGTCAGGTGCGGATTGATCGACATCGAGCTGGAAGACGCCATCAGCAGCGTATAGCCATCCGCCGGCGCGCGCGTGACGAACTCGGTGCCGATGGCGCCGCCGGCGCCGCCGCGGTTGTCGACGATGAACTGGGCAGGCAGCGCCTCCGACAGCTTTTGCGCAACGTGGCGGGCGACGATGTCAGCCGCGCCGCCAGCGGGAAACGGCACCACCACGCGCACGGGTCGATCGGGATAGGTCGCGGCGCGCGCGCTGACGGCAGCGGCGCAGCACAACAGGAGCAAGGCCTGGGACAAACGTTTCATTGGCTTTCTGATGCAGCATGATTGGGAGGCGCCGCGCCGCCACGGTGGCGGCGCGGGCGTGAACTCCGGGGGGCGCTATCTTAGCCAAACCCCAGGCGTCATCCCAGGCATGCAGCCGATTAGCCGGGCTTGCGCTACCTGGCGTGGCGCCGGCCCTTGAGCACGCTTTGCATCGCCTTCAGTTTCAGCGTGCCCGGCGCCGCCGGCTTGGAGAGCGTCGCCAGCAGGCGTTCCTGCACGGTGGTCGGGCCGGAGACACGGCGCACGTACTCGCCGTCGGACTTCAATTCCCAGGCGCCGGCATCGCGCCGCAGGTAAGGCCCCAGCCCCTCGTTGAACACGCGCTTTTTCAGTTTCGGGTCGAGTACCGGATAGGCCACCTCGACCCGGCGGAAAAAGTTGCGGTCCATCCAGTCGGCCGAGGAGAGATAGACCGTCGCGTCGCCGCCGTTCTCGAACCAGTAGACGCGGCTGTGTTCGAGGAAGCGCCCGATTGCCGAGACCACGCGGATGTTTTCCGAAATCCCCGGCACCCCCGGCACCAGCGCACAGGCGCCGCGGATGATCAGCTCCACCTTCACGCCGGCCTGGCTGGCGGCATAGAGCGCGGCGATCACCTTCGGCTCCAGCAGCGCGTTCATCTTGGCGACAATGCGCCCCTTGCCGCCGGCCTGCGCAATACTCACCTCGTTGCGGATCGCCGCCAGCACGTTGTCGTGCATCGAGAACGGCGCCTGCCAGATGCGCGCCAGCTTGCGCGCCTGCGACACGCCGGTGAGCTGGCGGAATACCTCGTTGGAATCGGCGCACAACTCGCGGTCGGCGGTGATCAGCCCGAAGTCGGTGTACAGGCGCGCGGTGCGCGGATGATAATTGCCGGTGCCCAGGTGCACGTAGCGCGTCATGCGCCCGCCTTCGCGGCGCACCACCAGGCACATCTTGGCGTGCGTCTTGTGGCCCACCACGCCGTAGACCACATGCGCCCCGGCCTGCTCCAGGCGCGCCGCCCAGTTGATGTTGGTCTCTTCATCAAAGCGCGCCATCAGCTCGACCACCACCGTCACTTCCTTGCCGGCGCGCGCCGCCTTGATCAGCAGTTCCATCAATTCGGATTCGGCGCCGGTGCGATAGATGGTCTGCTTGATCGCCACCACCGCGGGGTCGGTGGCGCAGGCGCGCACGAAATCGAGCACCGGGTCGAAGGACTCGAAGGGATGGTGCAAGAGAATGTCGCCGGCCGAGATGATGTCGAACACGTGCTCGTGCTCGTCCAAGAGGCCCGCATGGTTGGCGACGAAAGGCGCGAACTTGAGGTCGGGCCGCTCCACCGCGTCGGCCAGCTGCATCAGGCGCGCCAGGTTCACCGGGCCTTCGGCACGGTACAGGTCCACTTCTTCCAGCCCGAACTGGTCGAGCAGGAAGTTCACCACGTGATCCGGCGTGTCGTGGTTCACCTCCAGGCGCACGGCGTCGCCGAAATGGCGCTGCGGCAACTCGCCTTGCAGCGCCAGGCGCAGGTTGGTGACTTCCTCCTCGTCGACGAACAGGTCGGAATTACGGGTGGCGCGAAACGGGTGGCAGCCGCGCACCGTGATGCCGGGGAACAGTTCCGAAGCAAAGCGGATCAACAGCGTGGACAGCAGCACGAAGGCGTTCGGCCCGAACTCCGCCGGCAGCGCGATCAGGCGCGGCAGCGCACGCGGCGCCTGCACGATCGCCAGGCGCGCGTCGCGCCCGAAGGCGTCGCGCCCTTCCAGTTCGATGGCGATGTTGAGCGACTTGTTGAGCACGCGCGGAAACGGGTGCGCCGGGTCCAGGCCGATCGGCGTGAGCACCGGGAATATCTGCTCGTCGAAGTACTTGCGCGCCCATGCCTGCAGCGCCGGGCTCCAGTCCGGCCGGTAGAGGAAGTTGACCCCGGCCTCTTCCAGTTGCGGCAGGATGACATCGTTGAACAACTGGTATTGCCGCGCCAGCAGGGCCTCCACGCGCGCACGCACCGTCGTCAGCACCTCGCCCACCGGCATGCCGTCGGCCTCGCGGTGGGTGGGGTCGATGCGTACCTGCTCCTTCAGGCCGGCTAAGCGGATTTCGAAGAATTCGTCCAGGTTGGAACTAACGATGCACAGGAAGCGCAGGCGTTCCAGGAGCGGGTTGCGCATGTCGGCCGCCTGCGCCAGCACCCGCTCGTTGAAGGCGAGAATGCCCAGCTCACGGTTGAAATACGGCAGCGTGCGCGCGGCCTTGCGCCCGCCCTTTGCTTTGGACGCCGCCGCCGCAGATTCCCCTTTTTTTGCCGGCGACTTGCGTGCGGCCGGCGCCGGACGCGCGTTCAGCGCGCCGGTATTTTCTTTAGCATTCATTCGGGGGTGTATAGGTATTGATTGTGACAATTTGATGACAAACTGCGCCTAAGGTTTCATGCGCATGTCACACTGGCATCCTACACTAGCATGCCGCGCCTGCTCGCGTTGGGTGGGTGCATGCCTTGTTCTTGTAATTCCAAATTCTGCAATCCACGCTCCCGCGGCACCAGGTACCACTCCAGCACCACCGGCGGAACACGAATTGATCACCTCCCTGCAACTCGCCGCGATCGATCTGGGCTCCAACAGTTTTCGCCTGGAGATCGGGCGTGCCGACGGCGGGCAGATCTACGTCCTTGACTCCCTGCGCAGCAACGTGCGCCTGGCCGCCGGCCTGACGCAGGACAAGCGCCTGACGTCCGAGGCGATGGAGCGGGGCCTCGAAGCGATCGGCCAGTTCGCGCAGCGCCTCTCCGGCTTCGATGAGACCCGCGTACGCGCAGTCGGCACCAACACCTTGCGCGTGGCCAAGAACGCGCCCGAATTCATCGCCCGCGCCGAGAAGCTGCTGGGCTACCCGATCGAAGTGATCGCCGGGCGCGAGGAAGCGCGCCTGATCTTCTCCGGCGTCGCCCACAGCGTGCCCACGCCCTACGGCAAGCGCCTGGTGGTGGACATCGGCGGCGGCTCGACCGAATTCTCGGTCGGCACCGGCTTCGAGCCCGAGCTGATGGAAAGCCTGTACATGGGCTCGATCAACTACACGCTCGACCACTTCCCCGGCGGCTTCATCGACGACTTCACGCTCAAGCAGGCCGAGCTGGCCGCGCGCCGCGAAGTGCAAGTGATCGCCGCCGACGTCATGATCTCCGGCTGGCACACCGCCATCGCCTCCTCTGGTACCGCGCGCGCCATCTCGCGCATCCTGGGCGAAAATCGCGGCGCGGATACCGCCAGCGGCACCATCGACGTCGACGGCCTGCGCTGGCTGCGCAAGATGATGCTCACCGGCGGCAAGATCGAAGCGCTGAAAATGGCCGGCCTCAAATCCGACCGCGCGCTCAACCTGCCGGGCGGCTTCGCCATCCTTTCCGCGGTGTTTTCCGAGCTCGGCATCACCAGCATGCAGGTGTCCGACAACTCGCTGCGCTTGGGCGTGCTCTACGACCTGCTGTCGCGCATCAAGGAGCCCAACGGCCCGCACGACAAGCGCCAGAGCACCGTCACGCAGTTCGAAGAGCGCTACCACGTCGACCGCGCGCAGGCCAAGCGCATCATCAACCTGGCGATGATGCTCGCCGCGCACCTGAAGCCGGTGTTCCGCGAAAAATATTTCGAGGCCATCCGCTTCATCGAATGGGCGGCGCGCCTGCACGAGGCGGGCCTCACCATCGCGCACAACGGCTACCACAAGCACTCCGCCTACATCATCGGCAACGCCGACATGCCGGGCTTTTCCAAGGCCGAGCAGCAGCGCCTGGCCTTCCTCATCCTGGGTCACGCCGGCAAGCTTCCCAAGCTGACGCGGCAAATGACCGAGGCGCCGAAAAGCGAATGGCTGGCGGTAGCCTGCCTGCGCCTGGCCGCCCTCTTTTGCCGCAGCCGCCAGGACCTCGAGCTACCCGACCTGCGCCTGGCCCTCAACGGCAACCGCCTGGTGCTGGATCTGGACGCCGGCTGGCTGCGCCAGCATCCGCTCACCGAATACTCGCTGACCCAGGAAATCAAGCATTGGCAGGGGCTGGGTGAAGCGCGCCCCTTCAGTTTCGAATTGCTGCAGGCGGAGACCATCGCCGCGTAATCGCGGGCGGCGCCCGTACGGCGCCGGTTGAAATACCCGTGTCATCGGCATGCACAAGCATCCGAGGCTCCCTATAACAACAGCCCGGAGCCGCCATGCCCCTCAGCCGCCGCCGTTTCATCCAGTCTGCCTCCAGCCTGCTGCTGCCGGCAGGCAGCCACGCCTTTGGCCAGGCGCCGGCAGTCGTCACTTCCGACCGTGCGCGCCCGCAGATCCTCTCCGGCACCCAGGCCGGCGACGTTGGCGCCGGCCGCGCCATCCTCTGGAGCCGCAGCGACCGCGCCGCGCGCATGTGGGTCGAGTGGTCCACCACCGCCTCCTTCGCCGACGCCAAACGCATCCGCGGCCCCTACGCGCTGGAAGACACTGACTACACCGCGCGTCTCGACCTCACCGGCCTGCCGGCAGGCCAGGAAATCTTCTACCGCCTCACCTTCGAAGACCTGGCCGGCGGCGCCCTCTCCACTCCGGCAGCCGGCCACTTCCGCTCGCCCGCCGCGGGCAAACGCGACATCCGCTTCGCCTGGAGCGGCGACACCTGCGGCCAGGGCTGGGGCATCAACGAGGCCGCCGGCGGGATGAAATGCTATGAAACCATCCGCGCGCAAAACCCCGACTTTTTCATCCACAGCGGCGACACCATCTACGCCGACAGCGTGGTGCAGCCCGAGGTCAAGATGCCCGATGGCACGGTGTGGAAGAACCTCACCAGCGAAGCCAAGTCCCGCGTGGCCGAGTCGCTCGACGACTACCGCGGCAACCACCGCTACAACCTGATGGACGCCAACGTGCGCCATTTCAACAGCGAGGTCGCGCAGGTCTGGCAGTGGGACGACCACGAGGTGCTGAACAACTACTCCCCCTCCAAGGACTTGTCGAAGGATGCCCGCTATCACGAGAAGAACATCGCGCTGCTCGCCGCGCACGGCCAGCGCGCCTTCATGGAATACAGCCCGATGCGCCCGCACGGCGCCGACGAGGAGGGCCGGGTGTACCGCCAGTTCTCCTACGGCCCGCTGCTCGACGTGTTCGTGGTCGACATGCGCTCCTATCGCGGCGGCAACAGCTACAACCGCCAGACCGGGATCAACGAAGAATCGGTCTATCTCGGCGCCACCCAGATCGCCTGGCTCACCAATGCGCTGCAGCAATCAAGGGCCACCTGGAAAGTGATCGCCGCCGACATGCCGATCGGCCTGCTGGTCGATGACGGCAAGGATGCCCAGGGCCGCCCGATGTTCGAGGCAATCGCCAACGGCGACGGTCCGGCGCTGGGCCGCGAACTGGAAATCGCGCAGGTGCTGCGCTTCATCAAGCACAACAAGGTCCGCAACACCGTGTGGCTGACGGCCGATGTGCACTACACCGCCGCCCACTACTACAACCCGGCCAAGGCGCAGTTCACCGATTTCGATCCCTTCTGGGAATTCGTCTCCGGCCCCTTGCATGCCGGTACCTTCGGCCCCAACCCGCTGGACAACACCTTCGGCCCCGAACTCAAGTTCGTCAAAGCACCCGCCCCCGGCCAGTCCAATCTGCCGCCCTCGGCCGATATGCAGTTCTTCGGCCAGATCGACATCGACGCCAAGACCGGCGCGATGAAGGTCACCCTCAAGGACTGGAACAACACGAGCCTGTGGAGCCAGGAACTGGCGCCGAGGCGCGCCTAGCCAAACGAAGCAGCCCTTTTAAAAGCGAGCGAATCCGCCCGCGCGCAGCGCGCAGGCGGACAGCGCCGCCCATTGACCCAACCCATCAACGCTTCCCGCGTTCGCCAAGGGCCGCAACAAACTCAACCAAAAAGCGTCCATTGCCCACAAGCACGCCGCGCGACGGTTTGGCTCTTTCGTCGCATTTCAGACAAAAAAAAGACCGGCTTTGCCGGTCTTTTTTTGCACTACAGAACCACTCAAAAGTAGGTTTGTACTTTTGAGTGCTCACCGAAAATGCCGCGCATACTTCGCGTTCATGTCCGCCATCGACATGAAGATGAACAGGTCCGCGCTGTTGAAGTCCGGGTCCCAGGCGGGGGCGCCGCCGATGCGCGCGCCCAGGCGCAGGTAGCCCTTGATCAGCGCCGGCATCACCGCCGGATCGCTGTTGCGCAGCTTTTCGTACGGCAGCGGCAGGCGTGGGAACACGCGGTACTCGGGCGCGACGAATTCCTCCGGCTTGAGGGCCGCAAAGACGTTGGCGGCGGCATGCCCGCCGTCGCTCATCGAGACGCTGGCGCAGCCGATCAGGTAATCGTAGCCATTGCGGTTCATGAAGCGGATGATGCCGCCCCACAGGAGCATGATCACCGGGCCGTTGCGATGGTCGCGGTGCACGCAAGAGCGCCCCGCCTCGACGATGCGATCGCGCAGGTGCGCCAGGCGCGAAATGTCGAACTCGCTTTCCGAATACAGCCGGCCGATCTTGCGCGCCTGTTCCGGCACCAGCAGACGATACGCGCCCACCACCTTGCTGGTGGCCTCATGGCGCACCACCAGGTGCACGCAATAGCGATCGAACTCGTCGACGTCGTAGCCGGGTTCGCCCGGCTTCGGCACGCTGGTCAGCTTGGCGCCCATTTCCTCGGCGAACACCTTGTAGCGCAGGCGCTGCGCTTCGGCGATCTGGGACGGGGTCGTCGCCACAGAAAGGCTGTAACCGGCCACTGACCTCCGTTCGACCCGAACTTTTGATTCGAGCGACTCGGAAGCGGAATCGAGACCTGCCAATTCCTGCAGCCAGGGATGTGTCTTCATGCGCACTCCTTTTATTTTTGGCACATGCCAAGCCCATGCTATAGGCATGGCATGACCGATCGGTGAAGAGTCAGTGAAGCTTTAATGACACGACACCGTCATGCCCGCATTGTGCCACACCTGGGCGTTTCCCGGCCGGGAAACGCTGTATGTAGGCCTGTATGGTGTAGTCCATACGGACTAAGACCGGGATTCCAGCCACAAATTCCGCGATTTTCCCGCGAAAAGCGGGACTTACATCGCAAATTCCGGCGACCATACGGCCCGCAACACCGTTTGCGCCTCTTCTTCGCGCCTGCGCGCCGACAGCCACCAGACCGCGCTTTTCTTGATGCTCCAGTCGGACTCCGCGCCCGACAGCAGCAGCGCCGCCGCCTGCCCCAGAGTCGGCTGATGCCCGACCAGCACCACGGTGCCGGATTCGCCGCCGCCCTGCGGCCAGTCGGCGGCGGCCAGCAGTTCGGCAACGTCGTTTTCCGGGCGCAAGCCCATCGCCGTCTCGAAATCCAGGGTCAGCGCCTGCGCCGTCTGCTGCGCCCGCACCGCCGGGCTTACCAGGATGCGGGCACCCGCCGGCAGGTTGGCGTGCAGCCACGCGGCGGCCAGCGTCGCCTGTTTCAGCCCGCGCTTGGTAAGCGCGCGCTTCATGTCGTTCCTGCCTTCTTCCGCCTCGGCGTGACGCCAAAGGATCAAATTCATCCGGTAATTCTCCTGAGGTTGGCGCGGATCAAATGCGCGCGGTTATACCGCGCATCGGTGACATGCCGGTGAAAAAAATATGCGCGCGCATGGTTCATTCATCCGGCTGTCATGCGCCGATCTTACCGTTGCGCCTCCAACCTTCGGGGGGCGCCTGCAACGGACCTTTCGCGGATTCTTTGCAAATCTTGCGCCCGCCCGATGAAAAAACCAACCAGTTCGTCAGGGAAATGCACAAGCGTCTTTTGAGGGGAGCGGGCGCATTCGCGCTCGCATGGGCCGCGGCCAGCGCACAGGCCGGCGGCAATGAAATCGTGGTCGGCGAAATCGTCGACCAGTCATCCAACTGGATCGAGGCTGGGCGCGACTACGCCGCCGGGGCGAAAACCTACTTCGACCAGGTCAACAGCGAAGGCGGGATCAACGGTCACAAGATCGTCCATGTCATCAAGAACAGCAACGGCCAGAGCGCCGAGGTGATGAAGGCCGCCGGCGAACTGCTGAACGACAGCCATGCCGACGTGCTGTTCGGCGCCATTGGCGACGCCACCATGAAAAGCCTGGCCGACGCGCACGTCGCCGACAAGCAGAACGTCGCGGTATTCGCCCCGCTCACCGGCTTGGCCGCCCCCGGCCAGCCGCGCATCCGCACCTTGCGCGCAAGCTATGCCGACGAGGCGCGCGCGCTCACCAGGCATTTCACCAATCTCGGCCTGACCTCGTTTTGCATCGTTTCCACCCCCGGGGAGGAGCAGAAGGCGAGCGTGGCCGCGGTGCAGGCGGCGCTGACGGCGATCGGGCGCAAGCCCGTATGCGAGACCGCGCTGGCGGAGATCGGCGGCGACCCGGCGAAGGCGGCCGCCACCGTGCGCGCGGCGCGCCCGCAGGCGGTGTTCGTGCTGGGCGACACCTCGGTGGTGGGCAATTTCCTGCGCGTGTTCCCGTTCAAGAGCCTGGGCATCACGGTGGGCGCCCTGTCGCTGGTCAACAGCACGGCGCTGCTGGAAATCGCCGGGCCCGCCGCCTCGCGCGGCCTGGTAATCACCCAGGTGGTGCCCAGCCCCGAGCGCGAGTCGGTGCCGATCGTGCGCGAGCACGTGCGAGCGATGAAGAAATTCCGCGACGAGCCGCCTTCGCAAATGACCCTGGAAGGGTTCATCGCCGCCAAGACCATGGTGGAGGCCCTGCGCCGGGGCCTGGGCAACAAGCCGGTGAAGCGCGAGGACGTGACGGCAGTGCTGGCCGGCCTTCCGGAATCCGGCCTGACCGAATTGCTGAGCGATTACGCCACCCCTTCGAGCGGCGGCGGCCGCCTGATCGAAGTGACGATGGTCGGCAGCGACGGCCGCCTGATCCAGTAGCCCGAACAACAAGTGGCAAGAGGGCAAAAGCGGCGGGAGCAATTCGCGCACCCGCCTGATTCAGGGCGCCCGCCTTGTCACAAGGCTGAAATATTGGCGTCATAAAGTGCGCGCAGTGCTGCAACACAAGACCCACAAAATAAATTCAAGCCCCTGAAAATAAAAGAGATTTTTTTAGCAACTTTGACAGCAGCAAATTTTAGAAAAGGACATACCAAATGCTGAAAACGACCCTCAGGTTCGGCGTGGTAATCGCAGCGGGCGCCTTTGCCGCCGGCGCGATGGCCGCCGACATCACCGGCGCCGGCGCCACCTTCCCTTATCCGATCTACGCCAAGTGGGCTGATGCCTACAAGAAGGCTTCGGGCAACGGCCTGAACTATCAGTCGATCGGTTCCGGCGGCGGCATCAAGCAGATCACTGCCAAGACCGTGGATTTCGGCGCTTCCGACATGCCCCTGCCGGCTGACGAGCTGGAAAAGAATGGCCTGGTCCAGTTCCCCGCCATCATGGGCGGCAACGTCCCGGTGTACAACCTCAAGGACGTCAAGCCCGGCGAACTCAAGTTCAACGGCGCGGTGCTGTCGGCGATCTACATGGGCAAGATCACCAAGTGGAACGACCCCGCGATCAAGGCGCTCAACCCCTCGGCCAAGCTGACCGACGAAGCCATCTCCGTGGTACACCGTTCGGACGGTTCCGGCACCACCTTCATCTGGACCAACTATCTCTCCAAGGTGTCCCCGGAGTGGAAGTCGGCCGTCGGCGAAGGCACTTCCGTGAAGTGGCCCACCGGCGTGGGCGGCAAGGGTAACGAAGGCGTGGCTTCCTACGTGCAGCGCATCAACGGCGCCATCGGCTACGTCGAGTATGCCTACGCCAAGCAGAACAAGCTGGCCTACGGCCTGGTGCAGAACAAGGAAGGCACCTTCGTGGCGCCCGACGACGAGACCTTCAAGGCCGCCGCCGCCGGCGCCGACTGGAAGGCCCCCGGCATGTACCAGATCCTGACCGACCAGCCCGGCAAGAACAGCTGGCCGATCACCGGCGCCTCCTTCATCCTGATGCACAAGGTGCAGGACAAGCCGGCCAACGCGAAGGAAGTGCTGAAGTTCTTCGACTGGTCGTTCAAGAACGGCGGCGCGATGGCCACCGAACTGGACTACGTGCCGATGCCCGACGCCGTGGTCAAGCTGATCCAGGCCGAGTGGAAAGGCAAGATCAAGGACGCTTCCGGCAAGTCGGTCTACTGATCTTCCTGCTGCCGCAGTAAATGCGCGCGCCGCCCCCTGCGGGGGGCGGTTGTGCAGCAAGTTGACGTTCCTCGTGATACCGGGCCAGTGGCCCCTCCCTCCTTCCCCACAATGAATACCGCGACCCTGCCGATAGCCGCTGAAAGCCGAGACCAAGTGCCTGCGGAAAAGACCTCCACATTGCCGCCGGCGCCGCGCGAGCGCAGCGGCTCGGCGATGGCCGACGCACTGTTTACCGGAGTGACCCGGTTTGCCGCCCTGCTGGTGTTCAGCCTGCTGGCGGCGATCCTGTTTTCGCTGGTGGCCGGGAGCGGCATGTCGATCATGAAGTTCGGTTCCGCCTTCCTGTGGAACTCGGAATGGGACCCCGTGAAACAGGATTTCGGCGCCCTGGTGCCGATCATCGGCACGCTGGTCACCGCGGCGATCGCGATGCTGATCGCGGTGCCGGTGTCTTTCGGCATCGCCTTGTTCCTGACCGAATTGTCGCCGAAGTGGCTGAAGCGGCCGCTCGGCACCGCCATCGAACTGCTGGCGGCGATTCCCTCCATCATTTACGGCATGTGGGGCCTGTTCGTGTTCGCCCCGCTGTTCTCCGAGTACGTGCAGCCCTTCGTGATCAAGACCCTGGGCGCGATTCCCGCCTTCGGCATCTTTTTCGCCGGCCCGCCGATGGGCATCGGCATGTTCACCGCCGGCCTGATCCTGTCGATCATGGTGATCCCTTTCGTCACCGCGGTGATGCGCGACGTGTTCGAGCTGGTGCCGCCGATGTTGAAAGAGTCGGCCTATGGCCTGGGCGGCACCACCTGGGAAGTGATGTACCAGGTGGTCCTGCCCTACACCAAGGTAGGCGTGGTCGGCGGCGTGATGCTGGGCCTGGGCCGCGCGCTGGGCGAGACCATGGCGGTGACCTTCGTCATCGGCAACGCGCACCAGCTGCTGCCCTCCATTTTCGCGCCGGGCAACAGCATCGCCTCGGCGCTCGCCAATGAATTCACCGAAGCCGTGGGCGATCTCTACACCTCGTCGCTGATCGAGCTGGGCCTGATCCTCTTCCTCATCACCACCATCGTGCTGGCCTGCTCCAAACTGATGCTCTCGCGCCTGGCGCGCCAGGAAGGAGCACGGTCATGAGCGCGGTAATGGGTAGCCAGCCGCTGGGCAATACGGCGATCAGGGAGAGCAACCCGATCTACAAGTCGCGCCGCCGCAAGAACCGCATCCTGATGACGGTATCGCTGGGGATGCTGATCTACGGTCTGGTGTGGCTGGTGTGGATCATCGCCACCTTGCTGTGGGAAGGCGCCAGCGCGCTCAGACCGTCCCTGCTGACGCAAATGACCCCGCCTCCCGGCGCCAGCGGCGGCTTGGCGAACGCGATCTGGGGCAGCCTGTTGATGGTGACGGCGGGCACGGTGATCGGCACGCCGATCGGCATCCTGGCCGGTACCTACCTGGCCGAATTCGGCCGCGGCTCGTGGCTGGCCTCGGCCACCCGCTTCCTCAACGACATGCTGCTCTCGGCGCCGTCGATCATCATTGGCCTGTTCATCTACACGGTCTACGTAGCGCAGGTGAAGCACTTTTCGGGCTGGGCCGGCGCCTTGGCGCTGGCCCTGATCGTGATCCCGGTGGTGGTGCGCACCACCGACGACATGCTCAAGCTGGTGCCGAACTCGATGCGCGAGGCGGCGGTGGCCCTGGGCTGCCCGCTGTGGAAGATGGTCACCATGGTGTGCTACCGCGCGGCGCGCTCCGGCATCATGACCGGCATCCTGCTGGCGGTGGCGCGCGTCTCAGGCGAGACCGCCCCGCTCCTGTTTACCGCGCTCAACAACCAGTTCTTTTCCAACAACATGAACGCGCCGATGGCCAACCTGCCGGTGGTGATCTTCCAGTTCGCCATGAGCCCGTACGAGGACTGGCAGCGCCTGGCCTGGGGCGGCGCGGCGCTGATCACCGGCGCCGTGCTGCTGCTCAACATCGTCGCCCGATTCATTCTTTCGCGTTCCAAATAATCATGACTACCGATACCGCGGTTGCCGAAAAACTGCCCTCCAAGCTGCAGGTCAACGACCTGAACTTCTACTACGGCGGCTTCCATGCCCTGAAGAACGTCAACATGTCGATCCCGGCGAATTGCGTCACCGCCTTCATCGGGCCGTCGGGCTGCGGCAAGTCGACGCTGTTGCGCACCTTCAACCGCATGTTCGAGCTGTATCCCGAGCAGCGCGCAGAGGGCGCGATCATGATGGGCGGCGAGAACCTGCTGACCACCACGATGGACGTGGGCCTGTTGCGCGCGCAGATCGGCATGGTGTTCCAGAAGCCGACGCCCTTCCCGATGTCGATCTTCGACAACATCGCCTTCGGCATCAAGCTGTTCGAAAACCTCAACCGCACCGAGATGGAAGACCGCGTCGAGTGGGCGCTGACCAAGGCGGCGCTGTGGAACGAGGTGAAGGACAAGCTGAAGCAGTCCGGCAACGGCCTCTCGGGCGGGCAGCAGCAGCGCCTGTGCATCGCCCGCGCGATTGCCATCAAGCCGCAGGTGCTCCTGATGGACGAGCCCTGCTCGGCGCTGGACCCGATCTCCACCGGCTATATCGAGGAGCTGATCACCGAGCTGAAGAAGGACTACACGGTGGTGATCGTCACGCATAACATGCAGCAGGCGGCGCGCTCGTCGGACTTCACCGCCTACATGTACCTGGGCGAACTGATCGAGTTCGGCAAGACCGACGACATTTTCGTGCAGCCGAAGAAAAAACAGACCGAGGATTACATCACCGGCCGCTTCGGCTGATCGATGAGCAATGGAAGGCAGAACCATGGTTAAAGAACACCTCTCCACGCAATACGACGCCGACCTCGAGGAAATCCGCACCCGCATGCTGCAGATGGGCGGGTTGGTCGAGGAACAGGTCGGCAACGCACTGGCCGGCTACAGCGACGGTTCCTCGCCGCTGCTCGATCGCGTCAAGGCGACCGAAGAACGCGTCAACCAGCTGGAAATCGAGCTGGACGACCGCTGCACCCACCTGATCGCCCGCCGGCAACCGACCGCCTCCGACCTGCGCCTGGTGATGGCGGTGGTCAAGTCGATCACGGATCTTGAGCGCATCGGCGACGAGGCGGCGAAAATCGCCCGCATCGCCAAGCAGATGCACGAGCGCGGCATCGTCCACCTGACCGGCTTTTCCGACGTGCGGGTGGCGGCCAACCTGGCCTCTTCGATGCTGAAGGGGGCCCTGGATGCGTTCGCGCGCATGGACATCGAGCAGGCGCGCCAGATCGTGGCACAGGACAAGCACATCGACAGCGAGTTCAGGAGCCTGTTGCGCGAGCTCATCACCTTCATGATGGAAGATCCGCGTACCATCTCGACGGCGCTGGATATCGTATGGATAGCCAAGGCGCTGGAGCGCGTGGGCGACCACGCGAAGAACATCGCCGAATACGTGATTTACGTGGCCAGCGGCACCGACGTGCGCCACGCCCACGGACAACCCGAAAGCACCGCCCTCGGATGACCCTTTTTGTTCCGCTGACCCTGCCCGGCTACCCGGCCCTCTTTACGGGATAATAATTCCATGAGCCTGGACACTACTCTCCTGCTGGTTGAAGATGAACCGGCAATTCTCGAGCTGCTCGAATTTGCGCTCTCCCCCAAGGGCTACAAGCTGAAGCGGGCGATGGACGCGCAGACCGCGCGCGACCAGATCCGCGATGCCCTGCCCGACCTGATGATCCTCGACTGGATGATGCCCGGCGAGTCCGGCGTGCAGTTGGCGCGCGCGCTGCGCGCCGACCCGCGCACCAAGGGCCTGCCGATCATCATGCTGACGGCCAAAGCCGAGGAAGGCGACAAGATCACCGGTCTTGACGCCGGGGCGGACGACTACATCACCAAGCCGTTCTCGCCGCGCGAGCTGGTGGCGCGCGTCAATGCGCTGCTGCGCCGGCGCGCCCCTGAACACGCGGAGGAGCCGATCGGCTACGGCGCGCTGACGGTCGACCCCTCGCGTTTCGAGGCGCGCGCCGACGGCAAGCTGCTGGACATGGGCGCCACCGAGTTCAAGCTCCTGAAGTTCCTGGTGGCGCACCCGGAGCGCGTGTTTTCGCGCGCCCAGCTGCTCGACCAGGTATGGGGCGACCACTCCTTCATCGAGGAGCGCACGGTGGACGTGCACATCCTGCGCCTGCGCAAGGCGCTGGGGGCGCATGGCGCCGACAGCCTGGTGCAGACGGTGCGCGGCGCCGGCTACCGGCTGGCGCGTACCGGCGCGGAATGAGAAGCAGCGATAATGACGACCCGCGCCCGTAGGGCGCTTCGGGAGGCTTAGTGCCCTCAGGGCACTTCGGCTTTTACTGCTTTGTCGCGCTTCTGGCTACCGGTTTGGTTCCGTTTCGCCGTCATCGGCTTTTGCGCCGCGATGGCGGAATACATCTTTGGCTCGCCCTGGGGCTACCTGATCGCCCTGGCGGGCCTGCTGCTGCTGATCACCTTCCATCTGTTCTACCTGCGGCACATGGAGCGGTGGTTGCGCGGCACCGAGGATGCGACCGAGCGCGCCGCCGACCTGCCTGACGGCTATGGCGCCTGGGAGACGGTGTTTTCCGAGCTGCGGCGCGCGCGCCGGCGCGAGGACAAGCGGCGCGACCAGGTGGCGGAGACACTGAACCGCTTCATCGAGGCCTCCAGCGCCCTGCCCGACGGCATCATCATCCTCGACCAGGGCGACCGCATCGAGTGGTGCAACCCCTCCGCCTGCCGGCACTTCGGCATCGACCTGGCGCGCGACCAGGGCTACCTGATCGCCAACCTGGTGCGCCAGCCGCCCTTCACCGAATACCTGGTGCGCGCCGATTTCCGCGAACCCCTGGTGCTCCATGACCCCACCGGCAAGATGACGCTCTCGGTGCAGATGCTGCCCTTCCAGGAGACGCGGCGCATCGTGCTCTCGCGCGACATCTCGCCCTTCGTCAAGGTGGAAACGATGCGGCGCGACTTCATCGCCAACGTCTCGCATGAATTGCGCACGCCGCTCACCGTGGTCGGCGGCTTTCTCGAGCAGCTGATCGACCAGCCCGACGTGGCGCCCGAGCAGCGCATGCGCATCGAGACCATGATGCTGAACCAGACCGGCCGCATGCAGCGCCTGATCGAGGACCTGCTGACGCTCTCCAAGCTGGAGACGCAGGCCGCCCCGGCGCGCGAGGAAGAGATCGCGGTGCAGCCGCTGCTGGAGACGGTGGCCTCCGAGACCCGCGCGCTCTCCGGCAACCGCCACACCATCCTGCTCGACACCTTTCCCGCCACCCTGCGCGGCGCCTCCGACGAATTGCGCAGCGTGTTTTCCAACCTCGCTTCGAACGCGGTGCGCTACACCCCGGCCGGCGGCACCATCCGCATCACCTTTTCGCCGCATCCGGAAGGCGCGCAGTACAGCGTCGCCGACACCGGCCCCGGCATCGCCCCCGAGCACCTGCCGCGCCTGACCGAGCGCTTTTACCGCGTCGACAAATCGCGCTCGCGCGAGACCGGCGGCACGGGCCTGGGCCTGGCCATCGTCAAGCACGTGCTGGCGCGCCACGGCGGGCGCCTCGAGATCGAAAGCGAGCCGGGCGAAGGGTCCACCTTCCGCGCCATCCTGCCGGCGGCGCGCCTGACAGTGCAGGGCTCGCACTGACAGGCAAAAAAAGGGCCGCGCATCTTGCGACACGCGGCCCGGTACAGCACCTGCTGCTGCCTGTTTTCTTTACCTCAGGTCCCGCAACGCCGCACGGCAATCAGCGGAATCAAGGGCCATGCCCTGCCCCATCAGGAAGCCCTGCGCGAGCGCAGTTGCATCGCGTGGCCGGCCGCCAGCACGCAGCCGACCAGGGCCAGGTAGGCGATCCACGACAAATGCTCGATCGGGTCGATCAGCGCATCGAGCATCGGCTCGGAGAGGATCATCTTCGCGCCGGTGGCCGCCAGCACCGCGGCGCCGGCGTAGATCACCAGCGGGAAGCGCTCGATCAGTTTCAGCACCAGGCTGCTGCCCCACACCACCACCGGCACGCTGATGAGCAGCCCCAGCACCACCAGCACGTAGCTGCCGTGCGCGGCGCCGGCCACGGCCAGCACGTTGTCCAGGCCCATGACAGCGTCGGCGATGACGATGGTCTTCATCGCCACCCAGAAGCTGGCGGCGGCCGGATGGCCGTCCTTCTCGCCGCCCTCGTCCGACAGCAGGTTGACCGCGATCCACAGCAGCAGCAGGCCGCCGGCCAGCATCAGGCCGGGAATCTGCAGCAGCCAGACCACGGCGAGGGTCATCAGCGAGCGCACCACCACCGCACCCACCGTGCCCCAGATAATCGCTTTTTTACGTACCTCGGGCGCCAATTTGCGCGCCGCCATCGCGATCACGATCGCGTTGTCACCGGCCAGTACGAGGTCGATGACGACGATCGCCGCCAGGGCGGTAAGAAACGAAAGGGAGAAAATATCCACACAGAACTCCACTGCGCTCTAGTCTTGAGGGAAGACCCAGCGGCACGCAATATCAGGAGTTCAGGGGAGCACAAGCCCTGGGGCTGACAAAAGCGGCCACCAAGGTCTCGCATGCGGATCGCGGATTTTCCCGCTCGCCGCCGGCTGGCCCGGGGAACTGCGCCGGAAAGGCTCCGGCTCCCGTATTGACGGACCAACCGCAAGGCGCACCGGAAAAACCGCTACGCCTCGTAGCTACTCCCCCTGACACGCCAGCTAAACGCCGACGCGTGGAAGTTGAGGCTTAAGTATAGCAAAGATTGCGGGGCCGAATGTCAAATCTGGTTACCGGAATCGGCTGGAAAGTCGCGCATTTAGGGTAACCCCGGCTTTGGAAGGTGCGGAAGCCAAACCATGGCAAGGCGGCTTACGTCTCTCCTATTCGCCTGCAATACTCACAGCTTCATCCTACGATCGAAAAGCCACCGCCCGGCCCAACGTCTCCAAAATGCGAACACGCAAGCCAGGACAATGTTCTAAGACAAAATATAAACAGCATTACGGGCAGCAAAACCGAAGCGAAATAAATGACCAGATGACGAAGGCTCTTCATTCAAAGCATTGCTGATTTCTTGTTCTTCATTGATGGGGGCATCCCAATCTGAACCTGTTTCACGAAGTATAAAACCGACTAAATACGAAAACGAACGTCCGCTCCGCGCCGATAGCCAGCACCGCCACATTTGCACTTCCCTCTCTCGAGGTTGCCACAATCCCCCGCGCACAGGCACAATCCGTGGTCAGAACCAAATCGCATCGAGGCACATGGTGGCAAGAATGAAAGTGGCAGTCGTGGGCGGCGGCATCGGCGGTCTGTTCGCCGCGAATGCACTGCTCGCGCAGGGAATGGACGTATCGGTTTACGAGCAGGCCGCCGCGATCGGCGAAATCGGCGCCGGCGTGTACGTGACGCCCAACGCGGTGCGCCACATGCAGCGCGTAGGCCTCGGCGATGCGGTGGAAAAATGGGGCGCGCGGGTGGGAGAGCACTCCAGCTACTTCCGCCATGACGGCAGCTTCATCGCGCCGGTGCAGGTGTGCGACGCCTCGGGCTGGAATGCCAACTTCGGCATGCATCGCGCCGATTTCGTCGAATTCCTTTCCGCGCCTTTGCCGGCCGGCGTGATCCACACCGGCCATCGCGCGGTCGGCTTCGAGCAGGACGCGGAGCACGCGCGCGTCAAGTTCGCCAACGGCGTGACCATCGAAGCCGACGTCGTGGTGGCAGCCGACGGCATTCATTCCGAGTTGCGCCCCTTCGTCTTCCCGCCCTCGCAGCCGGTGTTCCACGGCACCATTTCCTACCGCGGCCTGATTCCGCGCGAGCGCCTGCCGGAATGGCCGATGGACACCTGGCAGATGTGGACCGGCCCCGGCCGCCACTTCCTCGTGTTCCCGGTGCGCCACGGCACCATGGTCAACTACGTCGGCTTCGTGCCCGCCGATGAAGAGATGAAAGAATCCTGGTCCGCCCCCGGCGACCCGGACGTGCTGCGCCGCGAATTCGCCGGCTGGGACCCGCGCATCGGCCGCGTGCTGGCGCAGGTCGACAAGACCTTCCGCTGGGCGCTTTACGACCGCGAGCCGCTGCCCACCTGGACCCGCGGCCGCCTCACCCTGCTGGGCGATGCCGCGCACCCCATGCTGCCGCACCTGGGCCAAGGCGCCAACCAGTCGATCGAAGACGGCGCCGCGCTGGCCACCATCCTCGGCCTGGTCGATCCCGCCGCCGTGCCGCAAGCCCTGATGGCCTATGAACGCCTGCGCCGCGAGCGCGTGGCCGACGTGCAGCGCGGCGCCCGGCAAAATGGTTTGCGCGTCGCCGCGGTGAGCGACGACCTCGCCGCGCGCGACGCCGAACTCGTGGCCCACGCGGAATTCCGCAAGCAACTCTATGCCTACGACGTAATGCCCGCCGCGCAAGCCGCCGCGCGCGCCTTGAGCCACTGAGTCACCGCGCCGGCGTGAGCGCCGCGCGTCACTTCACCAGGCCGGTCCTCTTCGCAAGATCAGTCACGCGCCGCAGTTCGTCGCGCATTTCGGCGGCGGCCTGCTCCGGCGTGGCGTAGGTCTGCACGATGCCCAGCGGCGCCAGCCGCGCCACGTTGGCCGGCGACTTGACCGCCTGCTCGATCGCCGCGACCAGCGCCTTG